>JAIOYP010000030.1 GCA_021741155.1 Flavobacteriales bacterium | reverse complement strand
CCATGGGTTTAAAGTCTGCTATGAGTTGGAATTCGTTCAAAGTTTAGCGTTCAAGGTTCAATGTAGGGGCGTATGGAAATACGCCCATATCGGTGCACGGTTTATTGGAAAGGCGTATTTCCATACGCGCCTACAGCGTTTTAAAATATTCAACCAATGTTGCCCGTTCCGCATCTGTCAGCTTGGCATCCCAATGAATGAGCCAGTAAGAAAGCATCGGCATTTCCTTTTCCTCTATCACCTCACCAATTTCCTTAATGGCATCCTTGCGATCTTCGGTTGATAAGGTATTCCATTCCGACAAATTCAGGTGCTCGCGACCTTCAGAAATGTGGTTGTCTAAAAAATAATTTACAGGCACAATTTCCGCATACCACGGATATTTTGACTCGTTGGAATGGCAATCCATACAGGCCTTATCTAGTATGTTCTGAACCTCGATATTGTCTGTATTGAACGCAGCCGATGCATCAACCGCAACGGTTTCCCTTTGGTGAGGAATGAACTGAATAAGTCCTAAAATGAGAACAATAGGAACGAGGATTTTTCTGGTTTTGGACATGATTTATAATGCGTTAAATGATTTAACAAAGGTATCGTTGTAAGGTTTAATCTGGGAATACCTTAAAAGAAGTAATGAAGATAACCCATGCTTTCCATCAGCATGGCAACTCCCAAGTGCACAATCAATCCTCCTAAAACGCTGCGACTATGAATGGCGAGAACGCCCAATGCGTAACCACCAAAGAAGGCTCCTACAGCCTCGCCTGCAGGTTTTCCGAAGTGAAATACGCAGTAGAACGATGCCATGGCAAGCACGGCTCGTGAACCCATCACTTTTATCATGGTAATGGCTAACGCACCACGAAAAACGGCTTCCACAGCTACGAATCCTGTAGAATAACATATCTCAAAAATGGTGGTCTGCTGTGCAATTGAAAGGTTGAAAACGTTGGTGTAATCCCACGGTTTGTACTGCGGATAAGCGTGCTGAAAGTCGGGAAAGAAAGAGGCGCCAATAACCAGCGGAGCCATCAAAGCAAGCACAAAGAAGTAGGGTTTCAAGGTTTTCCAATCGGCACGAAAACCGTAGTCGATGGCTACCCATTTATGAAAGAGCAGCTTTACAATTCCCAATCCAATCAAGGAAATAACCATTTGATGAAAGAAGAAATGGCTGCGTGATGCAAAGACCATTTCGTGCAGGTTCCAACCGTGAGCACGCACATCCATCAATTTAAAAATGTGCAACTTGGGAATGGCGGCAATGAAGACGAATGAAATGGCCAATGCCCAGAACCGCCAATCTTTTAAATAAGACGTTTCTGCTCCTTTAGCTGCCAGTAATGCGGTCATGAAATAGGTGCCGCCAAACAGCAATCCGTAGTAAGCTAATCGTTGATTGAATCCACCACGGGTATCAAACCAATTAAGGTCAATTCCTTTGCTGTAATTAATAAACATTGCCACAGCTAAGAATAGCATGGTAATGCCGTAGACTGAGCCATTGAAGTCCTTCTTTACAAAATCGGCTACAGCGTGATAGAGTGTTTTCATCTGAGAGCGAATATCGCTAATCAAATATTCATGACATCGATGTTAAACGTGATGGATGTCTTCTTCTAGTGTGTCCTTCATTACAAACTTAAATGTAATCTGTAAGACCTTCGTGGGGTGTTTCTTTATTGGATTGCAACAATCAGGAAATATGCTTGTTACACTCACTAAATACACGAACATGAAATCAATACTGAAAATACTAATCATAATTGCCGCGTTTATGCCATTGGCTGGCTTTGCCCAAAATGCCATGCAAGACGTTATTTACCTCAAAGATGGCAGCATCTATAAGGGAATGATTATAGAAACGGTTCCGAACGTGAGCTACAAGATTGAATCGAGAGATGGGAACATTTTTGCTGTGAAGGCAGAAGAGGTGGAAAAGATTACCAAGGAAAAGAATGAATATGCGAAGAACGACTTCGGTTCGTGGGGGCATCATCCGTGGGGAATGGATTCTACCCGTTATGAACCGCGCCAAAAAGGCTACTTCAATGAACTACAGATATTGGTAGAGAATGTGCAAGGAGGCGTACGAGTTGTGAACGGATATAAGTTTAATCGATTTGCCTATTTGGGTATTGGAGTAGGTGTAGACCGTGTGTTTTCAAACCCGTTTAATCCAAAAGTGAATGGTCTTGCTAAGAAAGAATTGGCTGGTGTTTACTTGCCGCTGTATTTGTTTCATGCTGGAGATGGTCCTACGAGAGGACGCTTTACACCGTTTTATGCCATTGAAGCTGGATATGCCATGGCGTTTAAGGGAATGGGCAAATCAAGAGGGAATGTGGATGACTATGGCAACCGCTTGAAAGGAGGGGTTATTGCTGGTGCTGGACTTGGAATAAAAGTTCAATCTCGCAGACACAAAGGTCACTTCAGCTTACTTTTCAACGTTAACTACAAGCAGGTGAATTACGATTATCACCAGTTGTTTTTGGATCAGGCTGGACAGGTAACTGCCAAGGTGAAGAAAGAAGGTGTAGGCCACCTCATCATTCCTGGAATTAGATTAGGGGTTGGGTTCTGATTTAAACCTACATGCCTAATTACTGTTGATACACCACAAAACCATGAAATATTCACTCGCCATAGTAGCAGCAATTCTCATTGGAGCGATGACTATTTTCGGAACCGAAAAACCAGTTAAGAAAATGAGTACTACAAACGAAGCCGCATTGGAAAAAGCAACTTTTGGAGCTGGATGTTTTTGGTGCGTTGAAGCCATGTTTTTGAACGTGAAAGGCGTAACAAGTGTTGTGTCTGGTTACGCTGGCGGAACGGTTAAAAATCCATCCTACAAAGAAGTTTGTACAGGAAGAACAGGCCATGCCGAGGTTATTCAGGTGACTTATGACCCCGATATTGTGAAATACGAAACGCTTTTGGAAGCTTTTTGGCTATCGCATGATCCAACGCAACTTAACCGCCAAGGGGCAGATGTTGGTACGCAATACCGTTCAGTTATTTTCTATCACACCGCCACGCAAGAAATGCTTGCTAAAGAGTACAAGAACCGCCTCAATGCCGAAGATGCCTATGGCGCTCCGGTCGTGACAGAGATTTCGCCAATGCCTGAGTTCTATGCAGCCGAAGATTACCATCAAGATTACTTTGCCAACAATCCCGAGAATTCGTATTGCTCGATGGTGGTAGGGCCTAAACTGGAGAAGTTTAGGAAGGCTTTTAAGCAAGAAGTGAAGTAGTAAGTTGCTAAATTAAGGGCACCTCATGTAAATCACTTACTTTAGCTTACACCATTTTAAAAATTTATGAGCCAATACCATTCTAGCGCTCATGCCGAGTTTGACAGTGTAAATTACATAGCCGTAATCGTCCTAAATGGCGATTTGGAGGTTGAACCGTTGGCAAAAACGCTTGCGCAAGCAGATGCATACTTAGCGGACCTGTCTGCTAGTGGTTTACCACCGCTAGGACTGGCAGACGCTAGAGATTTAACTGGAATTAAATTAGAAGCAAGGAAGCATGGTGTTCAGTGGCTTCGGTCAGCCAATTATACAAAGTTTGCAGTTGTTGGAAACAATCTGTTTGTAAAGTATTTTGTAAACGGATTGGTGAAGGTAATTGGTAACCCAATGAGGTATTTTACTTCATACGAAGAGGCATTTGCATGGTTAAAAGAGGACTGAACCATGAGTGAAAATAATCCAGAACTTGAAGCGTATAAAAAACTGGTGGCGGATACGTTTGCCAGTTTCGAGCCCGTGTTTCTGGCTGCCGTTGTTGGTGAGTTTAACCAACGGATCGAAATTCCCGAGATTGAAGATGAGTTTACGGGCCTGTTTTTTGGGATAAAAACAATGACTGATGTAATCAACGATAAGATTGCAGAGATGGAGTTGGTCAAACATCAATTAGAAAATTTGGTTGCAGAGAGAACAGCCGCACTTCATGAGGCTCAAGAAGTTTCGGGCGTTGGTTCTTGGGTTATGGATACCGAAACCAATGAGGTGGAATGGTCGGATGTGATATATAAGATATTTGGCCTAAACCGAGATTATGAACCTAAGTATCATGGTTTTCTTGGCCTTGTGCCTGCCGAAGAAAAACCACGTATTGTTTCTGTGGTGCGCTCAGCTGTAGAGAAAAGAGAATCGTTTGATTTCACGTTCAATTTTGTGCTCCCAAACGGAGAAAGTCGCATTATTAGAGGACGAGGAAAGCCAATTGAAACAAACGGATTTGTGACTAAACTTATAGGTACAGCCCAAGATGTGACTAGGGAGAAACTTGCAGAAATTAAGTTTAGAGGATTGCTAGAATCTGCGCCAGATGCGGTTGTAATTGTAGGTAACGATGGCAACATTCAGTTGGTTAATCGGCAGGTAGAAAATATTTTTGGATACAACAGGTCTGAACTAATTGGTAAGCCGGTTGAAATACTGATTCCCGATAAGTTTAGGGGAAATCATGCTGGTCATCGCACTAGTTATTTCGGAAACCCCAATGCACGGCCAATGGGGGCGGGGTTAGAACTACTGGGCAAACGAAAAAGCGGAGAAGAATTTCCTGTGGAAATATCCTTAAGCCCATTAGAAACCGAAGAAGGAGTTTTGGTGAGTGCCGCCATTAGAGACATTTCTGAACGTAAATCGCAGCAAAGCGAACTACTAAGAGCAAGAGAGCTTGCGGCTAAAAGCGAAGAATTAGAACGGTTTGCACACATCACCGCGCACAATATTCGGTCTCCGGCCGCAAACCTGAGCTCTTTAACCAAAATACTCTTAGAGGAAAAAGATCCTGAAGAAATTGAAACCGTTACCTATCTGCTTAACGATAGTGTGGAAGTGCTAATGCGGACATTAGATGACGTCTCAGAAGTGCTTTCCAGTACGAGTCAGGCTATTAATCCTCAGGTTGTAGTGTTTAAAGAGATTCTTAAAGATGTGCTAATTGAACTTCGAGAGGTTATTAAAGAAACCAAAACGAAAATTACATGTGATTTTTCTGAGGCGAATTCGGTCATATATCCAGTCAATCATGTACATAACATTATTCTGAATTTGGTTTCCAATGCTATTCGGTATCGCGATCCACGAAGGAAAAATATGGTTGAGATACATAGTAAGATCAATGATGGAGACGTATTCCTTTCGGTTAAAGACAATGGTCTAGGAATAGATTTAAACCGCCACGGAGATTCTATCTTTAAGCTTTACAAAACGTTTCATACTCATCCAGCATCTAAAGGTGTCGGACTGTTTTTAATAAAGAATCAGCTTTCTAGTCTTCATGGCGATGTTCAAGTAAAAAGCGTTGTGGGTGAAGGGAGCAAATTTACCGTCAAGTTTGGGAGAATTGAATTAAAAGAAGCATAAGATGGAAAAGGATATTTGGTTCGTAGATGATGATCTGACCTTCAGGTTTATCATTAAGAAATTTTTGCAGGACAGCACTTGTGAGCATCGCGTCAAATATTTTGATGATGGAGATCTGGCTATGCTTGCAATTATTAATGCAGCAAAAACGGGAGTAACGCCCAAACTTATTTTCCTCGATCTTAATATGAAGTACTTGGAAGGTTGGCAAATGATTGATTTGCTTAATGAGTTTGATCGAAGATTAAATGTGATTATTCTCTCTTCATCTCTTAATCCCAAGGATATTGAGCGTGCTAAAAAAGAACCTCTGGTTAAGGAGTTTATTTCAAAGCCCATTGATAAGGAGATTATCAGGCAAAAAATAGAGCAGTACTGCTAATATTTCCGTTCAGAGAGGTATTGTTTTCTGTTTTGAGAAGGACTGAATAAGTTCTACTCCAATATATATTCCTCCGTCTTCACCTTCTTCGTTCTATTGATATAACTGAAGGTAAACCCCGGCCAAAGCGAGGTGTTTTTTCCCGTTTTAGAGATGTACCAACTCTTGCAACCGCCCGTCATCCACACGGTTTTTGCCAGTTTCTTCTGAATATCGGTATTGAATGCCGCCTGCACTTCGGGCTTCACATCCATGCTTTTGGCGTTCTTATCGCGCAGCGCTTTTAAGCACGAAATGGTGTATTGAACAGATGCTTCAATCATAATGGTCATGCTGGTGTGGCCCAATCCTGTGTTGGGGCCAATGAGCATGAACATGTTTGGGAAACCGCTTACGGTTGTGCCCAAGTACGCTTCGGGGCCGTCCTTCCAAACATCCATCAACTGCTGGCCTTTATTGCCCGAAACCTTGAACCACGCGGGGAAATCTGCCGCCTCAAAACCAGTGGCGTAAATGATGCAATCGACCTTGGTTTCTCGTCCGCCCTTGTCTACAATTCCGTTTTCTGATATGCGCAGAATGCCATCGGTATTCAGGTGAACATTTGAGCGTTCTAAAGCGGGGTAGAAGTGGTTTGAAGGCAAAATACGCTTGCAACCCATGCTGTAATTGGGCTTGAGTTTCTGCCGCAGTGTTTTACTCTTAATGCCTTTGTGCAGTTGTTTGATGCCTAGTCCTTGAATAACTCTTGCCAAATGCGGACGGTAAACCAGCACAATGGCCGTTACCTCATTTTGCCAATACACGCGCCAGCGATAGAGTTTCTGAATGAACGGAACGTGCTTAAAAAGCCATTTCTCCGTCTCTGTCATCTTACGGTCTGGTTTACTAATAATCCATGCTGCCGTTCGTTGAAAGAGGGTGAGTTCCTTCACCTTTTTGGCAATGCTTGGGACAATCTGAATTGCACTCGCACCCGTACCAATCACAGCTACCTTCTTATCGCTTAAATCGTAAGCGTGATTCCATTCTGATGAGTGAAAAGACGTGCCTTCAAACTCCGTTAGTCCTTCCAAATTTGGAAATACAGGTCGATTGAGCGGACCCATGCCGTTAATCCATTTGTTGCACAAAATGCTGCTGCCATCGGCTAGGTTGATGGTCCATTCTGCTTTGGCAGCATCATAATCACCCCCCAAAATGGAACGCTCAAAACGGATGTATTTCTCCAAACCGTATTTCCGCACGCAATGCCACGTGTAATCGTAAATCTCCTTGTGGCCCGAAAACATGCGACTCCAGTTTGGATTTGGCTCAAATGAGAAAGAATAGAGAGGAGAATGCACATCGCAAGCAGCCCCAGGATAGGTGTTGTCGCGCCACGTTCCGCCTACATCGTTGGCCCGTTCGAGAATGACGAAATCCGTAAAACCGTTTTTGAGGAGCTGAATACCCATGCAAACGCCAGCAAAACCAGTTCCTATAACTACAATGTCAACTTTTGATGGTAGTTCGTTCATACTTATTTAGAGGATGGGTTAAAACATACTTTTAGCCACAGATTCACTGATTTTCTCAGATGAAACATTGATGATTTGCTTTTATCTGTGAAAAAAATCTATGTTAATCTGTGCATCTGTGGCTATAAAATGTTCCTTTTCTTTTCTGCTGGCGTCATTTCCTGAACCCAGGAATTATCATACTCCGTGAAAACGCCCGATTTATCCGCTTCTTCCTTCGTAATGTTCGTATCAACGTATTGAGAAAGAACTTTGTAAACCTTCGGTTTCAGTTCTTTGATGACTAAAAGTGCTGCATTCATTCCTGATTTAACCGCCACAGGAACACCACCGCCCAATTCGGCCCAATGTCCACCAAGCCAAAGGTTTTTTACAGCCGTTCTATGACCAGCAATTCCAGCTTTCATGTTCGCTTTTCCGGGGCGTGCGCCCATCAAACTTCCATCGCGGTTGCCTGTGTAACGCCAATGCGTAATAGGCGTTGCGATGTCGCAATATTCAATGTGTGAACGGATATCCTTGCCCAGTTTTTTCTCCACACGTGAGATGAGCACATCCGCAAATTCCTGTTTGAATTTCTTGTAAGCCTCGCCCCGGATGAGTTTTCCGTTCTCATCAACCTCCGTTTTCCACTTGTCATCCTGATTAAAAGTGGCGTAGCAATAGATGGTCATGGTGCCTTTTCCTTCGGGAGCCAAAGATTTATCGCGGAAAGAAGGAGCCAGAATACTGATGCCACATTTGTGCGGATTGCCCGTGTTGTGTTCGGTACGTTTCACATCATCGCGCACAATGAAAAGCATGGCGTCATCCAAGCCTAAATCTTCAACTGGACAATCAATGCCAAGCGAAATGGTCACAGCCGAGCTATACAACTGTGCGTTATGCAGCTTGTCTTTTACTTCCTTCGGGATGGCGGTTTCAGGAAGCATACGTTCGTATAAAGCTTCTACATCGCATGCTGCAATAATCTGCTTGGCCTTGACGCTGAATTTCTCTCCTTTTCGGTCTAATTGAATGCCAACGGCTTGACTGTTTTCGAGTTCAATTTTCTCCACGCGACATTGATAATAGACATCGTTGCCCATCTTTTCAATCGTGTAATCCAACCATTCAGGAAACGCCTGACTGCCACCTTTTGGTGGACTTTGATAATCGCCATAATACGCCCATCCAATCGGAACCAAACAGGAAAGTAATTCTTCCTCCGAACCGAAGATCTTTAGCATGGCAGGATCCTTGAAATAGCGCTGCAGTCCTTTTACTGTTCCTTCTGGCCCCGTAAAACGAATGTGCTTTAGAAAAACAAGCGCAAACTTCAGACGCTTCATATTGAAGGCAATCTTCTCAAAGAAACCCATCGTTTCCAATGATCTTGAAAAAGCAGGTAAATCATTAAATGCTGAGCCCAATTGCTTTGCATCCTTGAAAAAGCGTTCAATTCCATCCTTTTCGTGCGGAAAAAGTTGGATGAATTCAGCTTTCAGATCATCAGGTTTATCTGTGAGTAGATAATCGTAATTATCTCCTTGATACCGCTTGATATTTGGTTGAGATAAAGCTATTGGATGATCACTTCCGATAAAATCAAAAACGCGCGTTACCAATCCTTTTGGTCCGCACTGATTGAGCCAATGTATGGCGCTATCAAAGCGAAAATCCTTTCTCTTGAAACCAGCCAAGTAACCACCTGGGCGACTGTCCATTTCAAAAACGCCAACGGAAAGTCCAGCACGGCTGAGTAGGGCAGCTGAGGTTAGCCCGCTGATGCCTGCACCGATAACGATGACATCATAGGATGGTTTGATGGGTTTATTCCGCATAGAATTGACGTAAGTTTCTCGCCAAAATGGCGAGTATGTGGCGAGATTTCAAAAAGTGACCATCCGAAACGGACAACACCCGCCAAATTGGCAAGCATATGGCGAAGTCTTTGTCAATCATTCAGACGATACTTTGTACTTCTTCCAGAACCTTCAACCATAATCAGGCTTTTATCAACCAGTTTCTTAAGTAGTCTTTCGGTAGTTCTCGGAGTCAAATTGACCATCTCAACTATGGAAGATTTACTGATTGGGCCTCTGCTTCGTATGATTTCAAATACATTCAGGTCATCAGCATTTAAGCCTTTGATTGCCTTATTGTCAATAAGATTCTCAAGTCCTTTTGTGGTTCTTGCAAACTTCAAAGTCAAGAAAGGAGCTTTATAGACATACCTTGGAATAGGTAATCCAAAGTCCCTCTCAATATCCCTGAAAGTATCCATACCAAATCCCTTTTCTTCCACATATTCCATTTTGTTGAACACATATGTTAGAATAGGATTTCTACTTAGTGAAGATGCTTCGAAGGAATTGAGTTCCTCAATGGAAATAGCGGGTAAAGGGGCCCCAGGGCTATTTATGGTCACAGTATCCGCAGTAATCTTCAATTCACATTTGGCCGATGGAATTTCGTAGTCACGGTGTACCAGTGCATTGATTATTGCTTCACGAAGTACTTCAATCGGGAAATCAGGTACATCCCTTCGTTTAAAACTGCTTGTGTTTTTTGAATGTGGAAGAACTTTTCTGAGCCAACCTTCAATTCTATCAGGAACCATTACCAAAGGTCCATCAAAATCCATGGGTTCAACTTTACCTGCCCCATAATCAATCTGCGCTTTCAGAACTGCTTGTGGATATTTTGCCCTTGGATTTTTTCCGAACAACAAAATTCCAAATCCAGTTGGACGAAAAATTCCGCTTTCCCTGTCAAATTCCAGCGCACCGAAGTCGGCTAAGTATTTATGGAAATCAATATCTGAGGCATGGTGGTCAAGATTTGCTTCAAGGATAAACTTATTAAGGGCATCCTCCGAGAGTTTTGAAATGTCAAAGGTTGAAACCGCACGTTCCAGGTCAATACGTAGGTCTTCTTTCTCCGTCTCCTTTTTCCTTTCAAGTGCTTGCTCCAAAAAACGCTTATTCTCCTTTTCAATAATTCGTTGAAGGTCTCTATCGAACATTTTTACCTCAATCCCTGCGTTTTGCAAGTGTTTAATGCCTTTGCCATCAACCGTAGGGTCTTTATCCTCAATTCCAACAAACACTTTTTTGATCCTAGCGTTTGAAGTTCTTCTACAACACGGAACCTTTGGCGTATTTCGTTCAACGCATGGTTCTAAGGTTGTGAAGAGGATACATCCCTCCAAATTGGAGTTCCCTAATTTTCTTTCAAGTAAGGTGAATTCGGCATGGTCACCTTCTCTTAGCTCTCCGCGATAAGATTTTTCAATTCTACCATCTGGAAAAAGAATTACGACACCGACCTTCGGTGGAACTTTTCCATCGGGACGAGGCTCATTGATGCTTTCGTTCATCTGCTTAATGGCCAATAACATCAATTCACGATTGCTATAAGTCGTCTTTGCCATTAACTAGTTGAATCTAAGAGTTAAGCGAATCCCAAAGAAACTCAAATTTTCATCTTTTCAATATCAACCACCTGTGCAAGCGTGTTGATGATGGTTTTGTGCTTACGCACGAAAGGGTTTGTTTTGTCCCAAACGTAGCCAGCCAATACAGAAGTAAGCTGTTTCTTCATCAATGGATTGATGTTTACATGGAAGAAGATTTTCTGCAAATCGCCTGTGTACCATTCGCGAACGTAGGTTCGGAATACGTCAATTCCGTATTCCAAAAATTCAACGTATTCCGTTTGCCAATCCACTTTTTCTCCCTGCAATTCGCGGTCAACCAACTTGGCGGCTGTCAAGCCAGAAGTAGTGGCAAAAGCAACGCCTGAAGAGAATACGGGGTCCAAGAATTCAGTTGTGTTTCCAGTTAAAACGTACTTGTTTCCAAAGAAACGTTCGGAAGAACGCATGTAATCGGCATGAACCTTTGGGGTGAATTTGTAGGTCTTGTCTTTGAATCGTTCCCCGAATTTCTTCGAACGCTTGAACATATTATTGAAGGCCAAATTCACATCAGCATCTTCAGCTGTAAACTCTCCGAAATACTTCTTGTTGCCCACAAATCCTAGCGATGTCACACCATTATTGAATGGAATAACCCACAACCACAAATCCGTTTCGAGGATGTCGAACGAAATCTGCATTGGGTTGGGGAACGTATCTCGCGTGTCGTCCACAAAATGGGTGTAAGTAGCCATGTTGCTCGTTGGCGAAACATGCGTTGGAATTTCTAACATCTTTGCCAAAACGCCACCATAGCCGCTACTATCAATCACAAAACGAGCTGAATAATCTGTCTTTCCATTCGCGTTTGTTACGCTGAAAGTGGCACCATTATCATTGAAATCAATGCCATCAAGCGTTGTTTCGTAGAGAATTTCAACACCTTTTTTCGCGGTCTCATCTGCCAAGGTTTTATCAAATTCATCTCGCGGAGCTTGCCAAGCGTAAGTCCATCCTGGGGTGAAATTGTCATCAAACGAAATGAGAAAATCCTTGTCATCTCGTGTGAAAAGTGCTCCTTCTTTTATCTCAAAGTTCTTGGCTTCCAAAGCAGGAAGTAAACCTGTTTCCATGTAATGTTCCATCGAAATAGGTAGCAAACTTTCCCCAATCACGAAGCGCGGAAACTTGGTTCGTTCAACAATTGTGACTTTATAACCTTGATTTGCAAGATGCGAAGCTGCCACCGAACCCGATGGTCCTGCTCCAATAACTAGTACATCAATATTCTTCATTGTGCATTTTTAATGCGTTCGAGTAGTTTTTTCTTATCTAAAAATTGACTGCAAGTAATAATTGAACTGATGGTAACACCCATTACCCCGTGTAAGTTCAAATATTGACCTGTGAGCCAAAGGTTAGGGATTTTTGTGTTTGGTGCAATGAAGTTTGCCATTCCTTTGCGAAAATCTTTTTCCGTGCCATACATATTGCCATCATCGCTACCAATATAATCGCGGTAAGTAAGTGGAGTAGAAGCATGTATGCTTTGAATACAATCTCGGATTTCAGGAAAACGCTTTTCCACCGCTTTCAGCAATTGCTCCGTCTTTTCGGCTTTGAATTCTTCATATTCAGAAGGTCGTTCGCCTGGAGAAACAATCGTTTTGTGACTGTCTTTCCATTTTTCCACTTCATCAAATCGCATGTAGGTCATGATGGAAATACCTTCCGCAAATTCATCCGATTTTGACGAGGCTGGTGTACTCAACATGAATTGCAGCGGCCATTCACTTTCAGAATAATCAGGTTTGGCCCAAACATGATTGGTGGTGTGATGATAAACGTTGTGATTCAGATACTGGAACGAATTCGGCTTACAAACGATATGAACCGTGAAACTCGAAAGCGTATTCCTAGCTTTCTGAAATCGATTGTAAAACGATAGTTTGAAATGTTCCTTCCCAACGAGTTGAAGCAGAACTTTTGGTTGGATATTGCTGATGAATTTGAGTCCAGAATAACACTCGCCATCTTCCGTAATTACGGTGCGGATTTCTTCGTTTTCCAACTCAAAACCGATCACTTTTTTCCGTCTCAATACTTCTCCACCTTTCTCGCGGATACGCTTGGCAAGTTCCTTAGCCAATTGCGAACCGCCATCCACGCAACGATACGCGCTTTGAACGTAACCATTCGTGACCAAGGCATGAATGTACAGTGGACATTTCTCTGCCGAACCCGCATAAAGCAAGTTGGAGCCAGTCAAGACCGCACGCAGCTTTTCATTCTCTGTCAATCCATCGATGAATTCCTTGGCGCTGAGTTCAAGAATAGCATTATCCGTATGGTCTTTCTCGTTGTATTCCAATTCATCAAGCGGAAACGTTTTTACCAATTTCTGGATGGTTTCCGAATACGTTTTGATAGCTGTTTCTTCCTTGGAAAAATCAGCGATTAAGCTCTTTTTGAATTCATTCCAAGAACTCGCGTGATGAAATTTTGAACCATCATCAAAGCTTATTTGATCGAAATGGCTGTCCATCTTCTTCCATTTCACGCTGTCGGTGAGCCCAAAATATTTGAAATAGGAGTGAAGGGGTTGTCCTTCATCCATGGCAGGCAGATAATGAACTCCAGTATCGAAAACCGTCTTATCGCGACTGAAAACCTGTAACGAACCGCCTAACTGCTGGTTCTTTTCAAGCACGCAAACGCTAAAACCATGGTCGGCCAAGATGTAGGCACATTGCAGGCCACCAAGCCCGCTGCCAATAATCACGAAGTCGTAAACCTTTTCAGCCATTCGGCTGCGAAGTTCGCATAAGTGAGAAAACGAGGCTACGATGATTTACTGACCGGAATCGAATCCTGTCTAAAAGTGAAAGATTGAATTATTCTGTGAGCTGGACAAATACTCAGAACACGAGAAAGTTCCTCGGAATGATATGCTCTATTCGTAAAAAATCAGTTCTTCAGTAGTTTAACTTTTTGCTCTCCGACCTGCAAGGTATAAACACCTGCCGCTAGTTGGCTTATATCTATCTGCGTGTTTTTGGAAGGCAGGCTACCGGTCATCACCTGCTTGCCAGTAGGGTCGGTTAGTGCATAGGCCAAATTATCAGTAAATTCTTTCACTTCCATTACAACGATATTGTTGGCCGGATTAGGGTAAATACTTATTTTATTGGATATAGTATTTGTTGTTAAATCAGTAAGAATGGAGTTTTCATAACGAGAAATGGCAACATCAACCTTGGTACTCAATCCGCTGTAAGTACCACCAACAGCTACAATTTTATGGTCGGGTTGCATCAATGATGCATAGGCGTGATCGTTATTCAAACCAAAATCGGTGGTAACCTTGCCTCCAGTGCCAAAGGTGTTGTCCAAAGTGCCGTTGTAATGATATCTGAATACTGCAAAATCATTATAAGTGCCAACTTTTGCGTAGCCTGTTGCTACAACATTTCCATTCCATTGTATAAAAACAGATTGAGCCATATCATCACCAATACCAAAGTCGGTAATTACTAGTCCGTCTGTGCTAAATGTGTTATCAAGGCTGCCATCTGAGTTGTAACGGGCTAATCCAAAATCCCAGCTGGGGTTACGAACGCCTCCTACCACCACAATTTTTCCGTCAACATCAAGTGTAGCAGCAAGAGCCAAATCATCGCCACCTACAAAATCGGTGGTAACCATTCCGCCTGTGCCAAATGTATTATCAAGGCTTCCATCGCTTTCGTAACGCACCAGTGCAAAATCAATACTGCTAAAACTACTTGTTCGACCCGCCACTAAAATTTTATCATCGCTTTGTAGCATTACTGTATATGCCTTATCGTTATAACCTATAAAATCAGTGGTAACCTTACCATCACCATTAAAAGTAATGTCTAAACTTCCGTCTACATTGTAACGCACTACCGTTATATCATCATAGGTCATATTATTAGATGAGCCTGTCGCCACTATTTTTCCATCGGATTGTATTGCAATGGAGTTGAGATAATCATTGTAGCCGCCAATATCTGTGGTTACAATTCCATTGGTGCCAAAAGTGTTGTCAAGGCTGCCATCGGTATTATAACGCACCAGTGCAAAATCCCAGTAGCTGCCATCATGGGTGTTTCCTGCAACAATTATTTTGCCGTCAGTTTGTATAGCAACTGAGGTTGCGTTGTCATTAAAACCACCAACGGAGGTGGTCAATTTCCCATCCGTATCAAAGGTATTATCGAGGCTGCCATCACTATTGTAGCGCAACACGGCAAAATTGCTTATTGCGCTAATAATGGTATAACCGGCCACCACTAGTTTATTGTCGGATTGAATGGCAACTGCTGAGCCGTAGTCATCATCATTACCAAAGTCGGACTTGTTCCGTCCATCTATGTCAAAACTATTATCCAATGCGCCATATTGACCGTATGTGGTCAAACTACAGGCAAGACAAAAAAGGATACAAAAGGCGAATTTGCTTTTCATGACTTTGGTTCTTAGTGATTTAGAAGTAAAAATAGCAGAATATGTATCAGGGTCAGAATAAGTAAAAAAATAAACTCTTCTTATCTGACCATCATTGTTTTATCCTTTTCTATTTGGTCGGTAGCGCAGCAAATGATACGGTTGTCTTTCATTCAAGACAGGCAGGACGCAAGTCCATCACCGTAAAACCCAGATTTCCAAAATATCTGACCCATTCCATCTTTTCAATCGATTTGTTTACAACTTTGTAATCCCCCTAAATCAATAAACGTATTGAGGAATTCTGTCCTAATCACTGGTGCTAACGGCTATGTCGGCAGCATCACTTTGAGCGAACTTGTTCAAAACCAAGGTGGTATGGAAACAATTGTGGCGCAGGATATACGAATTCCTGAACCAGCGGATCAGCTCAAAGGGATAAAATACGTGAAGGCCGATATCCGTTCTCAGGAAATGGAGCGGATTCTTGTCGATAATAGGATTGATACGGTGGTGCATTTGGTTTCCATCGTTACGCCACCAAAAGGCGAGGGAAGGCAGTTTGCCTATTCGGTTGATGTGGAAGGTACGCGCAATCTGCTGGAAGCTTGTGTGAAATCGGGTGTGAAGAAGTTTATCATCACCAGTAGCGGAGCGTCCTATGGTTATCATGCCGATAATCCAACATGGTTGGTGGAGACAGATGCGCTACGCGGAAATACGGAATTTGCGTATTCTGATCATAAACGTCAGCAAGAAGAGATTTTGGCTGAGTACAGAAAAAGCCATCCGCAGCTTAAACAACTTGTGTTGCGACCAGGGACCATCATTGGAAAAAATGCCGATAATCAGATTATCGACATGTTCAAAAGAGCGGTCATTAAAGGCATTTGTGGAACAGACACACCCTTTGTGTTCATCTGGGATGTGGATATGGCTCGCATCCTCGTCAAAGGAATATTGGAAGAGAACGAAGGGATCTACAACGTGGCTGGCGATGGGGCGCTGACCCTATCTGAATTGGCCAAGAAACTGCATAAACCGTTCGTACGGTTTCCAGCATGGATGCTTCGATCTGTACTAGCAGTTGGGAACAAGTTGGGATTTACCCAATACGGTCCAGAGCAACTGAAATTTCTACAGTACAGACCAGCGTTGTTGAATACGCGCTTGAAAGAAGAATTCGGATATATTCCAGAATTCACAAGCGAACAGGCATTCAACTATTTTGTAAAAATGAATTTGAAAATTGATAATCAATAAATACAGAAAAACATGGCAATGTCAGGTGGAGAAGCAATCGTCCGCTTCCTTAAGAACGAAAAAGTAGAAGTGGTATTCGGAATTATAGATGGAACCTATTTTGGGCTGTATTCCAATCTCAAAAAGTACGGTATCCGATTAATTACACCTCGGCATGAAGCGAGTGCCGTACACATGGCAGGAGCCTATGCGCGAGTTACAGGCAAGATAGGTGTGTGCATAGCAAGCAACGGGCCAGGTGTGGCCAATGCCATTTCGGGTGTTGCTGTTGAGAATGCAGAGGGAAATCGCGTCATGCTCATTACCAGTTCGAGAAGAAACCCAATTGCCTATCCAGATCGTGGAGGAAGCTATCAGTGTTTTGACCAGACGGGAGTTATCCGTCCCATGTCTAAATACAGCGAAAACATCTCCATTCCTGAACGTATTCCTGAGATTATGAAACAGGCGTTCCGAGTAAGTTTTTCAGGACGCCCAGGCGTGGTGCATGTCGATGTGCCTGAAAATTACGTGAACGGCAAGTTCAGTTTTGATGAAGGTGTGTTTGCTGAACCTTCTCGTTACCGAAGAACAGAGCCGATTCATCCGTCACCAAATCAAGTGAAGCGTGCGGCAGAAATGATTGCTGCGGCCAAATTTCCGATTATTCACGCGGGTAGCGGCATTCTACATGCGCTTGCTTTCAAGGAATTGGAGAACGTGGCCAATGAGGCTTATCTGCCTGTTACCACAAGTTGGGGGGCACGTGGTTCCCTTTGCGAAGACAATGAACTGTCTATTCCAATGCTACATGTAGAATTGAACAATAGCATTCGGAATAAGGCCGACCTTGTATTGACCTTAGGCTCACGCATTGGCGAAACCGATTGGTGGGGAAAATCACCCAACTGGGATGCTGGGCAGAAGATGATTCAGGTGGATATTGATGATAATTACCTTGGCAGAAACAAACCTGTTGACCTTGCTATTCTTGCCGATGTGAAGCCATTTCTTGCTGCCTTGTATGAGGAACTGAAAAGCGGCAATTATAAGATGGATTTGAATAGCCGAAAATCCGTCATGAGCGGATTTTTGAAGGAAAAGGACAAGGATCGCAAGAAGTTGGATAAGCACTTGGAGGATTTAGATTCTCCGATGAACACGGCTCATGTGGCGGTGGCTTGCAAACGCAATTTCGAGGCCAATGCTTTGGCGGTCTTTGATGGTGGCAACACGGCTGTTTGGGGACAATTCTTCTACAAATGCACGAATCCAGGTTCAGGTATTTCTACACCAAAGATGGGAATGTTGGGAGCTGGAGTTGGTCAGGCGTTGGGTGTGGCGGCAGCTTATCCAAACCGTCAGGTGTATTGCATTATCGGAGATGGCGCCATGGGATTTCATCCACAGGAAGTGGAAACGGCCATCCGTAATGGCCTGAAGCCAGTTTTTCTTGTTGTTTCAGACAAGCAATGGGGCATGGTTAAGATCAATCAGCAATTTGCACTTAAACCGATTAAGACCGTCATCATGAAATCGCTCAGCGAGGAGGAGACCATCAATGCTGATCTTGGAGAAATTGAATGGGACATGATGGCCAGAAGCATGGGAGCGCATGGCGAACGCGTGTCAGATCCGAAAGAGTTGGATGGAGCCATTCAGCGATGTCTGGCTTCGGGAAAATGCTCGGTAATTCATGTGGATGTGAACCCCGTGAAACACATGTGGGCACCAGCTTTGCTGCATTTCAAAACCATGCACGCAGAACCGAAAGGGTAGGCTATTGCTTGGTAAGTCCCAATGGGTCTTGCTTCTGAAGATATTTAAAGATCGGTCGTGGCAAATGGTAGAGAAACCGCGACAGAAGCATCATTTTGAAGGGAAGGATGTAAAGTCCCTTCTTCTTCAAAATGGCGCGATACATCAGATTCACTGCTTCTTCCTGAGAGATTTTGAAAGGCATTTTGTGCTTGAGATGGCTCGTTAGTGGCGTCTCTACAAACCCAGGCGCAAGGGTGGTCACATGAATTCCGAAGGTTGAGAGATCGATCTCAAGCGATTCGCAGAGGTTGATTACAGCCGATTTGGAAGCACCGTAAATGGCAACACCCGTCAATCCAACAGTTCCTGCCACCGAACCGATACCGACCAATTGTCCATGACCTTGTTCCTTCATAATGTCAATAGCGGGTTCAAACGTGTTCAAAACACCGATAACGTTGATCTCAATCACTTTCCGACCTCGATTGAAATCGGGAATTTTGGTCTTTGGCATTGAAATTCCCGCATTGGCAACCATAATGTTTAGGCCATTGTTCGCTTCTGCAAACTGGTGGATAATCACGGACATACGCATCGTATCGCATACATCCGCCTGAAAATATTGAATGCCAGTTTTAAGCAACGGTTTGGCTTCATCGTCAGATTGCAAATCGCAAACCCCGACCGTATATCCGTCAGCCAGAAAACGATGCGAAAGATCAAGCCCAAGACCTGAGAGGCCACCCGTGATAAATACGTTCATTTTCGCATTCGGATTAAACTTTGAGCGAGCAAGTTATGAATTGCTCAATCGGCTGCGAAGTTCGCATAAGTTGGAAAATGAGGTTGAGGTGATTTCCCGACCAAAGGGAAAAAGGAAAAACGAGAAAATGAAAAAGGAAGAAATGTGAGTTGGTATTTGATTAAGGCAGAAATAGCTTTCAGTTTTGTGGAGAACTTGGCAGAACACGGTTCCTCCTTTTTTAAAGGAGGTGTCCCGATGGCGCAGCAAATCGGGACGGAGGATTTATTGGTAGACGAACATTTCCAAACTCGAAAACGCCAAAGGGAATATTCAGCTATCTACACTAATCCGCATTTTGAGCAGGGTCTGAACAAACGGATTGGACTTACTTTTCTTTAAGTCGATAAAACCTTCTCAGCCATTCGATTATGAATTCGTTAGAAATTGAAGCTGTGGAATCCATCTAAAAGTGCAGAAGTGAATTATTCTACTGAACTTCAACAAAAACTCAAAACATGAAAAAGTCACTAGGTGTAGTTTTACTTGTTGCTGGAATTGTGCTTGCTGCTGTTGGTTTTTACCAGCAATCGCAAGACAACAAGATTTTAGAAATTGGAAACTTGGAAATTGAAAAAGATGCCACCGAAAACATCAATATGCTAATTATTGCTGGTGTTATCTGCGCTGTTGGTGGGATGGTTGTAATTGCGGTTGGGAAGAAGTAGGATTGAATTAACGGGCTTTCCTCAAAACAAACGTCACATTCGAACTTGCTCTACGCAGCACTCTTATTCTCCATCAACTCATAAGGACGATTGAAAGCCTCCTGCGCCATCTTAAAATGTTCTGCCAGCTTGCGGATGCTCCCTTTAGATAATCCTTTTTGGTGGTTCAGAATTTTAGAGACTGTTCCTTTTGAAAGTTCCAGAATATCGACTAGGTCTTTTGCTTTTAGTCCGTTTTCCTGCATCAAAGCATTTAGCAATTCAATCGGATCCATTTCTTTAAAAGAGGATTGCTCAGCGTCCCACGTTTCTATCAAAAGCGTAAGCAGTTCAATCTCATCTTGCATTGCTGCATTCTGGCTTAAAACCAGTTCTTCCAACGTGCTGCAGTAATCGTTGTATTGCTTTTTGGTTTTGATAACGCTGTATTTCAACTCTGCCATGGTCTTCAATGCATTTTACATGAAATAGCCACAGAAACACAGAAGGCACAGAAGTATTCACAGAAAAATCCTTTTTCCTCTGTGAAAATCTGTGTTTCTGTGGCTAAAAAATGTATTTCATCACAAGTACAAAAATGCAAAAGTTTCACTTATGGAAACTTTTTCTCGTTTTTCCATTTTCTCATTTTTCCCTTCGTAAAACGAAAGTCACATTCGAACTCGCCCTATTTTCCAACCGCTCTACGCTTAAATTGAACTCTTGAGCAAAGGAAAGCACCCGTTCTTCGGGTAGGAATTCCAATTGGTGTTCCGCCTTATTGAAGCCAAAGACCTTAGTGCTGAAAACCTCAGTCATTTTGGTGATGCCATGCTTTTTCTTCTCGTCTTCAATGCCATCACGGATAATGATGGTTCCGCCAGCGTTCAGTTTTTCGCCACAGCGTTTAAGCAATGCTTCTTGCTCATCAGCAGGGAAGTAGTGTAGCACATCTTTAATGATGAAACAGTCGGCTGCTTCAGGATTGAATTGCGTTAAATCCGCTTGTGTGAATTCCAAGTTTCCAGCTAGATAATGACTGTGTGCTGCGACTTGAATTTTCTCATCGTCATAATCTAACCCAATCACATTTCTATCAAACGATTGCATGGCAAGTAAATGTGATAGATATCCGTAGCCACAGCCCATGTCGTAAATCTTTCCTTCTCGCGGCACGCGCTCCACAATCTCCGTAAAGTTCTTTTCGAGCAGCATTTTAATACGCACATACCATTCTAGAATGGGACCTTTGTAGGAATACAACCGCTGCACCTTATCTGCAAAGAAGTCTGCGGTTTCTACTTCTAACTGTACCTTCTTGAACTCAGCTTTGAAGTATTTGGAAATGGCCTTGGTTCGTTCACGATAACCCGTTCCGAAAGAAGTATCATTCGCTGTAATTCGAGGCAGATACTTGATGGTCATTAAACTCTTCTGAACCGAGAAATCGCCTTTTCGCAAGGCGTGATGAATACCGTGAAGAATAACAGGTTGGATATCCAATTTCATCTGTTCTGCCAAGTAGAACGCACCTTTCTTAAAGCGGCCCATTCTACCATCCAAACTGCGAGTTCCTTCTGGGAAAATCAGAATGGAATAACCCTCATCCACTTTCTGCTGGATTTTCACCAAATCCCATGACGTTTCATCCTTAGCATGGATGTATTCCACATATCGAATAAAGAACCCAAACAACGGTGAGTTCCAAACCCAATCGTTCGTCACTAACAGCAGTTTATTGCTGCTGCCGATCATCAGCATTAAATCAACAAACGAAGCGTGGTTCGCAATGAGAATGGCAGGTTTATCGAGCTTGTCCTTATCAATCCAACGCTGTTTGGCGTGCGTCATGATGTCCACATCCGTTTTGATGAGAACGCTAATCAGCGACATCATGATGCGCTGTTTTCGCTTTTTTGAAAGCGGCAGCGGAATGAGAACAATAAGGATTGTTGATAAAACAATGCAACCAATGAGGAACCAACCGAATGCCAAGGCCGCACGGAGAAAATCACGCAATTCAAGAGGAGAGAAGCCACGTTTTCTGCGGCTCTCAATCAGAATATCGTATAAAAGCGGTTGCAGCGTGAGGGATGCGATGAGCACGCAAACCATTCCTGTAACAGATAGAACAGCGATGGAATAGAGTGCAGGATGCTTCGCGAAAATGAGCACGCCCGTTCCAATAATGGTAGTGATGGCAGAAAGAATGATGGAACTTCTGAATGATTTTACTTTATCAATTCCGTACTTGTATCGGCTCAAAATTCCATCAGAAATGAAGATGGAGTAATCATCGCCCAAACCGAAAACGAAGGTGGTGACAACCACATTAATCATATTGAATTTGATGTCGAAAAGGCCGCAAATGCCCAAAATCCAAACCCAACTCACGGCCATTGGGAGGAAGGTGACAATGGCCAATTCCAGTCGTCCGTAGGTAAGTAGTAGAACTACAAAAACCAACAGTGATGATAGGATGAGAATGAAGTTCAAATCATCGCTTACGGTGTTAACCAAATCATGCGCCAACGAACTTCTGGCAACGCTTTCTAAACCTTGAATTTGATTGACTGTTGAAGTAAATTCTTCTCGGTTGGCCTTCGGTAAATTGACTGTAGAAACCACGTTGTAGCCATCATCGCCTAAGAAAACGAACTCACTATAAATCGGGTCGTTCAGCAGAAAATCCTGATAGAATTGCTCATTAGCAGGTTCAAAGTGCCTGAACATATCCTGATAAACATTGAAGAATTGCGGCTGGAAACCGAGTTCGGCACCTTTTACGGAAAGATTAAGTTCAATTTCCTCGTCCAATTCAGCCATGTAAGCGTTCCAAGCGGTAACGCTTTCGGCAATTTGTGCAGGCGTTTGAACGACATCGGTAAGTACTGTTGAATGAATGGAGGTGTCCTGTCCGTCATTGCGAGCGAGGGACGAGTGTGGCAATCTGTCATTTCCTTCTGCATCAAGAGATTGCTTCGTTCCTCGCAATGACGGGAGACCGCGCAATAACGCGCTCTTTTCAACCGCCTTTGCCAATGAACTATCAGCCGAAAGCACGAATAGGCTTTCTCTGTCGCCATCTCCCACAATCACATCTTGGGCGTGCTGCAAATGCTGCGGGAAGTAGTTAATCTTGTTCAGGTCGTCTTCAAATTCAACATTTCCAGCATGGTTCCAAAGGAAAATGGTGGCAGCAATGAGACTGAAAAACAGCAGCGCTTTCCACTTGAATTTCAGAGGTTGAGACGGCTTGGGTTCCGCCATCGGCTTGAACTTGGCCCAACTGGCTATATGCGGCAATGCAAGCAACGCGAAAAAAGCAGTTCCAATCAAGCTTAAGCCAGCAAAAGTTCCGAAGTCGGCCAAGACATCAGAATGCAGAAAATTGAGGCTGAAAAAAGCCGCAACCGTGGTGGCGCATCCCAACAACATCGGAGAACTGATCTCCTTCAGCGTTTCTCCGATCGAGCCTGTTTCGCGGTAATGATTGAAGAAATGGAAGCTGTAGTCGATGGCAATTCCAAGTACGATAGTGCCAACCGCAACTGAAATGGCGGAGATAGATCCTTGTGTTAGCGAGATGACTGCTAAGGCGAATGTTAGTCCGAAAACAGCTGGAATGAAAAACAGGATTGGAATGGTAATCTTTCGGAAATAACCAATCAGCAACAACAGAATCAGACCGCCTGCCAGCCAAGAAACCAAGCTGGTATCCTTCTTAATGCGTGATGCATTCCCAACCGCAATTACTGGCCCACCAAAAAGAAGGATTTCTGTCTCGGTCAGGTTAGCGGAGACACTTTCAACTTTCGACTTAAGACTTTCGACTAACCGTGTGTTTTCCACTGTTTCTGAAGGCGGGTGAGACGGTTTTACAACCATCAGCAAGTATTCTCCATCAGCAGTAAAGGTGTAACCGTCTACAATTTTGAACGCGTTGCCTTCTTGCAATTTGCTCAACCTGCCAAGAATGGGCGCACCTAATTGCAGCGGATCTTTCATCAGGAACTTCTTTGTTCCCATGCTTTCGTAGCTGCGCAGCCTATTTAAGGTAGATGAGAGGCGTGTCTCAATGCCATCGCTCGCCAAATCATTGAAGAGTGTGTCAATCTCGGTCTTGGTCAGAAAATACGGCAGATAACGTAGGTAATTACCGTAGGATTCTTCCAGCTTTGCGGCATTCGAATTAAACTGAATGGCTTTGAGCAACCCAGTATCCAAATCGTTGAATTGTTCCAAAAGCGTTTCTCCGATGGAAACCAACTCTTCACTTGAAGATTTTGAAAGCGGACCAATGGCTACAATGATATTGCCCGAAATTGAAGAATTGCGGTACAAATTGTCGTACTTTTTAAACTCCTCTGTACGCGGAAACGTCTTGGTAATGTCTTCTTCGATGTTGAGTTGGCTCGCTTTCCAACCCATCATGACGAAAATCACGGCAAACCCAAATAGCCATAACCATTTGAATTTTAAAGTATTAAGATAAACCGATTGAAGTATACGACCCATTGAAAAAGAATGGGCGATAATGATAGGAAACAAAATTGATTAAACGTTAAATTTGCAGCCCCTCAAAAAGGGACTCACCCAAAACTCTCAAGCTATAGGACCAACAATTACACTCGACAGTTTTTTCCGCATTGTTGTTCAGGAAGAAAAAGTGCGGCTTTCGGCCCAACAGCGAGCTGTTGTTGAAGAAAGCTTTCAGTTTCTGACAGAGTTCTCTAAGGATAAAATCATTTACGGAATCAATACAGGTTTTGGGCCAATGGCGCAGTATCGTATTGAAAACGAGGAGCTTGAGCAGCTTCAGTATAACCTTGTAAGAAGTCATGCTTCTGGTTTGGGAGCTGGACTTCCAGACCAGTATGTGCGTGCCGTTATGTTGAACCGATTGAACACGCTAGCGTTAGGCGGTTCAGGTATCAGCATGGGAATTGTGGATCAACTTGTGTTGTTTCTAGACAATGGAATTTACCCATACATCCCAGAACACGGAAGTGTGGGTGCCAGTGGCGACCTCGTTCAGTTGGCGCACTTGGCGTTGGGATTGATTGGCGAAGGAGAAGCGCGCTACAAAGGCGAAAAGCGACCAGTTAAAGACATTCTCAAGGAGTTGAAAATAGAGCCAGTAAAGCTTCAGCTTCGCGATGGTTTGGGCTTGATGAACGGAACTTCGTGCATGAGTGGTATTGGATTGCTGAACGTGATTTATGCCACGCGATTGCTTCGTTGGGCTACGCTAATCGGAGCGGTCATCAACGAGATTGTGCGTTCGTATGATGATAGTTATTCGGAGTTTCTGAACCGAGCCAAGAAGCATCAAGGTCAGCAAAAAGTTGCTGCTGCGATGCGCAGATGTTTGGAGACAAGCAAGTTGGTTCGCAAGCGCGAAGACCGACTTTTCAAGGATATTGAGAAGGTAGGAAACGGCAAGCCGATCAAGGAAAAGGTGCAGGAATATTATTCGTTCCGTTGCATTCCACAGATTATCGGCCCAATCTTAGAAACCGTTCAGAATGCGGAAGAAATACTGCTGGATGAAGTGAATTCTACCAACGACAATCCAGTTGTTGACCTCGAAAACAAGCACGTGTATCATGGTGGAAATTTCCATGGCGATTACGTGGCGTTGGAGATGGACAAGATGAAGATTGCCATCACGAAGTTGAGCATGTTGTGCGAACGACAGCTGAATTATCTGATGAACGAAAAGCTGAATGATATTTTCCCCCCGTTCATGAATTTGGGAAAACTCGGATATAATTTCGGAGTGCAAGGCATGCAGTTCACAGCCACATCAACAACGGCTGAGAACCAAACGCTTTCGTTCCCGATGTACGTGCATTCTATTCCTAACAACAACGATAATCAAGACATCGTGAGCATGGGAACGAATGCTGCATTGATGACCAAAAAGGTAATTGATAACTCGTTTCAGGTAATGGCGATTGAAGCCGTTGCCATTGCCCAAGGCGTTGATAGCTTGGGTTGCAAATCGAAGATGTCGGTTGCTGGTCAGAAGTTTTACGACACGGTTCGTAAGCATTTGGCAACGTTTGATGACGACAAACCACGTTCGCATCAATTGGCCGAATTGACGGAATATCTACATGAGAATAATCCTCAGATTGAGATTTTTTGAAAGTTGATAGGGAGATAGAGTTTATAAAGTTTATAAAGTTGATAAAGAGATAGAGTTGATTAAGTGATGAAACTGGCAGAATGCAGTTCCCCCTTTGCAAAGGGGGTGTCGAGGAACGAGACGGGGGATTTGCTGTTTTATAAAGAGATAAAATTGACATGTTAATGCCACAGAAACACAGATCTTCACAGATGTTTCACAGAGTAATTCTTCTCTGTGCATCTCCAAATCTCAGTTTTTCTCTGTGCAATAAACGGTCTCGCAACTTGCAACTCGCAACTCGTAACTAAAAACATGTCTGATAGAAAAATAGCATTGGTAACAGGTGGTTCGCGCGGTTTGGGTCGTGCCATTTCGGTACGCTTGGCCAAAGACCACGGATTACACATTTTGGTGAACTATTCATTTAACGCATCTGCTGCGGATGAGACCGTGAAATTGATTGCAGCAATTGGCGGAACAGGCGAAACCATTGGTTTCAATGTGGCCGATAGAGAAGGAACGGATAAGGCGCTTTCTACTTGGATGGAAGCTAATCCAGCTGAGCAGATTTCGGTTATTGTAAACAACGCAGGCATCACCAAAGACGGACTGTTTATGGCCATGAAGGAGGAAGATTGGGATGGCGTTCTCGGTGTCTCTTTAGGTGGATTTTACAACATCACTCGCAAGTTGGTGGACAAGATGGTTCGCAAGCGGTATGGACGAATTGTGAACGTGGTTTCCGTTTCGGGAATGATGGGTCAGGCGGGACAAGTGAATTACTCGGCTGCAAAAGCAGGCGTTATCGGAGCCACCAAAGCATTGGCAAAAGAAATTGCGAAGCGAAACGTGACTGTAAATGCCGTTGCTCCAGGATTCATTGAAACAGATATGACAGCCGATTTAGATCAGGCAGAGATGTCGAGGATGATACCGATGAAGCGTTTTGGCAAACCAGAAGAAGTGGCTGCGGCTGTTTCGTTCTTGGTTTCGGACGATGCGGGCTACATTACTGGGAATGTTATCAATATTAACGGAGGACTTTTTTGTTGATTTTTACATGAAAGAGCCACAGATGCACAGATTTTCTCAGATGTCACGGATAAATTTTATCAGTGAAAAATCTGTGTTCATCAATGAATCTGTGGCTAAAAACATGTTTACTTTTTCATCTACTCAGGCATGAACAGAGTAGTCATAACAGGATTAGGAATTCATTCGTGCTTAGGCACAAATGCAGAGGAAGTAGTTGCTTCCCTTCGTGAAGGGAAATCTGGAATTGTATTCGACCCAATTCGTAAGGAAATGGGTTACCGTTCGGCTTTGATTGGGAATGTTCCCATGCCCGATTTGAAGAACGAATTGGGTAGAAAGGAGCGCAAAAACATGCCCGAAGAGGCGTTGTATGCCTTCGCTTCTACCAAGCAAGCGTTGGAGCATGCTGGAATGACACAGGAATTCATCGACCAGAACGAAGTCGGTATTCTATTTGGAAACGACAGTACAGCAGGTGCGGTGATTGAAGGTGTTGACTTGCTTCGCGAGAAGAAAGACACAACGCTTATTGGTTCTGGAAATATTTTCCAAAGTATGAATTGCACTGTGACCATGAATTTGAGCACGATATTCAAGCTGAAAGGCGTGAATTTCACCGTGAGTGCGGCATGTGCCAGCGGTTCGCATTCTATTGGAATGGGCTATTTGCTCATCAAAATGGGATTGCAAAAGCAAATCATTTGTGGTGGTGCGCAAGAAATCAATCCGTATGCTTTTGGAAGCTTCGATGGCATCGGAACATTCTCTGTGCAAGAAGACGAACCAAGCAAAGCATCCAAACCATTCGACAAAAACCGTGATGGATTAGTGCCAAGTGGTGGCGCAGCAACCGTCATTCTCGAAAGCCTCGAAAGTGCTCAAGCACGTGGTGCCAACATCTTGGCCGAAGTGGTCGGTTACGGTTTCAGTTCCAACGGAGAACACATCTCCAATCCGAATGTAGATGGACAAGAACGCGCCCTGAAAATGGCCATGGAAATGGGAAATGTGAAGCCCGAAGAAGTCGATTACATCAACGCCCACGCCACATCTACGCCTGTTGGCGATGGTTTTGAAGCACAGGCCATCGACAAGGTTTTTGGCGAAGGCAGACCGTTGGTGAGTTCAACCAAAAGCATGACAGGCCACGAATGTTGGATGGCAGGAGCAAGCGAAATGGTTTATTCGTTATTGATGATGGAGCACGGTTTTGTAGCTCCAAACATCAACTTTAACGAGCCAGACGAGTACAGCGCCAAACTCAACATCGCCACTAAGGCCGTTGACAAACAATTGAACACCATTCTCTCCAATTCCTTTGGTTTTGGAGGCACCAATTCAACCCTGATAATTCGTAAGTTCGCGCCCTGAAAATGGATAAGCAGCAGATAATTGATACGGTAAATGAGTTCCTCATTGAGGAATTTGAAGCCGATGCGGCCGATATTGTAGCCGATGCTAATATGCACGAGACCCTCGACCTCGATAGTCTCGATTACGTGGATTTGGTGGTTCTTATTGATGAGAATTTCGGTTTTAAAGCCACTTCTGAGGATTTTCAAGCGATTTCTACGTTTGATGATTTCTACAATTTTATTGCGAGTAAGGTCGGTTAGAACCTAATCGCCCGCGTCATTGCGAGTGAGGAACAGCCTGCCCTGAGTTTATCGAAGGGAGCGCGGCAATCTCCAACAACTTAGCACGGTACTCATCACGCACGTCATATGGGAGGACGAAGGACGAAGCAATCTGTTTCAGGTCGAGCCACTTTGAACATTGAACGGAAAAGGATGCCGCTGCAATCCCTAACGCGGGTGGTTACACTTATCAATACCAGACCAGACTTCAAGAATGAGGTTTAAATGAATTGCAAAAAAAAAATCATAATCCCTCATATTATATTCTAGGTTTGTTATATGAATCTGGAATCAACAATAAATCAAATATATCAGCATGGTGTACAGATTAAATTGCGCCATGATATGGTCTGTAGGAAAATAGCCAACGAAATAATGGCAGATTCCGTGTCCATTCTCTTATATCGTGGCCCAACAAACAACCTTGAGTGTACTGGAAGATATATTAACCCGAGGCCTGATAAAGCAAATGTGGATTTCACTAATTGTAATCTTGAGCATTTGCCCCAGATTATGTCACATATTGATGTGTGGGAATACGTCAAGACCATCGAAAATAAGCCAATTACTCCAAATTATGCAGATTATCAGACGTCACATTTTTTCGATAACAACATTTCGCAAAAAGAGTTTCATGATATTGTTTCCACCACAACCGTTGCAAAATGGAAGAATCAATACTGGAGATATAAATCTTGTTTTGACGCTGAGCATCATCCAGTAGGAACTTCCAATTCATTGTCGGGGAAGTATTACTTCCTATTACATAATAGGTTGTTCAAGAAAGAAAATTTTGACATTGGTGTTATTCACGATGCTACAAGCATTTGTGTGAAAAGTCTCCGAGACTCATCAGAGTTAACAAGTGAATGTAGAAAAAATTTGACTCAGAAATTACGTATTAGTCTTGCTGAAGGAGGAGTATACGTTGGAATACCTTTGGTCTCCGATTCAAAGAGGATAATAGGAATCCTTAGAATCACTTTCCGTAAGCAGATTTTTCCGGAGATTTTCAAAAGCGACAATAGTAATCAAGAGAATCATTTAGCTGAATTATTGGAGTCAAAATATGAAATAACAAACATTGCAAGTCTTATAGGTGATAGACTTAGTAATCACGAATTGTTAACGGGATTCAGAAGAATTTCATTTAAGCGACAACTCAATCAGGAGTTTGCCGACTATAACAAGTTAGCTGACGAACTAACTAGTGTTGTTAATTGCTTCGGGTGTATAGTAAGAACACAGGCCAGTAGTGGGAAAATCAAAATAACTGGTCATTCCATTTCAGTCAAAGAATATGTTGAAATCGTCAATTCAAGAAATGACCCTTTTGCAGATAAGCTTGGACTTGCCGCGCCATTAGTTAAGTTGTTTGATGATAGTGATACTGATGCACCGAAAGAAATTGGACCGGTAATCGGTGCTAAAATTAAGCTTTCTCCAAATTTGAAACCTAGACTACGTTATTATGTTCTCGATGGGGGTGACCAAATTATTGAAGTGACAAAAACATCATTTGTGCCTCAATCATCCATTTCTGAAATTGAACAACAACTGCAAGAGCTAGCTAAATATTCACAAAGCCTTTTCGAATCCTTTGACATTAAAGAAGTTCTGCTCATGCCTATCAAGGAATTGAAAGGTAGTATGATAACGTTATTGAATAAATCAACGCATCCATTCGATTTAAGAGATATTGAGCTCATATACATTGTCGTTCAGAGAATTGGATTGGAGTTTGCTCATTTACAGGAAAATCTAAAAGAGAAAAAACGAGGTAAAGAAGAAGCGTTGATTGATGGTACAAGAATACTTTTTCATCAATTAGGGGCACCGATTTCCTCATTGAATCAACACATAGTCAACATTAGTCAAGGATTAATAACCGATAAGGAGAAAGTGAGATTAAGGCTCGAAGAAATGGAGTTTACTTATGATGACTTTCTAGATATGCTGAAAACTAATCAGTTTTTCTCGGATTTGTCGGCCAAAGGCCAAATTTCGGTTCGTGCTAATCGATTTAACATTTCGCAGTTTATTGTTGAGAAAATTAGGCCTTATCAGCTTAGAGCTAGAAAAGAAAAGGATTTGAGTATTGCATATATTGAATCGTCAGAATCTACTGAAGCTGGCTTATATAGTGATAAGACCCTCCTCGGGCATGTGGTTCAATGTCTAATAGATAATGCTATAAAGTATTCATTTCCAAAGGCTGATAGAGAAAGAGATTGGTATGTTAGTAGAAGAGAAAAGTATGGAATTGAGCCAGTGATAGCACTAACGGCAGTCAATACGTCAAGTAAGTTCGTTTTAACGGTTTCTAATTGGGGTTGTAGAATCAAAAAGAATGAGCTTAGAAACATTTTCGAACTCAACACTCAAGGTGATGATGCGAGAAACTTTGAAGGCGTTGTTGGATCTGGAATTGGACTTTACGTGGTAGATCGAATAATGAGAGCGTTGGGAGGTAAAGCCGAGGCTACTCATGATGAAACGTCTGGCAAGACGAGCATTATAGTACAAATAGATAAATAAATCCAATGAGTGACGATTCAGAAAAAGTTATACTGTTCATTGATGAGCACGTTATGGAGGTGGAACCTGTTATGGACGTGATGGAGGAGCGCCATGGTAAAGGAGTATGTAAGCACATGCAGTCCACCATTGATGCGTTGGAATACATAAAAGAATACCCGTCAGCTATTTCAGTAGTTTCATTGGATCTTCTAATGCCTTATCAATTATTAAGAGACCCCAAATTGAAACGTGAATTTGCGTTAGAAGGGTTGGCGGTTTTAGATTACTTAGTTCAAAATTATCCTAGGATCCCAGTAGTTTGCTATTCATGGGTCAATGAGCCTGAAATAATAAAAGAAATAATTGGAAAAGGGGGACACTATTTGTATAAACCTGATAAGGAGTCTTACATGAACTTTATTAATCTTCTGGAATCTTTTTACAGTAAGAGCGTTTCTCAGAATTCTAAAAGGACTGATTAGACCATGTATTCTACCTGCTTTTTTCAGATTACTGAATATGTAATGGCTCCTTTTGGATTGATGCTGTTTACTTTCTACGTGAAGAATATCGCAACACCAAAGAGTACGGTTAAACCTATTATAGAACAAAACGGATTGGAAAGCTTGTTTATCGCATGCTATAGTAATCTATTGTACTACTTGTCTTTGGTTAGTCATACGACTGGCAAGGTTGACCCCATTTACGAGCATGCCAAGAATGGAGTTCTTTTAGCTGGTTTTTTCGGAATGATTGGGGTTTTTATTCTTAAATATCACGGAAAATACTGGGGAGAGGAAGACGGGAGGTCGAATTCTTGGCCTAACCGGGCAGCTCTTGGATTGATGTTTTTTCTCGTGTTTGTTATAGTTTTCAAGAATACTCACGGATTCCACGACACACACATCACTCTAAGTAGGGAGGCTTTTTTCCAAACTTGTCTGGATCTGCTAATTTTCGTAACGACTCCTTCAAGTCTGATAACGCTGGTGTTTACTATATGTATTTGTTATTTGTATGGACTGAATACTTCTTGGTTTGGAAGGAAGGTAGAAAAAGGGGTGGATGAGTTTTCCGAAATTCATGGTCAGGGCACAAGTAGTAAGTTTATTGGATCCGCTAATAACAAGGAGAATCCTCCAAATATCAGAGTTCAATCTTTTGCTAGTGTCGCAAAGGAAATATTGGATAGTGGGAAAAGTGATTCATTTCCAGACGCGCTTGCCTATATGGAAGAGGCAAAAGCTTTGGTATTGACTAACACATTTCCTATAAATCTGGAGTTCGGAATTGTTAAACTCATTGTCAAAATTCATGTTGCCATGCATAATCTTGAAATGGCTAAAAGCGAAATGCAATTGTTCGAGAGTCGAAATGCCAAATCAAAGGATGCAGATTGGACAATGTCGCATGAACACTGGATGAAAGAATTAGCGGGTCTAATACCCTGATTTCGCCCGCCAGCCCAAGCCTCCCACAACCCAACTTGCGCACTACCCAACCCACTCAGTTTACCTACGGTGATTCCGCTTTGCTTAGTTGCAACTGATCTTCTAAAGAGTTAGCCTCGTCCAGCCCCAGCAGGGCAGACACAGTTTGCTGAACAGACCCTGTAATCCGTAAATCTAGTTGTAATGGCTGTATATTCGGTCGTAATAGCTCAGTATTTTGCGGTAATGCCGGTATAATGTAATGAGAGAGGTGGCTAAAAACGTGTGATAGAAAACAACTGAAAACCCCTTCGTTTTTTCCTTTTCTCCTTATTCTTTCATCATAAATTTAATTTCGCGCCCATGAGCGAATGGAGCGGAAAGAGTAGGGGAAACGCCCTCGGCTGTTGTAGCGTTCTCCTTCTCAAACAAATTGGTCGTGATAAGACTGTTCTGGCCAATTTTAGGTTATAATCCTTTTAGCCATGACCAAATTTTATGTAGCCCACGGTCTTTTCCTTCACTAGAACCAGTTCGATTATCAATAACCTCAGCTGTATTGAGTTCAACCTTATTCTTTATGCTCTCATAACATTTGTCAAAATCTAACGATAGCTCCATGCATTCTTCACTCCATCCATTTGACAAAGAAATTTCCTGAAAAGTTGATGTTGGTAGGAAATGAAATTTAAATGAGTCCAGCTTGGTTAGATCTCCAGCAATCAATTCTTTTATGTCTTTGTCAATATCAGCTTGTAACCCAGCTACGCTGTCATATCCAGACCAGACCAATTCAGTATCATCTGTAATTTTCAGACGTGCGGTTTTAATTATTTTGATGATTTCCTCTAATTCGGTCATTTAATCTTTTTTATTTCTTGCTTAGAGTTTCTTTGAACTATAATCTCGCTATCTATTTAAATCTTATCAGTTATGTGGTTTTCTATGCTGACAGCGCTAATCTGACCCTATTTTTTGATGACGGATATTCATTAAGGTCATTGCCCAGTGCAATAACTTCAGTCTTCTCTTTCGGTCCTTTTCGGTTCCAGTACTGGGAGAAGTCCATGTGCCATCGGCTTGAAATGTCATATCAAATTTTTCAGGGGTTTCAAAAAGTGGTGTACCAAGAGCAGCCTGTGTTTCCGAAACATTGCTTACCTGCCCTATCCATTTCCTATTCTTGAATAAAAACTTAGCTGTTTCAATAAAGTCCTGAAATGTTTCTGTAGGAAAACCAACCATGACGTTTATCGTTGGGGGCATACCACCTTCATAAAAGTCCCGTAAAATACTACTTGCATTCTCGATTTTATAATTTTTGCTCATGCCATCAAGCACCTTTTGAGATCCACTTTCGAACCCAAAGGCCAAACCAGTGCATCCAGACATTTTAAACTTGTGAATCATTTCTTTGGTCATTCGTTTGTCCAAAGTGGCCTGACCCATCCATTTTATCTTCAATTCACGCTTTATTATTAAGTCGCACATTTTTTCCAAGGCTTTGAAATGCCCGTTTACTAGCGAGTCTGCAAATAAAAATGAAAAAGTGGGCCTTTCCCCATTATTTATAGATTCAACGCTTACCCCCATATAATCTCGTTTTCTCTCTTGGTGACTGCTTCCGTTATCGGAATTTTGACTAGTCTCCAATAGACGATTGTATTCAGAGAGTCTAAAGACCATTTCATCTACAATATTCTCACCACTACGCATTCGGAATTTTTTCCAAAAAACCGTTTCGTAACAGAAAACACAATGATAAACACACCCCCTTGAAGCCATAATAGGAATGTCGTATGGGTTAGGATATTCAGCCAATGGGAAATCATTGAAATCAGGAAATGGTAGGCTGTCAAGATTACTTATTTGAGGACGAACTGGATTCCAAGTGGGAGTATTTTGAACGAGATATCCTATTCCAGAAATTGCCCTGATGTCTCCTTGTATTTGCAATACTTGCATTACTTCTAGCAAAGTTTCCTCTCCCTCTCTATTCACTATTATATCCGGCACACCAGTTTTTAGAGCAATGTTGCCCTCTCGGTCATGGGCCACATTTGGACCACCAAATATTATTGGAATATTTGGTGCAATATTTTTCAATTCTCTACCAAGTAGAAGTCCTGTGGTCATATTTGTTATGTTGGACGAAAACCCCACCACATCTGGCTTAAAAGACAAAATTTCATCCGTCCATTCTTTTAAGGGGAGTGGAGTTGTATTGAAAAACGAACCAGGATTAAAGCGGATATCGGTATGACAATTATAATCCATGGTCCACTGATTATAACTAGAAGCACCCCAGAAATCTTGTTTTACTAATTCAGGAGAGGAATTATAGAACGCTAAATTGAAATCAAAGCACTTCACCTCGTACCCTTTTGAAACCATAAATGATTTTAGCGTGGCAATACCAAGAGGCGGGATTGCTCCCCAAGCTGGACAGTTTATTAAAGCTAATCTAGGTTTAGCCAAAGGATTCTCAGTAATACTAGGAAAAGGAAAGCTAACGAAATGATCTGATTGAGAAGGTGGCAATTGAGTCCAGCTTGGAGTATCATTAAGGAGATAACCTATTCCTGGAATCGAACTTATATCACCTTGATTTGATATCGTGTTTATAACCTCAAGCAATGTTTCAATTGATTGCCCATCTAGAACTGCATCCGGAATGCCAGTTCTTAAAATTTCATCACCTTTTAGGTCTCTGGTTAGATTTGGACCACCAAATATTATGTGAACATTTGGCAAAAGCTTCTTTAGTTCTTTGGCTAGCAAAAGCCCAGGAGCTATATTGGTGGGTATGGTTGTAAATCCAACTACGTCTGGCTTAAAGGAAAGAACTTCATCTGCCCATTGATCTATAGGTAAAGGAGTAGTGTTAAATTGAGAATGAGCATTAAAACGTATGTCAGTACGACAATTGTAATCCATGTTCCATTGATTTTGGCATGAAACATCCCAAAATCCTTGCTTTACTAATTTAGGAGAAGAATTCCGAAACGCTAAATTGAAATCAAAGGTTTTTACATCATGCCCATGCGAAACTATTAAGCCTTCAATTTCGGAAAGATCGAATGGAGGATTTATTTCCCAAGCAGGACAATTGATTAAAGCGAATTTTAGACTCTCTTGATTCATGTACGAATTCTATTCAGTTTATTTGATTTACCTACTCCTGAAAATATTTGTATGACAACCGCACGAGATTGTCATACAAGCTCATTTTGGTCACGCCAAGATACTTCAAAGTTGATGTGAATAACGATGTGGATGAGTTTTCGTGCATTTCAGTATGTGTACGTTTCCTCTTTACATGAACCAGATTGGAGCAAGATTGATGCCCAAACATTTCCGAATTTGTCATAATGCAAGTCATGCTAACTGCCTACCTTTGAACACAATGAAGTACATTCTTTTTGACGACTCGCGGGAGAAATTGCTCCCATTGACTTTCACACGACCAGTTTGTGATTTGCGTATTGGAATTCTCACGATTCGTGAGAAATGGGAGTCCTATTTGAAGGATTCTACTAGCACGCTTACAGAAGATTATCTGAGTGTGAAATTTCCGTTGGTTTCAGCTTCTGAGAACACTTTTATCAATGGAAGTGTTTGTCCATCGGCAGATTTGGTAGTTGCCATTGGTGCTTTGAAGGAAGGTGATCGATTGATGAAAGATGGAAAGTTGCTTGCCGCAAAAGTGGGTAAGGATGTTTCCGGTTTTAAAAAAGTAGCGTACGGAGGAAAAGAATTCGGAGGTGAAATTCTATCAGTCGTAAATCCGTGGGATATTTTTTCCAAGAATGGAGATGCAATTGAAGCTGATTTTCAATTGTTGACTGCTGGCCGCAAATCAGCAAAGCTTTCTGAAAGCAACACGGTTATCGGAAATGGAAATATTTTCTTGGAGGAAGGAGCGAAGGCGGAAGCCTGCATCTTTAATACATCAAGTGGTTCTATTTATTTCGGAAAGAATTCAGAGGTAATGGAAGGTTCTATCATTCGCGGACCATTCGCACTTTGCGAAGGGAGCCAAGTGAAGATGGGAGCGAAGATTTATGGCCCCACAACCGTTGGTCCTGAAAGTCGAGTAGGAGGTGAAGTCAATAATTCGGTCATCATGGGGTATTCAAACAAAGGACATGATGGCTTCCTTGGGAATTCTGTGCTTGGCGAATGGTGCAATCTTGGTGCTGATACCAATAATTCCAATCTCAAAAACAATTATGACGAGGTTCGGGTTTGGAGCTATGAGACAGAACGCTTTGCTAAAACTGGTCTTCAATTCTGCGGACTCATTATGGGCGATCATTCCAAATCAGGAATTAATACCATGTTCAATACAGGAACCGTGGTTGGTGTAAGCACCAATGTTTTCGGTTCAGGATTTCCACGCACATTCATTCCATCGTTCCAATGGGGTGGAGCAGCTGGATTCACAGAATACAATGCAGAAAAGGCGTTTGCTACTGCTGAACGTGTAATGCAAAGACGTGGCAAAAAGTTCGATGAGACCGAGAAAGCAATCCTTTCGTCAGTCTTTGACCTGACACAGCGTTTCCGAAACTGACCTTTTGACCGATAATGGCCAATTTGAAAATTCGGCACATTCATTGACATTTCGGCCTCCGTTATCAAAGTAGTTTTGCCCCCAAACCCCTAGTTACATGAACGACCCATTTGAAGATATTGTGCAATTCTCGAATCTAATCGAAGAAGATTCGGAGTTCATTCCTTTGCTTTCCCCTGAAGATGAGGAACATATGAATTCGGAAGAAATTCCAGAGCTCGTTGGAATTCTCCCGCTACGTAATACCGTCCTTTTTCCTGGAGTTGTTATTCCGATTACCATCGGTAGAGATAAATCCATTAAGTTGGTAAAAGAAGCATACCAAAGCACCAAGGTGATTGGTGTATTGGCGCAAAAAGACTTAGCTATTGAGGATCCGCAACCTAAGGACATGAACCGTATTGGTACGGTGGCACGCATTATAAAAATGCTGCAAATGCCTGATGGCAGTACCACAGTCATCATTCAAGGAAAGAGACGTTTTGAGGTGCGTGAGATGGTGGAGATTGAGCCATATTTCCGTGGAAGAATCACTGCATTTGACGAAATCAAACCAATGCGCAAGAGCAAGGAGTTCACCGCATTGGTCGATTCGTTGAAGGATTTGGCGTTGAATATCATTCGTCAATCCCCGAACATTCCTTCTGAGAGCGAATTTGCGTTGAAGAACATTGAAAGTCCTTCATTCCTCATCAATTTCATTTCGTCCAACATGGACGCCACCGTGGCACAAAAGCAGAAAATGCTTGAAGTGGCCGATTTGAAGGATCGTGCCACCATGGTATTGGAGCATTTGACCAAGAACCTACAGATGTTGGAGCTGAAAAATCAGATTCAATCTAAGGTGAAGGTTGATATTGATAAGCAGCAACGCGATTACTTCCTCAATCAGCAAATGAAGCAGATTCAGGAGGAATTGGGTGGAAATTCGCTCGATCAGGAGATCAGTGAAATGGAAGCCAAAGCTGAAAAAAAGCTGTGGGCAGATAAGGTAAAGGAGCATTTCAATAAGGAGCTGGATAAATTGGCTCGAATTAATCCAAATTCGAGCGAGTATTCAGTTCAGATGAACTATCTCGATGTATTGTTGGATCTTCCCTGGGGCGAATTCTCAAAAGATAATTTCGACCTGAAACGAGCGCAAAAAATCTTGGATAAAGACCATTTTGGTCTTGCAAAGGTAAAAGAGCGTATTCTTGAACACTTGGCCGTTCTCAAACTGAAAGGCGACTTGAAAGCGCCAATTCTGTGCTTAGTTGGCCCTCCGGGAGTTGGAAAAACGAGCTTAGGTAAATCTGTGGCCGAAGCAGTTGGTAGAAGTTATGTGCGTGTTTCTTTGGGTGGTTTGAAAGACGAAGCGGAAATTCGAGGACATCGCAAGACCTACATTGGAGCCATGCCCGGACGTATTGTTCAGAATATCAAAAAGGCAAAATCTTCCAACCCTGTTTTTGTGTTGGATGAGATTGATAAAGTAGGTACAAATCACCATGGCGATCCATCTTCAGCTCTGCTTGAAGTTCTGGATCCAGAACAGAACAACGCGTTTTACGACAACTACCTTGAGGTAGAATATGACCTTTCAAAGGTGATGTTCATTGCAACGGCTAATAGTTTGGGTACCATTCAGCCTGCGCTTCGCGATCGGTTAGAGATAATCGAAGTAAGCGGTTATACCGTAGAGGAGAAGTTGGAAATTGCCAAACGACACCTCGTTCCAAAACAAATTGAGGAACACGGCTTGAAAAAGTCTCAAGTGAAGCTGAGCAAGCAAGTTTTGGAGAAAGTGGTAGAAGAATACACACGCGAAAGTGGTGTTCGTGGATTGGAAAAAACCATTGCAAAGTTGGTTCGTAACCGTGCCAAGTTTGTGGCAATGGAAGAGCCCAAAAGCCCAACTATTACATTGGAAGATGTGGAAGAAATTCTTGGTGCACCAAGAATGCAGCGTGACCGCTACTCAGATAATGACTTTGCAGGGGTGGTAACTGGCCTAGCTTGGACTTCCGTTGGAGGTGACATCCTTTTCATCGAATCAAGTCTAAGTAAAGGAAAAGGCAAGTTGACCTTAACTGGAAACTTGGGAGATGTGATGAAGGAATCTGCCGTCATTGCACTCGAATATCTGAAAGCGCATGCCGACAAGCTCGGTCTTAAGTCTGAGATATTTGACGAATGGAATCTTCACATCCACGTTCCTGAGGGAGCAACTCCAAAGGACGGTCCATCAGCAGGTATTACCATTTTTACTGCATTAGCATCGCTTTACACGCAACGCAAGGTTCGAGAGAAACTAGCCATGACTGGCGAGATTACGCTTCGCGGAAAGGTGCTTCCAGTAGGAGGAATCAAAGAGAAGATTTTGGCTGCCAAAAGAGCGCATATCAAGGAAATCATTCTTTCTGTCGAGAACAGAAAAGACATCGAAGAGATTGAACCAGATTATTTGAAAGGATTGACTTTCCACTACGTCAAAAACATGGACGAAGTGATGGAGCGCGCTTTGCTCAAGGAAAAGGTTAAGAATCCGTTGAAGTTGTCTTAAATACAGAGACCTACTAGGTCTCCCAACCGAACCAACCATCAATCCACCTGTCAACCAGACGAAGGAGGTGATTTCCTAGTTAATGGCTCAATGGCTACCAAAACAGACACTTCCCTTCGGTAAAAACTCAGGATAAACTCAACCTCAGGGAAACAAACGGATACGTCAGAGTCTGCAAGTTGCTCCTCTAAGGAACTAAGGGTTTCACATCTGTATAGTGAACAACAACTTGTGAGGTTGATTGCCACTTACTAGGAAATCACCACGAACGAAGGGGTCTCCTACTTCAAATAAATCAACAAATCCTACTTGAATCAAAGAACAGTTGATAGCCATGTGGTAATGGCCAATTATCTAAAAATGAGAAACTACAGCGAGCGAAACTATGCTGCCTACGGTTATCATTTTAGGAATTTGTTGGCGGCTTTCCCTAATGTGCAACCGAACGTTATTACTAAGGAGCAGATGGAGAAACATGTATAAAGAGATAATAAGTTGGCCGCTGAACGTGTTCGTTGGCCGCATATTTTTAGACAAATTGTTAATCAATTATAGAGATGGAGTTAAAAAACGGAATTTATCAGTACTTGTATAAAAGAGACAAGCCAATGTCCTTGAAGATAATGGGAATCATTGTTGCGTTAGTCAGTATTGGAGGACTAGCAAGTAGCCCCATTCTTGGGATTGTATTGGTTCTTGCCGCTGGAGGATTACTTAGCTATCAGAGTGGAATTGAAGTCGATTTTGATGAGCGTAAGTATAGATTGATTACCGCTTTTGGAACGCAGGGTTTTGGAGAATGGCAGCAACTACATGAATTAAAGTGTGTTTCGGTATTCAAAACCAAGCTAACCAGCAAAACATATGGTAGGTCAAATGCGAGCGTTACAACCACAGAGTCTGTAATTCAGGTGAATCTTGCCACAAATCAAAATAAACGGATTCGTTTGCTAGAAACAGAGAAAGCAGAAGAAGCATTTGCTTTTGCAAAAGAGGTTTCAGCCAAGCTGAATTTAAGAATCTGGGATGCTTCCGAGAAAGAAGGAAGCTGGAAGGATTGATGCTAAAGCACAAGAAGCCGCTCCACCTGTGACGGGTTTCTGCGGCTTCTCAAGCGTGTCCGCAGTTCACCATAAACTGAAGACGGTGTAAATGTAGGCGTTTATGAGCGACTAGTTGAAATGATTATCGGCACAGTGGTTTATCGTGAGACTATTCATTCCTCGGAGCAACAAAATCTCCGTGTCCTCTGCTGTTAAACCAGAAAGTTTACTTATGCATTATTTGTCGAACTAGCCAAGAATTACTTTCCCAAGCGTGACAACCCCCGTAATGAGAATCAGCACTAGTACAGTCGATTTGAATTGCTCTTGCGATATGCGTTCGAGAATTTTCTTACCAATCCAAGTACCAAGAATACTCACTACGAGCAGAATTGGGATGAGATAGAGGTCATGATAATGAACATAGCCGTTAAGCGTGTAAACCACACTTCGGCTGGCATCAATACCAAGGTCGATTATGGCAGACGTGGCAATGAAAACTTCTGTCTTCATATTGAATGCCGCAAGGGTGATTCCTCGGATGGCACCACCTGTGCCAAGTACACCAGCAAGAAGCCCAGAAAGCACGCCACCACCAACCGAATTAGCCATGGTTGGTTTAATTTCCAACTTCTTGAATATCAAAAATGTAAGACTTGTTACTATAAGAAATACGGAAAGTCCAATTTCTAGGTATTCAGTAGTGATGTATTTACTTATGAAAGCACCAATAATGACGAATAGCACGGCAGGAACCCCTAACCATAACACCACCTTTTTATCAAACCCTTTTCGAAAAAAGGCAATCTTAGAAATGTTGCTTGATACATGAAAGATGGCCGTAATGCCCAGAACCGAATGGAAATCGAGAAAGTAGCTTGCAATAGGAATGAAGAAGAGAGATGAGCCAAATCCACCCACAGTTCCCAGTATTTCCGCCAATAGCGCAAGCAGGATAAAGAGTGGAAGATAGTCTATGTATTCCATAAGAATTGGTGAAGGTATTCTAAGAATGAACACAAGAAGTAATAGATGCGAGCAGAATTGTCTAGCATTCAACCTCTAATAAATCCCCAAAACATCCGTTCACGCCACGTGATTCAAAAAACTATCTTTGCGGCCATGTTCAAAAAGGCATATTCAGCCATAACCATTCTCGCTATTCTTATGGTGTTTGCTGGTTGCAGCAAGTATCAGCGCGTTCTTAAGAGCAACGACTTCGAAAAGAAGTTCGAAATGGCCAAGGTTTATTATGATAATGGCAAGTACCAGAAAGCATTTCCTTTATTTGAGGAATTGATTACGGTTTTCCGTGGTACGAGCAAGGCTGAGGATGTCTATTACTACTACGCGTATTGCAATTACCACTTGGGCGATTACATGCTTGCGGGTTACCACTTCGATAACTTTGTTAAAACATTTCCGAGAAGCGAACGAGCGCAAGACGGGCAGTTTATGAATGCCAAGTGCTATTTCTTGGATTCTGCTGAGCCAAGTCTCGATCAGGCAAGTACGCTTAAAGCGATTGATGAGCTTCAATTGTTTATTAATAAGTACCCAGAAAGCCCGAAGGTGGAAGAGTGTAACGACCTTATGGATCGTTTACGCTTTAAGCTAGAGACAAAAGCATATAATGGCGCAAAGCTTTATTACCGTTTAGGTGAATATAAAGCTGCTATCTTTGCGCTCCGAAATACGCTCAAGGAGTTTCCTGATACGAAATTCAGTGAGGAAATCAGCTTTATGATACTTCGTTCAAGTTTTCTGCTGGCCGATAATAGTATTGACGAAAAGAAAATTGAGCGTTTTGAGCAGACGTTGCAGGAGTGTAATGATTTTATTGAAAAGCACCCGCGATCTGAAGATTTAAAAAACGCGGAGAATATTAAAGCAGACGCTAAACGACAACTGGATAAGTTAAAAACCCTGAGAGATGGAATACAAGAACACAAAGGCTGAGAGAGACACTGTAACACGCGACATGCGCAGGTTCGAGGCTGGAACGGACAACACGTTCGAAACCATTGCTATTATTGCAAAACGAGCCAATCAGATTGGTGCTGACGTTAAAGAGGAGTTGAACTCTAAATTGGCTGAATTCGCAACCTCTTCTGATAACCTAGAAGAGATTTTTGAGAACCGTGAGCAAATTGAAATCTCTAAGTTCTATGAAGCTTTGCCAAAGCCAGTTTCAATTGCTGTTGAAGAATACCTTCAAGGCAAGATTTACTTCCGTAATCCTGCAAAGGAGGAAGCTGCAGCTGCCACTAAAGAAGCGTAATCCAAACTCAAACTGAATTGAAAAACCCGACTTGTTCGGGTTTTCAAGTATATTAGAGTCTATGAACGGGAAGAAGATATTGGTGGGCGTAACAGGCGGCATTGCTGCTTATAAAACGCCTTTGCTTGTTCGGTTGTTGGTTAAAGCTGGAGCTGAAGTGAAGGTAGTTGCTACTGATTCTGCATTTGATTTCGTTACGCCACTCACGCTTTCTACCGTTTCCAAAAATCCGGTTGAATCTGAATTTTCTGATGCTCAAGGCAACTGGAACAACCATGTAGAACTTGGTCTTTGGGCTGATGTAATTGTGATTGCCCCTGCAACTGCCAATACCATTGGTAAGATGGCAAATGGCATTTGCGACAACCTACTTTTAGCTACGTATTTATCTGCCCGTTGTCCTGTTGCGGTTGCACCAGCTATGGATTTGGATATGTTGCAACATCCAGCCGTGAAGAAGAACCTCAAGACCATTGCCGAGTTCGGAAATCACATTATTGAACCTACCGAAGGCGAATTAGCAAGCGGATTGGAAGGCAAAGGAAGAATGGAAGAACCAGAAGCTATTTTTGAATTCATGAAGAAGTTACTTCATGCCTGAGATTAAAGGAAAGAAGATTCTTATCACCGCTGGCCCAACCCACGAGGCGATTGATCCAGTTCGTTTTATTAGCAACCATTCTTCTGGGAAAATGGGAATTGCCATTGCCGAAGAAGCATTGGCGAGTGGGGCAGAGGTAACGTTGATTTGCGGGCCATCTAATGTTTCATCATCAAAAGAAATCAAACGGATTAACGTGCAGTCCGCACAGAATATGTTTGATGCGGTGATGACGGAACAAGCAACTCATGATGTATTGATTCTATCTGCAGCTGTAGCGGATTACCGTCCCAAATTTGTGGCTGAGAATAAAATCAAAAAGAAAGATTCCAAGCTGACCATTGAATTAGAGCCAACGCCAGACATTTTAGCTTCGCTGGGAGAACGGAAACGTGCCGACCAACTTCTGGTAGGCTTTGCATTGGAGACAGATAATGAGTTGGATAATGCCAAAGGAAAACTAAAAAAGAAGGACTGCGATCTGATTGTTTTGAACTCACTTCAAGATGCTGGAGCAGGTTTTGGTCACGATACAAACAAGGTTACCATTCTGGATCGACACAATAATATCAGTACTTTTGAATTGAAGACAAAAGCAGAAGTTGCCAAAGACATTCTGCGCACAATCATAGCCTTTAAATGACACGGTTTCTCACCATTCTTCTTCTAGTAATTACAACTGTATCGCAAGCGCAGGAACTCAATTGTACGGTTTCTGTTATCAGCCCTGCCATTCAGAATACGGAGAAACGAATTTTTGAAACACTTCAGAATGATTTGCGTGAGTTCATGAATTCGACCGCTTGGACAAGCGATGCCTTTGCTATTGAGGAACGCATTGAGTGCAGTATATTAATCACAATCACAGAAAAGATTTCTGGAGATAAGTTTAAAGCCACGATGCAGATACAGTCTAGTCGTCCGGCTTACATGACTTCGTACAACACGGTTTTGTTGAACGTGAACGATCAAGATTTCGTGTTCAATTATGTAGAGAGTCAGCCGATTCAATTCCAGGAGAATCAACACATCAACAACTTGAGCTCTGTGATGGCGTTTTATGCCTACATGATTATTGGGGCCGATTACGATAGCTTCTCATCAAAAGGAGGTGAACCTTATTTCCAAAAAGCTTTGCAGATTGTGAACAATGCTCAAGGTGAATCGGAGCGAGGTTGGAAAGCGTTTGAAAGCACCAAGAACCGTTATTGGTTGATTGAGAACATGCTGAATGCGCGTTATGAAGGATTCCGCGAGATGGTTTACAAATACCACAGACAAGGACTTGATTTGATGCAATCTGATCTTGAAACTGGTAGAAAGGCAATCACAGAATGCATCGAGCCCCTCAAAAAACTCCGATTGGATCAGCCCAATTCGTATCTCCTGACTGTGTTTTTTACCGCCAAGGTCGATGAGCTCATCAATATTTTCAAAGAGGCTTTTCCTGATGTAAAAACCAAGGTTGCCAACGACCTGATGCAGGCAGATCCAGCCAACGCAAACAAGTATCAAGTAATTGTAAAAGGCTAGCGGTCATGCTGACTCGTCTGCATATTCGCAATTACGCCATCATCAGCGAACTTGATGTCAAGCTGAACAATGGCCTGACCATCATTACAGGCGAAACTGGAGCTGGAAAATCAATTCTTATTGGAGCGCTTTCCATGGTTCTTGGTAAACGAGCCGATTCATCGGTTTTGTATAAAGAAGATGAGAAATGCGTGGTAGAGGCGTTCTTCAATATTGAGAATTACAACCTCAAACCCTTCTTTGAAGAGAACGATTTGGATTTCGAAAATCCAACAATCCTACGAAGAGAAATTAACGCCAACGGTAAATCGAGAGCGTTCATAAACGATACTCCAGTGACGTTGGTGCAACTGAAAGACTTGGCATCGTATCTGATTGACATCCATTCTCAGCACGAAGTTTTAACGCTTAAATCGGCCGATTTCAGAACACGGTTTTTGGATTCATGTGCCGATGGAGGCGAGCAGATTTACGCGTATCAGAAAGTCTATCAAGAGTGGAACTCACTTCGAAAAGAAGTGGAACGGTTGAAAGATGCCCTGCAAAAGTCTGCTCAAGATGAAGATTACTTGAAGTTTCAACTTTCCGAATTGGAAGAATTGAACTTGAAAGAAGGAGAACTGATAGAGAATCAGGAAAAGCTTTCCATGTTGGAGAACTCTGAAGAAATCAGCGCTACATTAAGTCAGGTTTCGGATGCATTGCTCAACTCGGAGAATGCGATGGTTGATAGTCTTCGAAAGATTGAAAACGAACTTCAACGTTTGTCAAAGAAGTACCCTACAGCTGCTAATTGGTCGCAGCGCATCAAACAGAACCTGATTGATCTGGAAGATGTGGCGGAAGAAATGTCACAGAAAGCAGGTTCGGTTGAACAAGATCCTACCGAATTGGAACGATTGGCTGGGCGTGTGGATGAGATTGTCCGTTTAATGGCCAAGCACCGAAAGCAATCTGAGGCGGAGTTAATCCAGTATCAGTTTGAATTAGATGATAAGTTGAGTTCAATTACCAACTCTGACGAGCAACTAACGCTGCTTAACGGCAAGCTTGAGAAGATTGAATCTTTACTTCAAACAGAAGCGGAAAAACTATCTCATCTTCGAGTAACAGAGGCAAAACGGATTGCTCCAATCTTAACTGCTGAATTGCAGCAATTAGGAATGCCAGATGCGCAGATGGAAATTCAACTTGAAAAGACTGACCGAAACGTGAGTGGTCAGGATAAAATTGAGATTCTATTCACCGCCAACAAGGGACAAAAACCACAAGACATTAGCAAGATTGCCAGTGGTGGTGAGTTGTCAAGATTGATGCTTTCGACCAAAGCTGAAATGGCAAGCAAGACGCAACTTCCAGCCATCATTTTTGATGAGGTAGATACAGGAGTTTCGGGCGATGTGGCGGATAAAATGGGAGGAAAGATCAAAGAATTGAGTTCGAGGATGCAAGTGCTATGCATTACGCATTTGCCGCAAATTGCATCTAAGGCCGATCAGCATTTGTACGTTTACAAAGAAGAGCAGGAGGGAAGAACTACAACTGGCGTTCGAGAATTGGATATGGCGGATAGAATTGTAGAAATTGCGAAGATGTTGAGCAATGCCAATCCAACGGAAGCGGCATTGACTCACGCGAAAAACCTCGTTAACTTGAATAATTAAAAATTAGAAATGAAGAATTATGAATTGATCCTTTTGTAGAGACCTTCAAGGTTTTTGAAACAGGGGTGTCCGAAAAGAGAAAT
>JAIOYP010000029.1 GCA_021741155.1 Flavobacteriales bacterium | reverse complement strand
TTGGTCGGGGTCTTTTGATGATTACTTTTGAATGCGCCCCGCAGCAATACAAAACTAAGAAAAGCGTTAACGCTTAGAATCGTAAAATTCCATAACAAATGAGTGAACTTAAGGACCAGTTAAACAAGTTGAATGAGCGAGTGGATGAACTGGAAACGAATCCTTCAGAATTGACAAAAGATGCCTTGCTGGCGGAAGTGAGGGCTTTTTATGATGCAGTAAAGAATACCGAATTGACAGCGGTTGCAAAAGCACCGAAAGAGGCTCCAGCTGCTAAGCAAGTTGTTGCTCCGGATCCTGTTATGCAACCAAAGGCATACCAACATGAGAAAACACCAGAGCCAGTGGTCGAAACACTAGTGGAACCGGTAGTTGAGAAAGTGCCAGAGCCTATTGCCGAAGTACCAGCGCCTGTGGTAGAAGAACCTAAGAAAGTAGTGGCGGAGCCAGTGGCAGAAGCAAAACCTGTTGAGGAACCAATAGTAATGGAAGAAAAACCAAAGGCAAAGAAAGAGCCGATGATTGGAAAAGCAGAGCCTGTTTCTAAAGCGGCAGACAAGAAAATCCTTGCTGGGCAGTTCAATCAAGAGCCACTTGCCGACCTCCGTTCAGGTATTCCGTTGAATGAGAAGTTCGGGATTATCAGAAACCTGTTTAAAGGCAATGCTTCCGATTTTGGAGATGCCGTTCTCAAATTGAACAATGCCGCAAATGCAAAGGAAATGAAGCATTACATTGAGCTACTTACCCTGCGATTTGAGTGGGATAATCGCACCGAAGCGTATCAGAATTTTATGGGGTATGTGGAGCGCAAGATGCTTACGCTGCAATCGTCAAATGCGGATGCCGATTAGACTAAGCAATTCGGCTCACACCCGAATACCTATCATCAGGAAATCATCAATCTGATCGTTCTTGCCCATCCACTCGAGTAAGGTCTTTTCAAACACGGCCTTCTGCTTGTCCATTGGTAGCTGGTGAATGTCAACTAGCAGTTGCTTTAATCGCTTGTAGCCGAATTTCTTAGAATCTTCGCCACCAAACTGGTCTGAAACGCCATCGGAGAAAAAGTAGAACGTGTCATCCTTTTGCAGGTCAAACTCGTACAATTCGTAGTGCCGAACGTCTTCGTGCATAATACCGCCAATGTTGAAATGATCGCCTTTTGTTTCGGTCAATTCTCCATTTCGTATCAAATACAAATACCGGTTTGCGGATGAGAAGAGTAACTTGTTCTCATTATGGTTAATTGCGCAGAGGGCAATGTCCATTCCATCATGGTTGTCAGTTACACCATGTTTCTGCTTTAGCGTGTTCTGAATTTCATGATGCAAGCGATTTAGAATTTGGTCTGGCTTTTTCTTTAGCTCCACGTTTACAATGTGGTTGAGATGATCGTTTCCAATCATACTCATAAATGCCCCAGGAACGCCATGTCCCGTGCAATCTACAGCAGCAATAAAACTTGTATTCTGCTGATGTGCAAACCAATAGAAATCACCGCTTACAATCTCCTTTGGTTTGTAAAAAACAAAGCTATTTGGCAATGCAGCACGAATTTCGGCCATGGAAGGCATAATTGCGTCCTGAATGCGCTTCGCATATTGGATGCTCGAAGTAATCTCCGAATTCTTTTCCTCTACGGTTTTTTTCTGTTGTTCAATTTCCACGTTCTTACGGCCGAGTTCTTCGTTGGCTTTCTTCTTTGCTCGATAGCGTCCATAGATTAAGATTAACATTAAGATTGCTAGAACAGTGACGGCAATAATCATATTCCTGACTGTCTTCTGCTTGGTCAGTTTCAGATCCTGTACTTCCTTTTCTTTTCCGAGTAATTCAATTTCTCGTTGCTTTTGCTCAGATTCAAACTTTACCTGCATTTCGGCCAACTCGCGCGAGCTCACCAAACGATCCACGCTATCGCGAACGCTCTTGGCCAACTGCTGAAAATCATACGACCGTTTGAAATCGCCTATTTCCGCATACGTTTCCGAAAGCTTCTCAAACACAGTAATTCGGTCATCGGCACTTCCAAAATTCTTTGCATCTCTTAAGGCACGCGTCAGGTATCTTAATCCCAACTCTGGCTTCTTAATTTGGTTGTAAATGTCTCCGATGGAAGAGAGCGTAATGGTACTATAACTGTGATCGCCAATTCGGTTCTCTATTTTTTCTGCTTCTAGGAAATAGCCAAGGCTTTTATCAAGATTTCCTTCTTCCATAAAGTAGGCTCCAAGGTTATTGAGGGTGCTAATTTGCCCCTTGTCATCACCAATTCCTTTTTGCAGGACAAGCGCTTTTTCTGTGAATTCTAGTGCTTTTTCCTTGTTTCCAATTGCTAGATAAACGCCACCGATATTGGAGCTTTTGCTTGCCATTGAGTTTTTATCTCCCAACGCTTCGCTCAGCGTAAGGGCGTTCTGATAGAATTCTAGAGCCTGATCAAACTTTTCTTGTTGGTAATAGATGTTACCAATGTTGTTCAGCGAATTTGCCTCTCCAACTTTGTTGCCGAGTTCTCTAAAGAGCGATAACGCACTAAGGAAGCTATCCAACGCTCTATCTGTATTTCCGTTTCCACGATAGATGATTCCGAAATTGTTCAGCGCATTGGCCATTCCGACCTTATCGCCAAGTTGCTGAAAGATTTTAAAGCCATTTTGATAATAAGCCAACGCCCGGTCTAAATCTCCCTGGTTTTTGTAAACCAACCCGAGATTATTTAGTGAGCTGGCCACTCCTTCAAGATCATTGATGTCTTGCCGTATTTCTAATGAACGTTCGTAATTATTGATGGCTTTGTCATACTGTCCCTGCATTAGAAAAACGTTCCCAATGTTGTTTAGCGAAAGTGCTTCGTCTTTTCGAGAACCACTTTTACGATCATTCTCCAACGCACGGTTATGAAAACTCAAACTCTTATCGTATGCGCCCTTCAAGCGGTTGGCGGTCCCAGTATTGTTGTAGATGTGGCTTATCTTCTCTTGATATCCGAGCATAACGCTCAGCCGCAACGCTTCTTTACTTAGTTCTAATGATTTGTCTGGGTTAATGCGCAAAAGCAATTCGCTGGTTTCAACTAAAGCATCAACCCTAGCAGCATTTCCTTCTTTGAGTGTAGAATTTAGCAGTTGGTTTAGGCTGTCAACTTGAGCTTGCTGTGCAAACATTCCTTCTGCCCCAAAAAGACAGATACAAAAAGTGAAGATTTTGCCGAGGCGAGCCATGGACACTAAACTACAGCTAAAAATCAAAGGCGAATACCTAGCAGCATCACGTCATCAATCTGATTGTGATCTTCTCCCTTCCAATCGTCAAAAGTTTTGTTGAGTTGTACTGCTTGTTCGGCAATGGTCAGCGACTTTGTTTCATGCAAAAATTCGCGTAATCTGCGAATCATGAACTTCCTTCCTTTTGGCCCTCCAAACTGATCTACAATTCCATCAGAGAAAAGGTAAGCAATGGTGTTTCCCTTGATTTTGTGTATGTGATTTTCGAATTCTTCGGCTCTTCGTTGCTCTGCACAACTAATAGATAGTTTGTTTCCTTCAATTTGAATCAGTTCGTCATCTACCATCAGGTAAAGGGGCCGCTGCGCCCCTGCAAATTGCACTTCTTTCTTTTTCCGGTCAATGCGAATAAGTGCCATATCCATGCCTTGGTCGCTTTCAAATTCCTTGGCGCTTTGGGCAAACGCAAGCTTAATTCCTTTATCCATCTCCTCCAAAACTTTGGCCGGTGTGTCAATCTTCTTTTCAATTATGATTTGATTCAACAGATCAGTCCCAATCATACTCATGAACGCTCCTGCCACGCCATGACCTGTGCAATCTACCGCAGCCGCCCACGAAATATTTCCCTCAGAAAACACCCAATAGAAATCGCCTCCAACGGTGTCTTTCGGACGATAGAAAACGAAGTGATCATCAAAAGCCTCCTTCATATCTTCTTCAGAGGGAAGCACGGCCATTTGAATGTTCTTTGCGTAATCAATACTTTCTGTAATGTGCTTGTTTTGATCTTCCACAATTTCCTTCTGTTCGCGCAATTCTTTTGTGCGTTCTTGCACTGTGGCTTCCAAGATGCGTTTCTCTTCTAAAAGTCTTCTTTCTCGAAGAAGAATGAACATATATGTGGCAATCACGAGTATGATTCCCAAGGTGATGTAGAAACCCCAGGTTCTGTAGAATGGAGGTGTAATCTTAAATTGGAAGGTAATTGGCTCTTGATTGCAAATGTCCAGACTGTTGCATGCAATAAGCTTAAAGGTGTAATCTCCTGGAGGAAGGTTTGGATAATTAGCAAATTCTTGATCGGTTGGAGGATTCCAATTCGATTCAAACCCTTCTAATATCCACTTGAATGTTACTCCTTTTGGATTGTTGTGGTTAATTCCTTTGAAATAAATCCGAATAGAATTATCCATGTAAGAAAGCGATAAGCCTTGCGGAAGCCCCATTTCCGAAACATCAAATCCTCGCTTTGTCCAATTTACAGAGTTGTAGTCGAGCTGAATTTCGGTGAGAAAAGTTTGTGGCTCAAAAAGGTCATCAGCACGTTCGTTTTCGGTAAATCGGGTGATGCCCTCGGAAGTTCCAATCCAAATGCTATTGCCGTCAGTAAGCATTGCGCCTCGCTTGCAGGTTTTTCCCAAAAATCCTTTCGACTGGTCGTATTCCCTAACTCGGATAGAATCTCCAACAAGTGAAAGTTGCTCAAGTCCGTGAATTGTACCTATAAAGAGCTTGCCGCCCATAGAAGCCAGAGATCGAATAGAAGCGCCAACTAGACCCGTTTCGGTTCCAACCTGACGAATGGCATCGTCCTTTACGAGATACAAGCCATCTGTTTGCGATGAAATGGCCAACCCGAATGGACTTTCACAAATGTCAGTAATCGGTGAATTGGTATTGAGCTCAAGTTTCTTTTCAACCCGAAATTCGTCTAAAATAAATACTGAGCCATCTGCTGTGCCAACTACTCCTTTGCCGTCTGCAAGCCATTTTAAGGAAGTAACGTTGTCTGTGCTGAAATTATCGGTAAGCGGGATGCGCAGAAAGCCAGAACCATCGTAGGCTGAAAGACCGCTTGGTGTGCCAATAATCAAATTGCCTTCGGCATCCTTCGCCAAACAATTGATGTTGTTGTCGGCAAGGCCAAATTCGTCCGAGTAGATATACAACTTGTTTCCAGTATACTGAAAAAGCCCTCCGAAATCCATCGTTCCAAACCAAAGATTGCCAAAACCATCCTCGGCAATGGAGCTTATCTGGCGGTCGTTAATATCTGGGTCATCAAACGCCTTAACAAACGAGTGACCATCGTATTTGAGCACGCCACCAGCTTCGTTTCCAGCCCAAATCTGACCTTTGGTATCCTTGAAAATGTAGCTTGGCGCAATCTCAATATCCTCGGTAGAGAAGTAATGGGTAAACGCCAAGTTCTTTACCCTAACTAGGCCTTTTCTAGTTCCTAACCACGTGTTGCCTTCAGAATCGGTCATTACCGCCAGCACTTCATTGCTTGGCATACCGTTTTCTTCACTAATTCTCAGCAGGTTTCCCTTGCGAATGCGGATAGCTCCATTGTAAGTTGCTAACCAAATATCTCCAACCCGATTAACAGACAAGTCGTTGATTTGATTGTTATCGAGACCATTTGCAGATAATGTGTTGACAAACTTTCCATCATCCCAAATACTTAGACCACCCAAGGTTCCAATAAGCACATGATTTTTCTTCAAGTAAATGCTGGTAACGTAGTTGTTCACCAACCCATTTCCCATGTGCAAATGGTCAATTTTCTCTCCTCTAATAATGTTCAGTCCAGAACCATAGGTGCCTACCAAAATGTTTCCATTTACATCCTGAGAAATAGCTCGGATGCTATTGGATGCTAGTCCGTTCTTAGTGGTTTTAGTTGTCCATTTGCTACCGTCAAACACAGAAACACCCCCAAATGTGGCTGCCCAAATCTTGCCTTCCTTGTCTTGAAAAATGTCTTGTACCTCGTTGTTGGCCAATCCCTGCTCATCATTTATTGTCCAAATCGAATCTCTACCGATTATAGATATGCCGCCAACGGGATGCCCAACCCAAATTTGCCCAGCATTGTCGCAAATTATGGAGATGCAAATGTTCTCCGCTAATCCATTTCGAAAGCCGTAGTTTTTGAAGCGTTTCCCGTCAAATTTGCTGACTCCGCTGTTGGTTGCCACCCAGATGTAACCGAGCTTATCTTGGCAAATGTCGTTTACCTCGGTACTTGCTAGCCCGCTTTCACTACCATAGATTTCTAAATCGTAGGTCTGTGCACTTACGTTCTTGAAAGAAGTAATGGCTACAATAACAAGAAGAAAAGGTAAATGTCTCCTCAATTCCAAGTAATAAGATTCCTAGTTCTTACCACGCAGTTACGGAGATGAGCAGAATAAGTTCCGAATTAGCCTTTGGCGAGGAAATCTTTAAACCAAAGTCCCGAATCCTTGATGGTTCGTTTTTGGGTTTCAAAGTCAATATGAACCAGTCCAAATCGTGGATGGTAACCCTCTGCCCACTCGAAATTATCCATCAGCGTCCAGCAATAATAACCTTGCACGTTCACGCCTTCGCGCTTGGCGCGCAACACTTGCCGCAGGTAATCCTGATAGAATTTCTTGCGCTGCTTGTCGTGCACAAAATCGCCTTCAACAACATCGGGAAAAGCACTTCCATTTTCGGTCACAATGATTTTGTCAATCTTCTCGTACTTATCAAAGTACTTGAGCATTTTGTAGATTCCTTCGGGATGCACCTCCCACTTCATTTCGGTAATTTCTGGCCGTGGCTTCAGGTTTTTTGGGGCAATTGGAGTACCAGCCATCCACGGAACAATGCCGTTGGCTTTTGTTACCATTCGCGAGTAATTCTGAAGTCCATAAAAGTCGAAATCGAATTCAACGCGTTTCATATCACCGTCTAAAATGTATTTCTCCATTTTACGGAGCATTGGCAAGTCCTCCATCGGGTAACCCAATCCTTGTGGCGGCTCTATGTAAAGGCGGTTTACCAATGCATCAAATCGCTTGGTGGTTTTGTCGTGACGATGTTTTTCATTCACGGGATCAATAGGCGAACAGCTGAATGTGGTGCCTATGTTTGCGTTTGGCACGTTTGCTCTGATTATTCTTCCGCCATCAGCCTGACACATGGTGGAATGATGGCATGTTGGAAGGAAGTTTTTTGGCCACATTTTCCCTGGTGCGTGCATACCAAGCATGTAACCCACAATGGTGAATGACGCTTGCTCATTCATCACCATCCAATTTTTGACCTTGTCGCCATAGGTTTTGGTAATGAGGTTGGCGTATTCTTCAAACCAGTTGGTCACATCGCGGTTCTGCCAACCGCCCTTGTATTCCAGTGCTTGGGGTAAATCCCAATGGTATAGCGTAATCCAAGGTTGAACGCCTTGCTCTAAACAGGAATCAATGACGCGGTGGTAAAAATCCAATCCTTTCTGATTCACTTGACCAATTCCATTCGGGAGAACGCGAGACCAAGAAGTAGAGAATCGGAACACATCCATGTTCATTTTCTTAACCAAGCCGATGTCTGACTGATAATTGTGATAGAAATCGCAGCTCACATCGCCCGTTTCGTTGTTCCTGATGTTCCCTTTTTTGTGCGTAAACGTGTCCCAAATATTAGGGCCTTTTCCATCCTCATTCCAAGCACCTTCTATTTGGTATGCAGCCGTTGCCACACCCCACAGAAAGTCATCTCCGAAATCAGCAGCTGTAAAATCGAGTCTTTCGGGTAATGATAATCCTGAGGCATAAGGCGCCAAGGCTAAACCAGCGCTGCCAATCATTCCTCTTCTGAGTGCTTCTCTTCTATCCATGGTCTAATGTTGAAATCCGTTCAAAAATACCTTTCTCAATTTGGCATAGGCGGTTCTAATGGGCTAATTTTGCAGCAAATACCAACGACATGAAATTCGGTGTAGTCATTTTTCCAGGTTCCAATTGCGATCAAGACATGATTCATGTGCTTCGCGACATCATGAAACAAGAGGTGGTGGAACTATGGCACAAGGATCACGACTTGCAAGGAGTGGATTTTGTGGTGCTTCCTGGCGGGTTTTCTTTCGGAGATTATTTGCGCTCTGGTGCCATTGCTCGTTTTTCGCCTATTATGAAAGAAGTAATTGAGTTCGCGAACAATGGAGGCTACCTTCTAGGGGTTTGCAACGGCTTTCAAGTGCTTTGCGAAGCCGGTCTTTTGCCAGGGGCGTTGCTTCACAACGACACACAGAAGTTCATCTGCAAAAATGTGAATATCCGTTGCGAAACAACCGATTCGTTGGTGACTAACCAAATAAAAACGGGTGCAGCACTCAAAATTCCTATTGCCCATGGTGAAGGTCGTTTCTACGCAGATGCTGCAACTTTAGAAGAATTGGAAGCAAATAATCAGATTCTTTTCCGCTATTGCGATGCGAAAGGGAAGTTGGATGATGTCGCCAACCCAAATGGCTCGTTGAGCAACATTGCAGGCGTTACAAACAAGGGCCGAAATGTGTTTGGGATGATGCCTCACCCTGAGCGTGCTGCTGACGAAAACCTAGGAAATTTAGATGGCAAGGCGCTGTTTGAATCAATTCTTGCGGGAGTTTCGGCTTAAGATTTACGAAAGTTTAGACCAAAAGAAAGGCTCACCAATTGGTGAGCCTTTTGTTTTTTCAAACAAGAATGTTGTTTAGACAACTTTCACGCTGACTGCGTTCAAACCTTTTCGGCCTTCTTTTAGTTCAAACTCAACGTTGTCATCCTCACGAATTTCGTCAATTAATCCAGAGACGTGGACAAAGTATTCTGTTTTTGTTTCTTGGTCAATAATGAATCCAAAACCTTTAGAATCATTAAAAAACTTTACTGTACCTTTTTTCATTGTAAAAAATAAATAATTGAATATGCGGCAAATGTACTGTTAATTCTTTGACCGTAAGTCGCGTCAAAACTGGTGGAATGCGAATGCAAAGAGCAAACAAAAGACCTAAATTTCCTTCTTAACCTGGCTAGGCGAAATGCCGTAATCTTCCGTAAAGCATTTGGTGAAATAAGCTGGACTACTGTAGCCAACGCGGTATGCTATTTCGGAGACGGTGCCAACTTTGTTCTGCAATAGTTGGTAGGCATGTTCTAAGCGATAATTACGAACAAAACGGCTGGCACTTACGCCTGTTAGGGCAATCAGTTTTCTATGTAGCTGTGCTCTACTCATGCCAACTTCTTTGCTCAATTCTTCTACGCTGAAATGTTCGTCATCAAGATGTTTGACTACCACGTTTTTTACACGTAACAAGAATTTTTCCTCCATAGAAGGCTCGCTGGCAACTTCTGGTTTAACTAGCAGCGACCTAGAATATTTCTCTTTAAGCTTCTTTCTGTTGTCGATAAGGTTTCGAATTCGCGCATGCAATTCCTCCGAACTGAAAGGTTTTGGAACGTAGGCATCCGCACCCGTTTCTAGTCCTGCGATGCGATTTTCGACTCCAGCCTTGGCTGTTAAAATGATGACGGGAACATGGCTCGTCTTTTCTTGATTTTTCAGAACCTTAGTTACTTCAAACCCATCTTTTCCGGGCATCATCACATCGCAAATGATTACATCTGGAATAATTTCAGTAGCCTTTTCAATTCCTTTTTCGCCATCGACTGCTTCAAAAACACGGTAATTGGGCTCTAGTGTTAAGCGAAGAAAATTTCGGATATCGTCATTGTCTTCAATTACAAGCACGATATTCTGTGCGCTTATTTCTTCCTCTGTTAAGGACTGCTTTTGCGGTTCAAAGTCTACGGTTACTTCCAAATCTGGATCGATAGGATCCAAGGCAGGAATTTCCACATTGGTTTGGGCGCTAACGGAAATCTGCTCCAACGGTAGAAGAATTACAATCTCCGTTCCAACACCAGCAATGCTTTTCAGTTCAATTTTCCCTTTGTGTAAATCAACTAAGTCTTTTACCAGCGCAAGTCCAATTCCTGTTCCCTTATTCTTTCTCCAGCGCGAATTCTCGGATTGATAAAAACGGTCAAAAACCTTGTCAACTTGTTCTTCCAATATGCCAACTCCAGTATCCTGAACCACCAGTTTGCAATAATCCTTGCCGTCTTTTTGCGCAAGACCCACTTTCAGACTTACTTCGCCACTATCAGTGAATTTGAATGCGTTTGAAAGGAGATTGAAGAAAATGAGCTCAATTTTATCGGGGTCAAAATCCATGTTGATGGTCTCTTCATCTGCCTTGAAATTCAACCCAACGCCTTTTCTAAGAGAAAGCGAAACGAATGATTTATGAATTTCGTCTATGAAAGGAACGATGTTTCCTCTTCTAAGATCAAGGTCCATTTTGTCTGCTTCAATTTTGGCAATATCAAGCAGTTGATTGATTAGTTTTTCAAGGATTTTGGCATTGCGTTTTACTACAATCAATTCCTTTTTTGCCTGTTCGTCTGCAATGGTCGGAATCACTTGTTCTAAGTGACCGAGAATCAACGTCAATGGCGTTCGGAATTCGTGTGTTACGTTTGAAAAGAAATCGGATTTAACCAAATCGAGCTGTTTTAACCGCTCTGCCTCCATTTTACCCAACTCTAACTCATCGTTAAGTCGTTGCCGCTTCAATCGGCCGTTCAGCAGCCACCAAGCCACCAAAAGAATGGCAATGGATAAGATGGGAAGTCCAAACTGGATAATGCTGCTTGTTTGTTCCATAGACGGATTTAAATGTAATACTATCTGCCTTATTTGTAGAAGTTCATTTCATCCAAATAGTGCCAAGCCTCCATTGGCATTAGGTATTTTACGCTGTGTCCGTCTGCAATTTGCTGGCGGATATGGCTCGAAGAAATGTTCATTTGAGGCGCATCTAGCACCGAAATATTGCCTTGGCTCAGCATTTCTGATGCGTCATAATCTGGTCGTGAATAGAGCACAATTGGGTAGTTGGCGAGTATGGTCTCGTAGTTCTTCCACTTTGGCAATGAAGCCAAATTGTCTCCGCCCATAATTAATGAGAACGCAATTTTCGGGGATTTCTCCTTCAGATAGGCAAGTGTGATTGAAGTATAGGATGGTTGGTCGAGCTGAAATTCTATGTCCGAAACCTTGAAACGCGGGTCGTTTTCTGATGCCCTCCGCACCAACGCCAAACGGTGATGTCCATCCAGTAGGCTTTTCTTTTGTTTGAGCGGATTGTGTGGAGAAACCACAAACCAAATCTCCTTTAGGTCGGTATGATTGGCAACATGATCGGCTATAATCATGTGCCCGATATGAATCGGATTGAACGACCCAAAGAACAGACCGACCTTTTTCATTGGATGAAATCAGCAACCAATTGATAGGCTTCCTTCTTCGCTTTTTGGAGCTCATCATTCACAAGAATTACATCAAATCTGCCCGCATAGGTGAGCTCTTCTTCTGCTTTGGCAACTCGTTTCGCAAGACTTTCGTCACTTTCCGTGTCGCGCCTTTTCAAGCGGCTTTCCAACTCCTTTACTGATGGAGGTTTGACAAATACCGCTAGCGCAGCATCGCCAAATTGTTTCTTGATATTTAATCCCCCAACCACATCCACATCAAAAATGACGGTTTTCCCTTCGGAATGAATACGGTCAATTTCGGAGCGGAGCGTACCATAATATTGATTCTCGTAAACCTCTTCCCATTCCAAAAAATCACCTCTCGCAATGCGCGAACGGAATTCATCAGGACTTAGGAAGTAATAATCCTTTCCGTTTTCCTCGTTCGGACGTTTTGCCCTGCTGGCGGCTGAAACGGAGAATGCCAACTTCAATTCGAGTTTTGAAAGTAGATAATGGACCAGCGTTGTTTTGCCCGATCCGCTTGGGGCTGAAAAAATGATGAGTTTGCCGTGGCTCATGCTGCAAAGATGGAGATTATCTCAGTCTTCGGAAGGCGGCAATTGTTCCAAAACTGACCAAACTACCCAAATTAGGAAAGCAACCAAAGCCACTAGGAACAGATACGAGCCGAAACCCACCTGAAGCGACTTAAGAATTTGCCCAACTACTAATAATCCAAAGGTCAAGTGGCGCGGATAAACTGATTTTGAAGAAGCAACCGATGCGTGGGTAAAAATGCCGTAAAACACCAGCGAAGCTACGCCTCCTAGGATAGAAAACAGTTCAGCCGCAGGCCAACCAATAATGGTAAACAAAATTCCAACGAATAGAAAACCGATGGCAACTATGAAGGAATAGCGAACAAATGATGAAGGATTTTGCATAATTCTATCGGCTGATTTTCCCCACAAACTTAACCGTACTTTTGCGCGCTGATTTTTAAGGACATGACATCATTACGAAATATTGCCATTATTGCCCACGTTGACCACGGAAAAACTTCGTTGGTTGACAGAATTCTATCTGCCGCCAAGGTATTCAAGGACCACGAGGTCATGGGAGAACTTGTTATGGATAGCAACGATTTGGAGCGCGAGCGTGGTATTACCATCCTGGCCAAAAACGTGGCGGTACAGTGGAAAGACACCAAAATCAATATCATCGATACACCGGGTCACAGCGACTTTGGAGGTGAAGTAGAGCGCGTTTTGAACATGGCCGATGGCGTTTTGCTTTTGGTTGATGCCTTTGAAGGACCAATGCCACAGACACGTTTCGTATTGCAAAAAGCAATCGAATTGGGATTGAAACCGATTGTAGTTGTGAATAAAGTTGATAAGCCAAATTGTACACCAGACATCGCGCAAGAAGCTGTTTTCGATTTGATGTTCAATCTTGGAGCAACGGAAGATCAGTTGGATTTCCCTACCGTCTATGGTTCGGCAAAGCAAGGTTGGATGGGTCCAGAGCCATTTGAACCAACTGGCAATATTGATTATTTGATGGAGCAAGTGATTGAGCACATTCCTGCCCCGAAAGTGGCGGAAGGAGCTACTCAAATGCAAATTACTTCGATGGATCACTCGCCTTACACAGGCCGAATTGCCATCGGAAGATTGTATAGAGGAACGCTAAAAGCGGGTCAGAACATAGCAATGATCAAGCGTGATGGCACCATTGTGAAAGGCAAGCTGAAGGAGCTTTACCTGTTTGAAGGAATGGGTAAGATTAAGGTGGAAGAAGTGGAAGCAGGCGAGATTTGTGCGCTTGTTGGATTGGAAGGTTTTGAGATTGGAGATACCATCTGCGATGCAGAATTTCCAGAGGCTATGAAACCAATTAGCATTGACGAGCCGACCATGAGCATGCTGTTCACCATCAACGATTCGCCTTTCTTCGGAAAAGAAGGAAAGTTCGTCACGTCTCGACACGTGCGCGAGCGTTTGGAGAAAGAGTTGGAGAAAAACCTCGCCATGCGCATGGAAAATACCGGACAAGCTGATAGTTTCCAAGTTTACGGTCGAGGCGTTCTTCACCTTTCTGTTCTTATTGAAACCATGCGAAGAGAGGGCTACGAATTGCAGATTGGTCAGCCGCAGGTGATCATCAAAGAAATTGATGGCGTGAAGTGCGAACCTGTGGAAGACCTAACCATCGACCTTCCAGAAGAAGTGCACGGAAAGGCGGTTGAAATGGTAACGAATCGTAAAGGCGAAATTGTGAACATGGGCCCAAAAGGAGATCGTATGCTTCTGGAATTTACCATTCCATCACGCGGAATTATCGGTCTTAGAAACCAATTGCTTACAGCAACCGCTGGCGAGGCCATTATGAGTCACCGCTTCAAAGAATATCAACCGTATAAAGGTGTTATTCCGGGCCGTCAGAACGGTTCGCTTATCTCTATGGAGCCAGGCGAAGCCATTCCTTACACCTTGAGCAACCTACAAGACAGAGGTAAATTCTTCATCGATCCCGGTACTCCGATTTACGAAGGTCAAGTGGTAGGTGAGAACACCCGTGCGGGCGATATGATTGTCAACCTCACCAAGACCAAGAAAATGAGCAACATGCGTTCTTCAGGTGCTGATGACAAGATTCGAATTGCTCCTGCCATCAAGTTCTCATTGGAAGAAGCCTTGGAATACATTCAGGCAGATGAGTACGTGGAAGTAACGCCACAATCCATCCGTCTCAGAAAGACGTTTTTGAAGGAGCACGAGCGTAAGAAGTTGGGTAAGGTATAATCACTCTCAATTGACATTGAGTAGGGGCGTATGGAAATACGCCCTTTTTTATTCCTGTTCTTCAATTCAGTGTCAATCAGTTTAATCCGCGTCATCTGTGTTCCACTAATATCCCCATTCCATTTACGACCTTTGCCGCATGCTTGAAGACAAAGACAGAACAGAACTGAGCGATTTGGGCGAATTCGGCCTCATTAATCGCATTGCAAAGAGTGTAGAACTGAACCAGAAAAGCACCGTCAAGGGTATTGGCGATGATGCTGCGGTTATCGGAACAGGAAAACAGAAAATGCTCATTTCCACCGACTTGCTGTTGGAGGGAATCCATTTCGATCTGAGCTATGTGCCGCTCAAACATTTGGGATACAAGGCCGTGGCCGTCAACCTTTCCGACATCTACGCCATGAACGGGAAACCAACCCAGATTACCGTTTCATTGGGGCTTTCGAGCCGTTTTCCGCTAGAAGCGATTGATGAACTCTACACAGGAATTCTGCTTGCTTGCGATAAATACGATGTCGATTTGGTTGGTGGAGACACAACCAGTTCTGTGTCAGGACTGACGCTTTCTATCACCGCCATTGGCGAAGCGAACGAAGACCAAATCGTTTACAGGAATGGCGCAAAGGAAACCGATCTCATCTGCGTTTCGGGCGATCTGGGCGCGGCCTATCTCGGACTGCAATTGTTGGAACGGGAGAAAGCAATTTTCAAAGACAATCCAGCCATACAGCCCGACCTCACAGGACATGATTATGTGCTAGAACGCCAATTGAAACCAGAACCGCGTGCAGATATCATCGATATTCTCAAACTCGAAAAAGTAGTTCCAACATCCATGATCGATGTGTCGGACGGACTGAGTTCGGATTTGATGCACATCTGCACACAAAGCGAGGTCGGCTGCCGCATTTACATCGAGAAACTACCCATCGATCACACTTCTGCCATTGCTGCCGAAGAATTGAATCTTGATACCACGGTTTGTGCGCTCAATGGTGGCGAAGACTACGAACTCCTTTTCACCGTGGACCTAAAGGATTACGACCGATTGAAGGACAATCCTGCCATTCGCGTCATCGGTCACATTACGGATAAGGGCGATGGCTACAACCTAGTTTCTCACGACCAAATCATTCCGCTTACGGCACAGGGCTGGAAGCATTTGGAGTAGTTTGCCCCTAGCTGAAATAGCAAATGGTCAAAATAAACTGGTCAAAATTCAAAAGCGAACGCGGCACAGCTCTTTTTCTCGTTGACCTTTTCATGCTCAACCTTGTGTTGGTTAATCTGCTCTACATTCTAGTAGAATGGAATTTCACCATTGGTTTTGTCAACTCGTTTTTGCAAGAGCAAGCACCCACTTTCCATGCGTGGTACGATACCCATTTGCATCAGAATTTCTATTGGTACGACCTATTTTTTGTGGCTATTTTCATTACCGAGTTTTCCATCCGTTGGTTCTTTGCCATATATCAAAATCAACATCACAAGTGGTTTTTTTATCCGTTTATCCACTGGTACGATGTGCTAGGATGCGTTCCTCTGGCGCAGTTTCGTTTTTTAAGAATCTTTCGCTTGGGAAGCATGCTTTACAGGCTTCATAAAATGGGTGTCATCGACCTAAAAGAGTCGTATCTGTTCAATATCTACCAGCGATATAGCGCGGTTATTGTCGAGGAAATTTCCGATCGTGTTGTGGTCAATGTGCTCGAAGGAGTACAAGAAGAATTGAAGTTGGGCACACCCGTAGCAAGCCGCATCATTGTAGAAGTTATCCGACCTCAAAAAGAAGTGTTGGTAGAATGGCTTTCGAGTAGGATTACCACCGCCAGCGAACAACATTACGAACGCTATCAAGAACAACTGCGCGTTTACGTAAACCGAAAGGTGGCCGATGCTGTGCGCCACAATGCAGAAGTAAAAGACATTGCCGCCATTCCGCTTGTAGGTAGCGCCATTACCACCAAGCTCGAAAAGGCCGTTGCCAGCATTACCTATTCGGTTATTGAAGGCATTATGCTTGACCTAAGCAGCCCAGAGAACACGAAAGTAATCAGTGAATTGGCCGATGTAACCATGGACATGCTGCTTCTACAAGAAGAAGACGAAGAGTTGAACAAGATGAGCGTAGAGATGATTAATCAAAGTATTGAGATTCTCAAAGACCAAGTGCGGGTGAAACGTTGGCAAGAAGCGCCATAATTTAGGCCTCACCCCCTTGTTATTAACAGCCGACTCGTAAAAAGTTTGTGTTTTTATCTCATCACCCCCAAATAAATAAGGGCTGATGTGTAATATTTGTAAAAATTAAAACACAGACATCATGATAATAGGGGTCCCGAAGGAAATAAAGAATAATGAAAGCCGCGTAGCACTTACCCCAGCAGGTGCGCATGAATTTATCCGAAGGGGCCATCAGGTGCTGATTGAAACCTTTGCTGGCGATGGTAGCGGATTCCCAGATGAAGATTATCTTGTTGTTGGAGCCAAAATTGTGGCTACAGCCGATGAGGTGTGGGCAACAGCCGAAATGATCATGAAGGTGAAGGAGCCAATTGCTGAGGAATACGCCAAGTGTCGCGAAAACCAGCTCATTTTCACCTATTTCCATTTTGCCTCTTGCGAACCACTGACCCACGCCATGATTGATAGTGGCGCAGTTTGCTTGGCATATGAAACGGTTGAGCAATCTGATAGGTCGCTTCCATTACTAGTTCCGATGTCTGAAGTAGCAGGCAGAATGGCTATTCAGGAAGGAGCGCGCTACCTGCAAAAGCCTGTAAAAGGCCGAGGTGTGTTGCTTGGAGGCGTTCCAGGAGTTGCTCCAGGAAAAGTGCTGATTCTTGGTGGTGGAATTGTGGGCGTTCAAGCAGCAAAAATGGCTGCTGGCCTTGGAGCACATGTTACCATCTTGGATGTAAGTCTGCCACGATTAAGACGAATTAACGACATCATGCCGCATCACGTGGTAACGGAGTTTAGCAGCGAGTACAACATTCGAAAATTGGTGCAAACCCACGATCTGATTGTTGGGGCAGTGCTTATTCCGGGAGCAAAAGCCCCAAAACTCATCACTCGCGACATGCTAAAAACCATGCGCCCGGGAACGGTGATTGTTGACGTAGCTGTTGATCAGGGCGGTTGTGTAGAAACTTGCGTTCCAACAACTCACGAAAATCCGGCTTTTATTGTGGATGACGTGGTGCATTATTGCGTTGCCAACATGCCGGGAGCCGTTCCTTGTACCTCAACCATTGCGCTCACAAACTCAACATTACCGTATGCGCTGCAATTGGCAGATAAAGGCTGGAGAAAAGCCTGCGCAGAAAATGAGGAATTGAAAAAAGGCCTCAACGTGGTTAACGGAGATGTGGTTTACAAAGGAGTTGCCGAAGCATTTGACCTTCCGTTTGTGGAGGTTGACGCGGTACTTGACGTTGCTGTTTTAGCTTAAAGCGCCACCGAAATAACGCTTACATCATCCACCTGCTCTTCGTCTCCTTTCCAATCTTGAAAGATGGCGCCAAGGGCGGTAAGGTTTCCTGAAAGCGCTAGTTGCCGAGCCGTTTCGCGCAGGCGCTTGCTGCCGAGTTTCTTGCCTTCTGGCCCGCCAAACTGGTCGGCAAAGCCATCAGTAAAAAGAAACAGGTGGTCGCCTTCATTTAATTTTACCACCGTTTCGGTAAACGAACCTGCATCCATAAATCCGCCAATGGAGCGCCTGTCGGCTTTTAGCTCAAACATGCGCATGCCGTTTTCTTCTTCGCGCAAGTTGGCGTTGGGCAAATCTTCTTTTGATGTGAGAATCCAAAGCGGGTTGTGCGCGCCAGCATAGGCCACTGTCCGTTTTTTGGTATCAATAGCCACAAGACAGATGTCCATGCCATCTTTTACGCTGCCGCCACTTTTCTCAAAGGCTTCTTCTACGTAGTCGCTCAATCGTTGCAGAATAGCCGCTGGCGATGTCAGCTTCTCTTCCAAAACCGCTTTGTTCAGTCCCTGAAAACCAACCATGCTTACCATTGCTCCGGGAACGCCATGGCCCGTACAATCCGCCACCGCCAAATAGCAAATCGCTCCCCCTCCTTGGGAGGGGGTTGGGGGGAGGTTTTCCATCCAATAGAAATCGCCCGAAACGATGTCTTTCGGTTTGTAAAGGATGGTGTGCGCTGAGAAATGCTTTTCAAACATTTCTGCTTTGGGTAGGATGGCCGCCTGCAATCGTTGAGCATAACGGATGCTGTCTGTAATGTGTAGGTTCTTCTCTTCAATAATCTCTTTTTGATGTGAGATTTCGTTGTTTTTCCGCTCTAGGGCAACGTTGGCTTTGGTTCTAATGCGATAGAAGAAGAACACAACAAGCGATACAATTCCGAGCAGAAAGGTGATGATGGTTGCAGCAAACAGATAGGTTTCCCCCTTCCTGAGTTCGAGCTCTGCCACCTCTGCCTCGGCTGTAAGCAGCTGGATTTGCCCTTCCTTTTGAAGTGTTTGGTACTGCGCGTCTTTTTCGGCAAGCATCGACTGCATTTCTGCTTTATTAATGCTGTCTCGCAAATTGATCACTTTAGGATATAATTCCAGAGCCTTGTCGGTCTTGCCAAGTTTTGCATAAGATTCGGCAAGAAAGAACATCGCTTCCCATTCATAAGACCGCATGCCAAGGGTTCTTACCATCTCTATTCCGGGTTCGTAGTAGCGAACCGCGGCTCCAAAGTCGTTTAGATCAAAATAGATGTTGCCAAGCATGATGGTTGCAGTGGCTATTCCTCTAGCATCGTTCAGCTTTTCTGTAATGCGCAGCGCTTCTTGCGCGTGAACAAGTGCTAGGCCCGATTGATTGACCTCTTTGTACGCATGCGCCAAGTTTACTTCAGACCGAGCAATGCTGCGCTCATAACCAAGTTGCTTGTAGTAATTGAGTGATTGCTTTGAGTATTCAATCCCCTTATCAAAGTCTTTCATGTTGATGTAGACCAGCCCTAGGTTTCCCAATTGCGAGGCAATTCCATCTAAGTTGTTGGTGCTTTGGTGTATTTCTAACGATTGCTGATAGTATTTGGCAGCCTCAGACATGTTGGTGAAATAGAATACGTTGCCAATGCTGTTGAGCACAGCCGCACGTTCCGTTTTCAGCGAATCTGCTTGGAGGAAATCAAGCGCGTTAAAAAACGCCTCGATGGCTTTATCGTATAGCGCTAAGTGATAATAAGCACGGCCAATATTTTTATCCAAATTGGCTTTAAGGCGAATCTCAGAGGAAGGAATTCGTAGTTTTTGTGCTTCTTGAAAAATAGAGATGGCCAGTGTATCGTTGCCTTTCCGAGCAATCACTGTTCCTTTAGAGAAAAGCGCACGGGCAAAATCAAGTTCATCACCAGACTTCTTACTAAGCTCAAGCTGTTTTTCTGCATAGCGCAGCGCAGAATCCGGATTGGCTTCCAGCAAATTCTCTGAGAGCAAGCCAAGTAAACGAAGTTGCTGTGGCACCTGTTTGGCCTTTTTAAATTCTTGCCTAAGGCTATCTATTGCAGCGTTTTGCCCACTTACAGGCAGACAGCCAAAAGAGACAAACACACTAAGAACAATGGCTTTCCACTTCATTTGGCACTAAAGGTAAAAGAGTTCCTAATATCTGAAAGTGGTTGCTGTTGGCTATCTACTGTGGTTGCCAGTATGACAATTAATACGAGGGTTTTGCGCAGGAAGCAGTTGACAAATCCAGAAGACGTAGGTAATTCTAATTCGTGTTGAAAAGAGGTATTCGTGTCACATTGAGTGGTGTAAACAGCTCATTTGAGCACAAACCCGACAGCCCGCATTTAAAACACTTATTTGTAACCAAGCCAACCTTCGGCAGGCATTCGCACCCGCTTGTCAATGAGGGTTCCATTCGTCCAAAAACCCTAAACATTCCCTCCCTCATTTCGTTACTTTTGCATCTTAGAAATCCACGATGAGTGACGCTATAAAGCACGAGTGCGGAATTGCAATGGTCCGTTTACTGAAACCGCTTCAGTACTACAAGGACAAATACGGGTCGAGTTTTTATGGGCTGAATAAAACCTATCTCCTCATGGAGAAACAGCACAACCGTGGGCAAGACGGTGCTGGTTTGGCCAACATTAAGTTAGATATGGAACCCGGCAAACGCTACATCAGCCGCCATCGATCCAATTCTTCAACTCCTATAAAAGATGTTTTTGCCCACATCAACGGCAGGTTTGAAGAAGAATTCAAAGAAAACCCCGAGCACATACAAGACCCAGAGTGGTTGAAACAGAATTTGCCATTTACAGGCGAGTTGTTTCTTGGTCACCTTCGGTATGGTACGCATGGAGGCAACACCATAGAGCATTGCCATCCATTTCTTCGTCAGAACAACTGGATGACACGGAATCTCGTGTTGGCCGGCAACTTCAACATGACCAACGTAGATGAACTTTTTCAGCAGTTGGTAGAGATTGGTCAGCACCCAAAAGAGAAAGCAGACACCGTTACGGTTTTGGAAAAAATTGGTCACTTCCTAGATGAAGAGAACGACCGATTGTATTACGAGTTTAAGCAGAAAGGCTATTCAAAGGCTAACGCCACACCGCTTATTGCAGAGAATATTGATGTGCAACGGATTTTGTTCGAATCTGCCAAGAAATGGGATGGTGGTTATGCCATTGCAGGCATGATGGGGCATGGAGATGCTTTCGTAATGCGCGACCCAGCCGGAATTCGTCCTGCACACTGGTATCAAGATGATGAGGTTCTAGTGGTAGCAAGCGAGCGCCCTGCCATTCAAACCGCGTTCAATTTAAAGTGGGAAGACGTAAAGGAGATTAAACCCGGATACGCACTCATCATTAAAAAGGATGGAACAATAAGCGAGAAGAAATTCCGCGAACCTTTAGAGCAGAAATCATGCTCGTTTGAGCGCATCTACTTCTCGCGCGGTAGCGATAAAGATATCTACCAAGAACGCAAAGAATTGGGGAGATTGGTGGTTGCACCTGTGCTTAAAGAGTTGGATTACGATGTCAAGAACACCGTTTTCTCATTCATTCCAAACACGGCCGAAACCTCCTTCTACGGAATGGTAAAAGGCGTAGAAGATTACATCAATATCCTTAAAACGGATCAGATTCTTTCGGGCAAACGTTCGTTAGATGCTGCTCAGGTACGCGAAATTCTAAACATGCGCGCTCGGGTAGAGAAGCTTACCATCAAAGACGCCAAACTCAGAACATTTATTACCGATGATGTGCACCGAGATGATCTCGTTTCGCACGTGTACGACATTACCTACGGCACCGTAAAGCGCGGACAAGACAACGTGGTTTTGATTGATGATTCCATTGTTAGAGGCACCACCTTAAAGCAAAGTATTTTGCGAATTGTAGACCGATTAGGACCAAAAAAGATTGTAATTGTTTCGAGCGCACCGCAAATTCGTTATCCCGATTGTTACGGTATCGACATGGCCAAGTTGGGCGATTTTATGGTTTTCCGCGCTGCAGTGGAATTGCTAAAAGAAACCAAACAGACGAATATTCTGGATGATGTTTACGAGCAGGCTAAGGCGCAAATGGATTTGCCAATCGAAAAAATTGTAAACGTGGTAAAGCAGGTTTACAAGCCATTTACCGCAGAGCAGTTAGCAGGTAAATCTGCCGAAATCATATCGCCAGCAAACATGAATGCAGAGGTAAAACTCATCTTTCAGTCAATCGAAGGACTGCATTCGGCCTGTCCGAACCATTTGGGCGATTGGTACTTTACCGGAAACTACCCAACACCGGGCGGAAACCGCGTGGTAAACCGCGCCTTCATCAACTACATGGAAGGCAAGAATGTGAGGGCTTACTAGAATGTACCACACACTGCCGCTACAATTTACGGCTAGGCTTGACGTGGCAGTTGGTTTATTGTATTTTGCAACACCATGTTGCTAGCCAAATCAATCCGAAATCTCTCCACGCTTCTTCTGTTTCTCACCTTCTCAATCGTGTCGGTTGCTAACCAGTTTGAGTTGAAAGATGTTCCGTCTTGGGTTCATCCGGTAGCCATACCAGAGTCTTCGGGTATATCTAAGTATGATGTAATTGGAGGTTACTACAGCAAACTGGTAGACGAACAAATGAATTTGGTAGAGAATACAACGTTTACCCACGTTGCATTCGAAGTCCTGACCAATGCAGGCGTACAACGGGTTTCAGATGTCTCCATTCCATACGATACCGCCTACATGCGTGTCGAATTTCATTACTTAAACGTATGGCGTAATGGAAAGAAGATTGACCGTACTGGCGACCTAACCTTCGAATTCTTGCGAAACGAAGCAGGACTAAACCAAAGCATGTACCTCGGAAGAGTTACAGCCCACGAGATTTTGGAAGATATCCGAAAGGGAGATGTGCTTGAATATGCCTACTCTATTATTGGCGAAAACCCAATTTTCGACAATAAACCATTCGACTTTCTGCCCTTAGTAAACGCCAATCCCATAGACTTACTTTCTATCAGAATTGTGCATGACAAAGGCACACAGTACAACACGAGGTGTAGCAATTGTGACGAAGTGTCTGTGGAGGAGTTTGATGAAGACGGATTCCATGTCATTCAACTCCGTAGACAGAATTTGGAGGCAACAGATTTCGAAGACTCTATGCCGCCTTGGTTAATTCCGTATCCGTATTACAGTTTTAGCGGATTTACTTCTTGGGAAGATGTAGATACATGGGCAACAGGTGTGTTTGAGCTAGATACATCTGCAATAGTAAATGAGTTGGTGGCAGATATTCAGCAAAACCACAAAACCCTCCAACAGCAAATAGATGCTGCTGTCAATTACGTTCAAGACGATATTAGATATATGGCCTTAGAAGACGGCATCGGCAGCATTAAACCGTTTCTTCCATCAAAAGTCATTTCGCAGCGTTTTGGAGATTGCAAGGATAAGTCGCTACTACTTTCTACCCTTCTTAAAGGTTTGGGAGTAAACCAAGCTTACCCTGCGTTGGTTAATACTTCGTTGGTAAGGGGTGTAAGTAATATGCTGCCATCTGCGCAAGTATTTAATCATTGCATAGCCCACTTCAGATTGGATGATGTCGAGTATTGGATAGACCCAACCATTTCGCTGCAAGGAGGCACGTTCAAAGAAGTATGCATTCCAGACTATGGTCTAGCATTGGTTGTAGGAGACACAAGCGTTGGCTTGGTTAAAATGAATGTGGTTGACACGGTTTCTCGCGTTGAGGTGAATGAAGAGTTTACGTTTGCCGATTTTGAAAAGCCTTGTTTCCTAACTGTAGAAACCAAGTATTTCGGGATTGTAGCCGATAAGATGCGAGGCGCCTTAGAATATATGTCCAGAAAAGACCTGTCTGATGAGCTTCGGAAACGCTACGGCCGTTTGTTTCCAAGCATTCAGAAAGACCAATTAATTGACATTAAAGACGATGAAGAAAACAACATTTTTACCACGGTAGAAACATATTTCATTACAGATAATTGGAAGAGCTTAGAGGATGCTAACTATACCGCTACTCAATTTCGTTACGAACCATCAGATTTGTACGATTACATAGGCCAGTCGGAATGCGAAAAGAAAAAACATCCCGTTTATGTGCATCACCCAACCAAATTTTCTCAAACCACCATCTTAAATCTCCCAGAGAAGTTGGCTGTCGATTTCTCAAAAACACGATTCGATAATGCAGGCTTTACTTATGAATCCATCATCATTCCAATAAAAGGTAACGAGATTGAATTGAGGTATAGTTACGTAACAAAAACAGATGAAATAACCGCCAAGGAATTTGAAAAAGCATGTTCAGATATGAACGAAATTGCAGGAGAGATGTCGCTTATTCTCACGTACTCCAAGCCAAAAATTAACCACGAGCAGTTTCGAAAAGAGCTTCGAGGATTTAATTCACCGGGTATTGGCCCAGGTCCAAGGTTAAACAGATAAGTGTTTTGCGGCCAATGGCGTTTCTGCCCAACTACGGTTCTAGGTAATTCCTAGTTCCAAAACCATCCGCAGTCATTATTGCAGACGAAAGAATGTAAACAAACGTTTTATTAGGATTGAATAATGCCAATCCCTCACAACACTCTTGCTAATTAGAGCTCTCAGCTACGTGGCCATCTCCAAACTCATACCAAGAATCTTTTATTCGTGTTATTCCCATGATGCCCTTGCCAAATGTGGCATGAACAGACACGTCAGCATTTTTGCGGTACTGCTGCATAAAGCCAATAGGCAGATAGGTGGTTTCTTCCCATGTTGTTAAATCTCCCCCTTCAAGTGTCACCACCGTTCTATCCAGATGCAAGTTGGGTGCGGCAGCTATCACCCTGCTCGATTCTTCCCATTGGTACAGCGGCAAAACCGCATCTACTACCAATGCCCCAGAGTAAAGCATGGGGCCGCCTCCTATCAATACAAACGCAATGTATTTGTCCATGCCTAAGACATTATAGATTACCACCGGACGGTAAAACACCGCAGCAGCAATCACACAAAAAAGGAAATAGTACAGCCAGCCATCAATCGGTAAGGAAGCATTCCATGTAAGTCCGCCAATAAAACCTGGCGATACGAAGATAGACGCCAACAGCATGGTAAGGCTCCAGTGCCATGAATGGTGCGTATAATCCTTCGCAGATGCTTTTGGAAACTTGGCCCCCGTTTGTCTCATCAGCAAAGACACGGCTCTGGGGGTAAGCTCTCGTCCTTTAGGCTCCAATGGATATTGGTTGAGCAGATAGCAGGTGTGGGCAAACAACATCGGTTCGTGCTGGTAAAACGCCTCAGGTCGTTCCACAAAATTCTCCATGCAAACCGCAAAAAACTCGTGCATATTGGTTCTGCCATAAGCACGAATAAAGCCCGTATCGGCAGCCGCTTTTCTAAGCTCCGCTTCCTTCAGCCAGGTATTTAGGTAAAACGCAAATCGCTCCTTCGTGGGAGAACCCACAACAGTATCAATCTTAAGCGCATGCGCCATTTCATGTACCGCCAAATGCAATCCATCGTCCTCATTTTCTATGCCCGATACAACCCTGTCCCAAGCAAGATACATATTGCCATTTTCCGATGTCAATCCAACCGTCTGCTCCTTTATCATTGGCGTATAGAACGCCCCCGATGCAATATGTATCGTGTGCAGAATAGGAATGAGATAACCCTCAAATCCAAAAGTGAGCTTCACAGCTGCAAACGCCACAATCAACTTCATTTCCATGGTTACATCTAAGCCATGCCCAACAAATTTCTTGTTGCCAGCAAAGGCCACAACACGATGCATGGTCTTAGCCTTCATATCGGGCGATAGCCCCCGATAGAATGCAGAATGCTTGGCCAGCAACAAGTTGTAATTCTCAAACTCCGACCGAGAGATTCGCGTGCGCCACTTCACACGGTTAAAGAAGAAATCCCGAGCCATGTCCAACGGCCCAGAATCCTCAAAATCAATGTGTTGTTCGCGTCTCATTCAGCATTCCGAAGCCCTCGTACGCTAGGCATTGCAGCATTTTATGCTGCCACTAACTTAACAACGCCATTCCATATGCACAACTTACGTTCTCATCTCAACGCAGCTGACACAGTTCGTTGAACAGACCCTTCGTTGCATTTGCTGAGAGACACATCGCATTCAATGTAATTCCCATTTTATTCGCTGTAACTCCCATGTCATCCACTGTAAACACCACATTCTTAACTGCAACTCGCGCATCCGCTCATGTAACTTCCATTTCATCCACTGTAAGCAGCATTTCATTCACTGTAACTCGCGTGTTATCCAATGTAAATGCCATATCCGTTACTGCAACACGCGTATCCGCTCATGTAACTTCCATTTTATCCACTGTAAGCGGCATTTCATTCGCTGTAACTCGCGTGTTATCCAATGTAAATGCCATATCTGTTACTGTAACACCCTTATCCGCTAATGTAACTCCCATATCATTCGGTGTAAACGCCATTTCCGCAACTTCTCCCTTCCGTTGCAGGCTTGCAACTACCCGACCATCACCTAAACTTCATTTCCGTTTCCCCGCCTACATATTACCAAATGGCTAAATCCCAATGCCTTAAAGCGCGCACCGCAAAGCGCTTAGCTCAGAATCCGTACCTTGCCGCCTATTAATGATTACAAGTATTTGAAAAAGAAGAAACAAGGCCTGCCTGCCGGTAGGCAGGGAAAGAGCAAAAAACGCGGCCCATCCATAGCAACATTCCAAGAGCCTATTTTGGAAACCATGCGTAAAAGTCCCGACCGGGCACTCAATTACAAACAAATAGCCAAGCGTCTTGGCATCACAGACCTTCAAGAACGTAACGATTTGGGGCAGAGCCTCAATCGCATGAAGAATGATGGTCTACTTCGTGAGATTGAAAGAGGAAAATACCGATTGAAGCATGCGCCACCACCGAAACTCATCGGAAAGGTGGATATGACAAGCACCGGAGCAGCCTACGTTACCGTAGAAGGCTACGAGCGCGACATTTACATCTCACCGCGCAAGGTGCGACAGGCACTACCGGGCGATATCGTCAAAGTGCATGCCTACGGAACAGACCACGGCAACCGCATTGAAGGCGAAATAGTCGAAATTGTTGAGCGCGCAAGAGAAACCTTTGTCGGCACCCTCAGCATTAACACTACAAGCAAGGTTGCATTCGTTGTGCCCGACAATCAGAAAATGCCGGTCGATTTCTTCATCCCGTTGGGCGAAATGCTCCGCGCCAAGGATGGCGATAAGGTCATTGTAAAAATGACCGAATGGCCCGACCGCGCCAAGAATCCGATTGCGCATGTTATCACCGTTCTCGGTCGTCCAGGAGAAATGGAAACCGAGATGCATTCCATTCTTGCCGAGTTCGATTTCCCTCTTCATTTCCCCGTGAATGTGGAGAAGGATGCCGAGCGCATTCCCGATGAGATATCCAGCGAAGAGATCGCCAAAAGGCGCGACTTCCGCAACATTACCACCTTCACCATCGACCCCGATGACGCCAAGGATTTTGATGATGCCCTTTCCATACAGAAGCTCAAGAATGGCAACTGGGAGATAGGCGTTCACATTGCAGATGTGTCGCATTACGTGCAGCCTGGTTCCGCGCTTGATGAGGAGGCCATCAGCCGCGCCACATCGGTTTACTTGGTCGACCGCGTCATTCCCATGCTTCCCGAAAAGCTGTCCAATAAGGTCTGCTCGCTCCGTCCGAATGAGGAAAAGCTTGTCTTTTCGGCCGTGTTTGAAATGGACGACAAGGCCAACATCATCAACGAATGGTTCGGTCGGTGCGTCATCAATTCAGACCAACGCTTTACGTATGATGATGCCCAGAAGCTGATTGAAGGAGGCGAAGGCCCATTGAAGGACGAGGTGCTTACCATGCACGAACTCGCCAAACATCTTCGCGCCAAGCGCTTTGAAAATGGAGCCATTGCCTTTGAGAAGGAGGAAGTCAAATTCCGCTTGGATGATGAAGGAAACCCGATTGAGGTTTACCTGAAACAGTACAAGGACAGCAACAAGCTCATCGAAGAGTTCATGCTGCTGGCAAACCGCCAGGTTGCCACCTTCATTGGCCGGCCTAAGCAGGGAACGGCCAAGACCTTCGTTTATCGTATCCACGACAATCCCGTTCAAGAACGGCTGGAAACACTAGTGACCATTGCCGCCCAGTTGGATTACAAGGTAGAGTTGGGTCCGCGCAGAATTCTTACCGCATCGCTCAATAAGCTTTTGGCCGACATCAAAGGAAAAGGAGAAGAAAACATGCTTAGCACCATGGCCATCCGCTGCATGGCAAAGGCCGAGTACAGCACAGACAACATCGGCCATTTCGGTCTTGGCTTCGATTACTACACCCATTTCACTTCGCCCATCAGAAGATACCCGGATGTGATGGTGCACCGATTGCTTCAACGCTACTTGGATGGAGGCAAGTCCGCCTTCAAGCAGGACTACGAAGACCTCTGCATCCACAGTTCGGAGATGGAGAAGAAAGCATCCGATGCCGAACGTGCCAGCACCAAATACATGCAGGCCAAATACTTACAAGACCATATTGGCGAAGAGTTCGAGGGGCTCATTTCGGGCGTTACCGAATGGGGCATCTTTGTGGAGATAAAGGAGAACAAGTGCGAGGGTATGATCCGCCTGAAGGATCTACCAGACGACTTCTATGACTATGAGGAGGATTCGATGTCGGTCATCGGTTCCACCACAGGAAACTCCTACACTTTGGGCGATGCCGTGATGGTGAAGGTGATGAACGTATCTCTTGAGAAACGCCAAATCGACCTTGCGGTGACAGGCTGGCCGGAATAGAGGAAATCCTTTATCTCGTTTGTTTTCCTGACGAAGGAAAGAACTCCGAAAGCATCGGTGTCCAGTTAAGAGACCTTTCGTTCCTCAAGGTGAAAGGCCGTGGGAGACGGATTGGCCATGTCTGCAACAAAAGTCCTTAGAAACGTAATCTCATCCCTCTACGGCCCAGCACGGTTGCATGCGTTGGGGAGGTAATTAATGGCGATTATTTGGCAAGGCCCTTAGACCTGTAATTAATGGACACAAGATGGTTGAGAAAGCCTTGTTGATGGTCGGGAGAATCCCAAACTTTGGGTTCAAAGCCATATCATCATGAAAAATTCAACTATTCTTTTAGCAGCCATCCTTTTCTCCTTGCAGGGATATTCCCAATGCCCGGAACCGCTCGGTCATGCCTATCTGGATGTGAACAATGTACGGGCACGGATGAATGTGGGTGGCGGCAACTGGACTGACCTTCAAAGTAATCCATCTTACGAGGTGCCCCAAGGCAGTGGTGTTCATTCTTTTTTCTCTAATGCGCTTTGGATAGGAGGTAAAGACGAAGCAGAACAAATTCACGTGGCTGCCATGCAGTTCAGACAATCAGGAATGGACTTTTGGCCGGGGCCCATATCGGCAGACGGCACCGTTTCGGCTGATGTGTGCATTGAGAATGACCGAATTTATAAGCTCAATCGCTGGGGGGTGGATGAATTTAGGCATCGTTTCAACGAAGTTGGATATGTAATACCTGACGATATTATGGAATGGCCAGCAACAGGCAATCCGCACAGCGCCACACATGCCAATGCTCCATTTGTAGACGTTAACGCGGACGGGATATACGATGCAACAACAGGAGATTACCCTGCCTTTGTCTTCGATGGGCCTACGGATAGAGCTTTACACCTTTTGGGCGACCAGTGTTTGTGGTGGATTGAGAATGATGTAGGTGATACGCACACCGAATCAGGCGCAGATTCGCTAGGAGTTGAGTTGCACTGGATGTCATATGCTTATGCTACGTGTGATGTACTTAACGACCAGACTTTTTATCGTGTTTCAGCAACAAATAAAGGTCAGTACAACTACCATGAGACCTATATGGCGGTATGGGCTGATCCCGACCTCGGCTATGCGCAAGATGATTATGTAGGATGCGAAGTGATGCGCAACCTAGGCTATGTTTACAATGGTTTTGAAGTTGACGGCACGGGAGGGCCTCAACAATACGGAGCACATCCTCCTGCAGCGGGCATTGGTGTGCTTCAGGGGCCACGGGCAGTTGAAAACGATGGCGTAGATAATGATCGTGATGGAGAAATAGACGAATGGGGCGAGCAAGTAATGATGTCGCGCTTTCTTTATCACAATAATGCGGGGCAGGGAAACCCCGCCACTCAAGATCCTAACAATGGAGACGACTACTACAACTATATGCGTGGCATTTGGAAGGATGGCGCACCCATGTGCTACGGGGCAAACGGACATCCGAGCGGTGGATGCGACACGGGAACGCCTGCGGCCTTTATGTTTCCTGGCGACTCAGACCCATACGGTTTCGGTACTGGAGGAAATCCCGTTCCGCTCTGGACCGAACAGACTGCGGGCAATGTTCCGTTTGATAGGAGGTTCATGCTATCGGTTGGACCGTTCGATTTTCCTATAGGGTCGCAAAAGACATTTCACTATGGCGCGCTGTGGGCGCGTGATACGGTGTCGAACGACCCTTACGATTCGGTAAACAAGCTTTTTCTAGTGAAGGATTACGTGCAAGCTAAGTTTGATGCCAATTTTGACAACCTCGATTGTTGTCCGCCTGTGGCGCAAATGCATTTGTTTCAGCCCGAAATCAACCAATTCTTCTTTTCGTCCATTACCGAGGGCGACTCCTATCTCTGGGACTTTGGAGATGGCACTTCATCCACGGACAGATTTCCACCTGCTCATTATTTTGCCGATAATCAAGTGCACCAAGTACGGTTAGTTGTCACTAACGCTTGTGGTTCGGATACCGCCATCATCAATGCCGGAACAGTTTTCTTTGGGGTGGAGGAGGAAGAGGCTTCGGTCTTCCGCGTATTTCCCAATCCGAGCAAAAACAACTTTACCATCGCCTTTAAAGAACGTGGCGTGCAGGGCGTATTGGAAATACGTAACCTCTTAGGCCAGTCTGTGCATGAGCAGAAGGTGAATGGAGAAAGAACGCTCTCGATTGAGGCCAACTGGCCTGCCGGAAATTACTTTCTGGTCTTTCGGGCGGAGGCTTATGTGCATATGGAAAAACTCATTTTGCTAAAATAAGAAAGCGACTACATCCGACTTTCAATAGATTGCATACGAATCAGAACTGTGCTTTCAGTTAATTGTTGTCAGCGTTGGTTGATACAATAAATCGCGGCAAGTACAGTTATTTCGGTCTGCAACAATTATACTTGCTATTTAAATGATTCTAGTACCTATGTATCGTATGTCGAGATATATACTTCCAGTGGTATTCAGCGCACTGTTTAGCTGTCCGCTGTTTGCGCAAATTGCCATTGGTCAATGGCGCGAACACTTGCCTTACAATGATGGCGTGCAGGTAGCCGATGCAGGAGATTGGGTTTTTGCCGCTTCCAAGTTCGGATTGTTTCAACATCATAAAACGGAAGGAGACATTGTGCGACTTTCGAAGGTAAATGGACTCTCTGATATTGGCTTTTCTGCTATTGCGTGGAGCGATGACAACAATACCCTGGTCATTGCATACACCAACACCAACTTGGACTTGATTAAAGACGGGCAAATCATCAACATTCCCGACATCAAGGACAAATCTATTCTGGGTAATAAGGTTATTAACGACATACATATACAAGGAGACTACGCGTATTTGGCTTGCGGCTTTGCCATTGTGGTTCTTGATATTGTAAAGGAGGAAATCAAAGACACGTATTACATGGGACCAAACGGTTCGGTGATTGACGTGCTAGATGTTGCTACATCAGACGACCAGATATTCGCTTGCACGGAGAGCGGTGTATATCGCGCACAGCTTAATGGCACCAACTTGGCCAATTTTGAAAATTGGACGCAGTTTAGTGGTATTCCTGCGGGAACATATAACGCTGGAACGTGGTTCAACGACAAACTGTACGTTAACCTTTCGCTCCCGAATGGGAATGATAGCATTTACTACTATCACAATCAACAATGGTCCAATTTTGGGCTTGTTGATGAGGAACATGTAAAGGCATTAGAGAGCAGTAACGGTGTGCTATTGGTGGTGGTTGGGGGTGCGGTTGAAGAGTTTAATGCTAACCACGAACGATTAAGACTTGCTTACGACTATGGATTTGGTTTCGGTAAGCCAAACCATGCTTGGACAGACAATAATGGCATTATGTGGATAGCCGATTCGCAGGCTGGTCTTATAAGGCACCCACAGAACCAAAGTTTTAGCGCTGTACGGGTAAATGGACCTTCTGCCATCTCCAGTACCGACATTAGCGTTTGGGATGGGCGCTGCTACGTGTCGTCTGGAAGCATTACAGACGTGTGGTCTAACTCTTTTAATAAGAACGGACTGTATACGTACAAGAATAATGAGTGGCAGAACATAAGCGTATACTCTTTTCCACAAACAGAAACCTTCCAGGATTACATGCGAGTGATTGTAGATCCGTTTGATAGCAAACGGGTGTACGCCTCATCTTATGGTAAAGGAGTAGTGGAGTATTATGACGACCAGTTTGTAGCTTTTTACGATACAACCAACAGTACACTAGAGGACTTACCTGGTTCTAATGGAAACATTCGAGTTACGGGCTTGCAGATAGATAGGAATACGCAAACATTATGGGTTGCGGGCTCGGGCACAAACAATCTTTTGTTTGCAAAAGACAAGCAAGGCGCGTGGTATGCTTTCAAATTTGCAGGAGTAGGAAATGTAACGCTGAGTGATATTGCCATTGACGATAGTGGACAGAAGTGGGTGGTCGCTCCGCGAGGAGTTGGCGTAGTAGTACTAAACGACAATGGCACGTTAGGCGTTTCTACCGATGATCAGACCATTAAGCTAACCCAGAATGCAGGAAATGGTAACCTCGCAAGCAATAACGTGTTTTGCATAGAGGCCGATTTGGATGGAGAAATCTGGGTAGGCACCGACAATGGGATTTCTGTTTTCTACTCGCCAGAGAGCGTGTTTAGCGGAGGGAATTTTGATGCACAACAGATTTTGATTGAGCAGGATGGATACGTTCAGTACCTCCTAGAAAACGAAAGCGTGAACGTGATAGCCGTTGATGGCGCAAATCGAAAGTGGATAGGCACTGCCAGTGCAGGTGTTTTCCTGCTTTCGGATGATGGCACCGAGGAGATACATCATTTCACTATAGAAAACAGCCCTTTGTTTAGCAATCAGATTACTTCTATTGGGGTAGATCACTTAAGTGGCGAGGTCTTTATTGGTACAGACAAAGGAATTGTCTCTTACAAGGGCACCGCCACGTGGGGAACTCCAGAATTTGTCTCTGCCGATGTATACGCATACCCAAATCCTGTGGAGCCAGACTATGACGGCCCCATTGCAATTAAAGGTTTGGTTAGGGATGCAGATGTAAAGATTGCTGATGCAGCTGGTAACGTAGTTTATGCCACCACTGCCGAGGGCGGACAGGCTATTTGGGATGGAAACAAACAAACAGGCGAGCGCGCCAAGAGCGGTGTTTATCTCGTATTTGTTTCTAACGAAGACGGAAAGGAAACGTTTGTAACGAAGATTCTTTTCATCCAGTAACAAATGATTGTTACCACGAGCGGAATCGTTTTAAGCTCCATCCGATACTCCGATAGCTCAGTAATAGCCCGTATCTACACCAACGACATAGGTTTACGTGCTTTCATGGTACGTACCGGCAAGGGCAGAGCGGCACTTCCAAAGCTTGGGCTGCTGCAGCCGCTAACTTTAGTAGAACTTTCGTTCATAAATGATGATAGGCGGGGTCTCAAAAGCGTGCGTACCATTGAAAGGGAGATTGCCCTAAGCGCCATACCGTTTGATACAGAGAAAACATGCATTGCCTTGTTTATGGCAGAGGTTATTGTGCATTCTATAGGTGAAGAGGAGCGCAACCAAGAGCTTTTTCTGTTCTTGAAGAACGCTGTTTTGCTGCTAGATCAAACTAAAGAGAGCACCAGCAACTTCCATCTCAAGTTTATGTTAGAATTCTCGAGCTTTTTAGGGTTTTATCCGCAGGGAAGAGCACAAAGCCACCGTTTCTTTGATTTGGTTGAGGGCGAATTCTGCCCTTCAGAACCCATACATCCACACATGCTTAGCGGAACGTTGGTAACCGCCCTTTCTAGTCTATTGGCTATCCGTATAGACGAACATGCGAGTGTAAAATTGGCCAATGCCCACCGCAGAGCGCTCCTACAAAAGCTGCTCGACTATTACCGCCTACACCTACACGGTATGAAAGAGATAACCAGCCATAAGGTGCTGGAAGAAGTGCTTTCCTAGCTCACTTTATCCACATCTTCTTTAAGCAGATTGATGCTTTTATAGAAGAAATACTTAAACACGAAGGCCGCAATGGTAATAACCGGAGAGGCAATGGCTGCCGTGTAGCCCAAGTAGTCTATAGTGAGGATTTTTAGTCCCCACATCACCAATGTGAACACCAAAGTAGACCATACATACTTCCAAAATTGCGGCTCAATTACCTTAAAAAGCAGATAAGTAAAGTATCGGCCAACGTAAAGGATGATGTAGCTGAGCATAGATCCAATCCATCCCGGCAAGCCCATCTTATCAATGAAAAGAATGTCTGTGGCTATGTTGATGGCAGTCCAAACCGCACCCACAAGCGCAAAGCGCATAAAAGTGCTAAGCTCTTTCTTTAGCAATTGTTGTAACCACTCCATTGAGGGCGCAATATCAACATAAAGAAGGCTTAAAGTTTAGCGCGGATGGGTCTTTAAGTAGCCACTTATCTCTTGCGCCACCTCCAAATAGTACTTGTGGTTAGGATGACCTTCTGTCCAGTGAATCTTATACTGCTTCTGCTCTGGGTTGAGTAGGGTGGAGCAGTCGAGCACCTCAATATCGTGCTCATTAAGCACCTTAAGTGCGCGCGGAGCCAGCTTAGTGCCGGGCGCCAACACCACCAAGAACCGCCCATCGGGATATTGCTTCAGAAACTCTCTTTTTGCTTCGCGAAGCACAGCCCCAAACAGCTTCATGTGCCCATCGCTTACGTACCACGGCACATCAATATCGAACAGGGCAATAAATGAGCTCTGACTAATGGCCCTATAGAACCGTGTAAGCCAGTTTCGGCCCGACAGAAAGCTGCCATCATGCTTAAGTTCTTCTCCATCGAGGTAATAGTAGGGGAAATTGCTTGCCCAAAGGTTAATGAGCCTACGAGTACCAATTAATCGTTGAATGTGACGGTCTATAAACAAATGCACAAGCAACCCATTGGGCTCTTTAATCTCTTGGTGGAGGTTGCGCGATTGCAAAAATGCCAGCGTTTGCTGTGTGCCGTGGCCCGATATGCCATAATTGTAACCGCGAAGCCCTGTAAGGCTATCTAGGTAGTAGCTCAGCGTTTCATTTTCTTCGTTGGCGTAGCCAAAAACGTACGAACAGCCCGTAACCATGGCAAATGCCGCACGGGCAGAGTCGTTGGTGGGTGTAATATGCCTTCCGAGCGCATCAATACGATAATGCTTCTTGTAAATAAGCGAATCGTTTACCACCAATGCGTGGCTAATGACGGTATCGGGCCACAAAGCCGTGCCCAAAATAGAATCTTGCACCGATGCAGACGGTTCCCAGTAGGTCTTATCAGAGTATGGCGCCCTGTAACCGTGTTTGAAGTAGAACCTACAAGCAAACTCCACGGCCATAAACCCACAGTACGCCAAGAAAAGACCCATAAATACGGCCACAAGCCGTGGCCATTGCTGCAAAAGCTGCCTAAGCCGCGCTGCAAAAGGTACATTTTGCCACCCAAAGCAGAAAATGAACACGAGAACAAACCCATCAAACACCAACATCATCAAACGGATGAACGCATCTACAGGCGTTGGCGGCATTAGGAACCTAAACGCCCATTGCGTGAGTCCTATACCCAAGGCAATGGCGCAAAGTGCTACGATGCGTGCCGATTTCATTGGGGCAATATCGGGAAATAGGTTCGGGGATGGTTTGGGTAAAGACCTTCAAGGTTTTTAAAACCTTGAAGGTCTTGTAAGCGTCTTACTCTACAATCAATTTGCTGATGGCATGACCTTCGATGGTCTCCAACGTAAGCAAATAAATACCCGAATTGAGGTTGCTGAGGTCTAAACGGTGAGTAATTGCAGCATATTGGGCTGTGTGAACCACCTTACCTGCCAAATCCAACACAGAAAGGTTTACCCTATCGGTTGTTTCTAATTCGATGGTAAAAACACCCGTACTTGGGTTGGGGTAAATGCGTGGGTTGAGGGTAGAAGGTTCGAAAATGCTGGCCACAATAGATGTAATAGCAAGTGTTTCGGTTTGATCGCAGCCCATACCGTTTCCAGCCACAACTTCAACCATACCGGTTGGCACGCCACCATCCCAAACCACAGTGATAGAATCCGTGCCCTGCCCGGTAAGTATAGTTCCGCCAGTAACAGTCCAATTGTAGCCTGCGGCACCCGGAGTTGCGGTGTAACTCTCTACGTTGATAGAATCTACTTCAACCTCTCCCAAAACGGAAGTCAATTCGTACTGCGCTACAGGAAGTGTGCTTATTGGAACATTGATGTTGATTGAGCCACCGCCAAATTGCGGATTAACCGCAGACAACCATGTGCCATTTGGAACACCAAATGCGCTAACGTCTGGCACGGTTTGAACAATGCGAGCATCATATTCTACCTGAATAGTGTATTGACCACCCACACCTCCAGATTGTGCTGCTAACCAAGCCGCTGGGCTACCATGCACATACACACAACCAATGGCAGGAGTGACGTTGGGGAATGTGCCACCGTTTACCCAAGCACCATAAGGAATGTGGGCGCTGGTTGTATGGTCTACGTCTGTTCCAAAACTCAATCCTGGAGGCAGTCCATTTACGCTAAGAATACGAGTAGAGTCATAGTAGATGGTAACATCAAGCGTTATCGGAGAAGTAATGCTTACCGTTGTGTCTGTAATTGATACAATCGTTTTGGTACCCAACGTATCGGTGCAGTTTGGCGTTGCAATTGAAACAGGATAAACGCCTGGACCAAAGGAATAGTACGATAAATCGGCATGGCACTCTTGGGCAAAGCCCGAAGCCGCTGCAAGACAAAAAGCAATAGATAGTAAGCGTGTTTTCATAAAAGTTGGTTTGAGTTTGTAGGATGTAAAGTTAGCGGATAGTGTTTAGAGTGGCGAAGAAGTCAATTGAGTAAAATCCAGATGTGTTTTTTCGTTTGGTGGAGTTGTTTGTTGTGCTAAGCAAGCATAGCCATGAATTTCAATATCCTTTCTAAGGGCTGCCCAATTCTTGAAAAGAATTACATTTGCCGCGCTTTGGGGGATTAGCTCAGCTGGCTAGAGCGCTTGCATGGCATGCAAGAGGTCACCGGTTCGACTCCGGTATTCTCCACCCAACAAATAGCCCGACCAAGTGGTCGGGCTATTTTGTTTCAGATAACGCCCCACAAAAACCACTATGCTTATTGCAGCGGTATGTATGCCGCGTTGAATGGTGGTCTTTCCGTTGAATCACGGCTCTAGTGAAGTGCTGTGAACGCTTCGTTGATTACTTGAACCGTCTCAACGAACGTTTAAATCCTTTCAACGGTCGTTTTAAACTCGTTTAAAACCGCTAAATCAGTTATTAGAACTAATTGATACTTAAAAAGAACGCTTTAGTGCTTTATTCGTTCTTTTTAAAACGTGTTTAGTAAAATTAAATAGTCTATTAGTACCATCCAATAGGCTATTAGAACGCTTTAATAAAATAAAAAACTCATCGAAGAGGATGAATGGGTCATCGACCGTGCGTATGACTCTGAAAAACCTAAAAAAGAGTTAACCTTTTTTAGAACGATACACTCAATTCCTGTAATAGCTGCATAACGGTCAACATGCGTTCGGATTCCCTCATGCTTAACAGCTTCTTATGGCTAGTTTTGCCGCAAAGCAAAAAGACCGATGAAATTAGACGTACGCTACGCACAACACCCAGACGATGCTAAAAACTACGATACAGAAGCGCTTCGCAAGCATTTCCTGATTGAGAAGGTGTTTGTGGATGATGAAGTGTCGTTCACGTATTCCCATTCTGACAGAATTATTGCAGGCGGAATTAAACCAGTTAAGAAAGCGCTCACATTAGAAGCTGGGAAAGAGATGGGTGTAAATTCATTTTTCGAGCGTAGAGAAGCGGGCATCATCAATGTGGGAGCAGCAGGAGTTGTAACGCTTGATGGCGTTCGGTACGAGCTCGGAAACAAAGATGGATTGTATGTGGGAATGGGCGTTAAAGACATTCAGTTCGAGTCGGAATCTGCCGATGACCCGGCCAAATTCTATTTCAACAGTGCTCCAGCACATCATGGTTATCCACATACCAAAATTGAGATTGCTCAGGCACAGCCTTTGAGATTAGGCGATGAAAAAACGCTGAACAAACGCACGATTTATCAATACGTACATCCAGATGTTTGCAAGAGTTGCCAATTGGTGATGGGGCTTACCATTCTTGAACCGGGAAGCGTTTGGAACACCATGCCGTGCCATACGCATGAGCGTAGAATGGAAGTCTATTTCTACTTCGACATGGCGGAAGAAACTCGCGTGTTTCACTTTATGGGGCAGCCGCAGGAAACGCGGCATTTGGTTATGGCGAACGAGCAAGCGGTTATCTCGCCAAGTTGGTCCATGCATTCGGGTGTGGCAACCAGTAGCTACACCTTCATTTGGGGCATGTGCGGAGAGAATATGACCTTTGATGATATGGATCACGTGGCCATGAATGAACTTAGATAAGGATGATTTTAGACCAGTTTAAATTAGACCGAAAGGTTGCCATTGTAACCGGTGCTTCGCGCGGACTTGGGCAAGGCATTGTCATCGCGTTAGCAGAAGCGGGCGCTGATATTGTAGGCTCGGCCACAAGCGATATGTGGGCCACTGCCGAAGCAGTCGAAAAATTAGGAAAGAAGTTTCTGCCAGTTACCGCAGATCTTAGAGAAAAATCATCCGTAGAAAAAATTGTTGCTGCCGCTAAAGCTGAGTTTGGCAAAATTGACATCTTGGTTAACAATGCCGGGATGATCACACGCAACGAAATGCTCGATTTTACGGAGCAAGAATGGGATGATGTGATGAATGTCAATCTAAAAAATCTGTTCTTCCTTTCTCAAGCAGTGGCTAACGAATTTGTGGCGCAAGGTAATGGAGGTAAAATCATCAACATTGCTTCCATGTTATCCTTTCAGGGTGGAATTCGCGTGGCGTCATACACCGCTAGCAAGTCGGGTGTGAAAGGGCTTACCATGCTCATGACGAATGAATTGGCGAAGCATAATATTCAAGTGAATTCCATCGCCCCTGGTTACATGGCTACGGACAATACAAAAGCATTGCAAGAAGACCCAGAACGAAATGCTTCTATTCTTGCGCGTATTCCTGCCGAACGATGGGGAACGCCACAAGATTTAGCTGGCGCTGTTGTTTTCCTTGCGAGTGCTGCTTCAAACTACGTCAACGGACACACACTTGCGGTAGATGGCGGTTGGTTGGGACGTTAGTCCGATTGGGTTATTTGTGATGCTCATTTCCGTCCAAACGGAAGCTTTAGCTCACGAGCTGTCCATCGTGTTGTAGATTCTATTACATCAACCAATGAGATCACGCCTGAAAGATGTTGATGAACTTTCATTGACCTTTCAGCGCTTTTGATGGTCAACTGTCCTGAAATAGGTCCGAAATTCATATCCACTACTTGTGTCCATTTAATCTTTGCCGTATTTCCATAGTGGTCAGTTACTTCGACCGAGGTCTGGTCAAATTTTACTTCGTGATTCCAATAGTATAGGAAGCAAAAGCTTCCTACAATGAACATCATAGCTGAAACGCCAATGCCAACAAGAATAATTACTGTTCTCATTTCAGCAATGGCCACTATTAGCATTGAAAGAAAAAAGGTTCCAAACACCCAGCCCATCACCCCAAGTACTCCGTAAAACATTGGCATTTTTAAATGAAACTGTCCAGAAGCAGAAGGGGCAGATTTCCTTTCGGAGCTTCGCTGAAGTATAGCTAGAGCACCTGCAATCGCTACCCCAACGAACAAGTTTTCAATTATCGAGCTGAGCATACTTCTTCAAGTTTGTTAGTCTCTTATCCGACTAATCAATTCAAGTGTTGTAGCAACCTTTTCGGTTAGCGGATGCATGTCGTCTGTTTGGATGAGTTTGCTGCCCATTCCCACACAGATTACGCCTGCTTCGAACCATGCTCTTAGGTTTTCCTCATCAGGACTTACTCCGCCCGTTGGCATAATCTGAAGCCAGGGACAAGGAGCTTTGGCGGCTTTCACAAAACCCGGTCCGCCAATTTCAGCAGCAGGAAACATCTTGACCACCTTTGCACCGTGTTCGGTGGCGGTAACCATTTCGGTCAGTGTACCGCAGCCAGGTGCCCAAAGTATTTTATGCTTCGCGCAAACGGCCGCCACATCGGTTTTCATTATCGGGCAGACAATAAAATCGGCACCAAGTGCGATGAACTTTTCCGCAGTTTCAACATCCATCACCGTTCCAATCCCCAATTTCATTTCAGGTAATTCGGCAGTTACGTAATGACGTAAACTCTCAAAAAGTTCAGAAGCATTTTCACCACGATTGGTGAACTCGAACACCCGCGCACCGCCATCATAGCAGGCTTTGATCACGTTTTTACAAACTTCAATATCGGGGTGATAAAACAAGGGCATCAGCCCTGTTTTTTGCACTGTTTGAAATACTTGTTCTGAAGTATAATTTGCCATTATCGCACCACTCTTCCAGAGCCATCTCCGGCCATTAATTTTTCAACTTCTTCCTTGGTAACGAGGTTGAAATCGCCCTTGATGGTGTGCTTTAGGCAAGATGCTGCTATCGCGAAGTTCAAGGCTTTTTCGTCATCGTTTGGCCATGTTTTTAGTCCGTAGATAAGGCCGCCCATAAACGCATCGCCACCACCAACGCGGTCAACAATATGAGTGATGCCGTATTCCGTTCCAATCAACAATTTTTCTCCATTCCACAGAACGCCAGACCATGTGTTGTGACTTGCACTAATGGAACCGCGCAACGTGATGATGATTTTGCTCGCCTTCGGATATTTGACCATCAATTGCTCACAGACCGACTGATAGGCTGATGCTTCCACATGACCAGCGGTTACGTCTCCATCGGCCTTTATTCCGAATACTTTTTCGGCATCTTCTTCATTTCCTAAAATGACATCGCAATAGCTGACCAATTCTTCCATGACTTCACCCGCAGATTTGCCCCACTTCCAAAGTTTCGCTCTAAAATTCAGATCGGTAGAAATGGTCAATCCTTTTTCGGAAGCCTTCAGAACAGCTTCTTTACAAACAGCAGCCGCACTTGCTGAAACCGCTGGTGTAATTCCAGTCCAGTGAAACCAATCGGCACCTTCGAAAACGGCATCCCAATCAATCATACCCGGTTGAATGGTTGCCAAGGCGCTGTTTGCGCGATCGTAAACCACTTTACTTCCACGGCCTACTGCGCCACTTTCAAGAAAGTAAATACCAATGCGATCACCGCCTCTCACAATAGATTTCGTGTTTACATCATGCTTTTTCAGCTCGGCAATTGCTGCATCGCCAAAGTCATTTGCCGGCAAACGTGTCACGTAAGTTGAATTCAAACCGAAGTTGGCCAGAGAAACCGCCACGTTCGATTCGGCACCTCCGTAGGTTGCCTCCAAACTGGTTGCTTGTCCAAATCGAAGATAGTCTGGCGTTGCCAAACGCATCATGATTTCCCCAAAAGTTACTACTTTTTTCATGCCTTTTCAGTAATAGATTTTTTCGCCTGCGGCAAAGGAAAGAAAGTTAAAGCCCAAAAATTCGCGGCAACCACAAACTCAATTCTGGAATGTAGGTAACCAGCAGCAAGCAAAGAATCATGGCTGCGTAAAATGGCAAAAGCGGTTTTATAACGTCCTCAATTTTGATGTCGGCCACGCTACAGCCCACAAAAAGTACCGACCCGACCGGTGGTGTGGTCAATCCAACGCACAAATTCATGACAAGAACAATCCCAAAATGTATGGGATCCATTCCCAATTGTTCGGTTACGATTGGCAAAAAGATGGGCGTGAAAATGAGTACGGCCGGAGTGACATCCATGAAGGTGCCGACAAACAGAAGGATCAAATTAATCAGCAACAGGATTACAATCTCATTGGAACTGATGGAAAGGATGCTGGCGCTGATTTCCTGCGGAAGATTTTCGTAGGCCATAACCCACGAAAGTGCGAGCGAAGCAGCCACGAGAAACAACACAACGCTGGTGGTTTTTGCCGAATCGAGCACGATATTTTTGAAATCAGACAGTTTGATTTCACGATAGTAAAGAGACAGCAGAAAAGCATAGAGCACCGCAACCGCTGAAGCTTCTGTAGCGGTAAACCAACCTGCGATAATTCCACCAATGACGATAAAAACCAATAACAAGCCAGGAAGCGCCTTGAAGAACATTCCAACGCCATCCGAAAAACTCACCTTCTCCGCCTTTGGATAATTCTCCTTATACACCCACGCAGCTCCAACCGCCATCAGCAGTAAACCCATCAGAATTCCTGGCAAATAACCAGCCACGAACAGGGCTGCAATCGACACGCCACCGCTCGCCAACGAATAAACAATCAGGACATTACTTGGCGGAATAACCAATCCGATGGTAGCGGATGAAATATTGACTGCGGCTGAGAAATTCTTGTCGTAGCCTTCCTCCACCATTTTAGGATGGAGCGTGCTGCCGATGGCAGATGCCGAAGCAACAGCCGAACCTGAAATGGCTCCAAACAACATATTAGCAATCACGTTCACGAATGCCAGTCCGCCCGGAAATCTTCCTACTAAGGCTTTCGCCAAATCAATCAGCCGAATGGCGATGCCGCCTTTGTTCATCAATTGCCCCGCTAGAATGAAGAACGGAATGGCCAACAGCGTAAAACTATCCAAACCATTGGCCATGCGTTGCGCAAACGTGGTGACGGCTGGAAGAAAATCCATGCTAACTAGCATGGTCGTAATTCCGGCCAAACCGATGCTAAAGGCAATTGGAACTCCAATAATCAGAAGAACCAAAAACGTAATAACCAGTATGGCTATGCCTTCAATTCCCATCGTGTTCTTTTACTTTTTCAAGAATGTTGCCGATGGAATAGAACGCGATGAGCAACCCAGAAATCGGGACAATCATGTAAATGTATCCGAGGGAAATTTCCATGGATGCGGAAACCTGACCCAGAAAAAAACGCGTATAGACGAGCCAAATTCCACCAATGATTAACACGCCAATGGCAAAGATCAAAATGGACAATTGGATGGCAATATCCAGCCATTTCTGATTGCTTGGCTTCGCCTTGTCTTTGATAAAAGTGATGGCCAAATGTTGTCCTTGCCCCGTGAGGTACGCAGCTCCGGCCATTCCTACCCAAATGAGAAGAAATCCGGCCAGTTCATCGGTAAACGAAATAGTGTTCGCCAACACGTATCGGCTGGCTACTTGGAGCAAAACATCGCCCAACAGCAACACCATGAGAGCGACTAGGAACCACTCCAATGCTTTATCGAGATATGACCGAATGACGTTCACCGTTACTTCGTTTCTTTTATCCGCTGCAAAATTTCCTTTATCGCTGGATCTTGCGCGGCTTCATCGTGCATAAAACTGACCTTATCGGCAAAGGTTTTTCGGTCTGGAATGGTTACTTCTACACCTGCTTTCTTTACAGCTTCGAGTGCTTCATCTTCTGATTTCTTCCAAAGTTCTCGTTGATAAACAACCGATTGACGTGCGGCTTCTTCAATCCACGATTTTTCTTGTTCGGATAGTTTCTCCCAAGTATGCAAACTCATTAACAGCACGTCTGGCACCCGCGTATGTTCGTTCAGCGAGTAGTATTTACAAATCTCATAATGGCGAGAAGTGTAAAAACTGGGGGGATTGTTTTCTGCTCCATCCACCACTCCACTCTGCAAAGCGGTGTACAATTCTCCCCACGAAATGGGCGTGGCAGATGCGCCCAAACCATTGACCAAGGAAACGGCTTGAATGCTTTTCATCACACGGATTTTTAGTCCTTTCACATCGTCAGGAGAATTCACTGGATGATCTCTTGTATAGAAACTACGCGCCCCTGCATCGTAAAAACACAGGCCGTGAAGCCAAAAATTTTCGGGAGCTTCTAAGAGATGCGTTCCTACAGCGCCATCCAATACTCGGAAAGCATGCTCGCGGTCTATGAATAAATAAGGCAGCCCGAAAACCTTGTATTCTGGTGCAAAACCTTCTAGCACGGCACTCGACACTTTGGTCATATCCACGCTTCCAATTTGGAGCAGTTCGAGCAATTCGCGTTCGGCTCCCAACTGACCGCTTGGATAAATTTCCATGGTCAATTTGCCACCAGATTGCTCGGCAACTTTTTTCGCCATAAACTCGAAAGCGAGATGAACTGGGTGAGCTGGATCCAAACTATGAGCTAGTCTCAGCGTCTTCACCGTTTCCTTCTGAGCGCAACCGAAAAGCGCCAACATGCAAGCGAATAAAATGCCGCGAAGAGTGTTCAAGCTGAAAATGATTTTGTCAGAGAATTCATCACCATTAATTCAAACTCGTAATCTTCACGTTTCTGAACTTGATTTCGCCCGTTCCATGCGCTTGCAGACCGATGTGTCCTTCGATGAAAGAAGTGTCATGGAAATCTGCTGTCAAGGTATCGTTGAGCCAAACCTGAAGGTGATCATCTTCGCATTTAATTCGATAAGTATTCCATTTGACCATCGTTTCAATATGCGCTAGAGGTTCTGCTTTGCCTACGATGGCTCCAGTGCGATAGTTCTGCTCTGGCCGCTTATCCCAAATATTGATTTCGTAGCAGTTCTTGTCGTTGATGAGGTGTTCTCCACATCGGATAAAAATGCCTGAATTAATCGTGTCATCAGGATGGAACTCCAACTCCAACTCAAAGTTCTTGTAGGTTTCCTTGGTCATTACAAATCCGTCACCAGCATCCGAATTTCCAATCAATTCGTTATTGTCAAACGTCCAAGTGGCATCACCTTCAGCAAACCAATTGTCTGCATCCTTCAAAAAAATGAGATTGATTTCCTGCGCTTCTTCAACATTAGAAGGCGCAGGATTTGAACAGGAAATCAGCAGGCTAAAAGAAATCAACGCTGCTGTACCAATAGTAAAATGTGCGCTCATCAAATTTGGTTTTCAAATCAATAACTGAACTGCACAAGGTAGAAAGATTGGGGACAAGGAGAAGAACCCGGTAACGTGCTTTTTGTCGTTTAGGGATTTATTTTTTATCGGGGCATTGGGGTATCCCTATCTTAGCCACAATGAAGCGCAAGGGACTAATTCTCCTTCTTTTTGTCTTTTTGTACGGCCATACATTGGCTGGTGTTAGTGATAGCTTGTTGCTTTTGATTGATAATACCAAGGGAAAACAGGAACAGGCGATACTTTATTGCACCCTCGCCAAATCGTTGCAGTATACCAGCGTGGATAGTGCCATCAGTTATGCGAAAAAAGGTTTTGAATTGTCCGAAGCAGCGGAATATAAACTTGGTAAGGCCGAAGCTGCCGCCATGCTAGGCGATCTTTTTGTAATTGGTAATCAGCTGGAGGAAGCAAAAACGCATTATTCAGAGTCCTCTCAATTCTTTGAGGAATTGGACAAGCTATTTGACGTAACACAGATTTCTATGATACTGGGAAACATCAGCCTGGCTCAGAAACGCTACTTCGAAGCGTTGAAACTTTATCAGGAGTGCCTAGACATTTCATTGCAAAACGAGTTTACAACCTTAACGCCTCATTTGCACAATAATCTTGGCGAACTGTACCTTGAAATAGAAGATTATGATGCAGCCTCAGAACGATTTAATCTTGCAAAGGACTTTTTCGAAGCCCAGGATGATCAGTATAATGTCACCTTATGCCAGTTCAATTTGGCTCGCATTCACGCAGTAAAAGGAAACGACAAAGAAGCTATTAATGGTTATTTGGATGTGATTCGAACGCTTTCGAGCATGCAAAGTTGGTCAAACATTGCAAGTGCCTATAATTCTATTGCTGAACTTTATATGAAGCAGAATGAGTTTAAAAAAGCTCAAGAATATTTGCTTTTGGCTCTTAATATTATTGACAACAATACGGGAAGGTTTGATGGCCCTTCTTCAATCTTCAGCACTCAGATTTACACTAATGTGGCCAAGCTGGCATTTCGAGAGCATGACCTGAAAAAGGCCATGGATTATGCCAAACGGTCGCTATCCATTTCGTACACCAACCAATACAAGGAGCGGATTCTAGAAAACGCCAAAATAATCAGCAAGATTTTTGAGGAATACAACATGCCCGATTCGGCCTTGGTGTATTATAAAATGGTGATTGAGTTTGAGGAAGCCATTCAAAAAGAGGACAACATTAAGCAGGTAACTCAGCTGCGAATGCAATACGAATTCGATGCCATGCTGAGGCAAAAAGAACTGGAAGATTTAAAGCAGGAGGCAATTCATCGACAACGAGAAACGATTTATATCGGAATTCTCGCCTTAGTCATCTTCACGGTCATTATTCTTTTGCTCTTGTACAGAAATCAGAAATCGAAGGCTGATAGAGCCATTTTGAGAAAGGAAAACCTTGAGTTGGAGCGAGCTCAGTTAAACCAAGCCTTGAACTATAAGAATAAAGAGCTCGCTACCAATATGATGTACTTGTTGGAGAAGAATGAATTCATTACCACCATTGCAAAGAAGCTTAGCGAAGCGAAGGACGCTTTCAATAAGAGTAATCAGGATGTTGTGCAGCGGATTATCAATGAATTGAAACAGAATTCATCAAAAGGGATTTGGGAAGAGTTTGAAATGCGATTTAAGGAGGTGCATTCCGATTTTTACGATAATCTGAGTAGTAAATTTCCTGATTTGACGCCAAACGAAATTCGAATCTGTGCGTTTCTCAGACTGAACATGTCAACCAAAGAAATATCCGCAATCACTCACCAATCGGTGAAGAGTATTGACATGGCTCGCTTCCGACTTCGCAAGAAAATGGACATTGATCGAGATGAAAATCTAATCAGTTTTCTAGCCCAATTGTAAGAATTCCTGACGCGATTGCTCCATTCTTAAGGAATTAATTCGCTCTATCTATAATACGCAAAACACTGACATACAGGTAAATAATACCCACTGTAGTAATGATGTGGGACTGTTTTGTACCACTGTAGAGTCTATGTGATCCCGATTCTTTCTTGCCTCCAAAAAAAGGCTTTACCCTTGTTTAGCCGAAAGGTAAGTGCGCTTATGAAAAGCACTTACAGAAAGGGTGAGGCATCTCAATAATAATGGATGGGAAATGAGCAAGAAGGCAAACGGCAATACTAAAATTGAAGACGTTGAAAAAGACAAAAGCCGCAATTTGGAGAAGGAGTTGAATGAGCTGATTGAAGAGAACGAGACAAGATCGGAGGCTTACATGAAAATCATTAAGGAGATAAACAAACGCATAAACTCAACCGAAAAATAAACCACAAATAAATAAATGAGCATGAAAAGAATAACTACTACTTGGATAACATCACTGCTGCTATTCGCCACAAGCGTCTTTGCGCAATCTGATGTGACCGTACACGTTACAGATGCTGGTACCGCTTCTGCAATCATTGGCGCGTCTGTAGAACTTAACTCAACCATGTTGCCAACCGATGGCAATGGAGATGCAGTGTTCGTGGCATTAGTAGATGGCTCTTACCCTTATACCGTTACTGTAAATTGCTACGAAAGCGGTTCGGGAACGGTTGTAGTGGCAGGAGGGAATGTTATCGAGAATATTGCGCTAACGGAACTCACCATGGCCACTGTTTTTTGGAACGTAGCAGAGACAAGCAGTATGAACTCATTTCCAGTAGCAGCAGCATCTATCAGCATGACCAATGGTAATAACAGCTACACGCTTGCTTATGGCGGTTTCGACAATTTCATGTTCGAAA
>JAIOYP010000001.1 GCA_021741155.1 Flavobacteriales bacterium | reverse complement strand
CTCTGTGCAATAACCCCCATGAGCGTAGCGAATCTCCTCCGTGCAACTCCCCTTCCTCCATTCCCCTCTGTGCAATAACCCCCATGAGCGCAGCGAACCTTCTCCGTGCAACTCCCCTTCCTCCATTCTCCTCTGTGCAATAACCCCCATGAGCGTAGCGAATCTCCTCTTCTCCTTCTCTCTGCGTGAAAAAAAATGAGCGTAGCGAACCAACCAACGGGAACACACCGCCATGCCGTAATCTCCTTCCCCTCCTTTTCTCTGCGTGCAACAACCCCATGAGCGTAGCGAATAATCGGCTTTCATCCGCACCTGTTCTGAGTTGGTCGAAGAGAAGCAATCCAATGCATATCTATTTTTTAACAGTTTCACGAAATTGTCTATGATTCCGTTTCACCACCAACATCTCTTATCTTTGTTTTATAAACGCAACAAAATGACCGTCATCATCCGTGCTTCAGATAGTGCCGAACAGCTCGAAAGGAAAATGGCACGTGCCATGGAGGCGCATCGCAAACAGGCCAGTACCAAGTTGTTCGACCCATTCAAGTTTCTCGGAAAACTGAAGAATGTTTACGGAGATGGGCTGGAATATCAGCGCAAGTTGAGAGATGAGTGGTAATGAATCTCTTTTGTTGGACACCAATGTGTTCATTTATCTTCTAAGTGGCAACGAGTTTGCTGCCCGTGCATTGGTCGAAAAACGGCTGTACTATTCTTTCATAACTGAAATTGAACTTTTGAGTCGACCGGGGCTTAAGACCTCTGAGCAGAAACTGATTCGGTCTATGCTAGCAGGCTGTGTCAAACTGACCTATTCGGAACAAATAGGAGAGGCTACCATCGGAATCAGAAGCTCAAAACATCTAAAAATACCCGATGCCATAATTGCTGCAACGGCATTAACTCACGGCCTTCCAATTCTTACAGCAGACAGGGCATTTGACAAACTGGACCAGATTCAATGCATACTGTTTGAACTCTAACTATCTGTCTATTTTGAAGTAGTGATTATTCGATTGAAGGCTGCTTAAGGGTCACTCCATTTTTCCGTTTCGTCCTTTTCTCCTTTTTCCTAAAATAAACTCGCCCCCATCCATATAAGAAGGGATCTGGATTTCATCCATACGACTTACCTCAACCTATCTGCCGATCGCACCAGCGCATCATCCTTCTTTATTCTTCTAACAGCCAAGAAATAAAGCACCACGTTCACTAGCAGAATGACCAAACTTGGGCTATAAGCAACCGAAACCTCTAGGACATGAACCCAAGTGGCAAAATGAAGTATTGTTTCCATACTTAGAAACATTTTCCATATCTTTGATTCGTTGCAATAACAACCGAATGAGGTATTTTGAAACGCGGTTCTTAGAAGATGCAGACAGGTTCGTGGCAAGCTTAGACCAAAAAACCATCAAAAAGGTCTTTTACAACATCGATCTTGCAGAGCAAACAAACGACCCAAAGCTTTTCAAGAAACTTCAGAAGGACATCTGGGAATTCAGAACCAAGTTCGGAGGGGTACAGATAAGGCTACTCGCCTTTTGGGACAAAACAGAAAACAGCGAAACGCTGGTAATAGCAACACACGGTTTTGTCAAAAAGGTGGATAAAGTGCCATGAAATGAAATTGACCGTGCAATAAGATTGAGAGAAAACTACTTTGAACACAAACGTAAAAACAAGTGATATGGCAAGCAAAGAACTAAAGACTTACACGCTTTCAGAAATGAAAGACCGATACATAGGAAAAGAGGGTTCAGAAGAACGGGATGTGTATGAGTATGAACTCAGGATGGACGTTTTGGGAAGAATGATAAAAGCCGCACGAAAAGAACGCCATCTCACTCAGGAACAATTGGGAGAACTGATTGGTGTCAAAAAAGCACAGATCTCCAAACTTGAAAGTAGCGCCAATAGTGCCACCATCGACACCATTCTAAAGGTTTTCAAGGCGTTGAAAGCCGAAATTAACTTCAATGTACGTCTAGAAGATGAGTTTGTGAAGGTGGCGTGACCGTGTGTGAAACCCTTTTCACCACATCGCCTAACGCAACCTATCTGCCGATCGCACCAGCGCATCATCCTTCTTTATGCCTCTGATGGCCAAGAAATAAAGCACCACGGTCTTGAGATTATATTTGTGTACATGATTTGCTCACTTTGCCGCACAGGAGAATGCCAAGAAGGCCACACCACCATAACCCGTTCACGGGGAGAGGCAGTGATTGTCATTAAGCATGTACCTGCACTCGTGTGCCAGCAATGCGGCCATGCCTACTTAGACAAGGAAACCACCAAAATGGTATTACAAAAAGCCAATCGCGCCATTGAAAATGGTAGCGAATTGGAGGTCATCAACCTGAAGGCCGCCTAACGCCCTGCTGGTTTTCATCCGTTCCGCACGATGAACATCAAAGAACTGAATAAGAAGAAAGTTGATAATCAAAAACTAATCTACCACCACGTATTTCTCGCGGCAAGCCTCAAAACACGGGTAGTTAAGAATGAGGTTAGCACCAGTTAACTCGTAGGTCATTACAAAGGCAGAAACACCGCAATTATCGGGTGTGATGGATAGTTCCGTTTCAGAGTACGTGCCCGCAGAACCTGTTCCTGTGTCCGTACTCATCTGGCACAAGTTTGCATTAGAAGTCACTGTTCCGTCTGCAAAAAAGGAGATGGTTTTATCGCTGGTCACGGGCTGAAATGTGCCGCTTCCATCGCCTGGGTCGGCAAGCACTTCAATCAATTTCCAGGTGTTAATCAATGTAGGGTCTTCCGATTCCTTCTTGCAAGAAGCGAACACAAGAACTAAGGCTGAGAAGAGTAAAATGTATCGTGATTTCATAGTTAAATATTTAATGATTGCTTCCTTGTTTACCCAAACCAATTTTCGAAAAGACATGGAAAAGCCACAGATACACTGATTCACACAGATTTTTTTCACTGATAAACCGAAAATCATCCATGAAATCAGAGAAAATCCGTGCATCTGTGGCTAAAAACATGTTCTTCAGTAGCTATTTGTTTCCATCATTCATCTTTGGGCAAACCAACAAATGGTTGTTCAAGTTTAGTGTCGTTCCTAAACGAGGACTTTCCATCCTTATTGCTAAAACTCAAAATTAACCAATACGCTACCTTCGACACATGAAAAAACTGGCTTATATCCTTGGCGCACTGGTGCTACTCTATTGGATAATCACGCTCATCGCGCCCTCCATCCTCGACAATCAGTTCAATCCTATGATTGAGAAAGGCCCTTACACCGTTTCTGAAAAAGCGCAAACGCTTTTCAACGACCTCGATTTTGTAGGCGATTTGCATTGCGATGCCTTGCTTTGGAAACGAAACCTCCTTAAGCGAAACGACCACGGACAAGTGGATATTCCGCGCATGTTGGAAGGGAACATGGCCATGCAAGCCTTTACCATTGTGAGCAAATCGCCCAAGGGGCAAAACATGCAGGAGAACACGGCCGAAACGGACAACATCACTTCGTTGGTTATTGCGCAAGGTCGTGGAATGGATAGTTGGTTCAGTTTGTATGAACGCGCCATTGACCAATGCGAGGCATTGCATGGTTTCGCAAAAAAATCGGATGGAAAATTTGTGGTGGTACACGATAAGGCTGAATTTGAAGCATTCCTAAAAGCGCGAAGCGCAAACCGCCAGCTTGCTGCTGGTTATTTAGGCGTAGAAGGAGGTCATTGCTTAGAAGGAAACCTCGAAAACGTAGATAAGCTTTGGGATGCTGGCGTGAGAATGATGGGGCCAACCCATTTCTTCGATAATGAATTGGGAGGTTCTGCTCATGGTGTTTCGGGCGCTGGATTGACCGATTTCGGAAAGCAAGTGGTGACTCGCATGAACGAGCTCGGAATGATTATCGATGTGGCGCATTCGTCCGAAGCCATTGTGGATGATGTATTGGCTATGACCACAAAACCAATCCTCACTTCTCACACTGGCGTAAAAGGCACGCTCAATTCGCCTCGCAATCTTTCCGACAAGCATTTGAAAGGCATTGCAGCCACAGGCGGATTAATCGGAGTCGCATTTTTCCCAGAGGCAATTGGTGGCACATCGCCCGAAGTGATTGTAAACACCATGAAATACGTGAAGAACTTGGTTGGGTATGAATACGTGGCCTTGGGTTCTGATTACGATGGTTCGGTCACCACGCAATTCGATTGCACGGGATTCAATCTTCTGGTAGAAGAAATGCTGAAACAGGGTTTTACGGAAGAAGAAATTCGTGGCATTATGGGAGAAAACATGAAGCGATTCCTGTTGAAGAATTTGCCTTAGGCACACACAATTTTCAAGTCGTCCGTTCGTATAGTAGGTCAAACTCACATCATGAATAAGGTCTCCAAAGAAGTGAAAGTACATCTGATAACAGCCGTGGCGCTCACCCTCTTCCTCTGCTACATTGACGAAGGCAACTACAACTTCAACTGGATGTTGGAGTGGGACAGTTGGTTAGCATTCGTCATGTATGTAGCCGTATTCTGGGCATTTCAAACCCTCCTCTCCAAATTGAGCAAACTCACTACCAAAGGAACACTGCAAACATGGCTTTCAACTTTCTCAGGCAGCGCACTTGCTCTGATACTTGTCGTTTTCATTGTAATTAATATTGTCTGATGCGGCCACTAAAAACTCAATTATTAATTCATCATTCTTAATTTTTAATTGAATGCTCTATCCAGCTAAAATATTGATGGCGTGGGCCGAGGCCATCGGAGGCAACAAGAAAATCCGCGATTGGCTCATTGCAAACGACTACAAGGAATTGGGTCTGTTCGTTTTTGCGCTCTATCATAATGAAGATGCCCGTACGTGGCTGATGAAAAATGGGTATCAACATCTGATGGCAACCATCACGGGTGCCGAAGGAGACAAAAAAGCCGTGATGTGGTTGGAGAAAAGTGGCTACGCTCCACTAGCGAAAATGGCATTGGTTGGAGATGGAGACGAAGCAGCATTTGAATGGCTAAAGCGCAATGGTCATCCAGAATTGGCATTGATTGCCAAGCGTATCGAAACAGTAAAAGATGCGATTGAGCAGGATAATAACGACCCGCATTCGATTAATAAGTACGGATAAGACGCACTAAGTTCATCATCTTACAAACCGAACTGCTCGCTGCGCATTTCCATCGCGAAGTGCCACCACGTAAACGCCTGAATCTAGGTTAGAAAAGTCTTCCATAAGTTTCACTTTTGTCTTGGATAGAATGACCTGACCAAGGGAATTAAAGACTTCTAAGGTCATAATTGAAGTGACATTCGGACAATGAAAAACTCCGTTGACATCCACCCAAAATGAAGCGAGACTTTCCTGTTCTTCAACACCTGAAGCGAGTTGTACACAACCGCCATTACTTCCAGCAACCACATACGCAGGTGTATTGGTTACATCATCCATAATAATTCCTGGTCGCGCATCCGAATCATCCCAATTAAAACAGACGTTGGTCAACTGAAGGCTGTCCAGGTGGCGCACATACAGACCATAAGAAGGTAATGTTGAACCGAAAATATCGTTGTCTGGCTTAGCATTTTCATTCTCAGGAACAACGAAACTCGATCCAGGATTGCTCGCACCACCCGGAAAATTGATGGTAATATCCTCCAACGAGATATTCTCGGCATAAAACCCCGGAATGCCCGTAATGGTTGAGGTAATATTGTTTTCAACCGTAGCATTTACGTTTCGAATAACTACATCCTTTAAATATCCGACAGCTGGTGCTGGCAGTCCGTCTTCCCAAACACGTCCACGATTGCCCAACCGAATCATGATGGCTGTTTCGATGCCTTCCATTTCTACATTCTCAACCACTACATTTTCCATATAACCTCCATCAACAATGGCCAGATTGATGCCGCAAGTCCCCACTCCAACGAATGGCGGAAACGACAACGAACTCCATTCCACCGTTATATCATGAATGTGAATGTTTTTAAAACCTGCATGCGTTTCGCTACCAATCTTAATGGCGCGAGCCCATGTAGCCAAGGTGCAATTGCGCACCTCCACATTCTCGCAATTGGCAGGCCCCGTTGTCTTCAACACTAGCGGATCATCGTTGCAATCGACCGTGCAGTTTTCAATAAGCACATTGCGGCAGCCATCTACACTCAATCCATCATTATTGCTGTTTGTAAGGTTATTGATGTCCACATTTCGGATGATGAGTGAGTCGATGTCGAAATTGTGCATCATCCAAAAAGCTGAATTACGTAACCTCAGGTCCTCCACCAGCACATTGGAACACGACACGAATCGGAAGCCAAATGGCCGCTCGCTCGAACCCAAAAAGGATGAACCCTGACCGTCTAACGTTCCTTCTCCTATCAACCCGATGTTTTCTTGCCCTTCAGCATAAATCAGCGATTTTTTGGTATAGGTGTTCACATAGGTGGGCAACTGCGGCATGGTATCGGGATAATCAGAAATGAAGGTGCTACCAAGCAACTTTGCGCCTGCATCAATGCGCAGCATCACATTGCTTTTCAAATAAACGGTACCCGTTAGGAAATCGCCTCCCGTCAGCAGTACATCGCCACCACCGTTGGCATTGCAATCGTCAATAGCAGCTTGGATTGACGATGTGTTTATGGTTGAACCATCGCCAACGGCACCGTAATCGGTTACTAGAAAGGTTTGAGCATGAAGCTCGAACATAGAGAACATCAGTAAGTGAATGAAAATCAGTTTTTTCATGACGCAGAAATAATCTATTGTTGTTGACCGTAATATCAGGACTTGAAATTAGAAAAAGAACATTTCAGGGCTGTGATAGTTTGGCTGACAGTGCGCCATGAGATAATTCACTTCTCACCCACTTTCAACTCATATAGTAGCTTTACCATCAAACTACTTTCTATGCGTTCGTTCTCACTTCTTTTTGCTTCACTATTCCTTTTATCATCACATGTCTTTTCGCAGATTAGTTCAAAACTGCACGAGGCGTTAGCAAATGAATCTGCTCAGTCGTTTCATCGCATTCGCGTAGAATTTACCGATAACGTAGATTGCTATGCGCTCAACCATGCGTTTAAACAGCAGCGCTTGGCGGTAGAAGAACGCCCAAAGGCGGTTATCTCGCAACTGCAAATGCAAGCTGAACTTTCTCAGCAGCCTGTTCTCCATAAACTTGAAGTAGAACATCCTAATGGCTTCCGCAACCTCCGCTCTTTTTGGGTGGTAAACATGCTGATACTAGAAGCCAACGCAGCAACCATCCAAGCCTTGGTTGCTATGAATGGCGTGGCACTTATTGACCTCGAAGATGCCGCCATCCTACCGCACGACCCTATTATTAGAGGGGAAGAACAGCAGCAACGTTCGCCTAGCGGTATCGAACCTGGACTGGCAGCCATCAATGCCCCTGCCATGTGGGCGTTGGGCTACACAGGACGTGGCCGCATGGTGTATGATTACGATACGGGTGTTTGGCCCACGCATCCTGCTTTCGCAGATAGATTCTTAGCACACCGCTTCCCAATGAATCAGTGCTGGTACGGCTATTTCAGCAATACGCCCAACGGTAACGTAAGCGACCACGGCACGCACACCTTGGGTACCATGGCGGGGTTGATTGAGGAAACGCAAGACACCATTGGCGTGGCGTTCGGTTCCTACTGGATTGCCAACGATTTTGTAACCAGCACGGTAGAGGCCCTTCCGCCTTTGGCGGATATGATTGGGGCGTTTGAATGGGCGCTTAATCCGGATGGAGATATCAACACCAGCAACGACATTCCAGATGTGATAAACAACAGCTGGCGCTGGCGCGATGACCCAGATACCGTGCAATGCGGTGGGTTTGTGGTTAATTTGATGAATGCCATTGAAGCCGCAGGAATTGCCAACGTTTTCTCTGGTGGAAACTCGGGCCCCAACAACACCACTGTAAATGCCCCTCAGCGCATCAATACATCCGAAGTAAATACCTTTTCGGTAGGCAGCATCAACGGAAATGTGAGCTTCCCCTACCCCATTAGCAACTTCTCTACCATCGGTCCAACGCAATGTCCGAGCGGAGGTGTTTCTGCTTTAGAGATTCATCCAGAAGTAGTAGCACCGGGGCAAAACGTGCGCTCTGCTTGGGGACAAAACGAATTCAACACAATTTCGGGAACGAGTATGGCGGCACCTCACGTTTCGGGAGCGGTGCTGTTGCTAAAAGAGGCTTTTCCGTACCTCACGGGAGAAGATTTGCTGTGGGCGCTCTACCTCACAGCGGTTGACCTTGGCGATGTGGGTGAGGATAACGTCTATGGCCGTGGTATTATTGATGTGTATGCCGCCTTCCAACACCTTTCGCAAACCAATACGCCCGTTGACCCGAATACAATAGCATGGGACCTTGCCGTAGAAATACTGCCCAACCCAGCCATTCAGGGTTTTACGTGCAGCAACGCCATCGAACCTACTACAGTAATCACCAACTTGGGCGCCAATACCATTACGGCAGTTGATTTTGTCTACGACATCAACGGGCAAGGAACCCAAAACCATAGCTGGACAGGAACGTTGCTTCCGGGCAATTCGGCAACGGTTGTGCTGCCAACCATCACCACTACCCAATTCGGAAACCTTGGTTTGAATGTGCTTACATCCATTTCGGGACAATCGAATGAATACGACCTTTACAACAACCGTTGGCATTTCACCTTCAACAGAAGAGAAGCGCAATCGCTCCCATTTGTAGAAGGATTTGAAGCTGGTTTCGACCCGCAAGTTTGGTTTGTGCAAAACCCAGATGGCAGTACCACATGGGATACCGTTGCTACGGTTGGTCTCAACTGGAGCAACTATTCGGCAACCGTGCAGTGCTACACCTACAATCCTCGCGATGGGCAGTTGGATGGCTTGGTGAGCAATACGCTCCAAATTCCGAATACAACCGAAAACGTTTGGTTGGTGTTTGATGTGGCGTATCAGAAATGGTCGTTGAGCGCTACTTCTAGCGATACGCTTACCATTTATGCTTCTACGGATTGTGGCGCCAACTTCAATACAGAAGTATATCGCAAGGGCGGAGATGACCTGAGCACCACGGCAGAACGCACACCCAATTTTGAACCTGAGCTAGAAACAGATTGGCGAAGAGATTCGGTAAACCTTTCTGCCTTTGCTGGCGAAGACATCCTCATCAAATTTGAAAGCCAGAACGGCAAAGGCAACGACCTTTACATTGATAACGTGAAGGTGTTTGTAGGCGATTCTGAACCTGAGTCGGTGACAGAACTTAATAATGAAGTGCGGGTGTATCCGAACCCCACTGCTTCTACGCTATTTGTTTCGTGGTCAGAAATGGTAGGTAAGCTAAACGATGTAAAAGTCTATGATGTGCTTGGTCAGCGAATTGCTATAGCCTTGGTTCAAAACGACAAACGTCTGACACTGCACACAGAAAACCTACAATCAGGACTCTACTTCTTAGAACTGAGTACAGAGAACGGCACGGTGGTGAAGCGATTCATCAAGCAGTGAAGTAGTTGATTAGAGATAAGTAAATCCTAGAGCATAGCGACAAATCAGTTTTTTATCAGTCTAATCTGTTCAATCCGCGTTCCATGACCCAGTATCCGTCAAAATCTAAAATCGTACTTCTAAAATCTAAAATCGACTTCATCGATAGCCACAAAAAAAGGCCTCACAAATGCGAGGCCTTTTTTATATACCCGTTAAAGGGAATTACTTTTTAGGAGCAGCAGATTTCTTTGCTTTTCCTGCATCAGCAGAACAGCAAGCCTTTTCGCATCCTGGTTCACAAGCAGCCTTAGTCTCTCCTGTACATGCCTTTCCGTTGGCATCTACTCCTGCTTTACCTGCACAACAAGCTTTCTTAGCACTTGCATCACATTTCTTATCAGCCGAAACCTCCGTTTTTACAGCAGCATCAGAATCTGCAGCAGCTTTTTTGTCTTGTGCCATAGACGTTCCAACGCCAATGAACAACATCATCAATAATGTTAATCCTAAATTTTTCATGCTTGTAGTGTTTTAATTTGAGGCGAAGATACCTCGGTTAGTGATTAAAGGTTTCGTTTACACGACAATTGTGCCAATCTTTTTCACTGCTCGCATTACTCCACTCTTCGCAGGTATTGGCGTGCATCTTCAATAGAAACCTTACGTCCTTCGTTAAAGGCAACAATAAACGCATCTCTGAATCCCATCAACCGCAGTTCGTCTCTTCGTAAGATGGCATCACCATACGAAATGAAACTGCCTACGGTAAGGAGCTTGAGGTCATCAACCGATACTTCCGAAATGCTATCTATCATGAGATAATAAAGGGCAGACTCGTCTGGCAATGATTCTTTGAAGGCCGCTAGTTGTATGCGGTAGTCAACCGTACCGCGTATCTGCGCTTTGGGTGATCTTTGGTCTAACGACACAACTTCTAATGGATAACGCTCATCATCGGTAATGTTAACGATAAAGGCATCCGCATACCCAACTCCTTTTACCACTTCCAGCATTTTTTCTGCTTGAGATTGAAAGTTGAAGTTACCTATAACGTAGCGATAGACTCCGTGCATATCTACATACACTTCCACGTTCTTCAATCCATCAAACTTGCGTGTCATTTGTGGTTCTAAAAGCGCGGCCACTTGCACGCCATAAAGCGTGGAATATGTGGAGTATTTGTGCGGCTGAGTACTAATACGCAAATCGGGCTTCACCAACCGTTCGGGCACTTCGAGCAATTTCATAGTAGGTTCAGCGCACATGTTGGCCCACTTGCGGCCATCAATGAGGTAGTATTCATCGTTGTGGAGGAACTCTTTTTCTTCGAAAAAGGTCGCTTCTAACCGCATCAAGGATTCCTTCGCCTTACTACATTGTCCACTGCGGCAATACGCCAATATCATATAATAGAACAGATGTTCGGGAGGTCCCACTCCAGGGTTATCCCATAATTGGTCGTAGTTCTTATCTGCCATTTCAAACAACCGAGCAGCACGTTCAGGCTCCTGTCCGACAATAATTTTGGCCACACCTAGCAGGTAACCCACATTGGGATTTAGCGAATCGGTAACATAAAGCTCTTCGAGAATCTTAATAGAACCACCCGCATTGTGCTTGGCGATGGAAAGTCTTGCCTGATCGTACCTATCCCAAAATGCTTGGCTCTTCTTATCCTGCGCAAAAAGCGTGACCGAAAACAGCAACAGCACGGTAAGTAGACCAGAAACGTAAAACCTTTTCATGGTGATGAGTGGCATGTATGAAAGTAGCTCCTAAACGGTTGGCTTTCATAGATACCTTCATTTCCTTTCAAGAGTGGAATGTGGATAAGTAGACGATTATTAAAAACAAACTAAAACAAGGGGTATAAAAAACATCGGGACGAGAAGCTACCAAAAAAACTCAAAGACATTTCCAAATTGCCATCACGGTTCAGCATCAACAAGCGGCTTCATTCTTTGATGAATGGAAACGAGACTCCTTTCAGACAGATGATGTGTGCTTAATTGGTTTCCGCAGCTAATCAAGCTTTCGTTCGATATTAATTACTTATTTCAGCGGGTGAAAAAGTCTGCAATCATTTTACTCATCCTCGTTGGTTTAACATCTATTAAACACGCGATTGCGCAATCCAATACTTCTACTTCCATGGAAAACGATAAAAAAGGCCGCGTCACCGGAATTGGTGGCATCTTCTTTAAAAGCAAAAACCCAGCTGAACAACGCGATTGGTACAATAAGAACCTTGGCCTTGTGACGGATGACTATGGTTCTTTGTTTGAGTTCAGAGATATTGACAACCCAGAGAAAAAAGGGCAACTTCAATGGAGCCCATTCGGTGAAAACACAACTTATTTCCAGCCGTCAGAACGGGAATTCATGATTAACTACCGTGTAGTAAACATGGAAGCTTTGGTGGAACAACTAAAAGCTGCTGGAGTTACCATTTGCGACTCAATTGAAGAATTTGAATACGGCAAATTCATACACATAATGGATCCAGAAGGCAACAAAATCGAACTTTGGGAACCTGTTGATGGAGGTTTCGAAGAGACGAAATAGTCTTACATCTGAGCAATAAGCTCTTTCATTATCAATGTCATCTTAGGCTCTGCTCTGGCAGCCACGTTAATGACATCTTCATGGGTCACTTTCACAATCTTGCCTGGTACACCAAGATCAGTAATGATGGAAACTGCGAAACAACGCATGCCTCCATGCCGACCAGCAATTACTTCGGGAACGGTCGACATTCCAACGGTATCGGCACCAACGTTTCTCACATACATGTATTCAGCAGGAGTTTCGAGGCAAGGCCCGCTCAAACCAGCGTAAATTCCTTCTTGAACTTTTATTCCGTGAGAAGCTGCAATCTTCTTTGCTTTCGCGATGAGTTCTTTATCGTAAGTCTGGCTCATATCAGGAAAACGAGGTCCGAGTTCAGGGTAGTTCTTTCCCATCAACGGGTTTGTTGGGAATAGATTGATGTGGTCGTTCAATATCATCAAATCTCCAATTTCATAATCAGGATTTACACCGCCACTAGCATTAGAAACTACAAGGTCATTCATTCCCATGGCTTTCATTACACGAACAGGAAAAGTCACCTGCTTCATGTCGTAACCTTCGTAATAATGAAAACGACCTTGCATCGCCATCACAGATTTGCCGCCAAGCTTTCCAAAAATGAGTTTCCCAGAATGTCCTTCAACCGTTGAAACAGGAAAATTTGGAATTTCCTCATAAGGCACAACATGGTCAGCCACAATCTCTTTAACCAACCCTCCAAGACCAGTCCCGAGAATGATTCCAACCACAGGAGATGCACCCGTACGCTCTTTCAAATAGGCAGCGGTTTCCTTTATTTTTTCAAGCATGTTTTCCATGACCCAGTATCCTTTTATTGAATTCAGAAGTTAACCCGCCAAAGTCAATTTCTATTGGCAAATAAAACATCCGAACGTCTTTCAGTTCGTTTAAAATCGGAGAATTTGCAAGCCTTGCAGCGTCCTTCTCCGTAGTTATGACTGCATTTACAGCCGCGCCAAAACTATCCAATTTTCTAAGGAACGATAGATCTTTGAGCGTATAATTGTGATGGTCTGCAAACTTCAAATGCATCCGAACGTTGAGGCTTTGAGATATGCTATTCTCAAAACGTTGCTCATTGGCAATGCCAGAAAAAATCAGGACATCCTTAATATCTGAGACATCCATTTTCTCACCAGAAAACTGAACCAATTCTCCAACAACGGTATGTGATTGGAACGTTTCTCCCTCAAAATTGGATTTCTCGTTCTGCTTACCATTTGAACCAGAAACAACCAAAATATCAGCTCTATTTGATTCCGTTTTTGCTTCACGAAGCGTTCCAACTGGTAATAAATAATTTCTCCAAAACGGCTTGAGCGATTGTGTTACCAAAATGCTCAAACTAGGCTTCACCCAACGATGCTGAAAACCATCATCCATCACAATTACATCAAGCTTGATGTCCGATTCTAGAATATTTTCAATTCCCGCAACACGATTTTCGCAAACAGCAACCGCAGCTTTTGGCATTCTTCGTTTCAACTGAAGCGGTTCATCGCCAACTGCCGAAGCTGAACTTGACTCTTCAACTACAAGAAAACCTTTGGTTTTGCGGCCATAACCTCTACTTAACACAGCCACATTTCGACCATCATTAATAAGAAGTTCAACGATGTAATTGACGAGTGGAGACTTTCCCGTTCCGCCTGTTTCCAAATTTCCAACGCAAATCACAGGAATATCAAACTGCCTTGAACGGAAAATCCCTAGGTCGAAAAATCGGTTCCGTATCCAAACAATTATTCCGTAAAACGCAGCGAAAGGCCACAAAAGATGTCTATACCAAGGCATGGCCGAATATAGTTAGGAACAGCGCATTCTTCTTTGCGTTGCTTAAAGTCTAATTTGGGAAACAAACTTAGACGCTTCGTCTCAGCGAAGCAAGCAGCGAATTCAGCAGGATCCGTTTGTTTCCCTGACGAAGGAAGGGTCTCACAAAGAATTCTTGCAGTTAAACTGAAAATCATATTACACAACTTCCTTAATATTGCTTCATGCAAGCATCCGAAATAATCAAGTATCTGGAAGAATTGGCACCGCCATCGCTTCAGGAAAGTTATGATAACTCGGGCCTTTTGGTCGGAGAATCAAGTACCGAGGTCACAGGAATAATGGTGAGTTTGGACTGCACAGAAGATGTTATTGACGATGCACTTTCGCATGGATGCAACCTCATTGTATCTCATCACCCCATTGTTTTTAGTGGATTAAAACGTTTTAACGGAAAAAATTATGTGGAGCGAACGGTGATAAAAGCCATCAAGAATGATGTTCTGCTTTATGCCATCCACACAAATCTCGACAACGTAAGCGAAGGTGTTAATCAGAGAATCGCTGAGAAACTGAGTTTATTGAACACACGAATACTGGCTCCGAAAAAGCAATTGCTAAAAAAGGTTGTGACCTACTGCCCAACGAATCATGCTAAAAATGTACGTAAAGCCATGTTTGAAGCAGGAGCTGGGAACATCGGCAACTACGACCAATGCTCGTTCAACACAGATGGAAAGGGAACGTTCCGTGGAAATGAAAACACCAATCCATTTGTGGGGAACAAGGGCGAAATGCATTCCGAACCTGAAGTACGGATTGAAACGATTGTTCCTGAATTCAGAGTAACTAGTGTGCTAGCCGCGATGAAAAAGGCTCATCCTTATGAAGAAGTTGCGTTCGATGTGTATCCGATGGAGAACATTTGGAAAGAGGTTGGCTCAGGTATGGTTGGAGAATTGCAAGAAGAAATGGATGCATTAGAATTTCTAAAATCGCTAAAAACCACGATGAAAACGGACTGTGTCCGCTACACTCTTCCTCACAAAAAGAGCGTGAAACGAATTGCCGTTTGTGGCGGATCTGGAAGTTTTCTCTTAGGAAATGCCATTGGTGCTGGAGCTGATATTTTCATTACTGGGGATTACAAATACCACCAGTTTTTTGATGCTGAAAACAAGATTATCATTGCTGATATCGGGCACTACGAAAGCGAACAATTCACAATAGAACTTTTAGCTGAAAAACTGGCAAAGAAATTTACTACCTTCGTGCCCCGTTTGACAAGGGTAAAAACGAACCCGATCAATTATCTATAAAACATGGCGACTAAAAAAGCTACAGCAGGTTCAGATTTCACAGTTGAGGAAAAACTGAAAGCGCTTCACAATCTTCAGACAATCGATTCTGAAATTGACCGAATCAGAACCATCCGAGGAGAACTTCCTTTGGAGGTACAGGATCTTGAGGATGATATTGCTGGTCTTGAAACCAGATTGCAAAATCTTACTGATGAGGTGAATGCCTTTGAAGATGCGATTGTTCAGCGCAAGAACATGATTACGGATGCCATTACTGCCATCAAGAAATATGAAGAGCAGCAAGGAAAGGTTAGAAATAACCGCGAGTTTGATGCGTTGAACAAAGAAATTGAATTCCAAAACTTGGAAATTCAACTTTGTGAGAAGAAAATGAACGAGTTCAAGGCAAACATCGAATCCAAGAATTCACTGATTGAGGTTGCAAAATCCAATTTCGAAGAACGTCAGAAAGATCTTGTGGCTAAAAAAGCTGAACTTGATTCTATCATCGCTGAAACAGAGAAGGATGAAGCAAAATTGACAAAACAGTCTTCAGCAGCTGAAAAAGTAATTGAAGACCGATTGATTACTGCTTACAAAAGAATCCGTGAGAACTCTTTGAACGGTCTTGCAGTTGTAAAAATCGAGAGAAGCGCTTGTGGCGGATGTTTCAATAAAATTCCACCACAAAGAATTTTAGATATCAGCCTTAGAAAGAAAATTATCGTTTGCGAGCATTGCGGACGTGTTCTTGTTGATTCCGAAATTGACGGGACAACAGAAGAAGCTTAAGCCAATTAAGGCTTGAAAATTGAAGGGGATTCAAATTGAATCCCCTTTTTTTGTACCAGACTTTGAGAAATATCCTTTTCATAATCCTTGTTTTTGCGCTTCCAACTACTGGATTCGCTCAAAACTTCACCACAAGTGAAGATTACGACAAAGCCTATTCCCTACTACTCGACCTGAGATTTACAGAGGCCTCTTCTGTCATTCAGAAACTCAAAAGCTCTGACAAGAACAATCTCGCACCCGTTTATCTAGAAGATCTTTCAGATTTTCTTTTCATCGTTGTAACGGAAGATCAGCAGCAATTTGAGGCAAGAAAAGACCTCCGTTCTGAACGATTAAAAGCTTTGAACCGTCTACCTGACTCTTCTCCATACAAACTATTGGCCGAAGGCGAAATTCATCTGCATTGGGCCTTTTCCATGATGCGTTTCGGAGAGTATTTCAATGGCGCAAGCGAGATAAACAAGGCTTTTCATGCACTTGAAAAGAACATTCAAAAACATCCCGATTTTCTCCCAACATATAAGAGTATGGGACTGCTTCACACGCTTATTGGAACCGTACCCGACAATTACAAATGGGCAACCAAATTGATGGGCGTTGATGGCACCATTGAGCAAGGAATTGGTGAAATGGAAAAAGTGCTAAAGAAATCGGAAGGCAAACCTGAACTCAAAAACCTGAGAAAGGAAACACTTTTCCTCCTCAGCTTTCTTCATATTAATCTTCTAAACGATAGCGAAGCTCTACTTCGTTACCAAAAGGAAGTGGAGAAGGAAACGGGCCCGTTGATGAATTTCGCTAAAGCGAGTTTGTACAAGGAAAATGGCCAAGCCGATAAAGCAATTGAAGTTTTGATGGCATCAACAAAATCATTGGAGGCATTTCCTTACTTGAATTTCCTTTTGGGCGAATTGAAGCTCGCAAGAATGGACAAGGATGCAAATATTCCTTTGCAGAAATATATCAAGTCATTCAAAGGAAAGAGCTACGTAAAAGCCGCAAATCAAAAAATAGCTTGGCATTCGTTGCTTGTTTTGAATGATGTGCCTGCATACCGTACAGCCATTGCAAAAGTTGGTGGTGTTGGAAGCACCATGCTTGACGAAGACAAATCGGCACAGAAGGAATTTGAATTAGGTCAAACTCCGAATCGGATGCTTCTGAAAGCCAGATTACAGTTTGACGGTGGATATTATCAAGAAGCATTGAGAACACTCATTACTTCTAAAACAACCGAACTCACCACTTCTGATGAAAAGTTGGAATTCACCTATCGTTTAGGAAGGATTCATGATGAACTTAAAAACGAGAAAGAAGCCATCTCCTATTACGAAATGACCATGAAGAATGGCGCTGACAGCAAACGCTATTTTGCCTCCAATTCATCATTGATGCTCGGAATGCTTTACGAAAATCTAGGCCAAAAAAGTAAAGCCATCAAGGCGTTTGAAGCGTGTTCAGAATTCAACAACTCCGAATACAAAAACAGTATCGACCAGAAAGCGAAGGCGGGAATTCTTAGACTTAAGAACTAGAATCTGAATCCAACCGTGGTAATTACGCTATGATTAAGCGTCACTGTTTCGGCAAAATTTGACTCGTAAACCTGATACGCATCTACCTGTCGATGAAGACTGTAGGTCAAATCCAAAAAGAATCTTTTCAAGCGATAACCTAAACCAAGCGAATAGCGCGTGTTATCCAAATTGTATTTCCCTGAATAAGGATCGCCATTAATGGCAAATCCACCACGGATGCTGAAATCGCTGATTCTCCACTCCGTTCCAACTCGGATATTTCCAGCCCAATGCAGTTGATTTTTCACGTCTAGATTCTCAGCATCAAACGAATAACCACGTGATTTTAGCTTTGCCAACGAATAATTGACGTATTCATAATCAGCAGAAATCAATCCAACCTTTCCAATTACAAACGCCAAACTTCCTATTGCCCTAAAAGGTGTTTGCAGTCTATAACCGAACGCGCCATCCAAGGTTGAAAGTGTGTATTGACCTAATCCTTCCAGATTGGAAGTAGCAGTACTTTTAAATTGCTCATCAATATCATACCATGTTGGAGAATGAATGGCAGCTCCCAAACGCAACCATTTAGCTGGACGATAAATCATCCCAAACTTGATATTGAATCCGTTACCACTTGCTTTGAGATAATCAGTTTTGGAAAACGAACCAAAATTTGAAATCGAATCTTGTGTGTCACTTTCCGTGTAGGTTCGCTCCAATTCGTAGTTCAATCTTGGAATTCCGATGGTTGTACCAATATAAAGTGAGTTACCGAAATTACCACCGAATGAAAGTGCAATCTCACCCATCGCGCCTTTAGTGGTTTCGCGCACTTGCTGCGTTTGTCCATAGAATGGTACGACATTTCGCATGTAGGAATTAACAGACCCTGGTGTGGTATCGATTAGAAACGTCCCCCAACCCATGTAAGCGTTCGAAAATTCAGCTCCAGGAACCAATTCCGTTGGGATATCAGCGTAATTAATTCCGTCATTATTAAGTTGATTTACCCAACCATCAACGATGGAACTGTTCGTACTTACACCAACAATTGAGGTTCTCCGCTGAAAATTTGCTGTTCGATTGTAAGACAAACCCAACTGGAACGATTTCCAAGCCCATTGTTTATCCTCGCCTCGTTTCCGTTTGAAACGCGCTACAAAACCAGCATTGCTGATATTGGCATTCAGTTTTGTATCAGAAGATAAATTACCCAAATAAGTTGCATCTGTTCCAGCAGACAGAATCCCCATGGATACGGAACCCGTACTCAGCGTAAAAACTCCAATACCAGCTGGGTTAACACTCATGGAAGCCATATCGCCACCCAGTGCTCCGAATGCTCCGCCCATAGCAGAATAGCGAGCCGTTCCAACTACATCGTACTGAGAATACCGCAACGCATCCAATTGGCCTTGCGCCAATGAAGAGCTGGCGGTAAAAACCAGAATCCCAATAGTCGCTATGAATTGATTTATCTTAAACATATTCTGTCAATTTAAGGGCGTCCACCTCTCGATGGCGAACTAGAACCTCTACTTGGAGATGAACTTGGAAAGCTTGAACCAGAAGACCTTGAAGGCGAACTAAAACTGTTTCCATTTGATGAACCACGGCTTGGAGATGATGGACTCACGTTTCTTGAAGGTTGAGAATTTTGAGATGGAGTCGCATTCCTAGATGGCTGATCATAATTTCTAGAAGGAGTCGAATTTCGAGATGGTTGTTGATACGTATTCCTTTGCTCATTTGATGGTCTAGAATACTGATTTCCGTTCTGCGGATTACTTCCAGAACGGGATGGTTGCTGCCTGTAATCGTTAGAATTATTTCGATTGTAGCCATTATTCGTGCTTGGCTGCGTTCGTTGTAGGTCTCGATACATGTTTCCACGCTGATCCACTGAAGATGGTTGAGTAGCATTTCCACGCTGATAGGTGGTTGGTCGCTCAGTTGTGCCTGAATTTACCCTCGGCTGCGTGGTGGTTGCACGGTATCTACTTCTATCAACCGTTGTAGAAGCTTCTCGTTGCGTACTTGTGGCACGTTCTACTGTTTCTCGTTGGTAAGGATTACTTCGTGCTGGAACTTCTTGCGTAACACTACGCTCTTTTCCAACGTCTGTTCTAATTCTATCAGAAGAAGTTGCTCTTGTCTCCGTAGTATTGGTTCCTCGAAGGACATCCGATTTTGATGCTCCTGAACGTACATTATTCGCATCTACATTTACTTTTACAGGTCGTGCATCGGCAGTTTGAAGCACATTTCCCTTATTGGCATGTGCCACTTTACCTTCAGTAGCTGCGTCATTATAAACAGAAGCGAAAGATGCATTTCTCGAGCCTGTTCCAATGGTATTCCCTGCGTTTCCAGTTGAGCCTCTGTGTCCGTAATAGATTCCACTATTGGAGTCGTATGTATTGTAGTAGCCGCCATAACCACCGTAGCACCCATAACCACCATATCCTCCGCAACCGCCATTGCCACCGTAGCCACCATATCCACCGTAGCCTCCTCCATAACCGTATCCACCTAAACCGTTATAGCCGTAACCGTAACCTCCGTAACAAGCGGGCGAATAATAGTAAGGACTGTTCCATCCCCAACCATAATTCCAACCCATGTTACCAAATCCCCAAGAGTAGCTTGAACCATATCCTCCGTAAATACTTGTGCCCCAATAATATGGATTATTGTTATAGTAGTACATATTGGTATAATATGGGTCGTAATACCCGTAACTGTACATAGGGCGGTGGAAACGATTTATCCGAGACGCGTAGTAATAATCATTGGTATTGTCATCCTCATAGTAATCACCATAGTAGTTATTGGTGACGTTATTTCCATTCTGGTCAACATATTGCTCTGAATAAGGTTGATTCGAGTTTGATTGAGATGAATATCCTTCCTCTGGATAATAATCATCAACGGTCGAATAACCATCCAACGGAGATACCGTGGTGTCCAACAGTTGTTCGTCATTAACCTTTGGAGCTTGATAGATATCTCCATAGATACCATCATCGTCCTGTGCTACCACCCCCAACGAGATTGCAGTGAGGGACAACGAGAAGAAAAGAAACTTGAATGTTGAGGATTTCATGGCGATTTGACTTTTAGAATCGTTCATTTTAAAAACAGTCAGCGTGGCTTAATGTTTAATTTTGGCCGTTCGCAAACGTCTAAGAATTAAACAAACATCATACCAAAATGGCGAAGGATTTCACATCCCGTGAGGAGGATTATTCAAAGTGGTACAACGAACTTGTTGTGAGGGCAGACATGGCCGAAAACTCGGCTGTGCGAGGTTGTATGGTTATCAAACCTTATGGGTATTCCATTTGGGAAAGCATGCAAGCAGAGCTTGACAAAAAGTTCAAGGCCACGGGTCACAGCAACGCTTATTTCCCGCTTTTTATCCCAAAAAGTTTTTTTGCCAAAGAAGCTAGTCACGTAGAGGGCTTTGCCAAAGAATGTGCCGTTGTTACTCATTACCGATTGAAAAGCACGCCTGATGGCGGAATTGAGGTTGACGAAACCGCGAAGTTGGAAGAGGAATTAATCGTCCGTCCAACATCAGAAACCATTATTTGGAACACATACCGAAACTGGATTCAGAGTTACCGCGATCTACCAATTCTTGTCAATCAGTGGGCAAATGTGGTGCGTTGGGAAATGCGTACACGCTTGTTTTTGAGAACTGCTGAATTCCTTTGGCAAGAAGGTCACACAGCCCATGCCACCCAGCAAGAAGCAATTGCCGAAGCAGAACAAATGATGAATGTGTATGCTGATTTTGCGGAGAATTTTCTCGCCATGCCTGTTTGGAAAGGCACAAAATCAGCAAACGAACGATTTGCAGGTGCGATTGAAACCTATTGCATTGAAGCATTGATGCAGGATGGAAAAGCCTTGCAAGCGGGAACTTCTCACTTTCTCGGACAGAATTTCGCCAAAGCGTTTGATGTGAAATTCACTGGACAGGACGGGAAACAAGATTACGTATGGGCAACATCATGGGGCGTTTCAACCCGTTTGATGGGCGCACTCATTATGACTCATTCTGATGATAATGGACTTGTGCTCCCTCCTAACCTAGCTCCATTCAAAGTTGTGATTGTTCCTATTTACAGAAAGGACGAGGAATACAAATTAGTCTGCGATAAGGCCCGTGAGATAAAAGCACAGCTTGAAGCCAAGGGCATTTCTGTGAAGTTGGATGACCGAGACACACAAAAGCCAGGTTGGAAGTTCGCTGAATATGAATTTAAAGGTGTTCCAGTACGAATAGGACTTGGACCACGCGATATTGAAAACGGAACGTTAGAAGTAGCTCGAAGAGATACGCTTACTAAAGAATCAGTTTCAGCCGATGGAATTGCTGAACACGTGCAGTCGCTTCTCGCTGAAATTCAGACAAATCTTTTTCAAAAAGCATTGAAACACCGTGAAGAGAACACTACATCCGTTTCTACTTGGGAAGAATTCAAAGAAGTTTTAGATGGAAAAGGTGGGTTTATTCTCGCTCATTGGGATGGTTCTTCTGAAACTGAGCAGAAAATCAAAGAACTAACAAAAGCAACTATCCGACTAATTCCGTTGGAAGACAAGTACAAAACCGAAGGTAAGTGTGTGTTTAGCGGAAATGCTTCCAATCAAATTGTTGTGTTTGCAAAATCTTATTGATGAATCAGAGTGAGCAATATCAGTCAATTGTGGTGTCTCTAAAGGAGAAAAGCACGCATAAACTGAAAGTGCTAGAACAGGCAACTCATCAATTTGAATTACTCAAAACCGAAGCCGAAAAATTGGCCAATGAACTCAATCAAGAGATTGAAGGATTGACTGATGTAAATGTGAATTACACGCAAAAAGGATCATTCCAAGCAGAACTAAAGTTCGGTGAAGATGTCATCATCTTCTTTCTACATAATGATGTATTCGATTTTGAACGCAGTCATCATATTTGGAAAATATCTTACGTGGAAAAAAATCGACTTAATGCTTATTGTGGCATGATTAGCATTTTCAATTTTCTCAATACTTCATTTGAGATGAATCGATTAGAAGACTTGGGTTATTTGGTCGGGCGCATTTTCATTAATGCCGACAACCATTATTTTGTAGAAGGGAAAAAGCAGCTAGGATTCCTTTTTAATGATTTTAGTTCATCACAATTGGATAGCCAATCGTTGAGAAGCGTTATCATGACTGCTATTCAATATTGTCAAGAATTTGACCTGCTCACACCACCATTTTCGAGCATGAGTCAGGTACAGGTTGGCCAAATGATGGACATTTCTAATCAAATGAGTGTTAAAACTGGCAAGCGTCTTGGCTTCAAATTCAGCACAGAACAAGATTCTGTGGAATAATTTTTCATTAGACGTTTTTCATTTTTGATAAATTTTTACATTTGCGCTCCGTTAAATAAAACGGCCCGTTCGTCTAGGGGTTAGGACGCCAGGTTTTCATCCTGGTAACAGGGGTTCGATTCCCCTACGGGCTACCAAAGAAGGCTTTCCGAACGGAGAGCCTTTTTTATTTGAATTGAACAAAACTTGCTGGTTTCAAATTTATTGGAACCAGTAAGTGAGTTCGCAAACATAAATTCCAGAGGAGAATGGCTGAATCAATATCAATTAGTAATGGCGTTTTGAATGTTCCAAACAATCCAACAATCCCTTTTATCGAGGGTGATGGAATTGGAGTTGACATTTGGACTCCTGCAAGAAAGGTTTTCGATGCGGCTGTGAAGAAAGTTTATGGCGATTCTAAAAAAGTAGAATGGTTGGAAATTCTTGCAGGCGAAAAAGCATACCACGAGACTGGAGAATGGCTTCCAGAAGAATCATTGGAGGCCGTGAAGAAACATTTGGTTGCCATAAAAGGGCCGCTCACAACTCCAATTGGTGGTGGAATCCGCTCGTTAAACGTTCAACTTCGTCAAACGCTTGATTTATACGTCTGCTTACGTCCAGTGCGCTGGTTTAAAGGAGTTCCATCACCATTGATTCACCCAGAATACACCGACATGGTAATTTTCCGTGAGAACACTGAAGACATTTACGCAGGTATCGAGTTTCAGGCGGAAACGCCCGAATGCCAGCGTTTGGTGAACATCCTTCAGGATGATTTTGGAGCAAGAGGAATCCGCTTTCCAGAAACGACTTCTATTGGAATTAAGCCTGTTTCTAAGGAAGGGACAGAACGATTGGTGAAAGCAGCGATCGAATACGCCATCGAACACAAAAAACCTTCTGTGACCATCGTTCACAAAGGCAACATTATGAAGTTTACAGAAGGAAGCTTCAAGAAATGGGGCTATGATTTAGCTGAAAGAGAATTTGCAGATAAAGTTTTCACATGGGGAATGTATGACAGCATTTTGGCCACCGATGGCGTAGATGCCGCCAATCAAGCACAGGAAGATGCCCTAGTTGCTGGAAAAGTTCTGATTAAAGATTGTATCGCTGATGCTTTTCTTCAAGAGATTCTACTTTATCCGAAACAACATTCAGTTGTGGCTACGCTAAATCTGAATGGAGACTACATTTCTGATGCTCTTGCAGCGTGTGTTGGTGGAATCGGAATCGCCCCAGGAGCAAATATCAACTACGCTACAGGTTATTCGGTTTTTGAAGCCACGCACGGTACTGCTCCAAAATTGGCTGGTAAGGACATGGTCAATCCGAGTTCCATCATCCTGTCGGGTGCTATGATGTTCGAATACATGGGTTGGAACGAGGTTTCTAAACTTATAGAAGATTCAGTAGAAGCTGCAATCGCAAGCAAACGTGTTACGTTTGATTTTCATCGTTTGATGGAAAATGCAGAATTACTTTCTACTTCTGAATTTGGAGATGAAATCATTTCAAACATGAAATAAGAAGCACGAAATCCGAAAAAGGAAATCCGAAACAGAAGAATTGTCCACTAAGATTTAAGCTGTAAATTTTATTGAGGCTTGAGGCTTGCAACTTGAAACTATATAATTACATTTGCACCCCTAAAATTTGACTACGAGAAGCAATGGCTAATCACAAATCGACACTAAAAAGAATCCGTTCAAACGAAGCAAAGCGTTTGAGAAACAAATACATTCACAAGACAACTCGTAACGCCATTAAGGAGTTGCGTGCTACTGAGGACAAAACAGCTGCTGCTGAATTGTTTCCTAAAGTGGCTGCCTTGGTTGATAAATTGGCTAAGAACAACATCATTCATAAGAACAAGGCTTCTAACCTTAAATCAAAGTTGACGTTGCACGTTAACGCGCTTTAAGAAGCACTTGTCTAAATATTCAAGCCCCGTTCCGACATATCGGAACGGGGCTTTCTTTGTTTGATGCTTTGCGTATTTTCGTTCTGCTAATGGAAGAGTACAAAGTCATAAACGGAATTCGGTCGTGGGCAGAAGATGACCGGCCTCGCGAAAAGTTGCTTTTGAAGGGAAAAGCAGCTTTGAGTGATGCAGAGCTCATTGCCATTCTTATCGGTTCTGGAAGCACATCCGAAACGGCCGTTGACCTTTCCAAGCGTATTCTTCAAAGTCTAAACAACCAGCTTTCTGAACTTGGAAAGCTTTCGGTAAAAGACCTCACAAAGTTTAAAGGAATTGGCGAAGCAAAAGCCATCAGCATTATTGCAGCGATGGAATTGGGAAGAAGGAGAAAAGAATCTGAACCTGAAAAACGACAGAAACTTACAGACAGCCGTTCGGCATTTGATATTTTTTACCCGCATTTAGGTGATTTGAACCATGAAGAATTTTGGGTGCTCTATTTAAATCGAGCGAACGAAGTAATTGGTAAAGAGTGTGTATCTAAAGGGGGCATTTCGGGAACAATTGTAGATCCAAAAGTGGTTTTCAAGGCTGCGGTTCAGTTCCCGGCTTCGGCAATTGTTTTGGCACACAATCATCCTTCTGGACAATTACGACCAAGTCAAGCGGACCACCAACTCACTAAGAAACTAAAAGAAGCGGGGAATGCCCTTGACATTCCTGTTCTAGATCATCTCATCATCGGAGACGGCAATTACTATAGCTTTGCCGATGAAGGCGTGTTTTAGACCACAGATTTCGAATTGAAAAAACTATTGACCATTATCGGTGCGCGACCGCAGATTATAAAAGCGGCTGCGCTCAATCGCGCTATCCGAACTAAATTTTCAGATAGGTTGACCGAGGTGCTTGTCCACACAGGGCAGCACTACGACCATGGCATGTCGGATGTGTTCTTTGAAGAAATGGGAATTCCACAACCAAATCATCAATTGGGAATAGGTTCTGGAACCCACGGGAAGCAGACCGGGAAGATGCTCGAAGAAATTGAGCGCGTACTCGAACTTGAGAAACCGGATGCGTTAATCATTTACGGTGACACGAACTCAACTTTAGCAGGAGCTTTGGCCGCTTCTAAAATCCATATTCCAGTCATTCATATTGAAGCAGGTTTAAGATCCTTCAACAAGCGGATGCCTGAAGAAGTGAACCGTATTACTGCTGACCACGCTTCCACTCTACTCTTTTCGCCCACAAAATCTGGATTGAGAAACCTAGAAAAGGAAGGATTTCTGTTGTTGAATGATGCGAAGAAAAAAGGAAAAGCCAACATGGACAATCCATACGTTTTTCATTGTGGCGATTTGATGTACGACAACACACTTTTCTATTCTACTAAAGCGGATGAGCACGAATCATTCTTTTCGAAACACGGAATTGACAAAGAGAATTTTATCCTTTCTACCATTCACCGACCTCAGAATACGGATGACATTCAGGTGCTATCTGGAATTCTGACCGCTTTGAATGAGATTTCGTTAGCAGATAGCATTAAAATTGTATTGCCGCTCCATCCGCGCACAGCGAATATGATTGCAAAGTCAAACGATGCCGCAATCCGTGAACTCTCCAAAAATCCATTGTTCAAGATTATTGAGCCAGTAGGTTTTTTGGAGATGATTCTATTGGAGAAGCATGCAAAACTGGTTATGACAGACAGTGGTGGCGTTCAAAAGGAGGCGTTTTTCATGAAAAAACCGTGTGTGATATTACGACCAGAAACCGAGTGGACCGAAATCGTTGAAAGCGGTTGTGCTGTCTTGGTTGGCTCTCATCCAACGAAAATTAGAGAAGGCTATGCGTATTTCAAACAGAATCAGGACTTGAAGTTTCCTTCCATTTTTGGAGACGGTGCGGCTGCCGAATTCATCTGCGAATCCATCATTGAGCATTTGAACTGATGTTGATTTACAGTCATAAGATTACGCCTCGCGTCCGCTACATCTTTAGAGTGATGCTTGGCGATATGCTCGGAATCAAACTCGCGTTCACCAGCGACAAGGAGAAATTTGCCGCTTCCGAGTTGCTAAAACTCAGTTATTGCCATTCAAAACTTGGTGATGAAATTCATTTCAAGTCACATGGACTGTTGCACGAAACAGGTGTAAAAGATCAAAGCATCCGTGTTTCGGAGAATGAATCAGGCAAGTATTTCTACGCTCATAATTCAACCGATTCGGCTTTGAATTTTGATGTGTTTGCAGCTTCATTCTTCTGTCTTTCGCGCTACGAAGAATGTTTGCCGCACATCCGCGACAAGTACAATCGCTTTGAAGCTTCGGAGAGTCTGGGTTTTAAAAACGGTTTTCTGATTGAGCCAGTTGTGGATCAATGGCTATTGCGAATTCGAGATATTTTAAGTTTAAAACATCCTGAACTTACTTTCAAAAAGCGGGAGTATAAGTTCATTTCTACAATTGACATTGATAACGCTTATGCGTTTAAGAACAAAGGCTTTCTACGAACGCTTGGAGGCTACGGTCGTTCCTTTAAGAATATGGACTTAAAAGAAGTCTTTGAACGAACAAAAGTTCTTTTAGGCAGCGCAAAAGATCCTTACGATACGTTCGACTTTCAGTTAGAAATTCAGAAGAAATATGATTTGCAAACCATCTATTTCTTCCTTTTGGCCGATTATGGCGTGAACGATAAGAACGTACCATTTTACAATCAGGAATTTCAAGCACTGATTAAGCATTTGGGAGATTACGCTGAGATTGGAATTCATCCTGGATTCAATTCAAATCAAAAGAATGATAAGCTTAAGACCGAGAAAAAGCGTTTAGAGCAAATCGTTCATAGTACTGTTACTAAAAGCCGGCAGCATTTTCTCATTCTACATCTGCCGCACACATATCAGAAGTTGATTGACAATGATATTCGCGAAGACCATTCTATGGGTTATGCCGAGCATATCGGTTTCCGAGCAGGAACCTGTACGCCTTACCGCTTTTACGACCTCGACCTTGAAACGCCAACTGAATTAAAAGTTTACCCATTTGCCGTAATGGAGGCCACGCTCAAGTACTATATGAAACTGCAACCTGAAGCGGCAAAGGAACATATCAGCACAATTGTGCAGAAAGTACGAGATGTGGATGGCACTTTTATTGGGCTTTGGCACAACGAAACCTTGACCGACCGGGACATTTGGGCAGGCTGGCGCGATGTATTCATCCATATGGTAGAAGTAGCGAAAACGTGACATATCTTACATTTAAGGCTACTCACATTCCTTACATTTATCGGAGGTTTATCAGCCACGGTTCAATCGCAAACAATCAGTATTAATGGCAAAAATTCTTGGCGGCCACGGGTCGCTCTTCGATCAATTTATAGGTGAGATTAGAAACGCAGACGTTCAGACAGATCGTTTGCGATTTAGACGCAACCTCGAACGTATTGGCGAATTGTTTGCGTACGAAATAAGCAAGGAGCTTGAATGGAAAAACGGAATCGTTACCACTCCATTGGGAGAAGCGGAATTGCCCGTGATTGCAGACCAACCCATTGTTGCGACCATTCTTCGAGCTGGACTTCCACTCCATCAAGGAATTCTCAACTACTTTGATCAGGCTGATAATTGTTTCATTTCGGCTTACCGTATGAATCATAAAAAAGATGGCACGTTTGATATTAAAGTCGAATATCTATCCAGTCCATCAGTGGAAGACCGCACCGTTATCCTTTGCGATCCCATGTTGGCAACTGGTGGTTCTATGGTGCTGGCCTACAAAGCATTACTGAGAAGAGGAAAGCCAAAACACGTTCATATTGTGGCTGCAATTGCAAGCCGTGAGGGCTTGGAATATTGCGAGCGCCACCTCCCAAAAAACTGTACGGTTTGGATTGGTGGGTTGGACGAAGAAATGACCGCACAAGCGTACATCGTTCCTGGATTGGGAGATGCAGGCGATTTGGCTTACGGAGCGAAAGAATAATTACAGAAAGGCATAACCTAGTTGTACTTGGGGCGTAGAGGGAGAAGTTGACCGTTGGAGAAAATCCTGCAAATATTATTAGTTGTCATATTGAGTGCTACCAAGTTCCTCAGCGCACCTATTACGTCCTTAAATATTGGTTTTGGCTATTTAGAAACACTGCTCATTACCACCTTAGGCGGTCTTTTAGGCGTAGTATTTTTCTTCTATCTGAGTTCGGCCATTATGTTGCTTATGAGCAAACTGAGCTCTAGCTCCAATCAGAAAAAGGCTAAGAAACCAAAGAAGAAATTTACGTGGAAGAACAAGTTGATTATTCACATTAAGCGTGAATATGGTCTAATTGGATTGGCCGCAATTACACCAATTTTACTCTCCATTCCATTGGGAACATTTTTGGCAGCACGCTTTTTTTCAGACCAGAAAAAGGTAATCGGCTATCTGTCTGCATCTGTCATTGTATGGTCCGTAATCGTGTCTTCAGTGGTCATCATATTCTGACCCTCATATAGAAAAGTCGTAACTTGCAAAACATTCAATTAACAATAAAGACCATGAACATTGATACGATAAAGGTTGAATTGATTGATTGGATTGCTCAACTGAACGACCAGCATTCGATTGGAAAGTTGCTCCATCTAAAAAAGCAACTCAACGTAAAAAAGGCCTCCCAGACCAAGATCTTCGGTTCTGGAAAACATCTGATCAACTCCATTTCGGATGATTTCAATGAGCCTACCGACCTTTTCAATGATTATCAGAAATGAACTATTTGATAGATACGCATGTACTACTTTGGTATATGGTCGGTGACAGGCGGATTGGGCTGGATGTTCAGAGCAAGATTGAAAACACGGAGAATACCATTTTCATAAGCAACGCCAGTCTATGGGAAATATCCATCAAGATGAGCATCGGCAAATTGAAACTGAACGGATCGATGGCTGACCTTAAAAACTACCTCTCAGAAAAAGGACTGCTCATTTTGGAATTTGATTTCGATGATCTTCAATTGCTTCAAGAACTTCCCTTCCATCATCAAGATCCATTTGACCGTATGATTGTTGCGCAAGCAAAGTCCAAATCGTTGCAAATTCTAACCAATGATTCGTTGGTTTTAATGTATTTCAACTGAGTGTGAGCGAATTTGAAGCAAATCAAACACGTTTTCTTTGACCTTGACCGAACGCTTTGGGATTTTGAATCGAACTCTGAAGCCACACTAAAAGAGCTTTTTAGCGAGTTTAAACTATCCGACAAACTAGGCGTTTCGGATAATTCCTTCATCCATGAGTACAAACGTATCAACGAGATATTCTGGGAAGACTACCGCAATGGCACCATCGAAAAGCACTATCTGCGCTATGGCAGATTTGAAACAGCTTTAAAATATTTTGGGCGCGATGACAAGCAAATGGCCGCTGAAATTGGCGAACTCTACATATCCCGAAGCCCACGAAAAACAGGCTTGATTGATGGTTCCATTGAAGTATTGGAATACCTGAAACCGAACTATCAGCTTCACATCATCACCAACGGTTTTGAGGAAGTGCAGCATATTAAGATGGAAAGTTCAGGGTTGAGTCCTTATTTCCAGCACATCATTACGTCAGAAAGTGCTGGCGCAAAGAAACCTAGCCGTATCATTTTTGACCATGCCGAAGGGCTGACGGGTGCCGTTTCGGCCAACAGCCTAATGATAGGCGATCACTTTGAAGCCGATGTAATTGGCGCCATGGAATCGAATTGGAAGGCCGTTTTCTTTGAGCCCGAAAAGCCCAAAATGGAGGATGATAGGTTCATCCACATTCATCACCTCAGGGAGTTGATGGAGATTCTTTAAATCTCCGCCAGAATGCTGATGCCTCCTTGTACTTTTTCATCAATCTCCACCTTAATCTTGGCATCAAGCGGAAGAAAAAGATCGACTCTAGATCCGAATTTGATGAATCCCAGCTCATCGCCTTGCTTCACAACATCATCTTCGTGGCAATACCATACGATGCGCCTTGCAACAAAACCAGCAATCTGACGGATAAGAACCGAAACTCCAAACTCGGTTTCAACTACAACCGTGTTTCGTTCATTCTCCGTGCTCGATTTTGGATGCCAAGCTACTAGGAATTTTCCTGGATGATATTTCGAGTAAGCGATTCGACCTGAGATGGGATAACGGTTCAAATGCACATTCAACGGTGACATAAACACCGAAACTTGAATACGTTTTTCACCATTAAAGTACTCTGGTTCTTCAACTTCTTCAATCGCCACCACCTTTCCATCAGCAGGACAAACAATGCTGCGCGATGAGATGACAAGATTACGTTTCGGACTGCGGAAGAACTGCAGAAAGATGAGGAATATGATTCCACCACCTACTCCAACCAGCATATGCAACCACTTTAGCTCTGGAAAAAATCGGATAATTCCGAATGTGATGATGATTACCGCAATTGCCAACAACGTTAGCATGCGGTAGCCCTCCTTATGTATGGTCATTCTTGGCATGAATCGGCAAATGTACGGTTTGGTTTTATGAAGAAATTAAAGAAATATCTTCAAGTAAACGAAGGCAAAAGGTGTCGCCAAAACGATGCTATCGAGGCGGTCAAGAACTCCACCGTGGCCAGGCAAAAGCGTTCCGCTGTCTTTGGCGCCCACGTTGCGTTTGAGCAAGCTTTCAACCAAATCGCCATAGATGCCAGCAACCACCGAAATCACCGAAAGACCAATCCATTCCCAAACGGTGAGGAAATCAAGAAAATAGGAGAATCCAACGGCAAAGGCAACACTCATTAGCAAACCGCCAATAGCTCCTTCCCAACTCTTTTTGGGACTGATTCGTTCGAAAAGTTTATGCTTTCCGAATGCCGTTCCTGCCAAATATGCGCCAGAATCGCTAGATAGAATCAGCATCAACCATCCCACAAAAAACAATGGATTGTATCCAATCTCATCATTTGGATGAACGATATTGATGAGCAACGTAACGGGAATGGCCACATAAATGATTCCCAATAAGCCATGGGCGATGTTTGTGAACGGATGCTCGCGTTTTCGGTACAACTCTATTGGGAGGATGAGAAACAGGCAGAGTAATGGAAAAAGGAGGAATTTCTGCGGATAATCATAGAATGTCATCAAGCCGTTACCCAAAAACATGGTGATTCCGAGAATGTAACCAGTGAGCCGTTGAGGTTTGAATCCGCCCATGTCAATGAGATTGTAGAACTCCATAAGCCCGACAATCAATGTGAAGCCGAAAAACACAAGAAACCCTACCTGATGGGTGAAAATGCAGAACAGGAAAATGCCGAACGCAATGAGTCCGACAATAATCCGCGTGGCTAATTCAGGCATTTTCTTCATTGAGAATCCTTTTTGCACGAATCACTTCATCCTGAGGAACGTAAAGTTCTGCTTCTCCAAAGAGATAAGATGAATCTTGCTTGTTGATGACTACTGCGTTGAATCCTTGTTCCTTGAGCAAGCCACATTTCAGTTCAGCGATATTGCTAGCACCCGAAAATATGTTTACCCAACCCTTTTCCAAGGAGGCAATTTATCAACTTTGGGGCAAAGAATTGCTCTTTTCTGTTACCTCTTCTGTATCAGACTTTTCAACAGAAGTAGTTTCTGGAGCAACTTCAGAAGCGGCAATGCCATTCACCTCTGCTGCAACATCGACCTTCTTCTCGGCTAAATCTTCTTCCCTGTCCCACTGACGTTTCCCGAAAATAACCTCAAGATTTTCTTTGAAGATGACTTCTTTCTCCAATAAGTTCTCTGCCAGTTTTTCCAGCTTATCCTTGTTTTCTGTAAGGATTTTCAAGGTTCGCTTGTAGGCGGCTTCCACCATGTCGCTCACCTCTTTATCAATCAATTCAGCTGTTTTTTCGCTGTATGGTTTGCTGAAAGTGTACTCGCTTTGGCCAGATGAATCGTAGAAACTGATATTTCCAATCTTATCGCTCAAACCATAAACAGTAACCATCGCGTAAGCTTGTTTGGTCACTTTTTCCAAATCACTCAACGCGCCTGTTGATACTTTTCCGAAGATGATTTGCTCGGCAGCTCTACCGCCCAAGGCAGCACACATCTCATCCAGCATCTGCTCTTTGGTTGTAATTTGACGCTCTTCTGGCAAATACCAAGCAGCACCTAACGACCTTCCTCTTGGCACAATCGTCACTTTAATAAGAGGTGACGCATGTTCGGTCAACCAGCTTACCGCAGCATGACCAGCTTCGTGATATGCGATAACCTTCTTCTCGCCAGCAGTAATAATCTTATTCTTCTTCTCAAGACCTCCAATGATACGGTCAACGGCATCTAAGAAATCCTGTTTCTCAATCTTGTTCTTTTCCTTGCGAGCAGCAATCAAAGCGGCCTCGTTGCATAGATTAGCGATGTCAGCTCCAGAAAATCCAGGAGTTTGCTTTCCTAGGAAATCCACCTCTACATCTTCACCCAATTTCAATGGCTTCAGGTGAACATTGAAAATCTGAATTCTTTCTTTCAAATCTGGCATATCAACCAAAATCTGACGGTCAAATCGACCTGCACGCATCAATGCACGGTCTAGAATATCCGCACGGTTGGTGGCTGCAAGAATGATTACCCCGCTGTTGGTTCCAAAGCCGTCCATCTCCGTAAGTAACTGGTTCAACGTGTTCTCACGTTCATCGTTAGACCCTTGAGATATGCTTTTGCCTCTAGCACGACCAATGGCATCAATCTCATCAATAAAAATGATGGCTGGTGCTTTTTCCTTCGCTTGCTTGAAAAGATCTCGAACACGGCTCGCTCCAACTCCAACAAACATCTCCACAAAATCAGAACCCGAAAGCGAGAAGAATGGAACTTTTGCTTCGCCAGCCACTGCTTTAGCAAGCAAAGTCTTTCCTGTTCCAGGAGGACCTACAAGCAATGCACCTTTAGGGATTTTAGCTCCAAGGTCAGTGTACTTTTTTGGGCTCTTTAAGAAGTCAACAATCTCTTTGATTTCAATCTTGGCTTCGTCCAATCCAGCAACATCATCAAAGGTCACATTCACCTTTGTATCGCCTTCAAACAATTGTGCTTTCGATTTGCCGATGTTGAATATCTGAGCACCTCCACCAGCGCCTCCACCCATTCTGCGCATTAAGAATATCCAAACACCGATAATAAGTGCAAACGGAAGAATCCACATAAGGAAATCTCCGCCCCAATTCTTTCGCGTTTCGTTGCGTACATCCACCTTTTCGCCTACAGGAAAATCCTGTTGCCATTCTTGAAGGTTCTTCTCAAAATTCTGAAGATCACCAATCTGATAGGTGTAATGCGGACCAGGATTAAGCGTGCTTCCAAATGGTCTCTCCTTTACGCCTTTGTACTTTTCCTTTGCCTCTAATGCCTTTGGCTCGATGTATATCTCGGCCATTTCTCGGTTTATCACCACCACCGCTTTCACATCCTTTTCAAGAATCATTTCCTTGAATTCTGATGATGAAAGCGTATGCTGCTCGCCTGCCATATCTGGGAGAACGGTCATGGCTATAAAAGCCACAGCAATAATCACATAAACCCAATAAAAATTGAAATTGAACTCAAAGTCAAACCGACCTTTCTTCGGTTTATTACCCGTTTCGTCCTCCTTCCCCTGTTTTTCCTTCTTTTCTTTTTCTGATTTCATCAAAATCTTCTTTTGGGCTTACGCCACTTCGTCATATTCTTTAACTATCGCATCGGCCCAAAGGCCTTCAATGTTGTAATGTTCACGCGGTCCACGCTGAAAAATGTGCACAACCACGTTCACGTAGTCCATCAACACCCATTCGGCATTAGTTGTTCCCTCCACATGCCAAGGTTTGTCTTTTAGTGCTTTGCGCACTTCTTCTTCCACGCTTCCTGCCAAGGCATTTACGTGTGTGTTAGAATCGCCACTGCATACGACATAAAAGTCGGTCACAGCATTTTCAATTTTACGAAGGTCGAGTGTAACGATACGTTTCCCTTTTTTCTCTAATAGACCGTTAATAATTTCTTTAACGAGTTTCTCTGTATCCGCTTTGCGGGATGTTTTCTTCATTCGGGGATTTTAGAATTCGCAAATTTACCATTTAATACTCCTATCAATTGACCAAAAGCCTATTCATCGGAAGTACGATTGTCCATTTGGAACGTGTCGATTCTTCCAACAACTATGCCCGCACACTTGTTCGCGACAAAATGCCGATTGAAGGAACGGTGATTGTTGCTGATGAACAGACCGAAGGCCGTGGCCAACGGTCCAATTCGTGGCTAACTGAACCTAAAAAGAACCTCACTTGCTCCTATATTCTTAAGCCTGTCTTTTTGGCAGCAAAAGACCAGTTCATATTGAGTGCTGCCGTGGCATTGGCCGTTTCTGACACCGTCTCTGAACTTCTTCCAACAAACGAAGTGCAAATAAAGTGGCCAAACGATGTTCTTGTTGATGGAAAGAAGATTGCTGGCATCCTGATTGAGAACACGCTTCGCGGAATGAATCTCGAAAATTCTATTGTTGGAATTGGCCTCAACGTAAATCAAGTTGCGTTTCCTTCTGGGTTGAATGCCACGTCAATTCAATTGATTTCAGGACAAGAAACTGAATTGAACGCTGTGCTTCAATTACTGAATTCATACTTGGAGAAATACTATCTACAACTAAGAGAAGGCAGATTTGAGCACATTCTTCATCAATTGAACGCCAATTTGTTTGGAATTGGTAATGAAAGAAACCTCACCGTAAATGGCGAGATTGAAACAGTTTCCGTAATTGGTGTTAGGCACACAGGCGAGCTTGAACTGGAACGAACGAATGGCTCTCGAACCTTACATCAGCATCACGAAATTGGTTGGAATCTTTGAGAAGACCTACTAGGTTTTGAAAACCTAGTAGGTCTCAGCAATCTACCTTCTACCCTTCCACTTACTATTGCCACCAGAACCTCCGCCACTCTTATTTCCTGCTCCTGCACCACTCTTGTTTCCACCTCCACCGCTTTTCTTATTGCGTGGATTTCCGTTGGGATTAGGCTTTCGTGGTGGTCGCTGACCTTGTTGTTTCTTCTCGGGAGCCGTTTCAGGATCTACTGGTTCATACCCAGGAATGATATCTTTTTTGAATTGCTCTCCCAGCAACTTTTCAATGGCTTTTACATAATCAACCTCATCACCACCAACAAGCGAAATTGCTTCGCCTGAAGCCCCTGCCCTACCAGTTCTTCCGATGCGATGAACGTAATCTTCAGGAATGTTGGGTAATTCAAAGTTGATAACATGAGGCAGCAATGGAATATCCAATCCTCGTGCTGCAATGTCGGTGGCTACTAGTACACGAATCTTTCCTGTCTTGAAACCTGCCAACGCGGCCGTTCTTGCATTCTGGGTTTTGTTTCCGTGGATGGCCGCAGAGCTGATGTTGGCGATTTGCAACTTTTCACTCAATCGGTTTGCACCGTGCTTGGTTCGGGTAAAAACGAGCACCTGCTGCCAGTTACCTTCTGCAATCAATTTAATGGTGAGCGAGGTTTTACGGTCCTTATCAACACGAATGGTACGCTGAACAATCTTCTCCACCGTGGTATTCTCAGGTGTAGCTGAAACCGTTACGGGATGGTTTAGAAAACTCTCGGCTAGTTTGCGGATATCCTTGCTGAAAGTAGCAGAGAAGAGAAGGTTCTGACGCTTGCTCGGAAGTAAGGCCAAAATACGTTTGATATCGCGGAGAAAGCCCATGTCTAACATGCGGTCGGCCTCATCCAATACCAATATCTCTACGTTGCTCAACGACAACAATCGTTGGTCAACTAAATCTAGCAAACGGCCTGGCGTTGCCACCAATACATCCACTCCATTACGAATGGCTTTTACCTGCGGCACTTGGCTCACGCCACCGAAGATGACGGCAGCGCGCATATCCACGGCCTTGCCAAAATCGTTCACATCTTCAAGCACCTGAGCCGCTAATTCGCGGGTTGGGGTGAGAATAAGTGCTCTAACGGGACGGTTGTGTTTCTGTGATTCTTGCGAGAGTCGTTGCAACATGGGTAGCGCAAAGCCTGCGGTTTTACCAGTTCCTGTTTGCGCAGAGGCCAATACGTCTTTGCCTTCTAGCACTACTGGAATACACTTTTCTTGAATTGGTGATGGAATTTCGTATCCCTTTCGCTCAATTGCGTTGAGCAGGGCTTGGGATAGCCCGAGTTCTTTAAATGACATATAATTATGATTGTTTGAAACAGCAATCAGTTATAACAGCCATTTCTCTATTAAGCCGCGAAGGTACTCGTATTAATGAGAGTTAAAGAAGATTCGCTTTTAGCAATGCTCAACTGGTTGATGTAAATCAAAATTGTTGTTGATCTAGGTCAGCAATCCAAAACTACAATAGAGTAACTTTCGTAAGTTAGAAATCAATACATATGAAACTCCTTAATAAGCTGGTCTACCCCTTTTTAGCATTCGGATTTTGCTCGTTGCTCTTCACCACCTCGGGCTGTAAGAAAGATGACGACCCCACTCCCGAAGCACCTTTGGAGCTATGGGAAAACGTAGTTGTGATTGACACCGCAACACTAATTTTGAATACCTCTTCTTCCAATTTCTCTGCTGGGGTTTATGTGTTTCAATCAACGGCAACGAACACAGAATTGCACGTGAACGATATCATTATTGGAACCTACGGAGAAGGTTATTTAAGGAAAGTAACAGGAGTTAACTTGAATGGCAACACACTTACCCTACAGACCAATCAAGCTACGCTGAGTGATGTATTCAAAAATGGCAGCTTCAATATCAATGCTGACATGAATGAGATGTTGCCTGGCAAAACCTCTGGATTCGGCTATTCGGTAAGCAATCACGAACTTTATTCCTCTTCATCATTAAATATAAAATTGTCAAGCGCCAATCTAGAAATTGATCCTAGTTGGCTTTTCGATTTTGCTTTTTCTCCTGCTGGCATCAACTATTTTGAAATGAGTAGCACCAATGCTCCGTATTCAGCTAACGCACAGCTCAAATTCAATGCTTTTCAATCCGTTAGTTTAGTTGATGGAAGCGATACACTTTCTCGCCATTCAAAAACCATCATTAAGTTGGTTCCAGTTGGCCCTATTGTAATACCTGTAGTGCTTACATTGAAATTGTATTGGATAGCAGATTACGCTGCCACCATGAGTGCGGCTGTTTCCAATATCACTAATTTTTCAAGTAGCGGTCAGATTACACTCGGTGTAAAGTATCAGAACGCCCAATGGCAAAGCTTGCATGATTTTAGTACCACCTCAAACCTTGACGTGTCGCAACCTACGGGTGCAGTAACGCTATTGGCTAATTGCAACCTACGACCTGTGGTGACTGCTAAACTTTATGGTGTAGCAGGACCAAGAGTTTCTGCTGGACTAATGAGTGACTTTACTGGTGTTGTTGCTTCTCCTTCTTTGGATTGGGATTTAACCGCTAGCACGTGGCTACGAGCAACTGCTGGAGCCGATGTCACCATTTTGGGCAATACACTTATTGAATATCCAGACCAAATTTGGGACTCTCCCCGTCTCACTTACCATAAGCCTGATCGAATAGTAAAAATAATGGGAGATGCGCAAGAGGCAAACCAAGGCACACTGCTTCATGATTCTATTGTAGTACGCGTGTTGGATTCGGAAGGAGCAGCAGTAAAAGATGTTCCAGTGCGCTTTAATGTAACATCTGGTGGAGGCATTATAACAGCCACGCAGATTGCTACTAATGCCGATGGTGAAGCAGGAGTACAATGGTTATTAGGCAATCAAATCGGCACCCAAACAGTGCAGGCCACTGTAAAAAAAGGAAACTTAGTACAGGTGAATGAATCTCCAGTTACGTTCACTGCTACCGCAAACAATGTAAGCGGTTCTTGTCCTGCTTCAATAACAGATATTGACGGCAATACTTACAATGTAGTGCAGGTCGGCAATCAATGCTGGATGCTGCAAAATCTCAAAACCAGTCGGTTTAGAAATGGTCAGCTAATTGGCGAACTACAGGATTCCGCTTCCTGGCGATCCATTTACGACAATAACTTAAGCACTTCTTCATGGTGCTATTATGGAGAAAATGCTTCAATGAACAATACGTATGGCAAATTATACAATTGGTTAGCAGCATCTGACTCACGCGGTCTTTGTCCCTCTGGTTGGCATGTGCCCACAAATAGTGATTGGGACGAATTAGTAAGCACTGTTGGAGGAGAACCTAATGCCGGAATGGCACTGAAATCAGTAAATCTGTGGACCGAACCCAACAATGCAACTAACAGTAGTGGTTGGACGGGAGTGCCAGGTGGTGGTCGATTACCAACAGGCCAATTTTCAGATGATTTTGGCAGCTACGGAACTTGGTGGAGTGCTACTGAATATGACAATACCATGGCACATCACAGGATAACCACTAATGACATGGCAGAATTTATGGATGTCTATAACCGCAAAGAATTTGGACACTCGGTACGGTGTTTGAAAGATTAAAAAAGGCCGCCTAGCTTTCACCAGACGACCTTTCACTCATCACATCATGTCTTGTTTATTCTTTTACGAATCTTCTTTGCGTTATTCCGATTTCTGTTTGAACCGCAAGAATGTACATACCGTTTGCTAGTGCTGACACATCTATCGTTTTAGTGTTTTGCGGATAAGAGGCTACCAGCTGTCCGCTTACTGCAAGAACGTTGAGCGACTCTACTGCTTGACTGCAAACCACATTCAATTGTTGCATTGCTGGTATTGGGAAGATGTTCAATTGAACTGCATTGGCCCCATTGATTCCTGTTACCATCATGTTTACACAGTTTGAGGTTTCGGTACAACCGTTAAGCATTACTTCAACCGCGTAGTTTCCGCTTGCAGCTGGAGAGAAGCTTTGTCCGTCTTCATCTGTAATTGGTGCATTGCTGTTGTCACAATCAACCCACTGGTAGGTAGCACCGGCTTGATCAGCAGTAATGGTTCCGCCATTCACACTTGTCTCAACATCAATATCGGTAATCGTTACCTCTTGCGTTTGCGTTATGCTGTTTCCGTCTGCATCTTCAAATGTCCAAGTGATTGTGCCATCTGCTGTGAAAGGGAAACTTGCAGTCGTTGTTCCTGTAACTGCTCCAGAACAATTATCTGAAGCGGTTGGAGCGGTTGGAGCAACAACCTCGCAATATGCGCTCAGCGCTGGTAGAGCTCCAATATCTGCAACAGGGTCTTGAGTATCGGCAATTACCACTTGCTGATCTTGCGTAACGCTATTCGTTCCATCTGTGTAAGTCCAGGTGATGGTGGTATTGGACGAGATAGGCAATAAAGCATTGGTGGTTCCTATCACGCTTCCTGCACAGGCGTCTGTGGCAGTTGGAGCAGTCAATGAAGCGACCTCACATTGACCCGTCACGTTGGGCAAACTACCAACGTTGGCAACTGGTGCTTGCGTATCACTAATTACCACTTGTTGGTCTTGCGTAACGGTATTCGTACCATCGGTGTAGCTCCAAGTGATGGTTGTGTTTGCCGAGATAGGCAATGAAGCATTAGTTGTTCCTGTAACTGTTCCTGCACAAGCATCTGTTGCGGTTGGCGCAGTCAATGATGTTACTTGGCACTGAGCTGTAAGGTTAGGTAGGTTTACTACGTTGGCAACTGGTGCCACAGCATCTCCTACTGTAACTATAACGGTCTGTGTCATTTCAAAGTCGCACGCTGGGTCTGAAGGATTGTTGCAAGCAAAGGCTCCCGCAACCCAATCAGTTGTTGCATCCATATTTACTAGTGTGCCGTGGTGTCCGCCAGTAATGTCATTTGCTGTTAATCCAGATTGTTCGTTGAATGGATAGAGTGCCACAAGTCCTGAACCTGTTCCATCAGAACAAGCATTCATTGAAGCCTGTATCTCTCCTACGGTGCGTGCATCGTCCCAAAGACGGATCTCATCAAAAGCACCTAAATGCGTGACAAAGCCCCAATTGTTGTTAATGTTGCTTCGCATGAAACCGAAATCGAACTGCGCACCAGTTGTCTTGTGCAAAAGCGAACCATTTGTAGTGGCCAAAGCGGTTTTCTCTACACCATCGATGTAGGCTTTTATTGTAGTGCCATCGTAAGTCACCGCCAAATGAAACCACGTATTGAGTGGCGGTACAGGATACTCCTTAGCAGTGAGAGAATAGCCAGGACTATTGCGATTGAATACCACAAGCAATCTGTTTCCACCACCTTGAACATAAATTTCGATGTCGCTAGTGGCGGCAGTGCCAGCCGAAAAGATGGCACGCGAGCCTCCAGAATTGGCTTTAATCCTTCCTTCAAAGGTGAAACCTTGCTCATAATTCAAGAATGAGGTTGAAGGGACATTGATGTAATCGTTTGAGCCATCCAAATCAACGGCTGATGATACAGCAGAACCGATGTTTTGGGCAACAACATTGAAGGTGGTGGTGGAAGAAATCGCTCCTGTATTGAAGCTTAGGCCATTCCCAGTTCCTGTTACTGGACCTGCAATTACCGTATTGTTGGCATCGTTGCGCAACGAATAATTGATGTTGAGCATAGACCCACCCGTGGTGATGGTGGTAGAACCGTTGGAGCAAAGATTGCTTTGAGCAGCGCTGACCGTTTCGTCTGTAATTGCACCCAGCACCGTGACATCCACCATGGTTGTTGATGTGTTGCCCGAAATATCAGTAGCGGTAAGCGCAACCTGATTGACACCAATGTCTGAACACGTAAACAAACTCTGACCCACGCTTAATGTTGGAGCACCACAATCAGAGGTAGAACCGTTATCCAAATCAGCAGCATCGATAGTAGCCTCACCGTTGGTACCTAACTGAACAGTTATAGGTTGCCCTATAGCAGTCACGCTGCTGCTGACGCAACCGCTGGTGTAATTCACATCATCAAAATAGATCTCATAGGCCGAGTTTGCGGCAATACGAAAGGCGATGTATTGATACGGCCCCATATATCCCACTGACGCTAAATTAACGCTCATGGGCGTCAAGGTTTGGGAGTTGGCCGAAACGGTTGCTAGCTGCACAAATGAAGAAGGAACCGATGGGTCGCTCACCACACCTATTTGAACCGTGCCAGCCGGCCCCCATGGGTATATATAGCGTAGCTTGAAACTTAGCATGCCTCGTGCATTCACTACTTTGGGCATAACCGCCAAGGCTTCTGCCGCATTGACTGTTCTCAAGCGAAGCTCTGGGATACTAGGCAAAACATAACAATTGTTGACTGGAGTCCAGCAATCTGGCATAGTAGCTTCCACATTGAAGCCTTCGGAAATGCTAAAAACGGCTGTTGTGCATTGCGCCTCAGCCTTAAACTGACCGACAAATAGCATAAGAATGAGAATGGATAGGATTTTTTTCATGTAGATAGTTTCTGTGATGAGCCACAAACCTATCCCTCACGAACGGAGCGGTCAATTATCGTTTAGGAACGGACGATTGGGTTCAGGAACAGACGATGGTCGATAGTCCATAGACCATAGTCTGTGGTCAGTGGTCTATCGACTTACAGCCATCTCAAACTCCTCTTTACGGTACTTTGACAGTTTGGCGACCAGCCCACCATTGAGGATAATGTCACCTGATGATCGTTGGTATTTCTCCATCGCATCCAAATTGATGATCCACGATTTGTGGGTGCGGAAAAAGCTTGGATTTTCTACCAACAGCAGTTCGAAATGCTTTAGGTTCTTGCTTATGAGGTGCATGTTTCCATCGGCCATGTGCAGATGGCTGTAGCTTTCGTTGGCTTCGATGGCAATGATGTCTGCAACATCCAAAATGGTTTGATAGCCTTTTATGGAAACGGATATTCGGTTTACCTCTTTGCTTTGGAGGCTTTCGGAAAGTAATTGTTGATCTACGCTACTCGCCTGCCCCACTCGCTTTTCTACGCGTTCTATCGCTTCTTTAAGCCTGTCGATGTCGATAGGTTTGAGCAGGTAGTCTACTGCCGACACTTCAAATGCGCGGATGGCATATTTGTCGTAGGCGGTAATGAACACCATTTCGAAATTAACCTCCTCGAAGAAATTGACAATCTCGAAGCCTGAGTAGTTGGGCATTTCAATATCAAGAAAAACCAACTTCGGTTTGAGCGCATTAATGCTGTGCACGGCTGCCTCCACGTTGGCATAGCTACCAAGCACTTTTACCTGCGGACAAAAGCGCGCAAGCAAGTTGGAGAGAATGCTACGGGCACTTTCCTCATCGTCAACTATAATGGCGGCAATCTGCTGGCTCATGTAGGCGAATGTAATCAGATAAGCTAAGGGAGCTTATTCGGTTTTAGGAACGAACGGTTTTGTTTATGAATGGAATTGATAAAACATGGTTTTAGCCACAGATGCACTGATTCACTCAGATTTCGTTGATTGCCCTTCTGATTGTTTCGCTGATTGTTTCTGTGAAAATCCGTGTCAATCAGTGCATCTGTGGCGCATAAAATGTCAAAACTTCCTCTTCACCGGAATGCGAAGCACAACTCTGGTTCCCGTTGGTTCGTCATTCAATGTGAGGTCTTCGTATGTGAACCCAAGAGAGCCTTTGTGGTAGCGTTGAAGTATCTCAAACCGTGTGCGGATGGCATTTATAGAAAACGACTCGTGCTCTGCCCGCTGCCGTTCTTTGATGGCCTTTGCTTTGGCACGCCCAACGCCATTATCCGTAATGGTGCAAATGAGTACAGCATCCAATTTGAATTCAAGCTGAATACGCTTAGACCCGCTGCGATGCAAGAGGCCATGCACTAATGCATTCTCAATAAATGGCTGGATAATCATGGGAGGAATCATCACATCTTCCACCTCATTTTCATTAATACTGAACTCAAAATCTTCTTTGAAGCGCAATTGCTCCAAAGTGAGGTACAATTCAATAAGCTTGATCTCTTCGCTGAAATCAATAAACTCCTTATCGGAATAGTTGAGCGTTCGCCTAACCAAATTGGCAAACTTGGTTATGTAGGTGTACGAATTATCGACATCGCCTTTGAGCACCAAACTCTGAATTGAATTGAGCGCATTGAAGATAAAATGCGGATTCATTTGGCTTTGAATGGCGGTGAGCTTGCTGGCGTTTAGCTCGTTTTGCTGCTGCGCTGCAACTTGCTGCCGACTGAGCCGCGTTCTAAACCAAGCAATCAGAATAAGTATAACCCCAAACGACATCAGCGCATAAAACCACCAAGCTTTATAGAATGGTGTGGCAATGGCAAAGCTGTACACAATTTCCTCGCTCTCAACGCCTCTACAAATGGCTTTGACACGGAAGGCATAATTGCCTGGCGATAGCGAACGGTACTCTATCACATTATCAGCGAAACTTGCCGTTTGCCATTGGCTTTCGGCACCTTCGAGGCGGTACTGATAGCTAATTTCGTTGCGGTAGCGCAAGCTGTTTGTGCTTAATACAAAGGTGAACTTCTGCTGATCGTGGTTAAAATCATGCAAGTTGAGCAATGGCGAAAGGGTGTCGTTTACGATTACGCTTTTGAGCGTAACGATGGGCACAAAGTCAAATGGTTTGTAGCTATCAAGCATCACTTTTTGTACGCCTGCGGAGTGAACGACCCACAACTCGTTTCCCATCACTTCCATATCCAATATTTTGAGGGCATTGAGGCCATCTGCCTGGTTGATGGTACGTTTTACAACTCCTTGTTCGGTTAACAGTTGCACCCCCAAGGCCGTGGCAACCACCAATTGGTTTTGGTAGGTGGCAATGGCCATTAATTGATTGGAAACCAAGCCACTTAATGTATTTATCTCGACCACGAGATCATCATCACTAAAAACTAACAGTCCATTTTCTGCCGTGGCAGCATACACCTGCCCTTGCCACGAAATGAAATCGCGAACGATAACGTCTTGCCCCTTCAGCCTGAACGGTTTCACCGAATCATTACTGTGCCGAATCATCAACCCTTTTGATGTTCCACAAAATATGGATTTCGTATGCGGATCATAGCCAATGGCGTAGTGCCTGAGCTGTAGTTTTTCGATGCGTTCGGCTTTGCCAGTGGATAAATGATACCTGTATGCGCCTCCGTTGCTGGCTATGAGGAATTCGTTTGCATCTATCTGCTCCACATCTTTTATGGAACCTACCTGAAAAACAGATTCGGTGCCGGTTTGTAGCCTAAGAAGTACCCCGTTGGTTTCTCCAATAAGCAAAAGCCCGTTGCCCACAGAAAACAGTGCTTCCATGCTTTTCACGTTGGCCTCTCTTATAGACTTCAATTCGCCCGTTGGTAATCGTTCTATCAGTTTCCCAGAACGTGTTCCGAAGTAAAGCCGTCCATCTTCCGAACCTGAAATCGAAATGACATCCTCATCCCGATCGGAAACAGCCATATCTTCTGTGGTTTCGTTGGGAATGACAATAATTCCTTTGCCAAAGGTTCCGAGCAGCACGTTTCCTTCTTTGTCTTCAATTACGTTAGAGATGAGGGTTCGCGGAAAGAGCAATTTTCCTCCGTTGTTGGGATTAAAACTTGCATCCACCCGCAACACGCCCACCGAACTTGATGCAAACCAGAGTGCATTGCTTGTAGCGTAAAGTTTAAACAATTGCGTTTTGCCTGTAACGGTAGATGGATTGAATATGAGCTCCGTACCACCATTGGTTTGGCGGTAAACCTCGCAGCTGCCCGTTTGGTAAGGATAAATACTATCCTTTAGCACAATCAGGGCTGGGGCTGGTGTGTGATAGCCATCAAGGGTCATTTGGTAGGTCAGGTCCTTTTTAACTTTGCCGTTGCTGATGGTCAAAAACCTTCTCTCCGCTGATGAATAACAGAAAAGTGTTCCGTTTGGCAAGCGCGTAATCGGACCTATAGACCCATGCTCAGTCAATATCACTATCTCAAAAGCATCATCCACCGCAATGAGGCTATTCGACCCGATAATGAGTCTGTTTTGATTCTCGATAGCGAGGTTCATATCGGCAGAAACCAAGCTATCTGGCAAGGTGAGCAGCAGTTGGCACTCCTCGTTACTGAGCATGAATATTTGTCCACTCAGGTTGTGGCAGTACACATTTCCCTGACTGTCTTCCACCAAATTAAACACAGATTGCATCAGCATATCGGGGCAACCGATGTTGGCAAAGGCATAGCCATCAAATCTGATTATGCCATTGCTGGTGGCTAAGATGTATGCACCATCGGCAGTCTGAAGGATGTCGTAAATATCAACGCCTTCGAGTTCGCTTTCTCCCAACACGTAATGCGCTGGCTGCTGGGCGAAAAGGAATAAGGGTAAAAGGAATAAGGGAATAAGGAATTTCACTCGGTAAAGAAACGGTTCAATCTGAACCATTCCATCAAACGCAAATCGTAAACTTTATCACCGCTTCCTCCTATCTTTAAGCACTCGTTTCACCTTTACAAAAACACCATCATGGAAAAACGTACAAAAGACAATCCTTGGAATCTAAAGACTCCGCCTGGAACATCAGACTACCAAATGTGGATGGACACAAAAGATGGCGTAGAGATTATCGTGTGTAAAGTGGGCACCACCATCTTGCATTATGATGCCCGCGCCATAGCCGACCTACATCAAATGCTAAAGCAACATGGCGATTGGATGGAAATGGGAAGCAAGGACGAGAAGCCTGCAACCAATCCCGGAACTGTAGAGCATTGGGCGCGTTCTGCCGATAATCCTATTGGCGGTTGGTATGGTCTCAAAAAGAACTTTAGAGGACGTTTTGGCATGTACATGCCACCGTTGATGGAAGAGTTGGGGCTCTGCGAGATTGAACACAATCCGAAGAACAATCGGATGCGGGCTGTTTAATCGAGTACGCGTCCTATAATCTTCCTACACCCGTTTTGGATATTTGGAAATGGTGGAACAGCAACAAACAAGGATTGGGCTGTCTGATAAATTTGTTCCTTTCATGAAATCACTTGACGGGCTGAAAATGGAAACCAAAAAACATCGGGTCGAAGAGTTACCCGTAATTCTTAACAACGGGAATATTCAGAAAACCATTGATGATTATTACAAATTCCTGCAACTTGTACAGATTGATGAGATTCGGACCCACCTCGGTGGAATGGATGCCATAGGCATGTTTCACGAGTTGAAAAGAGGTGTTGTTAAAGATGGTCCGTATTTTGAAATTTCAATTTTTGAAGCTGCTAATAGGATAATGACCGACCTAACAATCCTATTTGGTATTCAGGAATTATTATTCCATGAAAGACTTTCGGAATACAAAAATTACCGTGTCGAATTTGGTAACGGGAACAAACAACTTTTCGACATACACTCGGATTCAACACGAGGTGGAAGGCGACTAGTTGGAGAAGCATTCAATGTTGCTCCATCCTATTTTCACACCAAAAAATCTCAGGAGTTGACCAAGTTAAGGAAGTACAAGCAACCATCTGACTTCATTCTGCTTCTGTTTAATCAAGACGCTTTTACCGAAAGGACTACTTTGGTAAATACCGAGTTCGAGTTACATCTAGCTGTTGATGTAGAGAAAAAACATAAGCAGTTCAATCCAGCACCCGTCTGATCAGACGCAGTTTGTGGCTGTACTTACCTGTATCCACATTGAAAATGCCTTGATGATCAAGCTTGTCGATGCGCACCTTTCCTGCTGCATGAATGATGGCGTTCGGCCCAACCATCATCCCAACGTGTATAATCTTGCCTTCGTCATTATCGAAGAATGCGAGGTCGCCTAGTTCGGCTTCTTCTACAAAACTGAGTGTGTAGCCTTCTTCCGCTTGCTGATACGCATCGCGCTGAAGCGGAATGCCAACCATTTTATACAGCACTTGCATCAGTCCCGAGCAATCGATACCGAAAGGCGAACGTCCGCCCCATAGGTAAGGTGCGTTGCGAAACACCATGGCAAATTCTACCAATTGCTTACGTGCCTCGTCTGGGTCGGGATGGTTGATTTCGCCATCAAACTCGTACGATTCATCACCAAACACTATGTTTCCCTGATGGTAATTCGGGAGGGAGCTTCCTGCCACAATCGGAATCATGGAGCCCGATTGGGTGTGTTTCACCAGTTGCACAAGGTCTGAAGCGCAGACTGGCAACTTCTTGTTCAGCGCTTCAAACGCATTCTTGTCAATCTCAATGAATTGCTTCTCGTCTATCCAGCTCTCGTAGCCATCCAACCCATTGCGAATCTTGCGCCATTGGTTGCGTTTACCGGTCACCTCAAAGCTTTCTCCGAAAAGAAGTTGCGTCACCATCTGACTCTTGTCAGAGGGCTCTTCCCTACACGGGATTACGCTGAGATTACAGATGCCGTATGTTGGCATTAGATTGAGTTAAATCACTTCCAAAGTTAGGGCACTAGCGCCACCACCACCATTGCAGATTCCAGCAGCACCTTTCTTTAATCCTTTATTCTTCAATGCGTGAACCAAGGTTACGATGATTCGCGCTCCCGAACATCCAAGCGGATGACCGAGCGAAACCGCTCCTCCGTTTACGTTCACTTTGCTTGCATCTAGTTTCATAATCTGATTGTTGGCCAATGCCACAACCGAAAATGCTTCGTTAATCTCGAACAAATCAACATCCGCAGTTGACCAACCCGCTTTATCCAATGCTTTAGGAATTGCTTTAGATGGGGCAGTAGTAAACCACTCTGGCGCTTGAGCTGCATCAGCAAACGAAGTAATCTTTGCCAATGGCTTAATTCCCAATGCATCTGCTTTCTCTTTGCTCATCAACACAACTGCTGCTGCGCCATCATTCATGGTAGAAGCATTTGCCGCTGTCACTGTTCCTCCCTTCGTGAATGCCGGATTCAATCCTGCAATCTTATCCATAAACACATTCTTAAACTCCTCATCCGTGTCAACTACCAAGGCATCGCCTTTTCTCTGTGGTACTTCTACAGGAACAATCTCATTCTTGAAAGCACCAGCCTCCCAAGCCGCAGCCGAACGCTTGTAGCTTTGAACGGCATACGCATCTTGGTCCTCACGGCTAATCTTGCAATCTGTAGCACAAAGCTCTGCTGCCATGCCCATTGCGTAGTCATTATATACATCCCAAAGACCATCGTGTGCGAGGCCATCAATCATGGTGATGTTGCCATATTTCGTTCCCAAACGTGAACCTGGAAGATAATGCGGCACCGAACTCATGTTCTCCATACCACCTGCCACAACCACATCGTTATCACCAAGCATAATGCTCTGTGCTCCTAACATGATGGCTTTCATTCCTGAAGCGCAAACCTTATTGACAGTCGTGCAAGGAACCGTATTTGAAAGACCTGCAAAGATGGCTGCCTGACGGGCAGGTGCTTGTCCCAAACCTGCCGACAAAACGTTTCCCATAAATACTTCCTGAACCTCCTTTGGGTCAATTCCTGCTGCGTTCACCGCTCCTTTGATGGCGGTTGCTCCCAACTTAGGGGCCGCCACTGACGACAATTTTCCATTGAAGCTACCAAGAGGTGTGCGGACTGCTGATACGATATATACTTCTTTCATCTTGCGTTTTTACTTGTTCGTTCGTGTGTTATTGGACGGGTTCAAGCCCTTGATAACTCATAACCCAATAACAGATAATCAGTTCAATTTCGTGCGAAAGTAGTGATTTATCGTCCATGGAAAAGGACAAGTGTCACAGCTATTTCCACCGCGATAATTCGCTTAGCTTAGTGGCTTCTAAACATGCTGAATTTCTTCTCAGACATACGCAACAATCACGAAAAGCTGCAACGCTTGGTGCTGTTTATCATCACCGGGGTGATAATCGTGATGTTACTGCCCAAAGAAGGCAAGTTCAAGTACGAATACCAGAAAGGGCGGCCATGGAGTCATGAAGATTTGGTTGCTCCCTTCAACTTCGCCATCGAAAAGCCAAAGGCCGAGTTGGATGCTGAAAACAAACAGATCAGCGACAACGCCAAGACCTATTTAAAGCTGGATGAGTTGGCCAAGACAAAGGCGCTCGCAGGTTTCCGCGCCAAGTTTGTGGTTGCATTCAAGCCTGATTCAAGCAACACACGATCGCTAAGGAAGCTTGACAAGAATCTCGAAGCAGGCGAGTCGGTTTTAAACTCCATTTACACCAAGGGAATCCTTCGCAAGACGGAAGAATTGGAGAAACTGAGCAGCGACCAATTGGTCTATCTGCTCAAAGGAAACCTTGCCTCGCAAGTCAATCTCAATCAGTTCTATACCGTTCAAACCGCATACGATAAAATCAAAAAGGAGCTTGACTCATACAACGGAATTGACAAAGACTTAGTCGCCAACATTCTTTCCGAGAATCTGATACAGAATGTCGTGTTCGACAGCGAAACAACTGAACTCGACTTAAATGAAGAACTGAGCGCTGTTTCTGCCACCAGAGGAATGATACCGCAAGGTTTGATGGTCATTAGCCGTGGCGATATGGTAGATGCCGAAAAATACCTTGTGCTGGAATCCCTGCGGAAAGAATACCAATCACGCTTAGGTTCAACAGGTAGTTTTTCGCTCATTCTGTTAGGGCAAGCAATAATGGTCACCCTCGTGCTGCTGATGTTGTACATGTTTATGGTCAAGTACCGAACCGACTTGGCACAAAACAACTGGCAAGTCACGTTCCTCCTGATGTTGATACTCGGAATGATAGTTACCTCAAGCGTGGTGCAGCGCATTCCGAACGTAAATCTCTATCTCGTTCCGTTCTGCTTGCTTCCCGTTATCGTCCGAAGCTTTTTCGATAGCCGCTTGGCGCTCTTCGCGCACATCGTGGGGCTCATCATCGTTGGTTTTGAAGCTCCGAACGGCTTTGAGTTCATGTTCCTACAATTGATTGCAGGAATCATCTCCATCTTCTCCCTACTCAGCTTACAGAACCGTTCGCAGCTATTCGTTTCCATGTTCATCGTGTTCCTGACCTACAGCGCGAGCTATTTCAGTATCGCCATCATGCAAGAAGGCGACATTATGAACATCGACCTTACCATGTTCATGTGGTTTGCGGGTAGCGTTGGGCTTACCCTTCTCGCCTATCCGCTTATCTTTTTGTTCGAGAAGTTGTTCGGTTTCATATCCGAAGTCACGTTACTGGAATTAAACAATACCAACCACAAGTTGCTGCGCCAGATGGCTTCAGAAGCTCCAGGTACATTCCAGCACTCGTTGCAAGTGGCCAGTTTGGCTGAAACTGCCATCTATGAAATTGGCGGAAACGCGCTTCTAGTCAGAACTGGAGCATTGTATCACGACATCGGAAAGTTGCATGCTCCTATGTATTACGTAGAGAATCAAGTTACTGGCGTCAATCCGCACGATGATCTTTCGTTTGAAGAAAGCGCCAAGATTATCATCAACCATGTGATAAAAGGGATTGAGTTGGCGAAGAAGCACAAGCTTCCAGAACAGCTTATCGATTTCATTCGCACACATCACGGAACTTCAACTGTTCAGTATTTCTACAAATCGTACCTCTCCAATTTCCCTGAAGGCGAGTTGGATAAAGAGCATTTCAGTTATCCTGGCCCCAAACCGTTTACCAAGGAAATGGCCGTCTTAATGATGGCCGATAGTGTGGAGGCCGCAAGCCGAAGCCTAAGCGAATACACCACCGATTCCGTAGGTAAATTGGTTGATTCCATCATCGACCGTCAATTCAACGAAGGTCAGTTCGATAGCTGCAACATCACCCTGCGCGACATTTCCGATGTGCGCTCCATCTTCAAGAAAAAACTCCTCAATATTTATCATGTGAGGATGGAATACCCAAGTTAAGTCCCTCAAAAAACTTGTCTTATAGAGCTCTATGTCAACAATATAAATTGGAACGATTAAAATGCTCGCTTAATTTATCGCATATCTGAAGATGAAGATAATCTTCATTAGTGCTTTTCGCTAATAATACAACTTATATCAACATTGGCATCCATCTCTTTTAATATGGAAAGAACAAGTTCACTGTAATCCTCAAGACCATCAATCCTCGCCCACTCTTCTCCTTTAATCTTACATTTCTCGGAAACATTTCCTTTTATCCTCAACCACTTTCTTGTTTTACTGTAAATTCCCATCAGAACAATTTTTGGTTGATTATTGAAGGTAAATTCGAAATAAGCACTGTTCAATAAATTCCTCACCAAAAGTGGAATTATAACATCCTTAGAACCATTTGAACTCAAAATCAAATTGTAATAATACATTTTTCCGTCATACCTCTTATGCGCAAGCTGATACTTCATGTCCTTGCCATTGAACATATTTGAATGAGGAATCGTACCCAAATAATCCTTTATGAGCCTTTGGTCAAATGGAGTTTGAGCAACTGATTGCTCTAAGGCAATAAACATCACAATAATGGCTAAAAGCAATACCGACTTCATTTTCATAATTCAAGTTTTTTTACTACTTGTTCTACAATACACTTGGCTTGGCTTTTACTTTTCTCTATCGTAAATCGATAGTGAATACCACCATACACTCTAGACATACCGGCCTCAGAGGCAGCTTCATAAAAAGAGTCGAACTCACGAGACATAAGGCCTATGGAGTTGTGAAAGCCATCAGTAAAACCAACAGAATCTCCTATTAGAGTTGTCAATAATCCAGCAGCTGTACCAGAAATAACAGCATGACCAGCTGTAAATTCAGGAAATGGAGGAGTCTCCACAAAAGGTTCCCAATCATCGGGCCCAATAAAATCCTGTATGTAAGTTTTTGGTCTAACGAGGTTGATTTCATATTTTTTTTTCCAACATAGTATAAAGGCGTCAGAGATGCCCATTCCTACAACAGCGTAAATACGAGCCGTGATTATCAGGGAAAGATTCTTTTGAGAAACCAACTGCCCCATGATAGCATTCCAGTGTCCAGCAGGTGTTGGTGTATCTCCGGGGCAATCTGCCCAAAAAAGTATTATCTCCATCTGCTCAGAGGTAATATTCTTATCATACTCGACCAATTCATATGCCGCCTTGTAAAAAGCAGATGAACTATCGGTACTGAATTCAATAGGCTTTCCACTGTTGCATAGCTCCTTATCTTCAATCACAAAAGGTCGAAGTTCTTTCCAAAAAGGTTCCATAGGTACTTGCCCAAAGTCTGTCGGCTCCCAACCTGCGGGATTGTTTATCCTGCTCGGTGGCTGGTATAAAACGTTTGCTCTTGTCGTATCATATCCATCAGTTCGCATCCATTTTACAAAAGCATTACCCATTGCCTGACCATGCTCAATCGACTTTTCAATAATGACCTTTTCAAACAAAAGCCTCCTCTGGGCAATCTGTTGATCTCGAAGTTCCTTGATACTCACGTCATATGTAGAAACATGACGCTTAAGAGCTTCTTCTGTAACCAGATATACACATTCACTCATCACTGTTATAAAATCATAGCCCAATGCATCCGAGCTGCTTGGTAGCGAAAGCTGTCCATTGAGAATTGAAGCATAACTTTGATTCTGGTCATACGCAGGAATTATTGACTCATAAATGGCGAGACCAGTATACGCAAAAATCCGAGAGGCTTCTGGTGGAGAAATAAACTCGGAAGTTATATACTCGCGTGTAAGCTTCATCCACTGTTCTACATACACTAACCCGGCTTCTTCATTTTTGATTTTAATCTCCTTTCCACTTTCATTACCTCCGCATTGTACCAAGAAGAGAGCAACAACAAACACCGTTACTGGAATCAGCAAAACACTAATAAATACCTTACTTTGCAACTTGTTCATTTTAACTCTTTGATTAAACCCAAGACTAACAGAATCATGAGACAATACTACTGCTTTTTCTGTTTCATAATAATGGCCTTGTTTTCATGTAATCCCGCTTCTGAAGATTATCATATAACCTGTGACTCACCGGAATGTGTGATTAAATACACAAATGATTCGCTATCACTAGACTCGGCCTTCAACACGCCTTCCAATGGACTTTTTCAGGCGTTAGGTCCAAAGAGAACAGGAATTACATTTTATAATGATGTTCAGGAAACCTACTTGGATAATCACTTTTCAAATCCATACTTTATGAGCAGTGCCGTAGCAGTAGGTGATCTTGACAACGATGGCCTAATCGACCTCCTTTTTAAAGGGTCTCATAAAACACTTGAAATTTATAGAAATCTTGGTGGATTAAAGTTTGAAAATATTACACCTACAACGGGGATTAAGTATGCCCGAGCAGGTGGGGGAATAACCGTTGTCGACATTAATTCTGATGGTCTACTTGATATTTATTTAAGTCAAGCATCACCCAACCCAACCAATCTTCTATATATTAATCAGGGCAATTGGCGTTTCAAAGAAATGGGTGAGAAATATAATCTGAACGACACCAGCTACACAACCTCATCTGCTTTCTTTGATTATGACCTTGACGGTGATTTGGATTTATACTTACTAAATCACTGTACCGATTTTAACGATATATTTAGGTTTAACTTGTACAACAAGATAGCTGCGGGAATTAATACCAGTGATAAATTCTATGTCAATGACGGAGAAGGACGATTCACTGAGATGTCGAAAACACTTGGAATTAACAATCACTCTTATGGATTAGGCTTGTCCGTTGGCGACTTGAATCAAGATGGCTACACCGATGTACTCGTAGGAAACGACTATTTGTTTCCTGACCAACTTTTTGTAAATAATTCTGGCTCTGGATTTGAAGATCAAATCAGAAGTCGAACTAACAGAACCGCTCTTTTCGGCATGGGAACCGCCATAGCTGATGTCAATAATGACGGTTATCTAGATTTTTTCATTGCTGAAATGGGTTGGCTTGATAATGTAAAAAGGAACACCGATGCTATTCTTAGCAGAAGTCGCAGCATCATGGAACATGCTCAACAAAGCGGATATCACAACCAGATATCTCATAATATTTTTCAATTGTCAAATGGAGATGGTTCATTTTCAGAAATTTCCAATCTAAGCGGAGTTGATGCATCACAATGGTCGTGGACACCACTAATTGCGGATTTTGACAATGATGGGTTTAAAGATATCTTCATTACCAATGGCTTCAACTACTCGGCCAATGCAGATGATTCGTCATGGGAGTTTGAAATTCGAAAAACGCTACGACTAGGGGACCCTAAAGAATTCTATAGAACCATTGAAGGGCATAGGGAAGGTCTTTCACGTTCATACTTTCCCAACTTTATTTATCAAAACAAAGATGGTCTATCATTTCAAAACAAAACGGACGAGTGGGGGCTTAGATTCAAAACTCAATCATACGGAGCAGCTTATGCAGATTTTGATAATGATGGAGATTTAGACATTGCTGTTTCCAACATTAATCAGTTTTCTTTCATTTATGAAAATAAAGCAGTGGCCAATTATTTACGAGTTAACCTCATTTATACAGACCTGAACAAGCCTGGCATAGGTGCTTGTGTACGCGTTTCCACTAACGCTGGCGAAGCATTGGATATAGTAAGTCCAATGAACGGATTTTGTGGTCAATCAGAAACAATCCTTCATTTTGGTTTAGGAAAAGACACCGCAATTAAAAGCTTGGAGGTCTTATGGCCTAACGGACTAGTCTCGTCCCATCAAATCAATGGCATCAATCAGACTATCGAACTCAATTATTCAAAGTCATTTGCTACAAAAAAAACATTCTATAAAAAGCCAAGACCACGTTATTTTTCAAAGTGTAATGATTTCAATTCAATTGTTGTCAAGGAAAAAGAGTTCTCAGACTTTGATAAAAACTACGCATTAATAAAGAAAATGAGTACCCTAGGTTCCTGTCTGGCTGTTGGTGACATTGATAATGATGGTATTGAAGATCTCTTTATTGGAGGAGGCACGAACCGATTTGGTATGCTTTTAAGACAAACTCAAGCAGGTAATCTGATTCCGTTGGATGTGGATGCGTTAATACTAGACAAAGCTCATGAAGACGCAAGTGCCGTGTTTATTGATTATGATCTTGATGGAGATAAGGATTTGGTCGTGTGTTCCTCATCAATAGAAAATTCAACGACCGATTTCTATACGGATGGTCTTTTACGGATTTATACTAATGACGGAACGGGTCGTCTAACTAGAAGCCTTAACGTGGTTCCCGAACTCAACAATGGTATGTCTGGACTGTCTGCGAAAGACTTTGACAAGGATGGAGACATTGATCTTTTCGTGGGTAACGAGTTCCGACTTGACCAGTATCCGCACGTCTCATCCTACCCGAAAATTCTTGTCAACGAAGCAGGAACATATATTGATAAGACTTTGACGATAGCTCCCGAAATGAGTAATCCCAGTATACATCTTTCCAGTGCACTTTGGACTGATTATGACAATGACGGAGATTACGATCTTCTTGGAGTCGGTGAACTGAACTGCTTGTCACTTTTCAATAATTCAGGAGGCAAGTTTACCCTTGTTAAGGACAGTACATTGAACAATAGTAGAGGTTTATGGAATAGTATTAACGGGGCAGACTTTGATGCTGATGGTGATATAGACTATATTATTGGAAACTGGGGAGGGAACAGCTCCATGCACCCGTCCGCTCAGGAGCCTTTAACCGTTTATTTTGGGGATTTTGATGCCAATGGAAATGAAGAAACCATGATTACCCACTTCGTTCAGGGTAAAGAGTACCCGATATATCCATTTGAAGTGTTTTTAAAACTTCTTCCTAACTACAAGAAGATAAAAACGTACGGGGAATACGGAAAAAGTTCCCTGCAAGATTTATTTGATAATGAAACGATTAATGGAAGTTATTCCCAATCTGCCAACGGACTTAAAAGTATATATCTCCAGAATAATGGGCCAAAAGGCTTTAGCGCAAAAGAACTACCCTTTGCTGCTCAGATTTCTACGATTTTTGGTATTCTGATAGACGATTATAATCAAGATGGATTTCCTGACGTACTATGCCATGGTAATTTTTACGGTACCGACCCAACCATGGATCGAATGAGCGAATCAACTGGTACTCTTTTGCTGAACGATGGTAAAGGTTGGTTCGTACCTGAACGTTCAATTAACTCTGGTTTCTGGTCGAGAAAAGAAGCCAGAGGATTAGTTTGTATGAACCGTTCTGGTAAGAGGCCAATAGTATTAGGAACAAATCACAACGACACAATTAGTTGTTATAATTTTATTGATGGGAATCTAATTTTACATGTTATTGACAATACAACCGAGAGAATAGTTGTTGATAATGGCAAGGGCATACGTTATGCTAGAGAAATATATGTTGGAGAAGGCTATCGATCTCAGAGATCAACCGGTATTCTTGTTGGTAAAATCCGTTCAACCATAGAAGAGTATGATGAAACAGGCAAACTGGTAAAGAAAACTAAAGTAAATTGACCAGAATACGAGTATTTGACTTTGGAATTCTATGTATTGCCTGTGCTGGCATAGTACCATTTCTGGTCAGCACCAATCTCTATGTTCAGTTTCTGATTGATTTTCACGTAGGAGGGTGCAGTGTTTGCAATGAAGCCCCTCTGGAATGGATATATAAATATCGTACCTGCCGACAGATTATGTCTGTTAACCTTATGAATACTGGAGCATCAAGTATCTTATTAGCATTTCTCCTCCATAAATATCGAAGTAAAATCATTTGGTCTTTTCTTTTTTGTTCGATTCTCTGGGTGGGAGGCAACGACCTCTTCGCTGTCATATCACAGGCAGTGGCAAATGGCGAAATTTATTTTCCTATGCCTCTGATTCCAATACTATTAGGATTCATTGGTCTTATACTAACTTGGAACTCATTATTTTCACAATCTGCGGCAAATACGAGCGATTCAGTTCTGTGACGTGGGATGGAATACCCTGTATAGGAGAATCGAAGAAGGAATAATGAAAAAGGTGATGAAATCAGACCAATACGTTTTCGTTTCTCTTTTTTCCTTTTACGAAATGTTAACTTCGCGCTTTAATGAGTTTCGCCTATCCCGAATTCCTGTTTGCGCTTCTAGCAATTTCGGTTCCGATTATCATCCATTTATTCAATTTCAGAAGGTTCAAGAAGGTTTACTTCTCGGATATCCGCTTTCTGAAAGATGTGGAAATTGAGACCAAAAGCAGGAACAAGCTCAAAAACCTGCTGATTCTACTTTCACGGATTCTTGCCATCATCTTTCTGGTAATGGCGTTTGCGCGACCAGTTATTCCTACAGAAAACAAGGCTACGGCAGCATCCAATTCGGTGGTAGTGTACATCGACAACTCATTCAGTATGAGTGCTGAGGGCGAGGCTGGTAGTCTGCTCGAAGAAGCAAAGGCGAAAGCTATTGAAGTTGGTTCTGCGTACGCAAATGGTGCCGAATTGCACCTGCTTACCAACGATTTCTCAGCCGCTCATTTCCGAAATCTTTCGTTTGAAGAATTTAAGAATGAAGTAGCCTCGGTACAATCTTCTCCGCAGGTAAGAAACTTCGATGATGTGGTTTCACGCGCTTCTTCGGTCTTTGATGCTGCCGCTCCATCAAGCCTCTATTTTATCTCCGACCTCCAAGCAAAAACCTCAACTCCAAGAGAATCTTCGGTTGATTCATTGCTAAACATTTACATCGTTCCTGTGCAATCAGATGGCGAGGCAAACATCTACATCGATAGCTGTTGGTTCGATTCGCCTTCGCGCCTTTCGTTGCAACCCGACAACTTGAATGTTCGCGTAAGAAATGCTGGCAGCAAAGACATAGAAAACCTATCGGTAAAACTGACTTTGAACGGAGTGCAACGGTCGGTTGGAACTACAACTGTTTCGGCTAAAACCTATGAAGATGTTGTGCTGAATTTCACAAATGCCGCCAGCGGATTGCAACGTGCGGAAGTGTCGATTCAGGATTACCCGATTACATATGACGACCATTATTATATGTCGTTCAACTTGGCAAATGCCATCAGCATTCTGAGCGTGAACGGACAATCTGCATCTAACGCAGCTGCCAAGCTTTTTGACTCTGAACCAAACTTTACCGTTACTCAGGTTTCTGATGGCAGATTGGATTATTCAGCCCTAAGCGCAACCGATTTAGTCATCCTTAATGAGGTTCCAAGCTTCTCTTCTGGGATGATTGCTGAGTTAATGAAATTCGTCTCGGCAGGCGGGAGTCTGCTTTTCATTCCTTCCGAAAAACCTGATATGAGCTCAACCAACGAATTGCTGCTGGCAATTGGTACCGAGCAATTCACAAGGTCAGATAGTTCAAAGTTGAAAGTCGAGGGCGTGAACCTAAAAAGCAAGGTTTTCAAGAACGTTTTCACCCAATGGGAAGAGCGTATCGATCTGCCAACTGTGAGCAAACATTTCGGTACACAAACACGAACAACTGCTTCATCCGAACGCCTGCTGACCTTGGCAAATGGAGAATCGCTGCTTTCATCTTATAGAATGGAGAAAGGAAACAGCTACGTGCTTTCCGCTCCGCTGCGTGATAGTTGGACGAATTTCCATCGGCACGCCCTCTTCGTTCCAGCGTTTTACAATATTGCTTTGAACAGCGTAACAAACGGTGCAAGCGCAGAAGTAATTGGCTCCAATGAACTCATTCCGATTAGTTCGAGATTAGGAAATGCTGAAACACTAGAGATTTCGAACCAAGAAAACAATGGTTCATTCATTCCAGAGCGTGTGGCAAGAGCCGAAGGAAATGGCGTTTTTGTTCACGATCAGATTCGAACAGATGGTCATTACCTCTTGCTTTCAGGAAAAGGAGATACGCTGCAACCGTTGAGTTTTAACTTCAATCGTGCTGAAAGCGATATGAATTTCCTCACCGCAGAAGAATTCACGCAACTTGCGAAAGACCTCGGAATTTCCAACCTTGAGATTGTGGAAGGAAGCACCGAATCGCTTGCCAGTCAAGTTCAAGAAATGCACGATGGGAAACAGCTTTGGCGTTTATTCCTTGTGCTCGCCCTACTCTGTCTTTTGTTTGAAACCGTTTTGATTAGAATTCTCTAGCCATGCAAATACTCATACGCGCTGCCAAAATCATCGACCCAACTTCTGAACACAATGGAAAAATTGTGGATGTTTTTATCACGGATGGTGTTTTCACAACCATAGGAAAAGACCTTGATCCGGAAGGAGTTGATGAAGTGATTGAAGGAGACGACCTGCATATTTCAACTGGTTGGGTGGATCTTTACGCCACATTCGGTGATCCAGGAAAGGAATACAAAGAAGACATTGAATCGGGGTTGAATACCGCTGCGCAGGGCGGCTTTACCAAAGTGGCCGTTTCGCCACAAACCGACCCTGTGGTCGATAGTAAATCAGACATTCGATACTTATTAAAGAAGGCAGAAGGTCATGTGGTTGATGCACTTCCGATTGGAGCAATCACCAAAGGACTGAAAGGGCAGGAAATGGCTGAGATGTTTGATATGCAGACATCTGGCGCAGTCGCGGTAAGCAACGGAAAACACACGATTTCAAACACGAAACTTCAGAATCTCGCCTTTCAATACAGCAAGAACCTGAATGTGGCGTTCTATACGTTTTGTCAGGATGAACTGCTGGCAGGTGGCGGACAAATGCATGAAGGCGAAATGAACACAAGTATTGGTTTGAAAGGTATTCCAGCCTTGGCAGAAGAAGTTTCGGTTACCCGCGATCTTTATTTGGCAGAATACTCAGATGTAGCAGTTCATTTCTCTCATATAACCACCAAAGGTTCGGTTGACCTTATCCGCGCAGCGAAAGCAAAAGGATTAAAAGTGACGGCAAGTGTGCCAGCGCATCACCTTTCATTGAAGGATGAAGCCATTGCCGACTTCGAGCCGAATTATAAAGTGATTCCTCCATTTAGAAGCACAGAACACATTGAGGCGTTGATTGATGGAGTTGCGGATGGAACGATTGATTCCATCATTTCAGATCACGAACCATGCGAGATTGAAGCTAAATTTTCAGAGTTCAGTGTCGCAGAAGCAGGAATCATCGCTTTGGAAACTGCCTTTTCAATCGCTTTGGAAGCACTTTCCGGTAAAATAAAGCTGGAAGAAATCATCAAACGATTTACAACTGGTCCACGCAAGGTTCTGAACCTAAAAACCCCGACCATCAAGAAAGGAAACGAAGCTGAGATTACCATTTTCACACCTACTCTTAAATGGATTTACGAGAAGAAAGACATCAAGAGTCTTTCAACTAATTCACCGTTAATCGGCAAGGAATTAACTGGCCTACCCGTGGGAATTGTAAATAAAGGGCAATTGTATCTGAACAGTTAGCCTTTTTGTGGTGTTTTGGATTTAGTAACTTCATCCAAACAGAATTTTTCTGTTTACTTTTGATAAGTTAAAGGGACATTAGCTATGCTAATAGACCGAACTAATAAAAACCAGATTACAATCACAGTTTCATCATCCGTTGACAGTTTTGGGCTTCAACGATTGATTGATTATGTGAAGTACTTGGAGGCAACCACCAAAAGCAAAGCGAAGCAGTCAGACATTGACGATTTGGCAAATGAAGTAAACGCCACGTGGTGGGGTGAAAACCGTTCAAGATTCATAAAGTGAGAATCATTCTTGACGCTAACATAGTTTTTAGCGCCACTTGAACTCAAACGGAAAAATTGGTGACCTTATCATCAATTCCAAAAAGCATTTCAATTTCATAGCACCTGACTTTCTGAGAACCGAAATTTCGAAGCATCACCTGCGGCTTTGTAAAATTTCCGGGATGAGTTCAGAACAGATTCGCGAAACGGAATTTCAAATCTACAAAGACATCACCTTCATATCCGAAGAACAAATTAAACAGAGCCATTGGTTGGCTGCGGAAAAATTGGTCGCTGATATTGATCCAAACGACACACATTATGTTGCTTATTCAAAGCATTTTCGATGTAAAATTTGGAGCGGAGATAAGGAACTCATAATAGGTCTTGCAAAGAAAAACTTCACAAACTTCATTACAACTGACGGACTTTATCAATTAAGGGAAAGTCAAAAAGACCGTTAACCGATACAAACAAAACCTTTCTGACAAGGAAATTCAGGAACTAATCAAAGACCTTTAAATCTGTAGTGAACAGTTACACTTCTAAAGGTGTTTCGATTGAGTACTTTTGCGCTCAATTACAGAACATGGCTGAAGAAGAGATAAAACTGGATAGCATTGAATCGGCTATTCAGGACATTAAAGACGGAAAAATCGTCATTGTTGTTGACGATGCTGACCGCGAAAACGAAGGAGATTTTGTAGCCGCAGCACGTTCGGTCACTCCCGAAATGATAAATTTTATGGCAACTCACGGACGCGGTCTCATCTGCGCTCCACTTGTGGAAGACCGTTGCGTTGAGCTTGGTTTGGACTTGATGGTTCAGAACAACAATGCCGCGTACGAAACGCCATTCACCGTTTCTGTTGATTTAATGGGACACGGTTGCACTACAGGAATTTCAGTCAGTGATAGGGCTAAAACCATCCAAGCACTCATTAATCCTGATACAAAGCCAGAAGAACTTGGAAAACCTGGGCACATTTTTCCGCTGAAAGCGAAAAAAGGTGGTGTTCTTAGAAGAGCTGGTCACACCGAAGCATCGATTGACCTTGCGCGTTTGGCTGGTTTTGAAGCCGCTGGCGTTATCGTTGAGATTATGAACGAGGACGGCACGATGGCACGTCTTCCACATCTAGTGGAAATTGCCAAGAAGTTTAACCTTAAACTGGTTTCAATAAAAGATCTTATCGCTTATCGCGTTAAGCACGAATCGTTAATTGAAAAACAGGTTCGGGTGAATATGCCAACCGAATGGGGCGATTTCAAACTGGTGGCATACAAGCAAACTACGAACGACCAAACGCATCTAGCTTTGGTGAAAGGGACATGGAGTGATGATGAAGAAATCTTAGTTCGTGTTCACTCTTCGTGTGTAACAGGTGATATTTTCGGATCGTGTCGTTGCGATTGCGGACCTCAACTCCATGCTGCCATGGAAATGGTAGAAAAGGAAGGAAAAGGAGTTGTGGTATACATGAATCAAGAAGGACGTGGAATTGGGCTTCTAAACAAGCTTAAAGCCTACGAACTACAAGAGAAAGGAATGGATACGGTTGAAGCCAACCTTGCTCTTGGTTTTGACATGGACCAGCGGGACTACGGAATTGGAGCTCAGATACTCCGCGACCTAGGCGTAAAGAAGATGCGCTTGATGAGTAACAACCCAAAGAAAAGGACAGGACTCATAGGTTACGGTATTCAAATAGTGGATAACGTACCGATAGAAATCGCTGCTAACGACCATAATCGCTTTTATCTTCAGACAAAAAGAGATAAAATGGGGCATTCAATTAAGGTGGAAAAATAGCTGAAAAGCCCATAAATAAAGGGATACAAAACATTTGATTTAAATTCAAAATCAGGGTTGCGATTCCAAAACCAAGGGTATATATTTGCAACCGCTTTTAAAAAGCACGACTCGATAGCTCAGCTGGTAGAGCATAACACTTTTAATGTTAGGGTCCTGGGTTCGAATCCCAGTCGGGTCACCAAAAAGCCTTCTCAATCGAGAAGGCTTTTTTTATTCTAACAACCAATCTTATATTTGCGCGAATTCAGTATAAAAAACTAACAGATATGCGTAGCGAAAGCCTTGATTTCCTCAGAACGTATTTAAATAATGCATCACCCACCGGCTTTGAGTCGTCTGGACAGCAGCTTTGGTTGGACTACGTCAAGCCATATATCGATGAGTATTACACCGATGTTTATGGTTCTGCTGTTGCCATTATCAATCCTGAGGCAAAATATAAGGTTGTAATTGAGGCGCATGCCGATGAGATTTCGTGGTTTGTCAATTACATTTCAGCCGAAGGACTGATTTACGTGAAGCGAAACGGTGGTTCGGATCATCAGATTGCACCATCCATGCGTGTGAACATCCACACGAAGAAAGGAATTGTAAAAGGTGTATTCGGATGGCCAGCTATTCACGTACGAGATGCAGCAAAGGAAGAATCTCCAAGCTTGAAAAACCTTTTCATTGATACGGGTTGCAATACCAAGGATGAAGTTGAAGCGAAGGGAATTCATGTAGGTTCGGTCATCACGTTTGAAGACGAAATGATTATTCTGAACGATCGCTATGTGGTTGGTCGTGCTTTGGACAACCGAATAGGCGGGTTTATGATTGCCGAAGTAGCGCGAATCCTAAAAGAGAAAAAGAAGAAACTTCCGTTCGGACTGTACATCGTGAATGCGGTACAGGAAGAAATTGGCTTACGTGGCGCTGAGATGATTTCGAGACGCATTAAGCCGGATGTTGCCATTATTACGGATGTGTGTCACGATACGCAGACTCCGATGTACGAGAAAAAAACACAGGGTGATTTGACTGCGGGTAAAGGCCCCGTTCTCACCTACGGACCAGCCGTTCAGAACAATCTTCTAGACATGATTGTGGAAACGGCTGAGAAGAATAAAATCCCATTCCAACGTGCGGCTGCAACACGTGCTACGGGAACGGATACAGATGCATTTGCTTATTCTGGCGAAGGTGTGGCTTCTGCGCTTATCTCGCTTCCGTTGAAATACATGCACACCACGGTTGAATCCGTTCATAAGGATGACGTTGACAACGTTATCAAGCTTATTTACGATACACTTATTCAGTTGAAGAGCGGGCACGATTTCAGGTATATTAAGTGAGGGAAAGCTGAAATAGGAAAGGTGAAAGGTGAAACCTGAAATGCGAAACTGAAGTCGCGACCTTCATATTACCTTGCAGCCGATGTCGCAAGTAGATATACAGAACGGTTTTTCTTCAGTTGAGGTGTTACTTTTGGAGCTAAAACAGCTTCAATCAAAAAGTGATTCTATCTATCCGAAGGGAGTTTTTCCATCTCAACGTTACCATTCTTTTCTTCCATACAAACGGGAAGACGACAATCTATTTTTTACCGCTTCGGTGATTCATATCCTGCAAGGAATGAATGTGCAGTACTCACCATCAGAAAAGGTTCTGGTTGATGAAATGATGGCTGAAGCCAAATCAAGTTACTGCTTGTTTCAGAACAAAGACGGACTGGACACCTACAATTTTTGGCAGACAAAACCGAGCAGGCATTTCCCGAACGGAAAGTTTATGCACCGTTTCAAGCATTTTCAGATTCCGGATGATGTGGATGATACTGCTTTGGTTTTTTTGACTGAGAATGCTTCGAAAGAACGTGTTGGTTTGCTTCGAGAGAAGCTAAAAAAGCACGCCAATCTGGCTTACAAACGGGCGTTCAATCCGCTGGAGAAATACCGCGATTTGAAATGCTATTCCACGTTTTTCGGGGAGAAGATGTACATTGAATTTGACATCTGTGTTTTGAGCAATCTCATGCGCGTCATTCTTCCTCATTTTAAGGATGAACTGAACGAATATGACCGTGATACGCTCACATTCATTACGGAGTGCGTCTTGAATGATGAGCACACTTCCCTTCCCTTCTACTCTGCCCCGAATTATCCTACGACAGAACTTATCCTCTATCACGTTTCGCGTTTGATTCCGCTTCTTCCACTTGAATATAAAACCAAGATTGAAGCTAAAATCAAAGCTGATATTCAGTCGCAATTGAAGCACTCCTCTGGTATGACAAAAGTGATGTTGGAGAACGCAGCTTTGAAACTCAATTTGGAAATTGACTCAACCGAAGTAGCCTCATCAGAAGTACTGAATGACGATTCTTTCTTCTTTTTCCATGCTGGAATGATAACGGCCTTTGAGATTGGCGTGGCACAGAAACTGGCAAACCACCCTTTCTTCCACCTCCGTTATACAAGTAAGGCCCTAAATAGGGCCTTACTGATTGAAAATATGGTATTGAAACGAGGTCTTATTTAGCCTCTTCTTTGATCACATTGATCAACTTCACATCGAAGATTAACACTTCGTTTGGACCAATTCCACCTCTTGGGTTTCCTTGCTCGCCATAAGCCAAGTTGCCAGGAATGAAAAGCTTGTATTCCGCTCCTTCTTTCATCAATTGCAACGCTTCTGTCCAACCTGGAATTACGCTTCTTACGTAGAACTCAACTGGCTCATTTCGCTCAATAGAGCTATCGAACACGTCTCCGTTCATCAATTTTCCTGTGTAGTGCACACGTACTTGATCAGCAGGAGTTGGCGTTGCGCCTGTTCCTTCGCTCAAAACGATGTATTGCAATCCGCTTGCGGTAGTTACAACGCCAGCTTTGGCTCCGTTCTCCTTAAGAAAAGCATTGCCTTTTTCAACATTCTTATTCGCACGCTCTGTATTCAGATTCTCGAAGAAACGACCAACAATTTCTTGTGCTTTTTCTTGTGTCAATTTAGAATTGGCAGTATCGCTAGCAAGAGCAGCCGTTAGACCTGCAAGTAGAATATCTGAATTGAAAGAACTATCAACGCCTTGTGTCTTGAAATCGGCAGCAAGGTTAGACCCAATCGAAATTCCCACAGCATAGCTAGCAGAATCTGCGAAAGTGGTCAATTCAACATCCTTAGAGGAGTTGGTATTACAGGCCGCAAACGTAGCAGCAGCCATCATGGTAAAAAGAATCTTTTTCATATTTAGTTAACGGTTATTAATTCGACCTCAAAAATAAGTGTTGCAAACGGAGGAATACTACCTCCTGCGCCATTCTCGCCATAAGCAAGTGTATATGGGATAAAAAGTTCCCATTTATCGCCTTCTTTCATCAAGGGTAGGGCTTCTTGCCAGCCTTGAATAACGCCATTTACCGGGAAGGTTGCAGGCGAATTACGATTAACCGAACTGTCAAACACAGTTCCATCAATCAATTTTCCGTGATAATGCGTGGTTACTTTATCAGTTGACGATGGAGATTTTCCAGAACCTGACTTCATGACACGGTACTGCAACCCACTTGGAGTGATGATTACTTCTTCGCGCTTAGCGTTCTCTTCCAAGAATTTCAAACCTTCTTCCATCACTGACCCGTGCTTTTCTGCTTGAATCTTTGCCATGGCATTTCTCAAGGTTTCGTTCACTTCATCAACCGAAAGCTTCAATTCGTTCTTTGCATAATGGTCTTCTAATGCAGCGCTAAACGCGCTGTAATCGAAAGCTTCAAATCCTGTTTCTTGTAGGTTCTTGGCAATGTTTAGCCCCAGCGCGTAACCCAAACGCTCTTTTTCTGATGTCATTCTCTTTCTTTTTGTTCGGAACCGAACTCGTTTCGGTTCATTTTTTAGAGGCTGCAAAACTACTGTCTTTTAAGGGAACTGCCGAACTAGTGTAATCTGGTTTTATTTGGAACAAGAGAAAGCATCCGTAACAAACGCTGTACTCACATCACTAGATTCATTTCTTCAAGATAGCCTTCGCCTTATCGGGATAGTTACTGATAAGCCCATCCACACCGAGGCCAATCATTTCAGCCAAATCTTCTTCCTTATTCACCGTCCAAACATGGATAAGCTTTCCTAAGCCATGAATTTTCTCTACCAGTTTGGCGTTTACTGCGCTCTTACTTACTCCAAACCCTTCTACATAATCGTACTTAGAAAGCTTGACTGCATGGAGTTTGAAATCGAGCATGACTCCTGCCGAATAGGAAACGAACAGTTTCTGAAGTCTGATTTCTGGATGATGCTTGTGCAGGTGCTTCAGCACTTGGTCGTTGAAGCTATGCACCAATGCCCATTTTTCTGCCTTGTATTTTTTGATGAGTACCGCCACATTATCCTCAATGCCGGGATAGGTCTTGTTGCCTGCTTTTATCTCAATGACTAACTCGGTGGTGCCATCGAGTAATTCAAAAACTTGCTCTAAGGTTGGAATGGGCTCGTTCGGGAATTCAGCCTCAAAATTGCCGTTTGCTTTTACTTCTTTTAGTTCAGCATAGGTCATTGCGCCTATTTTTCCTTTGGAGTTTGTGGTTCTATCTAGGGTCTTATCGTGCAAAAGAACCACCATGCCATCTGCTGTTTGCTGCACATCAATCTCCACTCTATCTACGCCTATTTCTAAGGCTTTTCTAACCGATGAAAGTGTGTTTTCGGGTGCATAGCCCGATGTTCCACGATGGGCTGTTACCTGAATATGCTGTGCCATGGTTGTGGTTGAAAGGAGAAGAAAAAAGAGAAGCAATCGCATGGGGCGAAGGTAACGGGAGTGTTTGGGTTTGAAGAAAAAGAACGCTGAATGCATCACAAAATTTCTCCATCTCCAATAAACCGTACTCAACTTGACTAAAAACGAGAACACTGTAAGCTGGGAGTGTTGATACACTTTTTAGAATACACCCAGCTCTTTTTTTATGTCTATACAATATATTCAAAACACTTGCGTATAAGCGATATACCAAACAAAAAGACATGACAAAAACATTTACTCTTCCAACAGATTTACTAACCGCAACTAAGGCACTTACGGAGCAAGAGCCTTGCGAATTGCTGTATCAAAACAAGCTGATGGATTTTCTCAGTGAGGAACTTGAAGAGGCTTCTTTCTCTCCAGATCAACGTGTTGTTGATAGCATTCTTGCTTACAGCAAGGCGGTAGAAGTAAAGCAATCGTCTACCATGATTGATGGACATCAGATTGTGATGAATTAAATACAAATTAGGACGCAGTTCCGAAGGCGGATTACCGAAAGGTGGTCCGCTTTTTTTTGTTTAGCGCTGTAGCAACTGAGAGTAGGCCTTAGCGTCTGATACAGCGTTATCCAAACAATCTAATCAGATTCTCAAATGAAACGTCTTTCCCTCATTTTTATGTTCCTTTTTGCAGGAACGTTTATCGCTAACGCACAGGACTGTTGCAACGGTTTTGAGGCGAATTTCACCTACCATTCCACCCAAACCCCACATCGAATTGAATTTCAGAACCTGTCGTCAGGAAACTCGACTTTCATCGTTTGGAATTTTGGTGATGGAACAACCTCCAACGGTGCAAATCCCGATCACACCTATTCCGAGCCCGGCATTTACCAGGTTTGTGTAGTTATTGAGAACAACGATTGCCGTAGCGAATTGTGTTACGAAGTGGCGGTTGAAACGGCCAATCCTTGCAATGATTTCCTCGCGGATTATCTGTGGAGCGTGAATCCGAGCAACAGCCTTGGTGTTCAGTTTGACAATATTAGTCCATCACCATCCAATCATTATATCTGGCATTTTGGCGATGGCTCAAGCTCCGATAATCAAGAGCCTTATCACGAATATAGTGAGGGCGGAATGTATCAGGTATGTCTCGTTTTGGAATCGGGAGATTGCCGAAGTGAATATTGCCGAGAAGTTTGTGTAACGGCCCCAGCCCCTGAACCACCAACGGCAGCCAATTGCTGCGATGGTTTTGAGGCCAATTTCAATTATTTCTCAACCCAAACAGCCAACCGAATCGAATTTCAGAATCAATCGGAAGGCGATTGGGATTTCATCGTTTGGAATTACGGTGATGGGACCACATCAAACCTGAACAGTCCAGACCACATATTTCCCCATCCAGGAATCTATCAAGTATGTGTGGTGATTGAAAGCAACGATGGCTGCCGAAGCGAATTGTGCTATGAGGTGCCTGTAGAGACTACTCCAAATCCATGCAACGATTTCCTTGCTGACTTTGTTTGGAATGAGCACATCGACAGCCTTGGAATTCAGTTTGAGAACATCAGTCAAGGAAATGCTGGCGTTTACATCTGGCATTTTGGCGATGGAAGTACCTCGCATGACCAAGACCCTTACCACGAATATGCTCATCCAGGCGTGTATCAGGTCTGTTTGGTAGTTGAGAACAATGACGGATGCCGAAGCGAATATTGCCGCAGCGTGTGTGTCGAGGATTTCAATCCTTGTGCTGGATTTGAGGTTTCATTCAATTGGTCGGCAGGTGTAAATAATAATCATCGCATCGAATTTGATGGACTTTATTCTGGAAATGCGCAGAGCATCACTTGGCATTTTGGCGATGGATCAACCTCAGACGCTGAAAATCCAGTGCACGAATACAATCAATCTGGCATGTATGAAGTTTGTATTTCAGCTGATAACAACGAAGGTTGTCATAGCGAATATTGCCACACAATAGCAGTAGACGTTACACCAGATCCTTGCGAAAATTTTGAAGCAGACTTTACTTGGGTCGTTGATTTGGAACATGGAGGCGTTCACTTCGAAAATCTTTCAACAGGAAATCCTACCAGCTACACATGGCATTTTGGAGACGATACCTTCTCGCACGACCAAGAACTCACTCACCACTACTCCTATACTGGAGCGTTTCAGGTTTGTCTGCATATAGAGAATGGCGATGGTTGTTCTGCTGAAATTTGTCAAATGGTGTATTTGCCTTCGTACTACTTCTATGTTTCTCTGGCAGTGGGCGTGAATGAGTTGTCTACAGAATCATCTCTGGCAGTTTATCCAAATCCATTTGAAGATGTGGTTCGATTCAACGAACCGATAAGCGGAACACTTCAGATTCTGGACGTTCAAGGACGAATGGTTGTGACCAAGCAGGTTTCTGCTGTTAGCTCGATTAATCTCTCTGGATTGAAAACTGGGCTTTACCTGATGCGAATTTCAGACAAAGATCTGGTGAGGACTGTGAGAGTATTGAAACAATAGTTGTTCTAAGCACCAAATTCTAAATTATAAAATCCGAAACTGGCTAATCGCTGGTTTCGGATTTTTTATTTCGTGCTTCGAGTTTCTTTTAGTTATCTGTGTAAACCCGACCCTGACGCCACATGTCCACCGCGCTGTACCAACTGCTTTTGTAAATGGGCGAACGGTCTAAACGAAAATCATTATCGGAGAACGGATTCTCGACCTTGTAGAACGTCATTCCGAGCGAAGCAGGATTTTCTTCTTCGCCATAAATCCAATGTTCGGAGTTTGAGTTTTTGTAAATGATGTTTGGTTGTCCGAAAATGAGATAAATGAGGCCGCGATCGCTTTTCCAACCTTCGGTATAGCTTGTAAAGAACTCGTTCGAATTCTCAACACGAGAGTAATATTTCTGAATGAGTACTCTGGCGCGATCTTGATTCCCCGCCAACTTCAGCCAAAAACGATCTACTTCAGCCTTCGGAAAATCAGATTCTTTAATGGTCTTGTATTCGGTATTGCTGTTGATGAAACGAAGCGGCTCAATCAAATCGTTTACGTCTTTTACCGCTGGAAAAGTCTCATCAAACCTATAAAGTGTAAAGCCATCTTTGGTGCTGTCCGAAACCTGAAAATGATAAAATCCTTCTTTCGGAAGTGTAATAGGTTGGCCTAACGGAAGCTCAAAAATGCTGTCAGCCTCATAGTCGAAAACCTTTGGTGTTTCTACCGAAAATGGCGGCTTCGGCAACGGAAATTCCCGATTGTAGTACCGAACAATCGCACGATCTTTTCCGCTTACGTGATCTAAGGTGAACTGCTCGTCTGCTTTGATGTAATTCCGCGATAAAGCGTGATTTGAATTTGTCAGTTGTAGTGTGAAAAACTGTCTGCAATTTGGGTTGCGCCTGTCTATTTCGAAGTAGCGTTTAACACGTGAATTTCTTCGCAAATCAACCAAGTCTATTTTTAGAAGTGATTGCTTCACCTTGCTTGGTTTCAGCTCCAAGATGCCGCTGATTGTTTTGCCTTGCATAAGCAGCGAACTATCAGCAAAAATCACCACCGAACTATCAATCAGCAGTTTGCTTTCTAGCTGTGTGTAAACCTCGTAACGGATGCGGAAAAACGCAGAATAGAAATTGCTTTCTGGGTTGTGCAAATACAATAACTCGTTGGAATTGATGCGAAAATGAAGCTCCGTTACCGAATCATTCTTGTGTAGAACGTTGAATTCAGGATGCATGAAAGAAGCATCTCTATCATACAAATAAGAGAGGTTTTGATTGGAAATCCGCTCTGTGAGGCAGCCGGAAGCTGCCATCAGAACAAGGCTAAGAAGGATGAGAATCGAACTAATCTTCATCCTCCAAACCTAACATTTCGCTGGGAAGTTGCTTTGTGGCTTTCGCTCCCATATTTCTCAATTCCTCAGCACGCTTTACAAGATTTCCCGTTCCCTCGGATAGTTTTTTCATGCCATCATTGTAAGCGGTTTGGGTGGAATTCAAGCGAGAACCAATCTTCTGCATATCCTCTACAAAACCGACAAACTTGTTATACATGTCGCCACTTTTTTGAGCTATTTCAATGGCGTTTTTGGTCTGGCGATCTTGTTTCCAAATGGATGAAACCGTGCGCAACGTGGCGAGTAGGGTAGAAGGACTTACAATTACAATGCGCTTGTCCCACGCAAAGTTGAATAGCTCGTCATCCGCTCTAATTGATGCACTGAAACTGCTTTCAATAGGCATAAACATCAATACAAATTCGGGAGTATCCATTCCCTTACTTGTGTGGTAATTTTTATCAGAAAGTCCTTTGATATGTGCTTTCACCGAAGTGACATGTGCCTTAATCCATTTATCTCGCTCATCGTCATCATCCGCGTTTACAAATCGTTCGTAAGCCACCAACGAAACCTTGCTGTCAATAATGATTTGCTTATCGTCTGGAAGTTGGATTACCACATCAGGGAAAAGTCTGTCGCCTGTTTCGTTGTAGGTCGTTTGCTGCGTGAAGTATTCTTCGCCTTTTATGAGACCCGAGTTTTCAAGAATTCGTTCCAAGATTAATTCACCCCAATTTCCTTGCTTTTTGCTATCTCCTTTTAATGCTGTTGTAAGGTTGTGCGCCTCCTGACTGATTTGTTTGTTCAGGTCGTGCAATACTTTGATTTCACCTTTCAGCGAAGCACGTTCCTTCTGCTCGTTGTCGTATTTCTCATCCACTTTCTTTTCAAAATCCTTGATGCGATCTCGTAAAGGCGTGAGAATCAACTCAAGATTTTCCTTGTTCTGATCGGTGAATTTCTTAGATTTCTCATCAAGAATTTTGTTGGCGAGGTTCTCGAATTCCGTGTTGAAACGCTTGTTTAGTTCTTCAAACTCTTTTTTCTGATCAGCCTGCCGAGCTTCTTGGTCTTTAAAGTGTGTTCGTGCTGAAGCAAGATTCTTCTCGGCTTCAGAAAGCTTGTCTTGTGATTCTCTCAAATCGGCCTTCAGAATGTCCCGTTCTTCTGAAACGCGTCTTTCGCCTTCAGCCAATGTGGCGTTTTCTAGCTTCAACTTCTCCAGTTCGCCATCATCCGAAACGGTTGCAGCACCACGTTTTCCTAAAAGGAAACCCACGGCAGCGCCAACCAAAATACCTACAATTAAAAATGCAAATTCCATTGGGCGATGAAGTTAGGGATTAGGTGTTGAGTGGCGAACAGGAATCGGAAATAACTTAGAGGTCCTAAGTGAATTTTCCAGTAAGGAAAATCCCTGTTTCAAGAATGTTTATCTTTGATAAGTTCGAAAATCGCAGTTATGAGTTTAGAAATCATTAAAATAAACCTTGCAAAGCAACTCTTGAATGTGGAGGAAGAGTCTGTTCTGATGGAGATAAAATCGATTCTTGATAATCAGGTTGTAACCGCTTATACGATTGACGGAAAACCTCTTTCCGTGGAAGAATACAACGCTTCTTTGAACGATGCGGAGAATGATATTAAAGCAGGGCGAACCACCGATTCGGCTACTTTGAAAGAAGAGGTCAGACAATGGAGAAAGTCTTAACGGTCGAGTGGACAGATACTGCTAAAGCCAAACTCCGGAAGGTTTATGAATTTCATTCGGAGTATTCCGAAGAATCCGCTTTTAAGATTGTGAATGAGATTATTGAAGAAGCAGATTCAATCATTTTCTTCAAACAGTTTCAGGTCGATGATGTCAATTCGAAATACCGAAGAATCATTGTTCGTCAGTACAAAGTTCTCTATAAGATTGAAGTAGGAATTGTCTGGATAATGAATGTCTTTCCAACAAAAGGTGACCCAGAGAAGTTGAGAAAATTGTAAGCCGTAAACTGATTCTTTCGCAATAGAGGTTTCTCGTAAGAATCAAGTTTCCACTTCTCAGAAATAACTCACAACTCCGAAGTGAATTTTTCCTGCGCGGAAATCAATAGGGTTGTTGAACTGCTTTCCTAAAGCATAGTTGAGAGAGAACACTCCAATTTTTGTGAAGAACGAAATCCCCAATCCGAAGCCGAAAGGACGGTCGGTAATACGTTTGTTGGTGGCTCGGTTTTCATAATAGGCTCCATCAAAAAAGGCAAAGAGGTAACTGTTTGGGTCGAGGAGAAAACGGTATTCAATCGTACCGATTCCGAAAAGTGTGGCATAGATTGATTCTTCGTCAAAACCTCGAAGCGTTTTGAGTCCTCCAATTCGGAATGCCTCACTTTCAAAGAGATTATCGCTACGCATGTAGCCGCCATTTCCTCTAATCATAATGGTACTTCTATTAGGAATGGGAATGAAATAGGATGCTTGCAGTACTGCATTCAGCTGAAAAGAATTTAGTTTGAGTCCAGCATATCTATCTACTTCGATGGAGGCATCGGGCAAAATTTTCTTGGTTCCTGCGCTGGCTTCGGCATACAGATCAAAGCCTTTTCTTGGATTCAAACGATAATCCAGTCGCTGCATTTTGTAGCCGAAACCATAAAGTTGCGTGCGCGAATCCACATTATTCGGGTTGATGGTAGCTGTAGAAGAAAGAGTAGATGTCGCCAACACATTCGTGGACCGGATGTCAGCAAAAATTTTGATGTGGTCGTTGCCGATCAGGTGATATTGAATGCCGATAATTCCACGAAGATTGAGATACAGCGTATCGCGTTTGTACAATTCAAACGTTCCATCTAAACCAAAGCTGGTATTGAAAAGGAAGGGATAAGCGAGATGAATATTCAGGTTTTGCGTCCTAGCCTGCATCTTTCGCCAAGAAAGGTCAATCAATTCCCCGCGTCTGAATGCACTCAATAGCTTAAGGCTCAACTCTCCAGTTACCAGCACCTTTCCCGGGCTTTCGCTGCTTGGAAGTACACCCAGAATTCCATCAAACTGACTGGCGCGTTTCTTATCTAGATAAACATAAAGGTCTGCCTTGCCTTCTCTGAAAACCACTTCTGGCGGCTTGACTTCCGACACAAAAGCAATCTCCTTTACTCTGGTGGAAATCGGCTTAATGCGACTTTCGTTGTAAAGCGATTTCCTTTTAATTCCAAGATAGTTTTGGAGGTATTTTGGTTGGATACGAGCGGTTCCTTTAATGATGACGCTATCAATCTTAAACTCGCGATTCTTCTCCAGTTTAAGCCTTGCAAAAAGTAATTCGTTCTTGAGCGATATACTATCTAATCCAACTTGTGCAAAGGGATATCCGCGGTTTTCATAAAAGCGGACGATTCGTTTTTTTAGGTTCGAAAAGCGCTTTCCGCTCATGCTGCTTTCCTCAAACTGCTGTTCCTTGAAGCCAATTCTTCGCATCACCTCCTTCGGAACATTGCCAGCATCAATTTGCTTAAATCTGTACTGATTGCCAATGTGAAGCTGGGCAACTGCCGTATCCTTTTTCCACGTTTGGTGGTCGATTCCTGCGGCAGAGAAACCTCGTTCGCGTAGTAGAATGAGCAGTTCATTCATGGCTTTCAGCGCGGCCATCGAATCGGGGTAGAATTCCTTAAGCCGCCCAATGCGGTTCAATTTCTTAGGGGCAATTACCTCGTTCTGCTGCTTAACTATTAGTCGCACACGTTTTTGCCCAAATGAAAACTGCACAGCTAAAAGCAGCACAATCAATGTAAGTATGTGGCGAAATCGCATCAATAAATCAGAACGTATTTATGACAGATCATTGTGTATTTAGGTTCCAGTCAATTGGAGTAATTCCCCTTTCTTTCAGGAAATTGTTGGTTTTTGAAAAATGCTTGCAGCCCAAAAAACCCGTATGTGCCGAAAAAGGCGAGGGGTGAGGCGCTTTCAAAATCAAATGTCCGTTTTCGGTATTGATGAGCGAAGATTTGTTTTGCGCAAATTTCCCCCAAAGTAGAAATACGAGATTCTTTCGCTCGTTCGATAGCTTTTGGATGGCGGCATCGGTAAACTGTTCCCAGCCTTTTCCTTGATGCGAACCGGCATTGTGAGCACGAACCGTCAAAGTTGCATTCATAAGAAGAACACCTTGGTCGGCCCATTTAGTCAGGTTGCCAGATGCGGGTGCATCCATTCCTATGTCAGTTTTCAACTCTTTGAATATGTTTTTCAAAGACGGAGGAGGAACAATTCCATCATTCACAGAAAAGCAAAGTCCATGGGCTTGATTGGGTCCATGATAAGGATCTTGCCCTAAAATCACAGCTTTTACATTCTCCACTGGAGTATGGTCAAAGGCATTGAAAATTAATGAGCCTGGCGGATAAACGGTTTCCGTTTTCTTTTCTTCCACGAGAAAATTGCGAAGTGTGGAAAAGTAATCAGCTTCAAATTCGGTAGAAAGAAGCTTCTGCCAACTAGCTTCTATTTTAGGTTTCACTTCTGTCATCTCTCAAATGTCTGTTTTTCCATAACTCATGTTGAAAACTATACGCAAACCTTATTAAGTAAATCGCGTAACTGGAATTCAAAGGATAAATTTGCAGCACTTTTGGCAACAAACAGTATCTTGAAGTCGTTTTAAGCTCATATCAACAAATAAACCACCACAATTTTGAAAAAGTCAGCCATCTTCTTTGCAGCTCTTACTGTTATTGCAATGATTTTCTCTTCATGCAGAACGACAGAAAGCTGCCCAGCTTACGGAAAGGCAGACGTTCCTGTTGAGCAGGGCGTTAACAGCTAATGACTTCACTTCCGATAACGGAAGGAAACGGTCTGTTTGAGCGATTCGCTTAGGCTGAGTGCGACTGGGCACGTCAGTGCCGCCTTTTCTAACACGGTTTTCTGAACTTGAGTTAGTCCTCGGTCAACAATTTCAAATTCCACTTGTACTTCTGCAACCCTTCTTGGGTTAGAATCCATTATTTTGGTCACGGTGGCGTTTGTTCCTTCGATGTTTAACGAGGATTCGTTTGCTCGAATTCCCATAATGGTAAGCATGCACGTGGCTAACGATGTGGCCAATAAATCGGTTGGAGAGAACGTTCTTCCTAAACCATTGTTATCTGTTGGAGCATCGGTTTTTATCGTGGATGAACTTTGGAGGTGAGTTGCCTCGATACTCAGTTCTCCAAGATATATGACATGAGATGTGGCCATGATGTAAGTTGTGGCGATGAGTTATTGTAACTTTGCACGAATGTACTGGAAGCTTGTTTACGCAGTATTGATTTTCTCATTCGCATTGGGCTCGGTTCAGTTTGCCGTAGCTCAAGACGATGATGAAATGCAGCTTCCTCCTGTTCCGAAAGGTTCTGTTGCCGATAAAATTAAGGACCGCTCCTTCGATGACACGCAAGTGTTGATGAAGCAGGAATTTACGGGTGGAGCTATGCTTCATACACGAGGCTGGGGACTGCTTTTACGTAGATCCAAGAACAAAACCTTCTTGCGAAAACGTGTTTTTGAGGTGGAAGCTGTGAGCATGGAACATCCAAAGGAAATTCGTTCGGTTAATCCGTATTACGAGAATTCAAACAGCTACAAGTATGGTGAGTTAAATCAGGTCGTAGTCACGCGATTTGGTTACGGAAGACACAACGTTCTGTATGCCAAATTTGATAAAGGTGTTGAAATAAGGTACTTGTATATCGGTGGTTTTTCCATGGCTTGGGCTAAACCAATATATCTAGAAATTGGACATCCGTCTGTTCCGTATGAATATGTCACTACAGAAAGGTACGACCCAGAAAAAAGAGATGAACAAGGAAATCTGGCACATACACAGGAAAGCATTTATGGTCGCGCATCTGTTTTCAAGGGAATCGATAAAATGGGATTCTATCCAGGTATGTACGGGAAGTTTGGGTTCAGTTTTGAGTACGGAAGAAAGCAAAAGGCGGTAAGAAGCTTAGAAGCTGGAATCATCATAGACTATTATGTAAGAGACGTGCCTATGATGGCTAAGATTAAGAATGATCCATACTATTTGACGTTTTATATGGCGGTCAATTTTGGTGTAAAGTGGTATAGATAATGAGTGAAATTAAGTTGGAAGAGGCAGAGCAAAGGGTCCCGAAACCGAAATGGCTACGAGTAAAACTGCCAACTGGTAAGGAGTTTCAAAAAGTACGTGGATTGGTGGATGAGCATAAGCTTCACACCATTTGCCAAAGCGGAAATTGCCCGAATATGGGCGAATGCTGGGGTGCTGGAACGGCCACCTTTATGATTCTTGGAAATGTGTGCACCCGTTCTTGCGGATTCTGTGCGGTGAGTACAGGTAGGCCAGAGCAAGTGGATATTTCTGAACCTTATAATGTGGCGCAGAGCATCAAGTTGATGGAAGTGAAGCATGCCGTTATCACTTCTGTTGATAGAGACGATTTGGCCGATGGCGGTTCGGAGGTTTGGGCCGCAACCATTCGTGCGGTGAGAAAGCACAGTCCGGGTACGACTTTAGAAACCTTGATTCCTGATTTTGCAGGTAAATGGGAGAATCTTCAACGGGTTATTGATGTGGCACCGGAGATTGTTTCGCATAATCTCGAAACGGTAAGAAGACTGACAAAACAAGTTCGAATTCAAGCGAAATACGACAGAAGCTTGGAGGTTCTGAAGCGCTTGAAAGATGCTGGAATGAAGACCAAATCAGGAGTGATGCTTGGTCTTGGAGAGACAGAAGACGAGGTGTTTGAGACCATGGAAGACCTCCGAAGTGTAGGAGTTGACATCTTAACATTAGGGCAATACTTGCAGCCAACCAAGAATCATCTTCCTGTTGCGGAATTTGTTACTCCAGAGCAGTTCAAAAAGTACGAGATACAAGGCCTCGAAATGGGCTTTAAGTTCGTTTCTAGCGGCCCATTGGTACGTTCATCCTACCATGCAGAAAAGCATCTTTTCTGAAATTCATTGAAGATCAAGGCGTTAGAAGTGTAATTATTGGATGTTTTTTGGAGCGAATAAGCACCGAAAAGACACTTCAGCCCCTACTTCTTTTTCTATATTTGCCCTTCAACGGTTTTCATTTAACCTTAACCGTAATACGATATTCAGAATACAGACTATGATGAAAAAATATCTACTCGCAACAGTTGCTTTATTTACAGCTTTTGGGGCATTTGCACAGAATTACGATAAATGTGCTGCCGACATTATTCTAAAACAACAATTAGAAGACCCGAAAGTAAAAGCTAAGTATGAAGACTTTCAGGAGGCCATTCAGCGCTATACGGCTGATCCAAAGGTTGCGGTAAACAGAGATGAAAATGGCGTGCGAATCATTCCAGTTGTATTCCACATTCTTCATGACGGAGGGCCAGAGAATATTAGCTTAACGAAAGTGCAGCAACAAATGGATGTGCTGAATGCGGATTACAGACGTTTGAACTCAGATACAGTAAATACACCACAGCGTTTTTATGGAGATACTGAATACACACATTTTGTATTCAATTCTGATGACATTGCTTCGTATGTAGACGATTCGGCATACGTTAAGTTGTATAACAGATATGGAGAAAGCTTCGCCTTCCATTTTAACAATGGATCGGGAGGATTGGCAGATACACTTGTTCCGAATTTCGATAACGTAATTGAGGTGAACATTTCAAACAATGCTGATACAACAGATATAGCCATGGCTTTTCGGCAGGCCGTTAATGCACAGAATGGATTGAGTGCCCAATACGTGAATCAATCCGTATTCGCTCAGGCACCAAACTTTACAGTTAATGGAGCAACCGTTCCATCATTGAACTACACATCAGAACCTACTTTCACAACTAGCTGGAATGGAGTAGATACAGACACCACATGGTCTGCTGAACTCACGTTGGTTCTTTTTGGGAATGCTCAATTTCCATTGGTTCCAACAGACACATTGCAAGTATTTGATGCTGATTTGATGTATGATGTGTTTGATGGAAGCGGCAACGTGGTAAGTACCGAAAGCTTTGTTGCTGAGGGTTCGTTGACATTGCAGTTTACGCAGGTTACAATTGTTTATGGCAACCATCGTGTGAATGTGAAAACAGATGGTCTTGGATACACAGGAGATGTGCTTGTTGGTGGTTTATGGCCAGTAACTTCTACCATCGATCAGCAAGGAAGCTATGTACCTGCAGATTGTAATATTGAGTTCAGATTGGCTACCAAAGACCCACTTGGAAATTGTACCGATGGTGTTGTTCGAAAGTTCACATCAAAGACACGTGATGCCAATGACGGAACAGGTTTTAAAGCTGAAAGCTATTGGAATGCTTATAGCTATTTGAATATCTGGTCGGTGGGTAACATCGCCATGGAGAGTGCTGTAGGAGGAGTAATTTTGGGTTATGCTCAATTCCCAGGAACAGGTTTGTTGTCGACAGACGGAATCGCAGTTCTTTCCAGTAATATCAACACAGCTAGCAGTGGTGGTAGAACAGCAACGCACGAAGTTGGTCACTGGTTGAGCCTTATCCATATTTGGGGAGACTCGGAATGTGGTTCAGATAACGTATTTGATACGCCTACTGCCCAAGCTCCGAATTTCAATATCTGCGGCAACGTGGGTTCTCCACTTCACACGCAACCACACAAACTTCACGTATGTGATCCGAATAACCCAGATGGAGAGATGTTCGACAACTACATGGATTATTCATCAGATTTCTGCATGAATATCTTTACAAGAGGTCAAAAGGCGAGAATGGACTTTACGCTGCATGGTGATGCAACAGGTCCGGGATACCGTTCTTATATGATTTCTCAAGAAAATTTGGAAAACACAGGAACAGCCGATCCATACACCGTTCCAGAATGTGCTCCAATCGCAGGATTCTACTTCGATCAATCTGGCGATTTTGCTACACAAAAAATGATTTGTGTGAATGAAAGTGTTGATTTTGAGGAAAGTGCTTACAACGGTTCGGTTGATGCTTACGCTTGGACATTTGAAGGAGGAAACCCAGGGTCTTCTACCAATGCAAATCCAACCAACATCAGCTATAACACTCCAGGAGTATATGATGTGTCGTTGCAGGTAAGCAATGGTATTGGTTCAAACACAAGAACTGCAAATGATATGATTATCGTAAGCTCATCTACAGCACAGTTCCAAAGCTCATGGGGTTACGTAGAAAGCTTCTGGTCTGAGCAGGATTTCTTAGACGATTATGTTGTTTTCAATCAGGATGGTACAGATAACAAGTGGGAATGGTATAAAGGACCAAACGCTGGAAGTACTGGATGGGAATCTGTAAGAATGAACAATTTGTATAATTGGGGAGAAGAGATTGATGAATTGATTTCTCCATCATACGATTTAAGTACTATCGACAGTCCAACCTTGAAATTCCGTTATTCAGGAGCTGCTTCCAACAGCAATCCTCAGGACGAGTTAAGAGTTATGTTTTCTGATGATTGTGGTGAATCTTGGCAGAAAAAATTGACTCTTTCAAAGTTCGACCTTACCAATGCTGGTTTTGCTAGTGGCAGCTACGTACCTAACGCCACTAGTACTTGGACAGACACTAGTGCTGCTCTAGGCACATTCGCAAACAAACCAAACGTGCGTGTTAAGTTTCGTTGGATTTCTGGTGCAGAACCTAGCAACAACTTCTATATCGATGACATCACTATTTCTAATAGCCCACTGGGAATGGAAGAATTGGAGAGCATTATCGACCTAAATGTTGCGCCAAACCCAACTGCTGGACTTACAACGGTAAGCATGACGTTGCTAGACGATGCTAACGTAACGATGGAAGTGATTGATGTACTTGGAAAAAATGTAAACCCATTGTTCTCAAGAAACATGAGCAACGGTACACACCGATTTGATGTTGACATGTCTAACTACAGCGTAGGTGTTTATTACCTCCGTATTTTAGTTGATAACGACATGATTATGAAGAAAATCGTTAAGAACTGATAATAGTTTGCAATCGAATTGCTAAGCCTCCCGATATTTCGGGAGGCTTTTTTTTAACCTGCTTTTTTGCGCATGAGTCTCAGTTTAAACGAACATCTTATAGCCACAGAAACACAGATTTTCACAGAGAAAGGAAAAGACTTTTTGCTCTGTGAAAACTTCTGTGCTTTCTGTGTTTCTGTGGCTATTCCATGTTTAGAATAGATAGACGTATTTTGAATCTAAAATTATGATGAAATGAGAGTAGCGATAAACGGTTTTGGAAGAATTGGAAGAATAACCATGCGTGCCTTGCTAAAGAAGCAAGGAGTGGAGGTGGTGGCCATTAACGACCTTACAGATGTAAAAACATTGGCACATCTCTTTAAGTATGACTCGGTTCACCGTCAGTTTGATGGAACAGTGGAGCCGAAGACCAACGCCATCCGTTTCAACGGAAAAGATGTGCAGGTTTTTGCAGAACGAGACCCATCCAAGCTACCATGGAAAGAACTGAAAGTGGATGTGGTGATAGAATCAACTGGCCTTTTTAGAGATAGAGCTTCTGCATCTGCGCATTTGAGAGCAGGAGCTAAGCAGGTAGTTATTTCTGCACCAGCAAAGGATAAAGACATTCCTTCGGTAGTACTTGGGGTGAATGATGATGTGATTGACTTGAAATCGGAAATCATCAGCAACGCATCTTGTACCACCAATTGTGCAGGGCCAATGGTAAAGGTGCTGGAAGACGCGGTGCATGTAGAAAGCATTTTCGTTTCTACGGTTCATTCTTATACAGGCGACCAGCGCTTGCACGATTCGCCACACTCCGATTTGAGAAGAGCGCGTGCAGCAGCAAATTCCATCATCCCAACATCAACAGGTGCTGCCAAGGCATTGGGTAGAATATTCCCACACTTAGAAGGACATTTGGGCGGTGCCGGTATTCGCGTCCCTGTGCTCAACGGTTCGCTTACAGACCTAACCTGCATTGTGCGTTCAGATATTGACGAGGCAGGCGTAAATGCCCTCTTTAAAGCTGCCGCAGATGGCCCCATGAAAGGCATTCTCGAATACACCGATGAACCCATCGTTTCGTGCGATATCATCAGCAATCCTCATAGCTGTATTTTCGATTCGGAACTCACTTCAGTTATCGGCAAGATGGTGAAAGTGGTAGGGTGGTACGACAACGAGGCTGGATATTCGAATAGAATGGCTGACCTTATTGTGAGGTTGGGAGTTTAACTCACCCGCAGCTCCGATTTATAGGAGTTGGGGATGAATTGAATACAAAAAAAAGTTGCTGCGATACCTCAAAATGCCAGAATATATTGGAGCGCTTCACGTTGTATTTCCTCTTTACCTCTCTCCGCTCTACGAGTCATTGTAAATCCGTTTCATCAGCGCATTCGAGCCACACGAGAACCTGTGTTCCTTTACAAAGAATCCATCAAGCGAGCTCAACATTTCATACATAAAAAAAAGCACCCCAATCTCTCGGGGCGCTTCATCGCTGTGCTCTATTTCTGTCGGATTAAGCCGCCAGCTTCACGTTGTGTTTTTCCATCAATTGGCGTAGGCTAATAAGCGCATAACGCATTCTACCCAACGAAGTATTAATGCTCACTTCAGTCACCCAAGCAATTTCCTTGAACGGCATTTTAGCATAAACGCGCATCAACAAAACTTCTTTCTGATCTTCAGGCAACATGGCCACCAACTTACGTAAGTCAGAATGAATCGTCTCCTGAATGTAGATTTCCTCGCGGTTCAAATCTTCGCTTCCGATTACCGAAAACACATCAAACTCATCGGTAGAGTGTTGCATCCGCATCTTCTTCTCCCTGCGGAAATGATCCACAACCAGATTGTGCGCAATTTTCAACATCCATGGACGGAATTTTCCTTCCTCCAAATATTTACCAGACTTCAAGGTTTGAATCACCTTAACCAAGGTATCTTGAAAAAAATCGTGGGCAAGATTCCGATCCTTCAACAGCAGGACCAAGTAGGTAAATAACCTATCCTTATGGCGGTTAACCAATTCTTCAAAACAAATTTCTTCTCCTTGAACGTATAGACGGATCAGTTCCTGATCACTTAGGGCAGATACTCGCATAGCTTCTCTCTTTTAGGTTAGACTTAGTAAAATCTTATAAGAGTAGAGTGTTTGCTATGCGCTTCGTTTTAGTTAATGCCTTGGGCAGTTACAGTAGTTAACGGCCTCTGTTTTTATTTATTGTGCAACAACTAAAATATTTTTTTGCTGTTGACTGAGACAAATATTGGAAGATTAATCCGAACCCGCGTTGACGAATGATAAATTTGCAACCCTTTTAACAATTATTGCAACAATGCCCCGAATTCAAGCACAAACACCTACCAACTTTAAGGAAGTTTGTTTGGAGCCTGTCCTGATTTTGTTGAAGGGCGTTACCCCAATGCTACGCAAAGGGGTCGGGCTTTCCGCTCTATCTTTTCTTCGTTCCTCAGAAAAGGATGCCGCTGCAATCCCTAACGCACGCCACCTACAAACGTCATTGCGAACGAGGAACGAGTGTGGCAATCTAATTCAAACACCTCCTACCTCCTCCAATCAAACAAGTTCGCACAATCCCCATCCCCCTTTCAAAGGGGGTGCTGAGGAACGAGGCGGGGGATTTATGTATTCGTACACCATTCCTAATTCGTATCAGCCATGACGCCCGACCCAAAACACAACATCATTATTAAAGGTGCGCGGCTTCACAACCTCAAGAACATCGACCTTGTATTGCCGCACAAAAAGCTCATCGTCATTACAGGGCTTTCAGGTTCGGGCAAATCAACCTTAGCATTTGATACACTTTATGCCGAAGGACAAAGACGCTACATCGAAAGCCTTTCAGCCTACGCTCGCCAATTCTTGGGTAAAATCGATAAGCCAGAAGTTGACTCGATTTCGGGAATTGCTCCTGCCATCGCCATCAATCAACAGGTAAAATCAAGCAATCCGCGCTCAACCGTTGGCACAACTACGGAGATTTACGATTACCTCAAACTGCTTTATGCTCGAATTGGCCACACCTTCTCCCCTGTTTCGGGAAACGAAGTCAAACGCCACACGGTAGACAGCATTGCCGAATTCATCACCAAACAGGAAGACGGTAAGAAAGTGATGGTTTTCGCACCTTTTGGCGTAATGCCAAAGGAAGCCTTGAGCAAACGTTTCACCATTCTCAGTCATCAGGGCTACACACGTGTCAAGCTTAATGGAGTTGTAGAACGAATTGAAAAGATTGAAGAAAGCACCTTCCTAAAAGAAGGAAACGAACTCTCCGTGCTTATCGACCGCTTCGTGACCAATTCCAAGGAAGAAAACACACGGATTGCCGAAGCAATCAGAACCGCTTTGGCTGAGGGAAACAACCGTTGTTCTATCCAAGTCGAAGAAGAAACCACCGAATTCAGCACCGAGTTTGAAGCAGACGGAATGCGGTTTGAAGAGCCATCTGTTCACTTTTTCAGCTTCAATAATCCGTATGGCGCTTGCAAAAAGTGTGAAGGTTTCGGCAATATCATCGGCATTGACGAAGACCTAGTAATGCCCGACCGCGGCCTCAGCATTTACGAAGAAGGCATTGTTTGCTGGCGTGGCGAAAGCATGAGCAAATGGAAAGATCAGCTCGTGCATTCGGCCAATAAGTTCGATTTTCCCATTCATCGCCCCATTTTCGAACTCACCGAAGAGCAAATTCAACTGCTATGGGATGGCAACCAATATTTTGAAGGGCTGAACGCCTTCTTCCGCATGTTGGAAGAAAACAGCTACAAAATTCAGTACCGCGTCATGCTTTCACGCTATCGCGGAAAAACGCCTTGTCCAGAATGCAGAGGAACCAAACTCCGTAAGGATGCAACCTATGTAAAGGTTGGTGGCAAAAGCCTTTCGGACCTCGTTCTGTTGCCACTTGGCGAGTTGGCCGATTTCTTCGATCAGCTTGAACTTTCTTCTATGGAAACCGAAATTTCCAAGCGAATACTGAAAGAAATTACTTCGCGTTTGGGCTACATGAAAGATGTCGGGCTCAGTTATTTGAACCTGAACCGTCAATCGGCAACACTTTCTGGTGGCGAAGCACAACGAATTCACTTGGCCAGTTCTTTGGGAAGTTCTTTGGTAGGTTCCATGTACATATTAGATGAACCGAGTATCGGACTTCATCCAAAAGACACCGAACGGCTCATTTCCATCCTCAAGAAACTTCGTGATATTGGAAACACGGTAATTGTGGTTGAGCACGATGAAGACATTATGCGTGCTGCGGATATGATTGTGGATATCGGCCCAGAAGCAGGAACGCACGGTGGCGAAGTCGTTTTCCAAGGAACGCTGGACGACATGATGCAATCTGCCGATACGCTCACTACAGGTTATTTGAGTGGAAAACTGGAAATTCCTGTTCCTTCCACACGCAGAAAACCAAAAGGAAAACTGGAAGTAATTGGTGCGCGGCAGCACAATCTCAAAAACGTCAGCGTTTCGTTTCCGTTGGGTTGTCTTTCGGTGATTACAGGCGTAAGTGGTTCGGGCAAGAGCACGCTCATGAAAAGCATCCTCTACCCTGCCCTCAAAAAACGTTTTGGCGGCTACGGCCTCAAAACGGGACAGTTTGAGCGATTAGATGGCGACCTCAATCGTATTGAAGATGTAGAATTCGTGGATCAAGACCCGATTGGGCGTTCTACGCGTTCCAATCCTGTGACCTATATAAAGGCGTATGATGAGATTCGTTCGCTGTTCTCAGACCAAAAAGCCGCAGTATTGCGCGGCTACAAACCCAAGCATTTCTCGTTCAACGTGGCTGGTGGTCGCTGCGAAGTCTGCGAAGGCGAAGGCACGGTGAAGATTGAAATGCAGTTCATGGCCGACATTATCATGAAATGCGAAAGCTGCGAAGGACAGCGCTTCAAGCAGGAAGTACTAGAAATCAAATTCAAGGAGAAAACCATTCACGATGTGCTGAGCATGACCGTGGATGAGGCCATGGAATTCTTCTCAGAACATGACCCAAAAGTGGCACGGAAAATTGCCCCCTTACAGGAAGTCGGCCTCGGTTACGTCCAACTCGGACAGAGCAGCAGCACACTTTCTGGTGGTGAGGCGCAGCGGATTAAACTCGCTTCCTTCCTCACAAAAGGGAAGAATGCGGGTAAAACGCTATTCATCTTTGATGAACCAACCACTGGGCTTCACTTCCACGACATTCACAAACTGCTAAAAGCCTTCAACGCACTTTTAGACAACGGCCATTCCATCATCCTCATTGAACATCACCCAGATGTGATCAAATGTGCCGACCACGTGATTGACCTTGGCCCCGAAGGCGGAAAAAATGGCGGAACGGTTGTCTTTGAAGGAACTCCTGAAGAGTTGGCTAAATGTGAGGCTTCGGCAACGGCTGCAAGTATTGCGGAGAAGGTTTTGAAGGTGGCTAAAGTTTGATTTTAGATTTACGAATGACGATTTTAGATTTCGGTCTTCGTAAACCATTTAATCTTGCCGAGGCGGTCTTTACATTGAACTTTGAGCGTGAAACCTTGAACCCGTTTAGGCTGCTATCTCGATCGTCTTTTCTTCGCCTGTGGCTTCGTTGATGAACAACAAATGCAATGAATTCTTGTCTTGCAATTGCTTTTTGGCATTTAGAAGTTCAATACCGTAAATAGTCCCGTCTTCACCAAGGTCAATCACTACTTCCTCGCTCACCTTCACAGAGTTGACGGTTGCGGTCTTTTCGCGCAACTTGATATAAGCGATATTGTATCGTGGGTCGTACGTGAGTGTCATGGTCTAAAAATACTTAACAATTACCGTTATCACTATCCAAGAATCTTCTTCTTCAACGGAGTATGCTTCAATTTGTTTGGTCGAATAATGTTTTCCGTTCCAATCGTTGTCAAAACTGAAGTTCTTTCTGAAACCTGTTCTTCCGAATTTGGCTGGAAATTCCTCACCATTATTGACCGTTTCTATGATCTCATCTTCCGTTGCCCCGCGCTCAATGGCGCGTTTGCTGGCGTGAGGATGAATATTGACGACCTTGTCTTTCATTCAGAACAAATGTAGTTCATGTTAAAGCACCCGACATTATTAAATGTGCCGACCACGACATTAATCTTGTGCCCCAAGACGGTAAAGATGGTGGAACTGTTGTATTTGAAGGAACTCCCAAAGACTTGGCTAAATGTGAGGCTTCTGCCACCGCAGCAAGTATTGCGGAGAAGGTTTTGAAGGTAGTAAAGACGTGATAAGTAAGACTACTGTTCTCGCAGCGTTCTTGTTTACAATCTGATAATCGAATTTGGCGCTTAGTTTCTTGCATATTTGCCAATTCAGCTACATTTGATATTCGACTTAAAATCGAATGATTGATTTACTAATTGCACTGGCATCTGTTTTCGCATTTCTCTTATTGGCAATCTTAATTTTAGGATTGGCGAGTTGGTATTCAGTACAAAAGAATATTGGTCTTGGCACCGCAAGTATCATTGGCTTTATAACTTGGATTCTTGCGTGCTATCAATGGGACTTTTGGATTGGTACAGGTTCAGGGATATTGGTATTCGTGTTGATACTACTCTTGACTCCTAAGGTAAAAAAGCCAGACCCACCTGTTTACAAAAAACCTGCTTATTGGCTAGAAGAAGAGCCCGTCCTGTGGAGAGAAAAATCGGATCTAGAAAAGGAAAATTTAAAAGGAAACGTTTCAAGTCTTCGATTTGTTGAATACAGGGTTTATGAGGATGATTCTCGCCAAAGAGAAAGTGAATTTGTCTCAACTTATAACAGGTTTTTAGGCACTAAGGGCCGCAAGCATATCTATTATAGATATGCTAAAGGCTATGAGTCCATTGCACAGTACAGTTCGACTAAGCAAAGAGTCGACAAAGAAATGCCCGATGGGCGATATGAAATAGCTTATGAAGACTGTTACTTTCCGATAGAAATCTACCACTTCAGAGAAGGCAAAATACATAATAAAGAACTAATAACTTATAACGAAAACGGCAGAAAAATTGAAGTAAAACGAACATCCCTATTTTCGGATGACTTCACATCCAAAGACACATTTGAGTGGTATGAAAACTTTCTGATAGAAGAAGTTAAAACGACTTTAATAGAAGAAATTCAAATTAATTTCAAATATGATTCTAACGGACGATTGGCAGTCCAAATAGAAACATTGAAAAATCGGGAGGCATTAGAGACAGAGTCATTCTTTCAATATGACAAAAGCGACAACATGATTAAAAGGCGTACGATTCATTACTCTTTTCCGAATCAAGATGAGCCTATGCTAGAAGAAGTTATATGTACCTATGATAGCAACAACAATTTAGTAGGCCGTGCCACATACAATGAAGGTCAATTGATTAAATCCGAATTAATCGAATATGAGTACGATGACCAGAAAAACTGGATTAAAAGAAAATGGGCAACGGTAGGTGGAGATTACGATGGAGTCCTTTTTAGAGAGGCAAAGCAACAAATCAGGTATGAAGAGACCAACCCAAGAATGTTTGAAAAGGAGGATGCTGCTTGGTATTAATTTTTTTTTACAATTAAAACTTAACTGTTAATGGCCTATACATTTACAATCTTCTATTCTTGGCAGTCAGACACTGATGATAGATACAATAGGAACTTCATTGAAAAATGCCTTAAAAAAGCCATCAGTGAATTAAAAAGGGATGATACTATTCAAGTGGTTCCTAGCATCGATAAGGACACTGTAGGGAAGAGCGGTAGTCCAGATATTTTGGAAATCATCAAATCAAAAATCGATTCGTGTGACATATTTGTTGCTGATGTTTCATTGATAAATACTTCGAAATTAAGCCTGTTTTGCAAACATAGGAACGCACCAAATCCAAATGTATTGTTTGAACTTGGCTACGCATCTAGCCGTCTCTCAAAGGCAAGAATCATTTGTCTAAACAATGGTTCTTTTTCGGAGATAGACAAGTTGCCTTTCGACATAAGAAACAACCGAATCTTGTCATTCAAATGCGACAAGAAAGAACTTGCGAAAGAAAATAAGTACGGTCTATCAAGCTGGCTGGCTTCTGAGATTAAGAATATTATTCAGAAATACGATAACATCATTGCCAACGAAAATCAGGGAGGTGAGATTATTCATGATAAAAAGCAGTTTGCCTCATTTAATGAAATTATATCCGAAAAAGACTTCAAACTTTTTCTAAATAGCATTTGTGTTAATCGCATTGTCGAGCGAAACGAATTCGATATACTCAATAGTTTGCAGCGCTTTTTGAATGAGGTAGGAAATGAGTTTTTGAATCCTGACATTAACGCTGCTGGGCAGGTGCTATTGGCGGAATTGGACAATACGTTGGCAACACTAGGTTCTTATTCAGGACTTGTATCTAAAAAAGACGTCAATCCTGAAACACAAGAAATTACAGATTATTCTTACTACAGTCTTAAACTTGATGAGGAACGGTTTCGTGGGGATAACCAGGAGTTTATTCAAGGAAGTCGAAAAAGAGAAGATGATATTGATTTAGCCGTGCGAAATCTTTTGAAGGAATATGTGAATTTCAGACGCCAAATAAAAAAGCATCTATTTGTGTAGAGCTTTTGAAGATTGACCGCTTGACAAATGCTGTATTAGCTTACAGAAACAAGTTCAGCATGACACAGAGGATTTAACGACCTTCGCGCAAAATTCTGACGTCCGAATTCTCATATCTGAAATCTCCTTTTGAACTATCTATCAGCCAAGAATCTTAAACGTTCTTACGGAGAACGTGTCCTGCTTTAAGCAGCAAACACCAACATTTCACTTTCGGTAGTCGGCTTCGGAACTTCCAAACCATCTTCTTTCAGCCCTTCAATATGAAATTTGACCGCTTCGTAGATGTTGCGTTCAACCACTTTACGCGTACTTCCTGTAGCAATGCATCCAGACAAATCAGGCACATATGCGCTGAAACCTGTTTCAGACTTTTCAATGACGACCAAATACTTGTGCAACTCCATGAGTCACAAAGAAAATATATTCCGAACTTTGTTCCAACGATTTTAATTCCGAACTGATGTTGAACTTCAATCTTTCACCTACTACTGAAAAGCGGTTAAAGAAAATTCTTGCTGCCCATTCTGATGTGGATGCGTTTTTCAAAAATGCAATTGACTATCAGATAAATGAGTTGAAGAAGGAATTGCTCAACATAAGTTCTGACCTGAAAAAATTTGAGGTAAAACAAGGTCTGAAGTCCAAAGACTTCTACTCCGATTTTCAAGCAGGAAAACGAGCTGATGATGAGGATGATATGATTTGGGCGGGCATCTACGAAATGCAACTGAAAAGCAAAGAACGCCTGGACGCTCTTGCATAATCCTTGATTATTTTGAAGAATTAGAAAGGGTCATTTCGGAGTTTCTGCCGATAATCAGTTCGCATTCCACAACCACGAAAGTTTACGGAAAAAACAAAGGTTTTATTCGAGGTGAAATCGTCTTCTCCAACGGACATCAACTTTCGTTTGCAGAGGTCGTTGACCTTGAACAAGCATCCAAAATGAAATATCGCTATCACTTGATGGATGAAAATGGCGCATTGATTTTCAGGTATGATAACGCTCCTCATTTTCCTAATTTGAAGACATTTCCAAACCACAAAAATCTTCCAAATGACGTTTTGGAAAGCGAAGAACCGAATCTGCCTGCCGTTCTTATGGATATATTCAATTTGAATTTCAAAAGGGGTTGAAACGTTCACGGATTTGCGACCTTAGCAGCCTGTAAGGGCGTATGGCCATACGCCACTACCGCAATCTTCCAATTCGAGGTGATGTTTTCCTCAAATTTGGTTTTCGAGGTGTTTGATTTTCGCGGTCGCTGACCCCGAAATCTTACAATTCAGTTAAATACACACCTACTTGATGGCACAAATTATGGAACAAACGAAAGTGTTATAAAGCCCTTTCATCCAACCCTTTCTCATTCTCAAACTCGGCAGCCAACCTTTCGAGCAATTGCGTTCCGTATTTCAGTACGGTTTCGCCCCCCTTGTCACTTGTCCTTCGACCCAAAACACGGAAGAATAAACAGGTCGGATGCTGTTCTATTGTAATTCAGGCACATAAACCAGTAAATCAGCATAAAGCTCGTTGGTCGCTCAACAATTGATCTGAAAATTGCGTTATTTAGTACCAATGGATATTTCAGACATATTCAAATTCCCCTCGCAGCGGATAAAAGCAAAGACAGGTAGGTTGCTTATTTCTGAGCCGTTTATGCAAGACCCGTACTTTAAACGGTCGGTGGTTCTGCTAACCGAGCACAGCGAAAGCGGCTCCTTTGGTTTGATACTAAACAAGCCTATTCCGATGTATTTGCACGAGGCCATTGAAAATGCTCCAGCCTTTGATTCGAAGCTAGGATTAGGCGGCCCCGTGCAAAAAGAAACCCTGCACTACCTCCACCAATTAGGAAACCGCATACCCAACTCTACCGAAGTAATGGATGGTGTGTATTGGGGTGGCGATTTTGAAGTGATAAAAACCCTCATACTAGCTGGCGAACTAAAGCCTGGCGATATCCGCCTATTTGTGGGCTATGCTGGCTGGGCAGAGGGTCAACTAGACAGCGAAATGGAAAGCAAGAGCTGGATTATTGCCCACGCAAATAAAGACCTCCTCTTTACACAAGAACCAGAAAAGCTGTGGTCTACCATCCTAGAAGGAATGGGCGAGCCTTATGCATTTATGGTAAATATGCCCGAGGATCCTCGGTTGAATTGAACCCACTATTTTGGATTAAAGAAGCTCTCTTATTCATTAGCATTCCAGAAGCAATTCTATTTCCCAAACTGCTGCCGGAAGGGTTCTAGAAGCACTTTTATTTTCCAAACTACCGCTGGAAGAATTCCAGAAGCACTTTCATTTTCCAAACTACCGCTGGAAGAGTTCCAGAAGCATTTGGATAAATAGCAATCCTTTATTCATGGGGCTTTCAGAAGGTTTTTCAATTTCATGATGTTGAGGAACATCGTAATTAACATGACCTAAATAAAAGCCTTGGCGGATGTGATTCTGCATCACATGCCAACTATCAACACCGATTTTATCACGAGAATTGACTTGCGCCTAAAAACTGTGCGTTGCAAAAAACTTGAGACCGCTGTTTACGAGACCTTTCAATTAGCAAGAAATAAGGCAATTCATCGCCCTAAAGAGAAACTAGAGCGTACTTAGAATTAATATGCGCGGTCAGTTTTTCCGCTCCTCGTTTGTAAAAACGCTTCTTCTCAATAGCTCCCACCCACTGAATGCCGCGGGCAGCATTGGTGAGAAAACACTCATCAGCAGCCAGCACATCCTGCTTAGAAACCAACGCTTCGGTTGTTTTCCATCCGAGCGCAGCGGCCTCTTTCATAACCACCGAACGCATGACACCCGCCACGCCTCCATGAATAAGATTTGGCGTAATTAATTCGTTTTCTCTTAGGAGAAACACATTAGAACCCGTTGCTTCGGCCACATATCCTTTAGGGTCGAGAAGAAAACAATCGTCCAACTTATTATCGGCCACAAACATGCTGGCCATAACGTAAGGCAACGAATTGCTAGATTTAAACGAACTCTGTGGAGCAGGATTGATGGAATGCGTGTTGCAAAAAGCCACATGCAACCCGTTTTTATTGAGCGTGTATGCAGCAGTCTCTAACTCCTGACACACCATAGACCAGCCCAAAAGGTTGTTTTCGGGTGCATAGCGTCCTTCGCCCATCCGATAACCCTGAAAACGAATACGCGCATTTTTCAATCCATTGCGATGTGCCAGCGCCAAGGCATATTCATTAAAACTCTGCTCGGTAAGCTTTTCTGGAATCTGAATCCGCAGGAATTTGCACACGCGCACCAATCGGTTCCAATGGCCTCTTACAAATGAGACTTTCCCATTTGAAACGCGCATAGATTCAAAAAAGCCATCGCCATAGCAAAAACCACGGTTGGTTACCTGAAGGAGTGCGTCTCCATCTTCATAAAATTTTCCATTGAATAGTAGGTAAGTTCTCATACTAACTGGCCGCAAAAATAGCCCTTGTCATTCCGAGGAACGAGGAATCTCTGATAAAGAAATGCTGTTTTTAAGATGCTTCCTTCGTCAGCATGACAAGAGTGGAGCAGATGACTACTCATTTCAGACTTTCTACAATTTGCAAAATTCCACTATTTGATTCAATCAAAAAACCTTTAACGCCAACCTTGGCTGCCGCATCCATATCTCGCTGACTATCACCAATCATTACCGATTGGGAGGCATCAATATCAAAACGAGCTATGGCCTTTTCTAGCATCAAAGAATGAGGTTTTCTACACAAACACTTGCCAACTTCGTTGTGATGGTGGCAGTAGTAGATTTCATCGAAATGAACACCTGATTTCGCCAACTTATCCGCCATCAAGTCGTGTAATTGCTCTACCCGCTCTTGATTGTAAATTCCCTTGGCAATTCCTCCTTGGTTAGAAATAATGATGAGCAAATACCCTTTTTCACGTGCCAATTTGAGCGCATTGGCCACATCGGGCAGCACTTCAAAATCTTCTACGGTGTAGGTGTAATCACCACGTTCTCGGTTCAGAACGCCATCCCTATCGAGAAACAACGCCTTTTTCATCCCAGAAAACGATAGGTAATCTCTTCAATAAAACGCGGCATTCTATCTGGAGCCATCAGAATAGAAAAGGTAAACCCGAAAGCGGCTCCCCAAAAATGGGAATCGTGCGCAATATTGTCGTTCGACTTTTTATCCTGATACCATTCAAACGCCAAATAGACGATTCCGAAAATGATGGCCGGAATAGGAATGGGGATGAACATGATAAACAAGTTCATGGTTGGATTGAAGTAAATGGCAGAGAACAAAACAGCAGCCGTGGCGCCACTTGCTCCCAACGAATTGTAGCTAAAATTATCTTGATGGCGGGCATACGAAGGCAACGTTGAAAAGAGGATTCCTCCCAAATAAAGTGCGGTGTAAATAACCACCCCAAGGCTACCTCTATAGACTTCAAACGACTCTTCTACAATGCCTCCAAAGAGCCAAAGCACCCACATATTGACGCCCAAATGCATCCATCCGCCATGAATAAACGCATGCGTAATAACCCGATACCATTGATTGGAATGCTTAACCAAATAGGCGTTGAACATCAGCTTCGCCATCAGCTCCCTATTCTGGAAAGCCGCAAAAGAAACCAATGCTGTTATGATGACGATAATAAGTGTCATTGTACCAATTGTTTCAGTTTCCAATTGGCAATTGCCTTCTTGGCTGCTATTTTCCCCTCTTCCACCATCTCCTTAGCACGATAAAATTCTAAGGTGGTGCCAACTGTACGAGGAATGTTAATCACGATGTCTGGTTTGTGAATTTCGATGCTTTGCTCGCACATACGATCCTGCATAAAATCGTAGGTCTTATTCAGCATTCCTAAATAATTTAAGGTCGATTCCTGAACGGCATCACCTTCAGGTGATTTCGTCATGTTCAGCCATCCCTTCACACTATTCACCATTCGACTAGTGTATGCAGTAGTTTCCTCCTCACTTTGTTCTTGCAATTTATCTAAGCCAGAAGACAAGAGAATTTCTCGATGCCGTGTGTGATTTTCTGCGTTAGCGTTGATATTCACGGCTACAACCAAATCGGTTGTTTTGGGCATGAGCGGTTCTAACGGCAGCGGATTAAGCACACCTCCATCTATCAACAATCTCTCGTTGAGCTTGGAAGGCATCATCAATGTAGGAATGGACGATGATGCGCGAATAACGGTGTAAAGGTCTCCCGTTCGCATCCAAATTTCTTCCTTGGCGCGAACATCCGTGGCAACGGCCGTGTACGGAATATCAAAATCCTCAATACGAATCTCCCCTAGAATTGTCTTGAGGTGGTCAAGCACCTTCTGCCCTTTCAACATTCCTTGAGTGGACATGGTGAAATCCATTAGACGGAAGGTTTCTCGCTTGTTGATTTTGGTAATCCAATCCTCAAACACATCCAACTTTCCTGCACAATAAATACCGCCCACGCAGGCTCCCATGGAGGTTCCGGCAATGTTTCCAATCGTAAATCCTTCTTCCTTCAACACTTGAATGACGCCAATGTGCGCAAGACCTCTTGCTCCACCACTTCCAAGCGCCAACGATACGCTAGTTCCTTTCTCCATCTGTTCTTGAAAATGCTGCTTTTATCCACCCACCTGTCATGGAGCCAACGCCTCCTACCAAGCCACCAATCAAACCAGTTACAATTATCAAAACGAAACTAAACTGCGGCAATTTGAATAATTCTAAAATTCTGACTGTCAAGATTGATTCGCTTTTTACATCAATGTACGCGGCCAGCGCCATCCATGGAATGGCCATTCCATAGAACCCAGAAAAGAAAGAAGTGTTGTCAGCTTTCCCGACAAATGCTTCTACCAAAAGTGCAACTACCACGGTAGACCACCACGGCAGATACGTTTGGGCAATGGAACCCAAAACAGCGATAATTGCTATTCGAAGGATGAGATTCATTCCTTGATTGGGTTAAATGTTTGTACGCACCAGCCTTCTTTGAGAGCTTCAGAATTCTTCAAAAAGTTCAATTCGTGGTACTGTCCTGACGCCCACGAATTCAGCGAGGTGGTGTAGAATTTCCCACCGGGGTTACCCGATTGACCGCCTGGAAGAACACCCCAAGCTTTGGGGCCTTCTGGGTTCATTTCTACAATCATTCGCCACGATGGGCCATGTGTTTCTGTGGTTGCGTTTGGCGCATGAGCGCTTCCTCCTACCACCAATTTCTTAGAACTAAACGCATCTAATCGCGCCAAATGTTTCACCCGCGTTCCTTGATAGAAACCCCAATGTGGTTTATTGTATTTGTATTCGATGATGTCTCCAAATTTCATGGCTGTCCAGTAGAACGAATCATAAACCACATCCTTAGCCGTTTCAGTGCTATTGTTGGTAGAACCATGGTCAAAAGCAATATGGTTCGGATGATTTTCGAGTAAATCAATGGTCACCTTCGCCATTGGATACACGTAGCGCTCATCGCGCATATCAACGTGGGCTTTTCCCGTATTGACCATGGCGTCCCAACCATAACGATAGTATTTATCTTGATCCCAATCGGCACTATTGAATTCATCCCAAAGGATATTATTGAGTTCGTCCCACCAAATTTCGAATACGGTTGGAGCAATCAACTCGCGGTCATTTCTGTAATTCCACCCCTGCAGTTCTCTCAATGCACGCCTTTCATTTTCGGGATATTGGAACTTGGTTGTATCAAGCAGTTTCAACATGATTGGCAAAGCCTCTGCTGCCAATAGGTTGTAATTACTCAGCTGCAAATCCATCATTTCCTGAATGGTAATGGAGCTGTCGCTTCTCAAGAAATTGTTGATGGTGCGATTTCGGAATTCCTCAAAAACGCCTGAGTAATAGTAAGGATAGGCTGTGTCTGTTGGTGCCTGATTGGCCGAACTCACAAACCCACGTTCTGGGTTAAACATGTGCGGATTATCTGACTGCGGAATGAAGCGTTCGTTTGTATGCGCGGCATCACTTCCATCCTGAATAAACTTGCCATAATCCTTCGGCATAATCTTAAACTTGCCTTGCTGCCAAATGGCAATATTGTTCTTGGTGTCTGCGTATGCGAAATTCTGCCCCGGACAATCGTAATGCGACAAGGCTTCCTCATAATCATCAAAATTCTTAGCTCGATTCAGCTTATGAAAGGTCAGCAATTCATTTGATGCATCATGTGCCAACCAACGCAACGCAAGGTATTGCCCTTTCTTCTTTTCAGAATACGCCACTGGCCCAAGAACCGTGTAGTAAACCGTATCAACAACCGTTTTTCCACCTCTAATCTTTATTTCCTCCAATCGTTTTTCGGCTTGAAGAACTTCATTGCCCATCCGATAAGTTCCTTCAGCATAATTCACAAAATCCATGGCGTAATAATCCTTCACGTCTCTTCCAGCATTGGTCACACCCCACGCAATGCTGTCATTAAAACCAACAGTAATCCCAGGCGACCCTGGTAGAGAAACTCCGTAGCAGTTCACATTTGGGCTGTTCAACTGAATCTCATACCAAATAGATGGAAGCGAAAGAGCTAAGTGCGGGTCGTTACATAGAATGGCAGAACCACTTTCAGTCCTACTTCCAGAAACTGCCCAATTGTTACTTCCCACAAAAGGTGGTTGAATATCAGGCATGGCCCAATTGCCAGCAGTTACCACATCTTTCAAATCGAGCTTCTTTCCTAAAGTAATATCCGCAGCAAAATTTGGAACAATAGGATTTGTCAAATAATTCTGCTCTGGAAAGAGTTGATTAAACAACTCTGGCCCAAGCAGTTTTAATGCCACGGTATTCGGTCGGTCTCGCTCGTTACCGTTCAGCATTTTGGCCATGTACTTCAGTAGGAGTGCCGATTTTAGAATCGTCCATTCCTCAGGATGGTAATCAAGCAGTTTATATTCCAACGGAAGATCATCTTCCTTCAAATTGGAAATAAAATAATTCACTCCTTCTGAATATGCTGAAAGAGTAGCGAGGCTTTCGCTGTCTTTTTCAATCAATTTAAGAGCCTTCTCAGCCGCCCAAACCATTCCAATTCTGCGTTGTTCCAAATCAAAATCAATCGCCTTTTCTCCAACTATCTCACACAACCGACCTGCGGCCGCATGGGTCTGAAACTCCATCTGCCAAAGGCGATCCTTAGCTGTGAGATACCCTTGAATGAAATACAAATCGTGGTCATTTGCAGCAAAAATGTGCGGAACGCCACGCTCGTCAAACACAACTTTTGATTCAACTTCAATTCCATTCAGTTCAAACGAATCAGTTTGATTCGAATTATGCAGTTCTGCATTCTTCCAAAAACCATGGAACGGATTAAGAAACTTGGCAACGGGCGGCAACATGCCAAGTTTGCTATTGCCCAAATAGACAAGAGCAACAGTCAAAACAATCCCGAAAACGGCTTTTATCCTCTTCATTTTTGCGTTTTCGAAGGTATCAATAAAGCGGATGGCAGAAAACGGAACGGATATTGCAAACCTTCCGAAAAGCAATTTTGACTGTAACTAATCCGAGAACCTCTTCGTTAAGTAGTTTCTCTGAAATACAAGCACCCACAGACAATGATGAGACATCTATGCAAGGAATCAATCCTGATTATCAGTTTGATTTCCTTTTTTCTGCTTCAAACAATTGACGTAGTGGCGCAGCCTGTTCCACCTGCGAATAGCAACATTGCTTTTCTTGTGACTTTTGGCAACCAAGCGAGCAAAACGTATGGAGATGACGACTTTTCGCAAGTGTTTTTTCTGTCTCTTCCTGCCAACGAAAAAGACCCATTTTATATTCGAGTTTTTGATCCAGATGTAAGCGGAGAACACGATGAAATTTACAGTGGCGCAGACACAAAGACAAAATTCAGCGTTTACGGAGGCAAAGGAGCTTGGAGCACACCTGATGCGCAGCTCACAGACCCTACAGGAAATTACAAAGCAGGAACCCTGCTAGATTCTCGCACATTTGACGGATTAGGCAAATATGATAACGCTTGGTACAGTTTTGGACCACTCGACCCTAAAGAAGGTGAGTTCATCAAAGAATTCAACGGTTATGTATTCAAAATTGTAGCTGAAGGAATAGAAGGAAATGACGGCAACCTTTACAACTACTTCTTTAGCCGTAGTCCTAATACTAACATAGCAATAGAAGGAGCTAACGCATTTGGTTACGAATGGACCTTCAGAATGCCAGCCGAAAAAAATGCTGTCTGCCACCTTTATCCGTATATAACTGATGATGTTGTTTCCATTCAGCAGTTCAATTTTGACTGGGATGATGACGGTATCATCAAAATCATTTCCTATGAGAAAAAAGGAGAATGGGTAGAAATGAGTAACGAGGCAACTTGGAAAAACAGTACGCATCAAATTCTACCTACGGAACGAAATTCATCACTTGATATTCAGTTCATAAGAACGAAAGAGAAAGCCAAACAGAACAATAACGTCTGCTTCAGTTTTAAAAATCAGTTTGGAGAATACATGCGGTTTTACACTATTCCAATTGGCGGAGTTCAGAAATTCAAATACAGCCTTGGTCTCATTGACAAAATGAGAGAAGGAGAACGCTTCAATTCAGACAAGGTATTCGGTAAATGAGGCTAGTCAAGATGTTGAGCAGAAACCTCCTTCTTGTTGTTTTCCTTTTTGTTGGTCATTTCTCCTCAACTGCTCAAAAGAACTTCACGGTTCGGCATTTTGACGAGACCAATGGCCTTTCCAGCAATTTTACGGAAGGCATTAGCCAGTCCGTTTCTGGCCATCTTGTTGTGGCAAGCAAAGGTGGAATGGACAGGTTTGATGGTCGAATCTTCGAGAAACTGAATCTAATTGATGACACAGTCGGGGTAGAATATGCCACTTGTCTTTATCGTTCAAAGGATAAGATCTGGATAGGCTTGTTTAACGGCAACATTGGAGTGTATCAAGACGGAAGTCTTAAGGAAATAGCGACCGGAATGAACGGTCAAGTAAGGCACATTTATGTTGACGAAAAGAACGCTATTTGGGCATTTTCGCGCTCAGGAATGGTTTTCCGAACGGATGGCAAAGACACAAGCCATTTCAACATGTCAGAACGAGACATGCTTATTAATGCGGTCATTCCTTACCGCGATAGGGAATTTATTATCGGCAGCAATGATGGACTTTGGCTCATTCGTTTTGAAACTGGAAATGATTTTCAGGTTTTAAAAAAGGTTAAAGGGCTGCCAGAAACCAAAATCACCGCCATCAAATATGAAGCCTCTAGCAACATTATTTGGGCAGGAACAGAGGACGATGGGCTGTACCGAGTTTATGCACCTTTCTCAGCTACAGAAAAAATTGAAAAGTTCACGTTGGACAATGGAAATTCGATTGATGATGTGCAATCTATTTTTGAAGACCACCGAGGAAGAACGTGGCTAGGCACCTTTGGAAATGGGCTCTTACGGATTGAATATTTTGGAAAAGGAAAAGATGATTTTATCACTCAAACATTTGAAGACAATGTGGAGTCTGAATACCTTATCAGAGACATTTTTGAAGATGCTGAGAACAACATTTGGATTGCCACTTTTGGAGGTGGTCTTATTCAGATTGTAGAGAACGTGTTTCATCAACCTTTTGATGAAAACTGGCTCAGACAGCAATCGATAACACAACTGTTTAGAGACTCCAAAGGCAACGTATGGCTAGGGATTGATAAAGGGATTTTCAAAACATCAGAATACTCCAAACGTTCGAAATTTGAGTACTTCCATGTTGGCGGCAATACAATTTCCGCCATTGCCGAAGATGCGGTTGGTAATATCTGGGTTGGAACCACAACATCTGGTATTTTTAAATTAACGAGCAGTAGTTCTGAATTCAAAAAAATTCCACTTGATAAAGGAAATCTGGCTGACGCGATTAACAGTATCACTCCAACTAAAGATGGAGTATATGTGGCCACCAAATCTGGCCTCTTTACTCTTTCCTTAAGCGGGAAGATTATTAAATATCTAAGCACGATTGACGGTCTACCACACAATAATGTCAGATACTGTTTTGAAGATACAGCTGGACATCTTTGGATAGCAACTCAAGGAAACCGAGTGGCACTGCTGGTTAATAACGAAATCCGATTTCTTGAAAATGGAAACAGCCAAAATGTTGTAGATGTAAACCATATTCTGCAAGATGCTTCAGGTAAATTGTGGTTTGCAACAGCAGGGCAAGGTATCTACATTCTTGATAACGGGAATGCTTCCCATTTGAATAGCGAAAATGGGCTCCCGTCCGATTACTGTTACCAAATGGTGCTAGATAATGATGGGTATGTGTGGGCAAGCCACCAAAAGTCCATCGTGCAACTCTCGCCAAAACTTAAAGTTTCGAGAATTGTGGGGCATGAAGACATTTCTCCAGTAGAGAATACGATGGTTACTTTTCTCTTCAAAGACCACGAGGGTAATATTTGGATTTCATCAACGCATGGCGTGGTTAAATTCAATCCAGCAATTGACAAGTCGAGCAAATCACTACCTCAGCTTTCAATTGGAGGAATGAAATTGTTTGATCAAAACCAGCCACTTACTTCAAATCTCATTCTTCCTTATAAACAGTACAAAGTCACTTTCAATCTTGCTGGTATTTCACTACGAAATCCCGATAATATCAGATATAAATGGAAGCTTGAAGGCTATTCAGATTATTGGTCAGAAGAAATCAGCCAAAGTGAGATACAAATTCAACGACTAGAGGATGGTGATTACACGCTTCAAGTGATAGCTTCAAAAAATGGCGGTGAGTGGACTACAGAACCTGTTGAATACAGCTTTGTAATAGAAAAACCGTGGTGGAGAACTTGGTGGTTCTATTTGTTCTGTGTGGTTGGAATAAGTGGTTTGATACTTGCTTTCGTTCGATACAGGGTTTACCGTTTGATGATAGACAAACAAGAATTGGAAACAATTGTAACCGAAAGAACCATTGAAATTCAAGAACAGAAATCTGAGATTGAACGCAGTAGAGATGAAATCGCGAAATACGCTAAGGACATTACCGATTCAATCAAATATGCCAAACGTATTCAGAATGCCATTTTTCCAACACTGGAAGATGTTAATAAAGTGATTCCGGAATCTTTTGTACTGTTTAAATCAAAAGACTTAGTAAGTGGTGATTTCTACTTTGCGGAGAAAATCGGTGACGAACGCATTTTCTGTGCGGTTGATTGTACGGGTCATGGAGTTCCAGGAGGATTTATGTCCATTGTGGCAAACAACCTGCTTCATCAGGCTACAAAACAGCTAAAACTCACTAAACCTTCAGAAATTCTAGAATATCTCAACCAAGGTGTGACCAATACGTTGCATCAGACGTACGAAGAATCATCTGTTAAGGACGGCATGGATATTGCCTTATGTTCGTGGAATAAAAACAAGAATACGTTGCAATTTGCTGGAGCCTATAACCCACTCTACCTTTTCCGAGATGGAGAATTAATTGAATACCGTGGAGACCGTTTTCCCGTAGGGAGATTTGTAGGTGAAGAATCAAATTCTTTCAAAAACCACGAAATCAAAGTTAAAAAAGGAGATATGCTTTATATTTTCTCTGATGGATTTTCTGACCAATTTGGTGGGCCTGAAGGAAAGAAATTCAAGGTTAGGCGATTCAAGGCGATGTTGCAAGAAGTCCAATCTTATTCAATTGAAAATCAGTTCAAAATAGTGAACGAACAACTAGAGAATTGGATTGGTGACCTTGAGCAGATTGATGACATTGTATTAATTGGAGTGAGAATTTCCTAGGAACAAAAAAACATGAATCACGTAGACTGCAAACCAATGTCTTTATCAATAATGAAACGCATCACGCTCTTTTTACTTCTTTTTACCCTAGTAGCTATCCAAAGTAGTGCTCAGGAATCCGTTAAATTGTTCAATAGCGCCATTGCAAAGGCCCAGTCGGGAGATATGGAAGGTGCCATTGCAGAATTTGATAAATGCTTGGTCGTAGATGCTGAAAATGCAGATGCTTACTACTGGCGAGGTTTAGCCAAAGCTGCCATTGGCATGACAAACGAAGCCATTTCCGATTTTGGGAAAGCCACGAAATTCAATCCAAGCCATGCTGAGGCATTCCTAAGAAGGGGAACCTTGTACAATAATGTAGGAAATCCTCAAGCGGCCTTAGACAATTTAGAGGCTGCCGTGAAACTATTGCCAACCAACATGGATGCCTTTTTGAACCGTGGAATTGCACTGGCCAATCTAGGACAACATGAGCGGGCTATAGCTGATTTTACAAAGGTTCTTGAAAGCAGTAAATTCAATGATATGGTTTATATCAATCGAGGTATCTCTTACCGAAAATTGGAGAAGTATGATAAAGCCCTTGAAGATTTTTCTAGCGCCATACGCCACAATAAGCTAAGCGCTGGCGGATACGTGAATAGAGGGATTGTATATAGGATGCAAGATCAGTTTGAATATGCAATTGCCGATTATACTCAGGCCATTGTTATTGACCCGAACAATTCTGATGCGTTCTATAATAGAGGAATTGCCTATGCCAAGCGTGATCAACATCAAGATGCTATTCGCGATTTCTCAAAGGCCATTTCTATTGACCCTGAGGATGCCGATTCTTATATGAACCGAGGAATTGAGAAGGTCATCATCGGAAAGAAAGATGATGGTTGTTCGGATATTATAAAAGCCGCCAACCTCGGACTTGTAGTAGCAATTGAAGAACGCAACAAGTTCTGTGGATTCTAAAGAACCTGCAATCGAATTGTTTTAGTTCCTCCCTCCCAACTCAACTTAAGAAGATAAAGTCCGCCAGAAGCGTCTTCAAGATTCACGACAAAATATTTTGAACCAGAGTTTCCGTTCATCAATTGCTTTCCTCTAACATCAAAAATGGCGTAATCGACATTTTCCATTCTATCAAAATTGATATTGAATTGTCCTGTTGAAGGATTTGGATAAACGCCAATCTGTAACTCTAACTCTTCAATTTCGGTAGGAGAACTCAAGACTTTAAACTTCCAATATCCATCAGGAGCCGTAATAGGTCTCACTTGCTCTTTTCCATTTGTTGCTTCGCCATGGATGTAGTAAAACACTTCTTGGCCCGCTTGCTGATATGGAATAAATCCTGTCCAAGTATTCTCAGTTGGATTTGTGAGAGACATTGCAACAGAAGCATATCCCACAGCAGTATCCGTTGTCCAGAATAACGTAGCATTTGAAATTCCCTCGGCATGTTGAACCAACGCATTTATCTCATAATCGTTGGCTGAGTATATTTGGTCTTGCAATGGTTGATGAGAAATTAATAGCGGGTCGTGAGAACCAACGGCTTTTGTAATACAATGAATGGCTCCTGAAGCTGTGATTATCTCATTGCAATCAATCCCAACCACTTTATAGCCAGGCAATGCTTCGCGATAAATGCGCAAAGCCGTGGTGTCCCACTGCTCCTCATAAAGAGGGATAAGAATTGTTTTGTTAACGAATACCGAGTTGGTGTACGTTCTATAATCTCCATTTTGGTTCGGATACTGACCTCCTTCTGGCGGCATAGGAATTCGAATAATCTTGTATTGTGTACCAAAAACAGAATTGAAATTATTGAGCACGTAATTCAAGTTTGATTCAATCTGAGGACCATCAGCAGTTCCTGTAGGGTATTGGCCAATCAGCAAAGTTTCCTCATCCAGCAATTTAATGTGCATATCAATATGATGGATGCCATCATACGGTAAGGTTGGCATCTTGATGTAACGCTCAATACCCATGAAATCGTTCATAATTTGATTCACTTCTATTTCAGAATGGTTGGATGTTCCAAAATTGTTGGTTGCATCGTTTTCTTCAAGAATTAGCTCCGAGGCAAAAGCAGTTCCAAAACCATCGACCATGAAATTCCCTCCAGTATTTACCAAATCATTGGGAGCTGTGAGTGTTTGATAAAGCGGAATGTCCAGCAAATCAGCCAACGCAACTGGAATTACGTCATCCTCAGGCCGTGGGCGATTGTATATCCAATCGACCCAAAGCAGCGAATCGACATCATTCGTATAAACATTCCATTGACCGTAATCTCTAAACCAAATGCTATTCGATGGCTCATTGACAAACACGATATTGTTCTGATCAATTCCGTACTGATTTAGATGGCTGACCACTGAATTCTCATTTTCTGTAACGATATAGACCGTGCATTCTTCCTTTGCATACTTCACAATATTCCGAAGCACAGAACGCGACCACGTTCCTTCCCAACGCACGCACAATCCATCAATTTCTTCCCACTCCGCTGGCGTTCTCACAGGAGACGATGGCGGAGTTGTAAATCCAACAGCCTGAGGTGGCTGATAATCCATGGTTTTCTCCTGTTCTGTCAATCCATGCGGAAGAAATTGCGCTTGAGCGAAATGGTTCGCTAACAAGAAAATAGTAATCAAGGTGGTTAGAATATATTTCATCTAGTCTGTTGTTCTATGCCAAATTTAGAAACGTAAGGCAGTCTTTCTGTCATTCAACCGCTATTTTCGCGGCAATGAAAATCCTGTTGCCAATTGGCTACTTCCCTCCTATCAGTTATTTCGCCTATTTGGTTCAAAATGAGGTGACATTTGAAAAGCACGAACATTTCGTGAAACAATCGTTGCGAAATCGATGCACAATCATGGGCGCCAATGGGCCGTTGAATCTTCTTGTTCCAAGAACGAAATCAGAGCTACGATTGACCATTGAACACGCAAAAGTTCACGATGATGAGGATTGGAAGACCTTGCATTGGCGAAGTTTGGAATCTGCCTATCGAAAATCTCCATACTTCGAATATTATGAAGATGAACTTCTTCCATTTTTCAAAAAAGGTCACACCCATCATTTTCAACTTGGATTGGAGTCTATTCAAATCATTTTTCAATTGTTGGGCATTGAATTCAAACATGAATTCACCACAAAATACGAAGCCGAATTTGATGGTTTGGATTTGAGAAGTGTATGGAACAAACAAGATTACAGCTTGCAAAACCCAATAAAATCTTACCCTCGATATATTCAAGTGTTCAGCGACCGACATGAATTTGAGCCTGATGTGAGCATGCTGGATCTGCTTTTCTGCCAAGGTCCTAGAGCGATTGATTACTTACGCTCGTTAGAATTTGTCAAATGAGCAAACTAATTCCGTTTGTGGATTTTGGTGGACAAGGTGAGATAATTCATCTAGCGCATGCCAATGGTTTTCCGCCCAAGACTTATCAAAAGTTGATTGACAAATTGACGCCTCACTATCGCGTTATTGGGATGGAAGCACGTCCATTGTGGCCTAATTCTAAGTTTGAAGATTTCAAATCGTGGAGAGAAGGAGCCGATGATTTGATTCGATTTATGGATGAACAAGGGTTATCAAACATCATCGGAATGGGACATTCCTTTGGTGCCGTTTGCACCCTGATTGCAGCTAACAAACGCCCCGATTTATTCAAAAAACTTGTTCTTATTGAGCCTGTAGTACTTCCGAAATGGTACTACCTGTTCATTCCATTTACACCCGACTTTCTATTGAGAGAGATAAACCCCATTGTCAAAAACACACTTGTCAGAACTGATAAATGGCCAAACCGAGAAGCTGCATACAGACAATTCAGAAAGAACCGATTATTTGCCAATACTGATGACGCGGAACTTTGGGATTATGTGAACAGCGGAATTTCTCCCAATCAAAATGGTGGTGTTTCCCTCACTTATTCAAAAGAATGGGAAGCAAAAATCTACATGACAATTACAGATCCGTGGAGAGAAATGAAGCGATTGAAACAACCTTTCGTTGTCCTCAAAGGGGAAACTTCAGACACGATTTTTCCAAGTGTATGGAAGAAGTTGAAGGTATCTAATCCAAAAGGAAATTTCATCGAAATTCTTGATACTGGACACATCGTTCCACTTGAAAAACCAAATGAAGTAGCAGAAACTTTACGAACATTCTTGAATTCAAATTGAGTCCATTCCGTTCCTAGTCCATGCCTATATTCGCAACCTCAAAACAGCCAAATGAACATTGAATTTAACCGCAACGAAGACGTAATGAAGCAGCTAATCTCCAAAATGGAGAGTCGGTTAGAGCAGATTTATCTTGGAGGTGGTCGAAAACGGATTGATAAGGAGCACGAAAAAGGCAAAATGACTGCGCGCGAGCGTGTGGCCACATTGATTGATCCAGAATCGGAAACGATAGAAATAGGCGCCTTTGCGGGCTACGGCCTGTATGAAGAACAGGGTGGTTGTCCTGGCGGTGGCGTTGTAGTTGTGATTGGATATGTGAGCGGAAGACAATGCATTATTGTGGCCAACGATGCCACGGTTAAGGCTGGTGCTTGGTTTCCAATAACTGGAAAAAAGAGCCTCCGTGCACAAGAGATTGCCATGGAAAACCGACTTCCAATCATCTATTTGGTTGATAGTGCTGGTGTTTTCCTTCCAATGCAGAACGAGATTTTTGCTGACAAGGAGCATTTCGGACGAATTTTCCGCAATAATGCCAAGATGAGCAGTATGGGAATTCCTCAGATTTCTGCCATTATGGGAAGCTGCGTGGCTGGCGGGGCTTACCTGCCAATTATGAGCGATGAATCTTTAATCGTTGACAAAACAGGAACAATTTTCCTTGCGGGTTCTTACTTGGTAAAAGCCGCAATTGGTGAAAATATTGATAATGAAACACTTGGTGGTGCAGACACGCATTGCGACATTTCTGGCGTTACCGACTACAAAGCGAAAGATGATGCAGATGCGCTCAAAACCATCCGAAGTCTTATCGATAAACTCGGTTCTTTCGAAAAAGCAGGATTCAGCCGCACAGAACCAAAAGCCCCGAAGAAAAAAACAGAAGAAATCATAGGAATCCTTCCTGAGTTAAGAACGAAAGAGTACGATATGCGCGAAATCATCTACCGATTAGTAGATGAATCGAAAATTGACGAATACAAAGCCGATTACGGTAAATCAATCATTACGTGCTACGCGCGAATTGACGGTTGGGCGGTTGGAATTGTGGCCAATCAGCGTAAGATTGTGAAGAGTGCGAAGGGCGAAATGCAGTTCGGTGGTGTTATTTATTCAGACAGCGCAGACAAATCCGCCCGATTCATTATGAATTGTAACCAGAAAAAAATCCCGTTGATTTTTTTGCATGACGTAACTGGATTCATGGTCGGTTCGCGTTCAGAACATGGCGGAATTATTAAGGATGGAGCCAAAATGGTGAATGCCGTTTCCAATAGCACGGTTCCAAAATTCAGCATCGTGATAGGAAACAGCTACGGAGCAGGAAACTACGCCATGTGCGGCAAGGCTTACGACCCACGTTTGATTGTTGCTTGGCCAACAGCAAACATTGCCGTAATGGGAGGTGCTCAAGCAGCAAAAGTTTTGCTTCAAATTCAGACCAGCACCATGAAGGCTAAGGGCGAAGAGATTACACCAGAGCAAGAAAAAGCGTTGCTGGATAAAATCACGCAAGGCTATGACGAGCAAACGTCTTCGTACTATGCCGCTGCACGCTTGTGGGTAGATGCCATCATTGATCCACGCGACACACGCAAATGGATTAGCATGGGAATCGAAGCTGCGGAACATGCCCCAGTCGAGAAGTTCAATCTGGGACTTATTCAGACCTAATTAGGATTTTTAGTAACCGCACTTCCTTACAACTTTCACACATATTCCGTGATTGGAATTCTCCATTCATGCAATAAAAAAACCCTTTGCACCATGTGGCGCAAAGGGTTTTCAGTTCTAAGCCGATTCCTGGTCCGCTTTATTTGTTTTGCCAAGCAACTGGCATTTGGTTCGTATGTGAAAAGTCGTTTAAAGAAGGGTCAAAATAAATCCAAGCAACCTCTTCCCCATTCTCCATGTTACCATTTTCAACATCCACCACAAACTCAAATTTCTGATTCTCGTATTTGTAGCCTTTCATCACTTCCGTGTTCAAATTTACGCGCTTATGAATTCCAGTATTAGAGGCAACATCAATGATGTAATCCTTATCAAATTCCAGATTAAACTTAAAATTTCCGTTTCTTGGAACCATCTGTTGCTCAATCAATTCCACACTTTGAGATTGATGATAGTACCGATAAATCGTCACCGAACTCATCACGTCCTTCGCTTTCTTATTGCAAAGAATGTCGCCTTGCACCGTTAATTTTCCGTAGTCCTGTGCCGTAGCCGAACCAAAAACAAGAAGGAAAGCAAAAGCGAGTGTGTAAATTCTAGTGATAAAGCGAGTGAGAAGTTCCATGACCGTTGATTTTAATGGTTATGTCTGCTTAACGGTACCAATTAATTTTCCGTTTCAATTTATCGGCAAACGACACACTTGTCGGACAAACAACTCCAGTCTACCGACAAACGGACCTTATGATATTTGGGCGTGCCCGCCATGCAAGCTTGGTTGAGCGAAGTCGAAACCTGTTACGTGGCGGTCGTGCCGTTCGCTATATCTTTTTTCCGCCTTCATTTCGACTGCGCTCAATGAAAGCGGAAAAAAGGATGCCGCTGCCGTCACTCACGCGGTTCTCCGAGCATCACAAATCACAAAACTTCAATCCCTCTCGAAACTCGCAATTTGTAACTCACAACTCCTGAAGCGAATTCTATCTTTGCGCTCCCAAATAAATTTCAAGCACAAAGCATGATTACCATAACGCTACCAGACGGAGCACAGAAGAAGTACGAAAGCGGTGTCACACCAATGGATGTGGCCATGAGCATCAGCGAAGGATTGGCGCGCAATGTCATTTCCGCAAGCGTAAATGGAACCAAGGTTGAAACGGTCACTCCGATTACTTCAGATGCAAAACTTGTGCTTTATACTTGGAACGACAAAGCTGGAAAAGAAACTTTTTGGCATTCGTCTGCTCACGTATTAGCGCAAGCGCTAGAACATCTATATCCAGGAATCAAATTGACAATCGGACCAGCCATCGAGAATGGCTTCTATTATGATGTTGATTTGGGAGAAGGCCGTTCTATCACCGATTCAGACTTCAAAAAGATTGAAGACACTTTCATGGAATTCGCCCGTCAAAAGGCCGAATTCAAACTAAAATCCGTTTCTAAATCCGATGCGCTTAAGCTATATAAGGATGCAGGGAATGAATTTAAGGTTGAGCTAATTGAGAACTTAACAGACGGAGAAATCACCTTCTGCGACCATTCAGATTTTACTGATTTATGCCGTGGTGGTCACTTACCAAATACGGGATTCATCAAGGCCGTAAAAATCATGAACGTGGCTGGTGCATACTGGCGCGGTGATGAAAAAAACAAACAGCTGACGCGTGTTTACGGCATCTCTTTTCCAAAAGACAAAGAGTTGAAGGAATACTTGGTTTTGTTGGAAGAAGCAAAAAAACGTGACCACCGAAAACTTGGAAAAGAGTTGGAGCTTTTCACCTTCTCGCAGCGCGTAGGACAAGGCCTTCCGCTTTGGTTGCCAAAAGGAGCCGACCTCAGAAAACGTTTAGAAAACTTCCTTCAAAAGCAACAGGTTGAAGCTGGCTACGAAATGGTTATCACGCCACATATAGGTTCAAAGGAATTGTATGTGACTTCTGGTCATTACGCTAAATACGGAAAGGACAGTTTTCAGCCCATAAACACGCCAGCCGAAGGCGAGGAATTTCTACTGAAACCGATGAACTGCCCGCATCACTGCGAGATATACAAGTTCAAACCGCGCTCATACAAGGATCTACCTGTTCGATTGGCTGAGTTCGGCACCGTTTATCGTTATGAGCAAAGTGGAGAACTTCATGGATTGACCCGCGTTCGTGGATTTACGCAAGATGATGCACACATCTTCTGCCGTCCAGATCAGGTGAAAGATGAGTTCGTTAAAGTGATGGACCTTGTACTATATGTACTGAAAGCACTTCATTTTGAAGATTACACCGCTCAGATTTCACTTCGTGACCCTCACGATAAGGAGAAATACATTGGTTCCGATGAGAACTGGGCAAAAGCGGAGGCGGCAATCGTTGAAGCGGTTGCTGAAAGAGACATCAAAACGGTGACTGCCTATGGCGAAGCAGCTTTCTATGGTCCAAAGTTGGATTTCATGGTTAAGGATGCGTTGGGAAGAAGTTGGCAATTAGGAACCGTTCAAGTTGATTACAACCTTCCTGAAAGATTTGAGCTGGAATATGTCGGCTCAGACAATGCAAAACACACGCCTGTGATGATTCATCGCGCGCCTTTTGGCTCAATGGAGCGTTTTGTAGCTGTGCTTTTGGAGCATTGCGCGGGTAAATTTCCACTTTGGTTAACCCCAGATCAAGTTGTAATTCTGCCTGTTTCGGAGAAATATAATGACGAAGCAAAAAAGCTTTCACGTTTGCTTAAGAATTACGACCTTCGCGCCCTCGTTGACGAGCGCAATGAGAAAATAGGAAGAAAGATCCGTGATACGGAAGTGATGAAGGTTCCTTATATGTTGATAGTGGGAGAACAAGAAGTGAACTCAGGTAAACTATCAGTAAGGAAGCAGGGAGAAGGAGATCTTGGCACATTCAGCTTAGTAGAATTTGCTAAACTCATTCAGGATGAAATTGAAGTGGATTTGAGAACAAATTGAACAGTAACTAAATAGAACACCATTAGAAGACCAGCAAAACCGAGGAGAGTCGTAAGACACGAAGATCCCCATAAGATCAATGATAGGATAGACGCCCGCGAGGTGCGTTTGGTAGGTGAAGGAATTGAGCCTGGTGTATATCCAATCAGAAAAGCCTTGGAATTGGCGGAAGAGCAGGAGCTCGACCTAGTGGAAATATCTCCAGATGCGGTACCGCCCGTTTGCAAGATATTGGACTACAAAAAGTTTCTGTTTGAGCAGAAAAAAAAGCAAAAGGAGCTAAAATCCAAAGCCACGAAGATTGTGGTAAAAGAGATTAGATTCGGACCGAATACTGATGATCATGATTTTGACTTCAAACTCAAACATGCTCATGGTTTCTTAGAACAAGGATGCAAGGTTAGAGCATTCGTATTCTTTAGAGGAAGGTCAATTGTATATAAAGATCAAGGAGAAATTCTTCTTTTGAAGTTCGCCAGCGAATTGGAGGAACTTGCAAAAGTGGAAATGCTCCCTAAAATGGAAGGAAAGAAGATGTTTATTATCCTCTCTCCAAAAAAGAGTTCAAAAAGTAAATAGTTAATCAATAATAGACGTCATGCCAAAGGTTAAGACAAATTCCAGCGCCAAGAAACGTTTCAAACTTACGGGAACTGGAAAAATCAAGCGGAAGCACGCGTTCAAGAGTCACATTCTTACCAAGAAAACTACCAAGCAGAAGAGAAATCTGACGCATGCTACTTTGGTGAGTGATGCAGACATGAAGAACGTAAAGCACATGCTTAACATCTAAGTTTAAAAGTTTAACCCGGTTTTAAGCTCAACAAGTTTCCATGAGGAACGCTTAGCACCAAAAAACAAAACAAAATGCCAAGATCAGTAAATGCTGTTGCCGCAAGGGCAAGAAGAAAAAAGGTCCTCAAGCTGGCCAAAGGTTACTTCGGAAGAAGAAAAAATGTTTGGACAGTTGCGAAAAACGCAGTTGAAAAAGCACTCGTTTACCAATACCGCGATAGACGTGTCCGTAAACGTGAATTCAGAAAATTGTGGATTCAACGTATCAATGCAGGAGCACGTCAGTACGGAATGTCTTATTCTGTATTCATGGGTAAAATTGGTAAGAGCGGAATCGACATCAACAGAAAGGTTCTTGCTGACCTTGCGATGAATGAGCCAGAGGCTTTCAAAGCAGTTGTCAATCAAGTAAAATAAGCTTCGTTTGAAGTGCATTGAAGGGCTGTTTCGAAAGAAGCGGCCCTTTCTGTTTTACGAACAATTAGGAGAGATAAAATGACCATCCCTTAACGTAAAAAATCTATAACGGACACCCCTAATAACACATGAAATAGCCACAGATGCTCAGATTGCCACAGATTGTTCACAGAAAAAACAATCCGAGTAATCAGTGAGAATCAGTGCATCTGTGGCTAAAAGCATGTTCACAAAATCACACTAGAAAAGTAGAAAGACAACCGTTTTGAATAATTCCTGAGTTTAAAACCGAACCGAAACATTGAAGTCAGTACCTTCATCGCAATGAGAAAATTGATTTTCATCGTTGTATTCACGCTTTCCACCACGCTGGTTGGCGCACAGTGCTTGGATACGCTCAATTTTCCAAACCTTCAACCACCTTGCTATGCGGATTTCATTCCTGTCTGTGGCTGCGATGGTGTCACGTATCAGAACAGATGCTTCGCAGAATTTGCCACCGTTCTTCAATACATTGATGGTCCATGTGAGCAGGTGGCATTTTCTCTTTACCCCAATCCGACAACCGATTATTTGTTCACAACCATCGTTACAAAGTATGAAGCTGATGTGAATCTGTACATATTCGATAGGAACGGAACTATCTACTACTACCGTTACTTACAGTCGGTTAAGTCAGAGTTCCTCACCCTTCCGATGAATAGTTTTGACCAAGGGATTTACATCATTATGGTTGAATCCAATGGTGTTGCAAAACTCTCCAAATTCGTTAAGTGGAACGAGTAATTCAAACCATCTGAATACCTAACTTTAAGCCTTAATCGGTGTAATGCTTTCTGAACCAGAAACAGAGATATTCGAGAATGTGAAAGAAATCTTCTCCAACTATTTGGGGGAGCATGGTCATAGGAAAACGCCTGAGCGTTTTGCTATTTTGGCTGAGGTGTACTCAAGTGACGGTCATTTTGATATTGAATCACTTTACGTTCAGATGAAAGCGAAGAATTATCGCGTAAGCCGAGCCACACTTTACAATACTATTGAGTTATTACTCGATTGCAAACTTGTAACCAAGCATCAGTTTGGAAAGAACATCGCTCATTTCGAGCGGTCTTATAAGTATGCACAACACGACCATCTGATTTGTCAGGATTGTGGTAAAGTGTTTGAATTCTGCGATCCACGTATTCAGCAAATTCAAAATATGGCTGGTGATATCCTCGGTTTCAACATTACCAATCATTCCTTAAATTTCTATGGTAGTTGTAAAAAACTAGCCAATGGCGAAAAATGTGACCGCATGACCAAAAAGGACTAATTATGGAATACAGCATAACAGACCACGGGAACCTGAAATTGATAAAGCTATCAGGTCGATTGGTTGAGAAATCACAGGCAACTGGGCTCATAATGGAATTTGAATCGCTTATTCAAAGCGGAACAAACCGTTATTTAATGAGCTTGGAAGACTTGGAATATGTAAATAGCTCTGGCCTGAACCTTCTTATAGGAATGTTCACTTCAGCACGAAATTCAGGTGGCGAATTGGTAATTGGTGGTATTTCTCCAAAAGTGAAGAAGCTAATGGTGATGACCAAACTCGATTCAATTTTTAAAATTTATAATTCGGTGGCAGAAGCAGCCGAAAATTTCTAACTCATAAGCGAATTATATTGAAGAAAGTGGATGTACTCTTAGGACTCCAATGGGGAGACGAGGGAAAGGGGAAAATTGTTGATGTACTAACCCCAAAGTACGATGTAATTGCACGGTTTCAAGGCGGTCCAAATGCAGGACACACATTGGAATTTGAAGGCATTAAGCACGTTTTGCATACAATTCCTTCTGGAATATTTCGCAAGAATGCGATTAATATCGTTGGAAATGGTGTTGTCATAGACCCAATTATCTTCAAAAAGGAGATAACCGCATTGGACAAATTGAATGTGGATGCATCGAGCACATTAAAAATTTCAAAGAAAGCGCATCTCATTCTTCCAACCCACCGCTTGTTAGACGCAGCTTCTGAAGCTGCAAAAGGCAATAGTAAGATTGGTAGTACTTTGAAAGGAATCGGCCCTACCTACATGGACAAAACAGGCCGAAATGGTCTGCGTGTGGGTGATTTCCTCACCGCTAAATTCAAGGAAAAATATAATTTCCTGAAAGAGAAGCACGAACTGATGCTCAAGCAATTCGGAGCAGAAGGTGTTTCTGCTGAGGTGGAAAATGAATGGTTTGAGAGTTTGGAAACCCTAAAGCGCTTTGAACTAGTTGATAGTGAGCAATACATCAACAATAAGCTGAAAGCTGGTCATTCTGTGTTGGCCGAAGGTGCTCAGGGTTCATTGCTTGATATTGATTTTGGATCTTATCCATTTGTTACGTCCTCAAATACAGTTTGTGCTGGAGCTTGTACTGGACTTGGAGTTGCACCTAATCGAATAGGTAACGTTATTGGAATTTTTAAGGCTTATTGCACACGCGTTGGTTCTGGACCATTTCCTACAGAACTTTTTGATGAAACAGGCGAAGATTTATGTAGAATCGGTAATGAATATGGATCAACTACAGGCAGAAAACGTAGATGTGGATGGTTGGATATTCCTGCGTTGAATTATGCCATAATGATAAATGGTGTGACTGAATTGAACATGCTCAAGACCGATGTACTTGATTCGTTTGACACAATCAAAGTCTGTACACAATACAAAGTGAATGGAAAATTGACGGACCAAATGCCATTTGATTTGACTGAAACAGTTGAGCCAGTTTACATCGAAATGAAAGGATGGAAAACAGACCTCACTGGTTTTACTAATGGAGAACCACTTCCATCTGAACTGAAGGATTACATCGCCTTTATAGAAAAGCAAACTGGAGTTCCTATTTCAGTTGTTTCTGTTGGACCTGATAGAGAACAAACTCTTTTTCAAAACGTTACGTCAGTAATAGCTTAAACGGAAATGAAATGGCAGTTGTAATTGCAGCAATACTATTACTAGGAATCGGTTTCGCAGGAATCGCCATCAAACTTCTTCTGAAAAAGGATGGCGAGTTTTCTGGCACCTGTGCCAGCAACAGCCCTTTCTTGAATAAAGAAGGAGAAGCTTGTGGTTTTTGTGGTGCGATGCCAGAGGAACAGTGCAAAAAGCCGAACGAAGCGGCTTAGCTAGTTCTTGATAATTACTTGGAGATTATCAATCTCTAGTTCTGTACGTTCTGAATTCCAGAGATAGACTTTCACAAGGCATTCTTGGTCAAAGCCGTCCACTGCAGTTGAGACTGAAATTGTTTTACCGTTATTCGACTTTTCCAATTCCTTTTGCACGTTGACAACTAGGTAAACAAGAAAGGGTTGGTCTGGTTTTTCAACGGTTACGACAAAATTCAATCCGTCAAGGTCTTTACCAGATACAATTTCAACGGAGGCATTTATTTGCGCCAACCTTTCGGGATTTGCATTGCTCAACGGAACAACAATCGAGGCAGGAAATTCATCTTCTTTCCCAATTCGTTTAACTTCTCCTTTCTCAGACGAAAAATCTAGTTTTTTAATCGCTAATGTGTCTAGCGAACTTGAGAACGAATACGTTCTTATAGTGACTCCAGGGTAACGTTTTAGCCCAGTAAGAGTTGCTAAAGAATCCAGCGTGGAAAACGACACGATTGGGGTGACGAATCCTTCATGGCCACTCATCACGTATACCACATCCGTTTTTGGTCGGTTATTAGCGACATCGTAAACATCCTCCCAAGCTGTATAAACACGTTTGGCTACTAAGATTTTATACGTGCTATCTGGCAGCTCATAAGCATGTTGATCAAAGTAGAACGCAAAAGTTCTGTACTCATACCATGGATCGATAAGAACCGCACTATTCTTGTCCAGTTTCGGCATCACATATTCAACCGATGACTTCCAATCATCTTCTGCTTTCGGCTTCAAATCAATAGACCAAATCACGAGAGAGAATGCTGCAATATAAAGGGGGATACGCAACCATTTGCCTGTTTGATAAATGGAGGCTGCGAGTAGTAGCATTGCCGCTGGTTGAACAGAAAGAATGTATTTATCTTGAAAAATGGGTTTTACCAAATACGAAAACGCGATGCTTGCTATTGCAGGAATGAGCAACCACAACAAAAGATCTAGCCATTGAGTGTTTGAACCTGATTTTCGATTACGAATTGCGGTGATACCAAGAACAAGTAACACTCCTAACTGAAGTATGACCAGACCAATTCCTCCATAAAACACTCGTATCACATGATAAATTTGGTCCCAAGCAGGCGGACCAAACCACATAGTATCGTCTCGCTCAAAATAAGGAATTGAAATCATCCAGATTCCGAAGGATGCAACTGCGGCTAGCATCACCAGTGCGAACTTCAAAATCACTCTGTAATCTTTCTTGAAGTTTCGCAAGGCGATAAGGCCCTGAGCTGGAATATTGAATACCGAAGTCGGGTGCACGTAAATCATCAACGTACTAAACAAATAGTAAAGAAAAAGACGCCAACCCTTTGGCTTTTTCATTGCTTCGAACATCGCTCCATAAGAGAGAATGACCGTTAGCATCAATAAGGAATAAGGTCGTGCTAAATGAGTAAAGCGAAACTGAATTGGAGAGAAACAAAGAAACAAGGCCGCTACAATTCCTACAGTAAGCCCAAAGTTTCGACTTGCCATTAAAAACATGGCTACAACAGCCAAAACTCCCATCAAAACACTAAAAAAGCGAGTACTGAACTCGCTAACTCCAAAGGTTTTTACCCAAGCCGAAATGATTAGATTATAGATTGGGGGATTGGGATCGTTTGAAGCTTGCTCAACCACTTCAGCGTAAGGCTTTTGAGCGTGCCATACGTGAACTGCTTCGTCCAATTCATAAGAAGCATATTCAAGATTATAGCAATGAAATGCCAGCGACAACAGCACCAGCAAAAACAGAATTATATTTTTCAAGTGAGGCGAATCCAATTCTAAATCACGCTACGCTAAATATGAAACTTGTGATAGAAAATAAAATGTTACGAAAGGAACAAAAGTAGCAGTCAATGTCAAACTGCAACAACAGGAATCTAAATAGTCAAAGGCACCTTCGATTACTGGTTAAGCGTATTGGCCTTCACGCCATCTGAAATCCAGGTTTCAACTTTAGATGAAGTGGAATAAATGAGAACACCTTCAATTGATTCAGTCTTTTCTATCAGCTCTTTTGCACGTTTAAACCCCATCACCATACATGCTGTGGCTAATGCATCAGCAGTCATGCAATCCTCTGCAATGATGGTTGCGCTGAGCACATCCGTTTTGGCTGGATAGCCCGAGAGCGGGTTGAGCGAATGTCCATATTTCACCCCATTGATTTCAACAAACTTTCGGTAGTTACCAGACGTTGCCAAGGATCGATTACTCAGAGAAACAGACATGGCTAATTCCCGAGTTTCTGAACTTCCTTCTTTCGGAACATCAATTCCAACGCTCCAATTTTCTTCATTTGGTTTGGTTCCGCTAGCGCGAACCTCTCCTCCTATTTCCACCAAATAATTGAATATCCCGAGGCTTTCTAGATAACGAGCAACTATATCAACGGAATAGCCTTGCGCAATGGCATTCACATCGAGTTGCGTTTGCGGATTGGTCTTGTCGTAATCTTGACCATCCAAGACCACATACTTCATTCCAACAAACGCCATCAGACTATCTACTATCGAAGAATCCATTTGTGAAACCTGCCAATTGTTCTCAAACCAATATTTCATCAACGGGGAAACCGTTATGTCAAATGCTCCATTTGAAAGCTGATTAATTTCCTCAGAGCGTTTTACAACCTCCTTAAATAAGTGAGATTGCTCCAACGGAACATGCTCATTCCTATTCCATTTACTGATATAACTTGTTTCTTGATAGGTAGAAAGCACACGATCAAATGCAAGCAACAGACTATCAATCTGATACTGAAGGTCTGTTCCGTTATTGTAATAAATGACCGAGTAGGTAGTTCCCTGCGTGAAGCCTGTGGCTTCTTTTCTCACATCACTAGAACAAGCCGCCAAAAACAGCAGCGCGGCAATAATCCAAGCATTTTTCATCAACGCAAAAGTAAAGGACTACGTGGAATCTGAACGGTGCTTACTGACAGCCTCTTTTCTCTAACTCAGTGGCTAAATCAGCATCAAACGCTTTTCGCTGCTCCACTTCTGTGAATTCCTGTTCAATCAATGAATCCAATTTGGACTTGATAACCGCGGCAAGATCAAGACTTCGATTGACAACGCTGTCTTTGTGTGGTTCCAAATCATTCAACTGAGATTGAAGCAATGCTTTGGCACTATCAGAAGTACTCGGCTGCATCAGGGTATCTTCCATAAAGCGCATCTTATCAGCCAATTCAAACCTTGCCTTTCTGAGCGAGACAGCCTCGCAATGTAAATCAGCCATAAGTTGAATGGGATCTGTTCCAACTTCTTTCATTGCTTCATTTTCACATGCAGCCAATGCAGCTAACGCCAAAATGACTAGAAAGAATCCTAGTTTACCTCTGGCCATGAAATCTGATTAAGTACGTTATGACCAATCTTTCTTCCCGTAACCAATCCTTCCAAATTGTCCATTTGATAATGGATTCCTCCATAGAACCTTGAACTAGCACATTCTGCTGACATCTCAGAGAAACTAGAGAAATGGCGAATACCAAAACCGAACTGAAGACCGGTACGATCCGACAATTCGTAATTGCCATCTCCATTGGTAAATAATTCAGTAAAAACCATCTCGCCAACACCGATTTCACAGGAATGTCCAGACGAGTAAGCGGGAAATGGTGGTGTTCCTATCACGGTATTAAAGTCTGGGTCGATGTGTTGGCGGATATACGTAAATGGACGAACGAGTACGAAATCGTACTTGCTTTTCCAACAGGAAATGAATGCATCGTTTTCAGCAATGGCCAACTTAGCGTAGCTAACTGCCGTCTTGGCTAAAGTTGCATCATCCTCTTCCAAAAGTTGAGAGAGAAGATTAAATGTGTGTCCTGCGGGTGTACAGGTTTTAAACGGATCATCTGCCCAAAACTTTGCAATCTCCACCTGCTCTGGAGTATTATTATTCACTTGCTCGTAAACTTCCATTGCAGCTGCATAAAAGTCAGAATTGACATCTGCCGAATGTGGGATATGAGGCGCTGGTTGCGTTTCGCTTACATTCTGAATCAGAAAAGGACGACACTGTCCCCAATAAGGACTTATTGGATGGACCGTGGCACTGGTGGGTATCCAGCAATGATCTCCAACAGGTGGAGAATAAGGTAACTGAAAAGCATCCATGTACGATTGATGGCCACCATCTGTCATAGAATACTGATAAATAGCTTCAGCAATTGCCTTTCCGAAAGCGGCAGATCTTTCAGCTACTGGAAGCGGATTCGCTGCATAAAACTGACTGTAATTATACTCTTCTAATTGGTCAATTTTCTGGAGATTCTCTTCCGACAGATTCAGGTCAAACATCTTGCGCATCATTTCTGCAGATGCCGCGTTTGCAGCAATTGCCCAATTGTAAGCCTTGTCTTCCTCTGGTTGAGGAAGCGAGTTGGCTGAAAGCCCGTTGAGCTGTCCAGCCAAACTCTTAGCGTTGGGAATCCCATGAACTACAGCTTCATACCCAGAGAGGCCAACGTATGAGAAAGCTCGTGCTGCCTGAGGTGGGAAAAACCCAGGAGTTTCCTTGGTAATCTGGCACTGTAAATCATAATACTTTCTTAGAAAATCTCCCGAATAGGCCGATGTTTCTGTTGAATCGGTAACGCGGTCATACCTCTCACATCCCGAAAAAAGGGTGAGAACAGCTGCGCACGCGACAATAGTGAATTGTGTGATTCTTTTCATAATAGATGGTTAGGTGAGCAAATATAATTGTCCTAGAGCGATGTCATACGAACGATATCAATTCGTAGTTACAACGCAAAACTAAAAGGTCTATAAACAGAAAGCCCCTCGATACTGAGTATCGAGGGGCTTTGTTTTTGTCTTGACCGATCTTAGTGAGCTACTACTGCAGCGGAATCCACTGCTGTGGTATCAACGACTGCCGTTTCCACGACTTCCGTTTCAATGGTTTCAACTGGCGCAACTGTAGTTGAGTCAACATCAGAAGTCGCATCGGTAGCTCCGCTTGTGCAAGCTACCAAGCTGATAGTTGCAATAGCAACCACAAGCAAGATTGATTTTTTCATTTTCGTTTATGAGTATAAAATTCGAGCACAAAATTATACCGAGAATTGATCCCTTTCACATTTCTTAACACGACAATGAAAATATTTTTTTGAAGCTATTCTGAACCGTCTTTCAATGGGTTCAAAACCCGAATAACCTTCACAAATCTACTCTTATAGTAGTCGAAAGCATCGAACGCAGTAATCACAATTCCGCGCTTATTGCTGGTGGCACTATGAATGAATTTCACTGGCTCGTCAATTTCACTAATCACGATTCCTGAATGGCCAACAGGCCGCTTATGCGCGTTCGAACCTGCAAATAGAATAATGTCGCCCTTTTTGCAACTGTCCAACGGTACTTCCATTCCATAATCGGCCATGTCAGCCGAAGAACGTGGAACGCTAAATCCGAAGCTGGAATAGACATAATTTACGAACCCACTACAATCGAAACCTTCAGGCGTTATACCGCCATAACGGTACGGAACACCTAGCAACGACTTGGCGAATCCAATGAGCGTATCAGTTTGATAGATAGTCGATAGTTCGTCTGGTTTAAGGGAACTCGTTCCCTGTGCCTGACCAGAAAGGGGCATTCCGAAAAGGGATACAAAAACGACCAAAATCCATTTTGCCATTACCCAAAGCTATTCAAACAAACGTATAGTTGTTGCTTAAACGTAAAAAGATTGTCCACTTTCTTACCAATCATAAAAATTGAATAGCTACAGAAACATAGAAGGTACAGAAGGGTTCACTAAAAAACACACTTCTTCTGTTTGTGTATTCTGTGTTTTAAAGACTGAAAACAAGATTACTTGTCTACGACAATCAGGATTCAAATTCGCAAAAAAAAGCCCTGATAGTTGAATATCAAGGCTTTCTTATTTTTAGTTTTTACGATTAACCACCGAAATCATCAAACGAAACGTTCTCTGGTGGAACTCCCCAATCATCACACATTTTGATAACTGCTTGGTTCATCATTGGAGGACCACAGAAATAGAACTCAATGTCTTCTGGTGAATCGTGTTTGCTCAAATACTGCTCAATCACCTGATTATGAACGAATCCAACGAATCCATCTCCTTCAGCATCATCTACACTTTTCTTGGTTACCCAATTATCTTCTGGCTTCGCATCCGAAAGAACCATGTAGAATTTGAAGTTTGGGAAATGCGCTTCAATGTCTCTGAAGTAGTGAATATAGAACAACTCTGCCCGAGAACGACCACCGTACCAATAAGAAACTTTTCTTCCTGTTTTAAGCGTTCTGAACAAATGATAAATGTGTGAACGCATTGGTGCCATACCTGCACCACCCCCCACATACAACATCTCTGCATCCGTTTCCTTAATAAAGAACTCTCCATAAGGACCTGAAATAACGGCCTTGTCCCCTGGTTTCAGATTGAAAATATAAGACGAAGCAATTCCTGGGTTAATATCAGCCCACTTATTGTTTGCTCTATCGAAAGGTGGTGCGGCAACACGAACATTCAACATGATATTCCTTCCTTCTGCTGGATATGAAGCCATTGAATAAGCACGAATAACTTCTTCGTCACTCTTCATCACCAATCCGCGCAAAGCAAATGGCCCTTCGCTCCAATCAGACTCAAACTTGTTAGGCTCTCCTGGGTGATCCTTTGGATGTGCTGCAATGTCCATATCTGAGAACTTCACCACTCCCGCAGGAATTTTAATTTGGATATAACCACCCGCTTCGTAGTGCATATCGCCTGGAATCTCAACTACGAATTCCTTGATGTAAGTCGCAACGTTGTAGTTGGAAACCACGGTTGCTTCAAATTCCTTGATACCAAAAATCTCTTCAGGAATGCCAATCTTCATATCCTGCTTGATTTTCACCTGACAACCCAATCTCCAGTTATCCCCAATCTCTTTTCTTGAGAAATAAGGCGCTTCTGTAGGAAGAATCTCCCCTCCCCCTTCAAAAACCTGACACTTGCACATACCGCAAGTACCACCGCCACCGCAAGCAGATGGAAGGAAAATCTTGCTGCTGCCTAGCGTGGCGAGTATTGTCCCGCCTGCTTCAACCTCCATTGGTTTTTCTCCATTGATGGTCAGCATGACTGGCCCGCTAGCTGAAAGTTTGGCCTTGGCAAAAAGCAGAAGGCTTACAAGCACCACGATAATGGCCATAAAGACCACTACGCTGACAATGATGATAAAGGAAATGTTCAATAGTGTCATATCCGTGTCGAGTAGTAGATGATCAAAGTGAAATTCCCATGAAACTCATGAACGCCATGCCCATGAGTCCCGTGATGATGAAGGTGATGCCGAGACCGCGCAAGGCAGGTGGGACATTTGAATAGCGCAATTTTTCTCGAATGGCTGCCAAGGCAACAATGGCCAAGAGCCAACCCACTCCAGATCCAAATGCGAATACCGTGGCCATACCAACGTTACTGAATTGACGCTCTTGCATGAAGAGTGCCCCTCCAAGAATGGAACAGTTTACCGCAATCAGCGGAAGAAAAATTCCCAGCGATGCATACAATGCAGGTGCAAATTTCTCAACCGCCATCTCTACCAGTTGAACAAATGAAGCCACAACCGCAATGAACATAATGAAGCTAAGGAAGCTGAGGTCGATGGCGGCATAATCAGGTCCCATCCAAGACAAAGCACCAGCCTTCATAAGATAGTTTTCCAATAGGTAGTTGATTGGCACAGTGAATCCCAAAACGAAAATCACCGCTAAACCAAGACCTACTGCGGTCTTCACCGTTTTTGAAACGGCCAAGTATGAACACATGCCCAAGAAATAGGCGAAAATCATGTTCTCAATAAAAATCGCCTTGATGAATGTATTAACGTATTCCATGATTGGAGATTATTTAGCTTCGATGAGTTTGGTATTCCTACTTCTTTGTATCCAGATAATGCATCCAACGGTAATCAGTGCCATTGGAGGTAGAATCATCAAGCCATTGTTCACATAACCAGCAGCATACACCGCATCTGGTATGATTTGAAAACCCAAAAGCTTCCCAGAACCTAAAAGTTCTCGCACTACGGCAACCGCCACTAAAATGGCACCATAACCCAATCCGTTTCCAATTCCATCCACAAATGATGGCCATGGCTTGTTGGCAAGAGCGAATGCCTCAATTCTTCCCATTACGATACAGTTGGTAATAATCAACCCTACGAATACCGAAAGTGCCTTACTTACATCATAAACAAACGCTTTCAAGGTCTGATCCACTAGAATAACCAAGGCGGCCACAATCACCAATTGCACGATGATCCGGATACGGTTCGGAACGTAATTTCGAATAAGGGAAAGTACAAGATTGGATGCTGCTGTTACCACCGTTACCGAAAGAGCCATTACAATGGCCTGTTTCACTTGTACCGTAATTGCCAATGCCGAACAGATTCCCAATACCTGAACGGTAATAGGGTTAGTGTCATTGAACGGATCGGAAATAAGCTTCATGGTCTTCTTTGAGAACATGGGCTCCGATGGCGCTTTGGCCTTTGCTGTTGGTTCTGATACTGCTGTGCTCATCTGTTATGCTTTTATGGCTTCACTTGAACGTTCAACGAATCTACTTTGAGGCTATCCGTAGCCAACGAATCGACTGGAAGTTCAATCATTTCTGAAACAAGTGGTGTCTGAACCCCTTTCAAATAAGATGTGTAGATTTTCAAAGTGTTCTCAATCATGGCACTCAGCCCGTTGCTGGTTATGGTACCACCCGAAATGGCATCTACACCATGAGGGTCGTCATCTGCGGCACCGCCTTTCACTGCTTTTATCGGGGCAAATTCACCCGCCTCGTCAAAAATCGTCTTTCCAACAAACGGAGATTGAAACCAAGACTGGTTTATCTCAGCACCAAGTCCAGGTGTCTCACTCTTGTGGTCAAACGAAACGCCTTCAACTGTCTTTCCATCATTGGCAATGGCCATATAGCCCCATATTGGTCCCCACAATCCAGTACCTACCATAGGCACGATATACGATTTCCTACCATCTTTCTCGCAGATAAACAGCGGGAATTCCTTATCTCCATCTGCCTTTGCCTTATCCTTGTACTGACCAAGAACGTCAATATCGAAAGCCTCATACTTCGGTTCGGCCTTCACATTTCCTTCAAAATCAAGCACAACAGTTTCCTTCACCAACTCGCCATATTTGGCTTCCGCTTCTTCAGGAGTAACCTTCACCCCCACCGATGAAAGGATGTTCTGCATCTTTTCACGGGTAACGTTCGCGTTCTGCATCGGCTTCAGACTTTCAGACGTCACAGTCAAAAGGACTGCAACCACCACTACCAAAACAGCAGAAAAGCCGAATGTGTATTTATTGCTATTAATATCGAGAGCCATCTTTTAAAATCAAGCGGTTTTAACTGTAGAGCGTTTCAATCTCTTCTTGATATTGCCTTCTACCACATAATGGTCGATGAGCGGAGCCATAACGTTCATGAAGAGTATTGCCAACATGATTCCTTCTGGATATGCTGGATTGAATACACGAATCATGATAGCCATGAAGCCAATCAAAAATCCGTAAATCCATTTTCCTTTGTTTGTCTGTGCAGCAGTTACTGGATCTGTAGCCATAAACACAACTCCGAAGGCAAAACCACCCACTAGCATGTGTTGCCACCAAGGAAACTCCATCAATCCATTCGCTCCGAAAAAATTGAATATCAATCCCATTGCTCCACCACCAATTACAGCAGAAAGCATAATTCTCCAGCTTGCAATTCCTGTAAGAAGCAGAATGCCCGCTCCTATCAGAACTGCTAATGTTGAAGTTTCACCTACTGATCCTGGAATCAATCCAATGAACATTTCTTGAGCTGAAAAACGAAGTGTTTCCAAACCACCTTTCATAGCAGCAAGATCACCTAGGATGGTCGCTCCAGAAATGGCATCGTTTGTCATTCCTTCGTGTACCCAAATCTTGTCGCCAGACATAAATGTTGGATAAGCAAAGAAGAGGAACGCTCTAGCCGTTAAGGCCACATTCAGGATATTCATGCCTGTTCCACCGAAAACTTCTTTACCGAATACAACGGCAAATGCAACTGCTACGGCCAACATCCACAATGGAATATCAATAGGAACAATCAACGGAATAAGCATACCTGTTACCAAGTACCCTTCTTCAATCGAATGCCCTTTTAACATGGCGAAAGCGAACTCAATTCCAAGACCCACACCATAGGATACAACCACAAGCGGAAGGACTTTTATCAATCCAATTTGGAACATATCCCAAAAAGATGCGGCAGCCAAGGCTGCATCACCCAATGCTCGAAAATGTTGATACCCTGCGTTGTACATTCCGAACAATAGACACGGAATCATTGCCAAGATTACGATTGACATGGTACGCTTCAAATCGATACCATCACGGATGTGAGATCCAGAATGAGTCACCTCATCTGGAGTAAACATCAATGTTTCGAAGGCATCAATGCCATGAATAACCTTATTGTACTTCTCAAACTTGCCCCCTTTTTCAAAGGGCTTTTTCATGTTCTGGAAGGCTGTGTGTAAAAACTTCATCGTGCCTTTTCGTTTAACCACATTCTTTTTCAATGAGCGCCAATCCTTCTTTTACCACCTGCTGAACAGATGTTTTAGAAGTGCAGACGTACTCACACAATGCAAAATCCTCCTCATCCACTTCGTAGATGCCAAGGTTTTCCATCAATTCAATATCACCAATCATAATGGCTTTTACCAAATGCTGTGGGTAGATATCCATTGGAAATACACTTTCGTATTCGCCAGTTACGACCAACGCACGTTTTTCTCCGTTTGTGTTGGTATCAAGGTCATACTTCTTGCTTGGCATTAACCAAGAGAAATAGCTTCTTGAAGCAGAATGCTTGGCAAGCCCTGCACCAGCCCAACCATCTGAAAGGAAGAATTTGGCATGATCGCCTTCTGGAATCACATTCACTTCTTTGCTGAAGAAACCGATGTAACCGTCAGCAGCCACTTTCGTACCTGTAAGCACGTTTCCACTGATGATGCGGTTGTTGTCTCCTTCCACATTGCCAGTAACTAGTGTTGAAATGGAAGCTCCCTGAATAGTCTTGTAATACTTAGGCGATTTCACCGAAGAACCTCCAACTGCAACCAATCGCGAAGCATCGTATTTTCCTGTGAGGAATGCGCTTCCAATCAATGCAACATCTTGGGCAGCGACTGTAAACACAACTTCCCCTTTATTTAAAGGTTGGATGTGATGAATCTGAACGCCTACGTTTCCTGCTGGATGCGGACCACTTACCCAATTTATTTGAACGCCTTTAGCGTCTTTAAAAACGGCATCGGTATTCAACTCACGGTGAAGATTCAAATGAACCTTACCATCTGTCAATTGCTTCAACGCATCTAATCCTGCCTGAAATTCTTTGTCCTTGCCGTGTAGGATGTAATCGCAATCGCCAGCCAACGGAGCTGTATCAAACGCAGAAACGTAGATAGCCAACGGTTTATCTGTTGGTCGGGCAACGGTTCCGTACGGACGTCTTTTGATGTATGCCCAAAGGCATTGGTCAAGCAAACGCTTCTTCACGTCCTCACCACTCATAGATGCCGCATTGGCTGGAGCAAAGGCTGCATAGCGCGTTTCCTTGTCGGCAAGAATCTTGATACCAAGGATTTTACGTTTTGCACCGCGAGTCACCTCCACCACTTTCCCACTCACTGGAGAACCAACTTTTACGTCTGGATACTCTTTATTGAAGAACAATGGCGAACCTGCAAGCACCTCCTGTCCTTCTTTTACAAGAAGTTTTGGAGTGAAGTTCTTGAAGTCGGTAGGTTTAACCACAAAGGCGTCTGACCTTTCTGCAGTTCCTAGTACTTTATCGGCCTCTCCTTTCAACGGAATGTTCAGGCCTTTCTTGATCTTGATGTCTTTTGACATATTTTGTTCGGATTTCTCGTCCTTAAAATCGCGGCAAATTTAATAGAAAGGGAATAGGGGTTATGATGAATAATGACACGAATATAATTTAGAATGGTTCTAAATAGCTAATTAGATGATTAGCCAATTAGCAGCTAAGCAAATAGAAGAATACTTCGTAATGGAACACGGGTGTATCCCGTTTATTCAGGGTGGCACTGATTAATAAACTACCCGTCCGTTCAGGTTGGGATGCCAGAAAACCTTGGCTAATGTTAGATTGTACTCACATTTGAGGCACGCCCATGATTGCGGGTCGCACCCATTCTTGCGGTATGTCGTCCCGTAGAGCAATGTCATTGAGTTAAGGGTAAAATACCGGTTTATAGTTCATAAATCAAAGAGTCCTTAGTTTGGTTGAGTAGGTTTGACCTGTTCCTAGTGGGGCATAATAGAATGTTGTACAAATCATACTGGCCTTTAATTTCGAGCATATTTAACAAACTGGATTAGGCTGAATCGAACTTCGCCCGCTTCTTCCGATTATTGCACCTGTGAAACAGGCAAAGACATGTGCAGTAATTGGTTCGGGCATTGCCGGACTGGCAGCCGCCATTCGCTTGCAGCGTCAGGGATTTGCCGTAACGGTATTTGAAAAAAATGCATCGGCAGGAGGTAAGATGAGCGAATTGAATGCAGCTGGTTTTCGCTTCGACAAAGGCCCAACCGTGCTCACCAAACCCGAGTATGTGGAGGAACTGTTCACTCTCTGCGGAAAACGCTCATCCGATTATTGGAACTACAAAGCTGTCGATCCCATCTTCCACTATTTCTTTGAAGATGGAACGAAGGTTCGTTCATCCAAAGACCCACAGCAGCTTGCTGCTGACGTGGAAGCGAACACCAACGCATCGGCTTCATCCGTTCTCGACTTTCTGAAACAGTCAGAAACCAAGCATTTCCTAACGGATGAGGTTTTCCTTCAGCGCTCGCTACATAAAATCAAGAATTACTTGAATTGGAGTACGCTTCGCGGCATTCTCAACTTTGGGAAAGTGGATGTCTTCCGGTCGATGGATGCGGCCAATTCCAAACAGTTCGCAGACCAGAAGGTGGTTGACATTTTTAACCGATACGCCAGTTACAACGGCTCCAATCCGTACTTGGCTCCAGCTACACTCAATGTGATTGCGCATTACGAAATCACCCTTGGAACTTACTTTTCTGAAGGTGGAATCCGCAGCATTATCAGCGCGCTTCAAGCACTTGCAGAGGAGATTGGCGTTACGTTCCGTTTCCATGCTTCGGTAAACGAAATCATCACCGAAGGAAACCGCGCAACGGCTATCAGAACCGAAGACAGAAAGGAGAATTTTGACCTAATTGTGAGCAATGCAGATGTTTACAACACCTATAAACATCTGCTCCCAACGTTGGCTGCTCCTAAGCGCTTCATCGAACAACCGAGGTCGAGTTCGGTCATTGTTTTTTATTGGGGAATGGATTGCACCTTTCCGCAACTTGGGTTGCATAATATGTTCTTGACCAACGATTCCCAAAAGGAATACGAGCATCTTTTCGGGACTGGAACGCTGTATGAAGACCCAACCATTCACCTCACCAGCAGTAGTAAGATGAATGCAGCTGATGCGCCAGATGGACATGAAAATTGGGCGGCACTCATTTCTGTTCCGCATGATACAGGACAGAATTGGGATGAATTGGTTTCGCAATCACGCAAGCGCGTCATCAATAAATTGAATGGGATTCTAAAAACCGATATTGAACCGCACATCGTTTTTGAAGAAGTGCTCGATCCTCCAAAAGTGACTACTGAATCAGGTGCAGCTTTTGGTGCGGTATTCGGAAATAGTTCCAATAGTATGTTCTCCGCTTTTCTGCGGCATCCGAACTTTTCCTCTAAACTGGAAAACCTGTTCTTCTGTGGCGGAACGGCTCATCCCGGTCCTGGGATTCCGCTCTGCTTACTTTCGGCCAAAATTGTCAGCAATCTTATTGAAGAAAAATTTACGCCTGCGGCCGAATGAAAACCGAGCAAACATCTTTTCACGTTGTAATCTGCGGTGGCGGTTTGGCGGGGCTTACACTCGCCTTGCAACTCAAGGGTTTGGAATCTAACCTTGAGATAACTGTCCTGGAAAAAACCACTCGTCCCCTACCCGATGCAGCCCATAAAGTGGGCGAATCGAGTGTGGAAATCGGTGCGCATTACTTCAGCAATGTTTTAGGACTGAAAACGTATCTCGAAAAAGAACAGTTGCCAAAACTCGGACTTCGCTACTTCTACGGAAGTGGAAAACTGCCTTTAGAAGACCGTCCCGAACTCGGGCCTAGCATGTATTCGCCTGTACCATCATACCAGTTAGACAGAGGAACGTTTGAAACCGACCTCCGCCAGATGGTGCAAGATGCAGGTGTGAATCTGCTCGAAGGCGCTTCGCTTGATACCATTGAATTTTCGGAGAACGGAGGAAAGCACTCGGTGTCGTATTCCTTAAACTCAAACACGGAGACCATTGCTGCCAATTGGGTGGTGGATGCCATGGGAAGAAGGCGGTACTTACAGACCAAATTCGGGTTAAAGAAGGATAGTCCGCATTCGGCAAGTTCGGTGTGGTTTCGGATGGAAGGAAAAGTATCTGTGAATGACCTTGTGCCAACCTCCAATGTTGAATGGCACCAACGGAACATCGAAGACCGCTACTACTCCACCAATCATTTGATGGGACACGGTTATTGGGTGTGGCTGATTCCGCTTGCCTCAGGAAATACGAGCATTGGAATTGTGACCCAGAACGATATTCACGATTTTGCAACCTATTCGCGTTCGTACGAAACAAGCTTCGCATGGCTACAAGAACACGAGCCAATTCTTGCCAAACATCTGCACGGAAAAGAACTGATTGATTTCCGAAAGATCAAGAGCTACAGCTACGGTTCATCTCAACTATTTTCTGAAAAAAGATGGAGCTGCGTGGGAGAAGCTGGAATCTTTCCAGATCCGTTCTACAGTCCCGGTTCGGATATGATTGCCCTCACAAACACGTATACCTCCAACCTTATTCTTGCCGATTTTCAAGGAGAATTGACAACAGAAAAGGTCGATTTACTGAACCATGAGGTTTTGAATGTCCGCTTTCCAGATCAGTTGAGTTATTTCATTGATGGCTATCACACCTTTGGAAATACGCAGGTGGCGGCAGCCAAATTCCTTTGGGACACTATCTATTATTGGCGCGTGTATTCGCATCCATTTCTCTGTGGATTTCTTGAGGATTTTGAATTTATCAAGATGTACTCAAAGAAGGTAGAACTACTTTCAATCCTCAACCGAGAACTTCAATCTGAATTCAGAAAATGGGCAGAACGAACGGAATCAGAGAACCATTTTGCATTCTGCGACCTTGCCCAAAAGCGACTATTTATTGAAAGTGCAGTTGGATTGATGACTCGTCCTAAGAAGGAAGATTACCATCTGTATTTGGATGAACAAATTGCCTTCTTCACCGAAATGAGTCAGGCCTTGAAAGCAAAAGCTGAGCACGGAACCGAACAAATCGGCTTTGCTCCTTTCCATAGTTTCTTTGGGCCAATCTCCGAAAAAGAGAAGCGGAAGAACCGCATCAACAGGCGAATTGCATTAATAGGAAATGGGGCATTGCTCTACCGTTTTCGTTCGGTTTATCTCCAGTATTTTGTCTCAGGAAAACCAACGGTTGCGCTTCGTGGAATGCTGCGAATGCTCTACTCGGAATAACATCGGCTACATTTGCCCACATGGTTTCTCGTGACACTATAGAAGCGCAAGTTTCAGACTATCTCACCAAACGGTTTCTCGCCAAAGGCGTAAAACTGGAGGCTTCCATGGCCTTTGCCGAACTCGGAATTGACTCCATGACGGTGGTTGAATTGGTTATGTACATTGAGGAAGAATTTGGAATTGAGATTCCTGCCGACCAATTAACGGGCGATAACCTGAAGTCGTTGGATTCGTTGGTGAATTGTGCCATTTCGAATCAAGCGTAATGAAGCGCCAACCGCTTTCTGGTTCGGATTACTTCCACCTCCTACTCGACCGCAAAATGCTGCGGAATGGTCTAGTGGGGAATGTCTCAAGGATTCATTTGGAGTTAGAATCGAGTGCTGATCTGAATTCCATTGCAGAACATTTATGTCAAAATCGGACGTTCCAAAGCGTTTCTGAACTGAAAGTAGTTCACCGTTGGCCGTTGCTTCCTGTTTGGAAAAAGGAAAAAAGAGAAAGGAAAAATGTCATAACCCAAACTGGTGTGGCGAAAGACGATTTTGAATCATCCGTTCTAAACCGAAAAGTCGACAACGAAAACGGCCTCGTTTTCATAGACCTATGTGAATTAGAAGACCACACCAAACACGTGGTCATTTCCATGCACCATGTGCTGTTCGACCATCAAGGAATGGTAAATTTCTTGCATGCGTTAGCTGATGATTCTAAAACGTTTCCGCTTTTTCCCGAATCAGAAAAACCTAATTTTTGGCGAACGCTTGCCAATTTCTCGTACATGACTGTTTACATGCTAAGCAGAAGCAGTGGGAAACTCGGAACGTTGGTTGACAAGAATCTGAAGCCAAAATCAGCTCCGAGATTCAAAGTGATTGAATTCTCGGAAGCGGAAACAAAACAGATTGAGCAGAACGCTTGGAAAGCGGGCTCCAGAATCGGACAGAGCGCATTATACATTTCAGCAACCGCTCAAATTGTCAAGCAAACGCTTCAAAAAAGGAATGAAAACCCGCCTTATCTGTGGTTTTCTGTTCCCAATGACCAACGCAAAAAAGGCACCGCTGGGCATTTGGTTTCCAATCAGCTTTCGTTCTTGTTTTTTCGATTAAAGACAGAAGAATTAAACGAAACCGAAACCGCAGTTTCTTCCATCAACCAACAGCTAAAAGCGCAGATTAAAAACCGAATCACAAAACGGTATACCGACCTTTTAAATTCGCTTCGCCTGATGCCGATGCCTGTTTATGAAGCCATGGTTGACCTTGCTTCTAATGGCAAAATGTCAAGCTTTGGTTTCTCCGATTTGGGAACTGATAAGATAAAGTTGAATGACTTTCTGGGTGCTGAGGTTATGAACACATTCCATTATCCTCCCGTTCCAAGTCCTCCTGGATTTAACGTTGTGGTTTCCAAAAACAACGGGAAATTGAAATTCGTATGGGCGTATTTTGATGAGGTTTTGAGCGATGATGAAATCGACAGAATGGAAGCCTCTTTCCGCATGTTGCCGATTTAAGCGCGTCATAGCCAATTAATCACAGAAACCCACCCCAACCCCTCCAAGTAGGGGGAATTCGTGGGCATTCTTCCAATTTTCTCTGTGTCCTTTGTGCCTCCTTTGTGTTCTCTGTGGTTAAAAATTCAATCGCAATTCAATTTTCAGCGTAGCCCAACTCGTCAAACACCGATTCCCAAGCCGAATAAATCTCCGCCATCCTTTCAGGCGGATAATTGTACGTGTTCGTCTGATAATTCTCGTACGTCTTCACCTCTTGTTTGATGAAAGGTTTGGCCGCTTCAAAACCTTCTAAACTAAGCTCATTGTACACTCTTTCCAACTCCGACAGTTCACAACCAATCAAATCATCGTATCGCACCTCGGTAAGATTTCCCTTAGGAATCAGCCTTTTTGCTTCAAAATAACGGTCGAACATCTCGCGATAAGAACGCATGATAAAATCTTTGACCACATCCTCTGAACAATACTGCATAGCCACGAGCGGAAGCGTAATTCCGTACAATCGTTCGGTGGAGAAATACACACGATATGGGTCTCGGTGAATATGAATGAACTTGGCATCAGGAAAAATCTCCAAAATTTCCTTCACTCGTCCCAAATTTTCAGGTGCTTTTATTATGAGTTGCTTACCATCGTTTTTGAGAGTGAGTTTCTGCATGAAATACCTCAATGCATGCTTCCATTCCTCCTTGTCGCAGGCATCGTCAAACAACACGGTTTTTCGGAACACCGAATAAAGTCGCTTCGGAATCATGTATCCCGCTAGCATAGTAGAAACGGTCATGTTTCCGAGTGCGTATTCAGGCTCCGTTGGTAAATCGAGCCCCAGTTTGAGATTGTCCATCGGACGCTTCTCAGGAATCGCGCGACCAAGCATCCATTCCAGATGCCGTTTTGCCGTTAGATAAATCCAAGGCATAAAACTTTCCTTCACGGTCAGGTAACCGAACTGTTCGTCCCGACACATCAAGTAATTCAAATATGTAGTTCCGCTCCGCTGATGCCCGATGATGAAAATCGGGGCTTTCACCTTCGTTTCGCGAATCTTCCGACCAAACCGAAATCGTTCCCACCAAACAATTGGCGTGTAGAATAGAATCGGGAAAGTGAGCACAAAAATCCGCGGCCAAAACCGCCAATCAATATCGCCACCGTAGCGCCAAAGAAATCGGAACCACGTGCGAATGTCTGCCCCAATAATGGTTGGAGCAGTAAAATCGAAGTAGCTTTTTGGACCGAGAACCTTACTCAAAATGGTTGCTATCGTGCGTGTTTTCTAACTTGCGGCAAATATGCGGAATTGAGTTCAAACCCTTTTATAGCCATTGTTCTGCATAGAATCAATCAGTCATTTTTCCTTCTAGCCTTACTCCTTTTTTCTTCGAGCGTTTCCGCACAGAAAACACAGGTCTTCGGCTCTGTTTCGGATGCATCAACGAGTCAAAAACTGCCCTTCGTTAATGTTGTCTTTCAGGGTAGCAGCGTGGGTACGGTTACTGATTCGCTTGGCAATTTTGAATTGGAAACGAGACGAAAATTTGATTCGCTTGAGGTATCGCTGATTGGTTATCGCAAACAGACGCTTCCTGTGGTAAATGGTGTGATTGAGGAGATTGACATTTTACTTGAGCCGAGTTCGTTTGAATTGAGCGAAGTGAAAGTCAGGCCTGGTGAGAATCCTGCTTTCAGAATCCTTCGAAAGGTGATTGAGAACAAACCGCTGAACACCCCCGAACGATTGGACGCTTACGAATATGAAACCTACCATCGCGTGCGCTTCGACCTCAACAACTTCACCGAAAAGGCGAAGAAAAATATGCTTCTGAGGCCGTTTGATTACATCTGGGACAATACCGATACGACTGAAAATGGCGTGAATTACCTACCCATTCTCCTCACGGAAAGTAACGAGGAACACTTCTACCGAAAGAATCCACGTTCAACGAAAAAGGTCATTAAGGGCGAGCGCACGTTCAAGTTTTTCAAAGCGCCACGCATCATGGAGTTTGTGCAGGACATGTACATCGACCCGAACATTTACGACAATTACGTGGTGATTTTGGATAAGAGTTTTCCGAGTCCTATTAACGATTACTACAAGCGCAACTACAATTTCGTGCTTGATTCGGGCATTCATCGCATCGAAAATTTCAATTGTCATCACATTTATTTCAAACCGAAAGGCAAAAGCGATGTGGCGTTTACGGGCGAGATGTACATCGATACTGTGAGTTATGCCGTGGTGCAGGTCGATGTCGAATTCAGCATCGAGGCCAACGTCAATTTTGTTAGGAATTATTGGATTCGTCAGAACTACACGTTTGAGCAAAACAAGCAATGGTTTCTCACAAAAAGTCAGGTTTTGGGCGATTTTACGGTGATTGAAAACTCCAAAGACATGACGGGTTTCTATGGCAGAAAAACCACCGAAGTCCGAAATATCAGATTGAATGAACCACGCGAAAAACAGTTCTATTCCATCGTTGACCCCGTAGTTGTACAGGATAGCGCGTACAACCGAAGTGAAGAATTTTGGGAAGACGTGAGACGGGATACCTTCTCGCTCGAAGAGAAGAAATTGGTGACGATGGTGGACCGAATGAACAGCGATCCGAAGTGGAAGTTGATTCTCGCCACAATCCGTTTGTTGGCTGAAGGTTGGGTGGCAACGGGTCCTGTGGATCTTGGTGACATCTGGTCTATTTACAGTTGGAATAAAATTGAAGGAAGCCGCGTTCGGCTCGGTGTAAGAACTAATGAGACATTCAGCAAACACCTAGAACTGGGCGGATATGCCGCCTACGGATTTCGCGATAAACGCTGGAAAGGTGGCGCGAACGCACAACTGACCTTCCTCCGAAAAGGAAGCAAGAAAATGGTGTTGGGCGCCAATTATCGCAACGACCTTTTTCAACAAGGACGAAGTCAAAACGTGATTCCGCTAGATCATATCCTGACCTCTTTCACTATGCTGAGTGGAACTCAAAAACGTACATTGATTGAATCCTACGAAGGTTTTGTGGAACGTCAATGGTTTACTGGATTTGCTTCGCGAGTCACCGCTTTCCGAGATCGGATTGAGCCATTGAGTCTTCCGTTTCAATCAAAGGAAGGAATCGATACTAGCAATCTGGCGAACATCCTTTCGGCAGGATTGCGGTTCAATTTCCGCTTTGCGTGGGGCGAAACCGACATGTACGCCACGTTTGGGTCGGATGGCAAGCGGCTGTTTTTCGCCAAGTACCCAGCCATTTCGGTGGAAGTACTCACGGGTTTCAAAGGACTTTGGGGCGCACAGTTCGATTATCAACATTACAAACTGAAGCTGGAATATCAGTTACGCGCCAATAAATGGGGCTACCTAAACATTCTAGGCGAAGGAGGAATCATTAACGGAAATGTACCGTTTCCGCTGCTCCATACGCCCAACGCCAATCCACTATTGTTGAATGATGACCATTCATTCAATCTCATGAACTACATCGAATTCATCAGCGACCGCTACGTTTCGCTGCACTTGGAACATCATTTCGAAGGTCTGCTTTTCAATAAAATTCCAGGGGTTCGAAAGCTAAAATTGCGCGAATTCGTGTTCGGAAAAATCTATTCTGGTTGGCTTTCAGACCAAAACCAAAATGGTGAATACCTTCTTCCAAAAACCACGCAACTGAATATGGGCTATCCTTATGCTGAAGTAGGTTTTGGAATTGAGAATATCCTCAAAATTGCGCGGATTGATTTCACGTGGCGCATTAATTACATGGACAATTCAAATGCGCTGCAATTCATTGTGAAGCCGAGTTTTTATTTTAGGTTTTAAGGTTTGTAATCAATTCGTTAAAAAATCAAAACTGAACAATAACCATCAATCCTCTGCCGTTTATTCATCAAACGCAAGGCCATGGTACTCGCATATCTCATTTTCTCTGCAGCTTTATTCGCCTTGGCGATAGATATGATTACAACTGACTGATTCGTCATCAGACATTGTGGCTTTTGTGCTTAATTTCCCAGTAACTGCTAACCGAATAACTAATCCGCAGTTATCAACATTAGGAAAATCGGCCGCCCAAAAACCTAACTTCGGGCTGTCTTACTGCTAAGCCAAACCGTTCATGTATCTGATTTACGACACGGAGACCACTGGTCTACCGAAGGATTACAATGCCCCCATAACTGACGCTGATAACTGGCCGAGGCTGGTACAGTTGGCGTGGCAGTTGCATGCAGCAGACGGTTCGCTTATTGAAGCCGATAATTTCATTGTCAAGCCCGATGGCTTCGATATTCCCTTCAATTCGGAGAAGATTCACGGCATTTCCACGAAGAAGGCGCTGGAAGAAGGAATTCCGCTTCAAGAAGCATTAGACAGATTTACAGAAGTACTTGGCAAGACCAAGATTGTTGCTGGTCACAATATCGAATTCGACATCAATATTATGGGTGCCGAATACATGCGAGTTGGCGATTTTGAGCCAATTACATCGATTCCTTCCCTTGATACCAAAAACGAATCGACAGAGTTCTGCGCCATTCCAGGTGGTCGTGGCGGACAGTTCAAATGGCCAAAACTGACCGAGCTACACGTCAAACTTTTTGGTGAAGAATTTGACGAAGCGCACAACGCGGCAGCTGACGTTGCTGCAACTTCTCGTTGTTTCCTCGAACTGATTCGAATTCAGGTCATTCCGTTGGCAAAAACGGGATTGACCGCTGATGAATTCAAAACGTTTCAGACAATCAATCCTACTCCTTTCAAAGCAGAGGATATTGACGTTGGTGATCAGGTGGCTGCTTCTAAAAAAGCTGCTTTCAAAAAGACGGAAACGGCTGCTCCAAAAGTGGAAATCACGCACGATTTCGTCCACCTGCATTGTCATTCGCAGTTCAGCGTGTTGCAGGCTACCATCCGTATTAAGAATATGGTGAACCGTGCGGTGGAAGATGGCATGCCAGCCGTTGCCCTTACCGACCATGCCAACATGTTCGGCACGTTTCATTTTGTGAATGAAATTGAATATGCTAACGCTGGAATTGCCGATCACAACGCCAAAATTGAATCTGGCGAAGTTCAAGGCTCACCAAAAAAACCAATCAAAGGAATTGTTGGTTGTGAGTTTTATGTAACCGATAATCACAAAGATCGAACGCGACAGAACAACGGAGCGCAAACAGTACTTCTTGCCAAGAATAAAAAAGGCTACCACAACCTTGCGAAGCTGAGTTCCATCTCGTATGCAGATGGTTTTTACTACGTGCCGCGTATTGATAAGGAATTGCTTCTTAAATATAAAGGCGACCTGATCGTTACAACTGGTGGCGGTGGCGGAGAAGTCCCGAATCTCATCCTTAATGTGGGTGAAAAGCAAGCGGAAGAAGCGTTTCTATGGTACAAGGAAAATTTTGGAGATGACTTTTACGTGGAGCTCATCAACCACGGTTTGGAAGGTGAAAAACGTGTCAATCAGGTGTTGCTTGAGTTTGCCAGGAAGCATGATGTACGCTATTTCCCAAGCAATAACGTTTACTATCTGAATCAGAAAGATCAGCGCGCCCACGACATTCTGTGCTGCCTGAAGGAAGGCGTGAAGATTGATGAAGAATCGCGTGGTCGTGATTATATCAAGCGGCTTTTCCCGAACAATCAGTTCTATTTCAAGAGCCAGAATGAGATGAAGCAGATCTTTGCTGATTTGCCTGAAGCTTTCGAAACAATCACCGAAATCGTTGACAAGATTGAGCCGTTCCGACTGAAGCAGGATGTGCTGCTTCCTGTGTTTGATATTCCTAAGGAGTTTCTTGACCCAGCGGATGAAGCGGACAAAGGAAAGCGCGGTGAAAATGCCTACTTGCGACACCTCACGTACGAGGGCGCCAAAGAACGTTATGGCGAAATCACTCCAGAACTCACCGAACGGATTGATTTTGAACTCCAAACCATTGCCAATTCCGGTTATCCAGGCTACTTCCTGATCGTACAGGATTTCACTTCGGAAGCACGAAAAATGGGCGTGGCAGTTGGTCCAGGTCGTGGGTCGGCAGCAGGTTCTGTGGTGGCATATTGTACGCGGATTACTAACGTGGATCCAATTGCATACGACCTACTCTTTGAGCGTTTCTTGAATCCAGATCGTGTGTCACTTCCCGATATTGATATCGATTTTGACGATGAAGGTCGCGGCAAAATCATTGATTGGGTTGTTGCCAAATACGGCAAGAATCAGGTGGCACAAATCATCACATATGGCAGCATGGGTGGTAAATCGGCCATCCGTGATACAGCGCGTGTACTCAATCTTCCGCTTTTTGAAGCTGACCGAATAGCCAAATTAATTCCCGACCTCAGTCTGGCCAAGATATTTGGCATGGACGAGAAGGAGTTAAAGTCGAAATTGGGCGATGCCGATAAGGTGGAAATGGCTATGCAACTCCGAAAATATTCGGAGGGAAATGACGACATCTCACGAACGATAAACGAAGCGCGGGTTCTTGAAGGATCTATCAGAAACACGGGAATCCATGCCTGTGGTGTCATCATCACGCCTGATGACATCACCAATCATATTCCAGTTACAACCGCCAAGGATTCTGACCTTTCGGTAACGCAATTTGACAACAGCGTGGTCGAATCTTCGGGCATGTTAAAGATGGACTTCCTCGGGCTCAAAACGCTGACCATCATCCGCGATGCGATCCTTTTGGTAAAGGATCGCCATGGAATTGACATCGACCCAGATGACATTCCGTTGGATGACGAGAAAACGTACAAACTTTATCAGAAAGGACATACAAACGGAACATTCCAGTTCGAATCGGCTGGAATGCAGAAGCATTTGCGTGCGCTAAAACCCGACAAGTTTGCGGATTTGATTGCGATGAACGCGCTGTATCGTCCAGGTCCGATAAAATACATTCCTGACTTCATTGCACGTAAAAACGGTGAGGCCGAAATTGTGTATGACCTTCCAGAAATGGAGGAATTTCTGGCTGAAACCTATGGTATTTGCGTTTATCAAGAGCAGGTTATGCGCCTGTCGCAGAAACTAGCTGGTTTTACACGTGGTGATGCGGATATGCTTCGAAAAGCGATGGGTAAGAAGATTTTTGCCCTTCTAGCGAAGCTAAAACCACAATTTTTGGAAGGCTGCGAAAAGAATGGCCACGACCTGAAAACTTCTGAGAAGATTTGGAGTGACTGGGAAGAATTCGCGGAATATGCGTTCAATAAATCGCACTCCACGTGTTATTCAGTCGTAGCATTTCAAACGGGTTATCTGAAAGCGAATTACCCAGCCGAATACATGGCTTCGGTGATGACGCACAACATGAACGACATCAAAAAGGTGACGTTTTTCATGGACGAATGCCGCAGAATGGGAATGGCGGTATTGGGACCAGACGTAAATGAAAGTCAGTTCAAATTTGCTGTAAATGACAAAGGCGAAATCCGCTTCGGATTGGGCGCCATCAAAGGCGTTGGTGAAGGCGCGGTTGAAGCCATAATTGAAGAGCGGAAATCCAATGGAAAATACAATTCCATCTTTGACCTAACCAAGCGAATTGATCTTCGCGCAGCGAATAAAAAGGCATTGGAAAGCTTGGCGCTTTCAGGTGCTTTCGATTCATTTGAGAACAGTCACCGCGCACAATATTTTTTCGAACGGGAAGAAGGAAAGGGAACTTTTCTAGAGAGCGCCATCAAATTTGGAGCTGGATTTCAAGAATCGGAAAACAGTTCGCAGGTATCACTTTTTGGTGATGCTTCGGATGTAAAACTTCCAGAACCTCAGATTCCAATTTGTGAGAAGTGGGGCAACATTCAAGAATTAAAAGCGGAAAAGGAAGTCGTTGGCGTTTACATTTCAGGACATCCGCTGGATGATTTTGAACTGATAATGAAGCGTTATTGCAACATTCATCTCGGGTTAATCGAATCGGAAGAAGTCAAGAAAAATCCAGGCGAATACAAGTTTGCTGGGGTGGTAACTGCTGTTCAGCATCGCATGTCGAAACAGAACAATCCGTATGGAATTTTCGAGATTGAAGACAAAGAAGGTTCGATGGAATTTCGCCTGTTTGGTGAGGATTACACGAAGTTTCGCCAATACCTCGACATGGAATTTTTCCTTTTCATCCGTGGTGTTTGGAAGGACAAACGGTGGGGCGGAGCCGAAGGTGCGCCACCAGAAAAGGAGTTCAAACTGAACAGCATTGAACTCCTAAACGACATGATGGAGAAGAAAACCACGAGTATCACCATCACCATGCCGCTTGATGAGGTGAAACCTGAGAACATTTCGGAACTCAAAGCGTTCCTAGATGAACACCCTGGCAGTTGCAAGGTGAATATGCGAGTCATAAATAAGGAAGGAATTTGGGTGGATATGCATTCGAAAAAAATGCGAGTAAAACCCGAACAACAACTGATTTATGATATTCGCGATCAGCTTGGATTGGAAGTCACGTTTAAATGATTGTCGGGAAAACGATAACGACTGACCACGGGTTTTATATTTTTGACAACACTTGATTGAATTAATAGACAAACAATAAATACAATGGCATTAGAATTAACAGACGCAAATTTCGAGGAGCTAGTAATGAACTCAGACAAGCCAGTTTTGGTGGATTTTTGGGCGGTTTGGTGTGGACCATGCAGAATGGTTGGACCAATCGTTGAAGAATTGGCTGGCGATTACGAAGGAAAAGCAGTGGTTGGTAAAGTTGACGTAGACAACAACCCAGAAACCGCAGCCAAATTCGGCATCAGAAACATTCCAACCATCCTTTTCTTCAAAAACGGAGAAATTGTGGATAAGCAAGTAGGTGCTGCTCCAAAACAGGCTTTCGCAGCAAAACTTGACGCTTTGATGTAGTCCAAAAACAATAACATTAACGGACTGCCGTCCTATGCTCCAACGCAATTGCGATATTTGAAGCAGGACGGCAGTTCTTTTTCCATGAATAGCATTTCATTACATAGTCAACGCGTAAAGCGATTCAGTAAGCTCGAATTCATCGCCAAACAGGTAGTGGAAGGGTTTATTACGGGATTGCACAAAAGTCCGTTCCATGGTTTTTCTGTGGAGTTTGCCGAGCATCGACTTTACAACAATGGCGAGTCAACCCGCCACATCGATTGGAAACTCTACGCTCGAACGGAGAAACTTTTCGTGAAACGATACGAGGAAGAAACCAACCTCCGCTGCCAAATTGTAATAGACACGTCTTCATCAATGTATTTCCCTTTGAAGGAGAACGATTCGCATTTAGACGTAAACAAGATTGGTTTCTCGACTTATGCCGCGGCTTCGCTGGTTCACCTTCTCAAAAAACAGAGAGATGCTTTCGGACTTTCGCTTTTTGCTGATAATGTTGAAGTTCACACGGACACTAAATCAACCACCACGCATTCTCAGCTCGTTTTCAGCGAATTGGAGAAATTGCTTCAGCCACTAGCAAAAGACCGAACCAAACGAAGCTCTGGAGCTCAGGCGCTTCATGAAATTGCCGATAAACTCAAACGTAGGTCGCTGGTTGTCCTTTTTAGTGACATGATAGAGAATTCTGAGAAAAATCAGGAGGACCTTTGGAACGCACTACAACATTTGAAGCACAACAAACATGAGGTCATTCTTTTTCATGTGACCGACAAAAAGAAAGAACTCGATTTCGATTTTGAAAATCGTCCGTATCGTTTTGTGGATATGGAAACGGGGGAAGAGTTGAAGCTCAATCCACTTGAAGTTCGGGAAGCGTATAAAAAATCAATGCACAAATTTGAGCATGATCTGAAACTGAAATGTGGTCAATACAGTATAGACCTCGTACAGGCAGACATTGCAAAGGGATTTGACCAAGTGCTTCTCCCCTATCTCCTGAAACGTAAAAAAATGTATTAATGAGATTTCTAATTACGATTGCTCTTTTGTTCCAAGCGATTAGCTCGTTTGCTGTCGATTTCAGCAAGCTTTCTAGGACAGAACCAGTTACAACTTCGTATCCCGCAACATTGAAGTGCTATGTGGATGTCACACTTTTTCTGAACACTAGTCAGGCTTTCAAAGGCCCTGTTTTCCTTCGAGTAAGTTACATTATCGGTCTCGACACGCTTACCGATAACCTAACAGTCGATGGAAGCTTCAATGGTGTCATCAAACAGCTTTTTCTCGATGAAGGAGAGCGGGTTACAGCAATCATCCATCTTAATAATGGTTCGAAAGAAGAAATTGAAGGAATTGAAGGTTCGTTGAGTATAGTTAGAAATCCCGAATTCAAACCAGCCGATACTGAGGGGAAAAACACCTTCCTTTCAGGAATATGGAAGTCGGACCAAACACCATTGTTCCGCGTTGCCATTCAGAATTCAGCTCCAAAAACATTTAGACTCAAACTTTCGGTGAATGAAAACTATGAGTTCGATAAACTTCACCTAAAAATGAAGGTAATTAGTCCTTCAGCCGGAATCGTTATGATTGATAAAATTATTAGTATCAACGACCTTCCAGCTGTGGAAATGAGAAAGAAAACCTTCACTATTGACTTAGAGGAAATTGATTTAGCAACTGCTGGCACCTATTACTTTCAAGTGATGCAGAATATGGCAGGAATGCGCCTAAACGGCATCGACAAAATTGAGTACCAGATTGTGCCAAAATAAATTTCTCAAAGTCCTTTTGTGTATGACAAATTAATCTACATTTGCAGCCCACTAAACTGGTTCGGTAGTTCAGTTGGTTAGAATACCTGCCTGTCACGCAGGGGGTCGCGGGTTCGAGTCCCGTCCGGACCGCATAAGCTCCTCAGAAATGTGGAGCTTTTTTGCGTTTACAACATTTCTTTCGGGTAATAAATCTGAATCAAGCACTTGATTTAAAGCTAGTTACGACCAAATCAACATGTCAATTCGCAACAAATAGTCTTGCATTCTTGTGAGACCATTTGTGAGATAAAACCGTCACAGGAGATTACAGGAAAGCTATAAACGTCATTTTGGGGTCAGCGTAATTAATAGGGGGAGTGTTTAGATTCGGAGGCAAAAATAAGAGCCAATGGACGCGAGCTATATGTAGCATTTTCTTCCTAAAGAATTACTTGAGCATTTCGAGATAGCATCAGTAATCCAGCAAAGCCTTCAGCGCCTCTCCCACCCGTTCCTTACTCGGAATCATTGTTTCTTCGAGGATGGAATTGAGCGGAATGGCAGGCATATCTTCCGAACCGACCACACGCACGGGTGCATCCAGATACTTGAAACAATTATCTGAAATGCGTGCTGCAATGCTCTGAGCAAAAGAGTTCGAAACAGGTTCTTCGGTCACAACCAAACAACGACTGTGCTTCTTGACGGTGGCGTAAATGAGTTCGGTGTCCAGCGGTTGGAGCGTTCGCAGGTCGATTATCTCTACCCGTCCCTTAAATTCTTTTGCAGCGTTGCGACTCCAATAAACGCCTCTTCCGTAGGCGATAATGCAGCACGATTCTGATTTATCAATAAACTCAATATCGGCTTCTTGCACCACTCTGCCTTTACCAAAAGGTATAACGTAATCTTCGCTTGGCTCAATGGTACGCGCTTCTTCTGTTCCTTTTATTTTGCTCCAATACAAGCCCTTGTGTTCGAGCATTACAACTGGGTTTGGGTCGTAGTAAGCGGCTTTCATCAATCCTTTAAGGTCGGCACCCGTTGATGGGTATGCTACCTTGATGCCTTTGATGTTGCAAAGCACACTCTCTACACTCGATGAGTGATAGGGACCTCCACTGCCATAGGCACCAATGGGAACGCGCAAAATGCAGCTTACGGGCCATTTGCCGTTGCTCAAATAGCACGAACGACTAACTTCGGTGAAAAGTTGATTCAAACCTGGCCAGATGTAATCGGCAAACTGAACTTCTACAATTGGTTTTAGACCTGCCGCACTCATACCTACCGTGCTACCAATAATAAACGCTTCCTGAATAGGCGTATTGAACACACGATGATCGCCAAACTTTTCGGCAAGCGTTGCCGCTTCGCGAAACACCCCTCCTAGCCTTCTGCCCACATCCTGACCATAAAGCAGGCATTCAGGATGCTTTTCCATTAACTCACGAATGGCGAAAAGAGCGCTATCTACCATTACGGTTGGCTCTTTTCCAGCTGGCATGCGTTCTCCTACTTCTTCCGTTATGGGTGTTGGTGCGTAGACATGCGTAAACAAATCCTCAGGCCGTGGGTCTTCAAACGTTAAAGCCTTTTCATATTCAGCCTGAACATTTTCTTGTGCCTCCGATTCGATGGTCAGCAGTTCTGCTTCCGAAACTTCTGCATCCAACAGTTGCTTCCTAAGAATGGGGAACGGGTCGCGCTTGCGATGCTCCGATAGGTCTTCATCCGAACGGTAAAAATCCATCCTCACACCCGATGTATGGTGATTAAGTAATGGCACCTTTGCATGTACCATGATGGGTCTGCGCTCGGTGCGAATGGTGTTGATTGCTCTTTCAATCGTTGTGAATGACTCCGCAAAGTCGGAACCGTTAATAGATTGCACTTCAAGACCTTTGAATCCTTTACCGTATTCACTTGCATCCATGGCGCGAATCTCATCTGCACTGGCCGAGATATCCCATTCGTTGTCTTGCACTAAATAGAGGATTGGCAGTTGTTTGAGTACTGCCATTTGCAAGGCTTCGGCCACTTCGCCTTCTGTCATGGCTGCATCTCCAATGGAGCAAACAACAACGGGTTTATCTTCAAAAACATCCATGTTCATGAGCTCCCGATACTGAATACCCATGGCAATGCCAGTGGTTGGAATGGCTTGCATGCCTGTTGCCGAACTCTGGTGCGGAATCTTGGGCATATTATCTCGCTTCAAACTCGGATGACTGTAGTAGGTTCTTCCACCCGAGAATGGATCATCGCGCTTAGCCAGCAGTTGCAACATCAACTCATGGGGCTGCATGCCTATGGAAAGCAGAATAGAATCATCACGATAGTAAGGCGCAACGTAGTCTTGTGGCTTCAATTGCAACCCAAGCGCAATCTGAATGGCCTCATGACCTCTGGATGTAGCATGAACGTACTTATTTGTCACGCGCGAATTAGCTTCGTAAAGCGCGGTCATCGCCTTAGCGGTTGACATCAATCGGAAGGCCTTTTTGAGAACTTCTACTGAAATGGCTGCTTTCTTCGCTTTTATCATGGATTGGCAAAGTTGATAAAGTTGATGGAGTTGGCAAGGTTGATAAGGACGAGAGTGAGGGACGAGGGACAATAGCTCCGCATCCGTCAAATTCGCAACTCACCAATCCACTGGTCTAAGCGTGACTTTCTTATTATCAACCAACAGATTAACCTCTGCGCAATGACTTGGGTAGGTGATGGTGAAGGGTTGAGAAGAATCCCAGTCTTCGCCCGCTGTCTGTTGCATTACAACCGCGCATTGTTGCTCTCCAGTTCGTGTGTATCGGGTCAGTAAAAAATCTTCTCCCTGTTGTATCAAATTGTACCACGAACCTGCACCTTCGCCCGCTAGCCATTGTGCCTCTGTAGGAACATGAAGTGGACAATCAGGCGCTGGTAGTACGCTTCTAAACAACGAATCGGGCAAAGCACTCAACTGTTCTTTGAGCAACTCAGCCGCTTCATCTAAACAGCCTGGAACTTTTGTCCAATGATACAGAGCCGAAACGGGATACAGAACCGATGGAGTTACCATTGGCACCACCTCTAAACGTAAGACATGAGCCCAGTTGGGGTCTCCTGCCAATATCACCTCTCTCACAAATCGCGAGCAATTTAGTCCGGGTTTTTCAAACGGGCCATACGGAATGACCCCTTGATGTTGGAGTTGTTTAGCCACTTCATAGGCTTTTGCAAAATCGATACGTACATAGCTGGCATACAAAGGTCCAGAAGCATGCGTACTGCTATTGGATTGAACCTCGCACAGAATCTCATTTAAGTTGCTAATTCGCTTTCCATTGGGAATAGATTTGGTTCCGATTACGAGTTCATGGTCTGATTTAGCATCGCGCACTCTTCCCGTTCCAAAGGGAGAATGATACCGCCCGAAATCAAAATAATGACACGAGCTATCGGCACCATTCACAAGAACCAACGCGGCATGACCTACGCGGTAAAAACCGCCATCGTTAAATCCGAGTCCACGCATCAAGCGGTCGTAACCATCTCCTGCTTCCTTTGCCCACGCCTTGGGCCATGCCAAGGCTATTATATAGCCTGAGAAGTATTTGGCGCTATCTGGTTCTGCCACTGGCGTTGCCAAAACTACCTTTCCGAAGAACAGGAGTTGTAATAGAAGTATTGTAACCGTGCGCATTCTAGAAGTACTAGCTTTTGCATAATTAACAACTACTGCGCAACAGATTGTGACTTTAGTCGCTATTGCCTCAGGGCAAACGCATTTAGCCCTTTGCAACAGCCATTATGAGCGAATTTCTCTCAGGTATTACGTAATTGAACGTAGCAAAACAAACTCTAAAATTGTGTTCTTTGTCATTTCAAACCACATAAACTCAATTTATCATGTTCGTGCGTATTTTTCTATTGGTGGTCTTGAGTCTCGTTCTAAAACAAGAGGTAACGGCTCAGACTTGGACACTCATCAATTCTACCAGTTTCACCACAACACAATATCGGAACATTCCTTGGGATTCCATTTATGCAGGGGTAGATTACAAGTTAGAGATGAAAGGAACTTGGACGGGTGGCAACAGTTCTACCATTGACACACGCTATAGGTATGACGGTAGTGTTGTTGATTATGGCTTCAATTTCTTTGTAGCCGGGCCCAAATATGTAAGAACCATGGCACCTACACCGCATGCATACAATGCTTCAACGCACACTTACGATGTGTTTTTCACTGGAGCAGATACGCTGGTATGGTTCAAGTACAGCGACACTTACTATCCAGATAATGGCGGTACCGTGTATTTTAAACTGTATGCCGACTGCAGTTTTCCTTCATTTGAAGCACCTGATGGTGTGACTATCTGCTACAATGCGACTACTGATCTTACAGCCACAGGTGGACTCAAATACCGTTGGTATAACGTTTCTACTGGTGGGTCTCCTATTGCTACCACGGCCACGTTTACCACACCTGCCCTTACAACCACCACCACGTATTATGTAACCAGCTATTATGAAGCGGGGTGCGAAAGCGACAGACAGGCCGTAACCGTTACGGTAGAAAACTGCCCAAACGAATGGATTGGCACAACCTCTTCTGATTGGGATGATGCCACAAATTGGAGCTTTGCAACTGTGCCAACAGCTTTGGATGATGTGGAGATTGCTTCCGGTGCACCTTTTCAACCACATGTTACGCTTGCCACTCCTACGCCTGCTATATGCAACGCACTTTCCATTCTCAGCGGAGCAACACTTACGGTTGATGCAGGAAAAGCATTGACCGTGAGCGGAGCAACATCCAATGCAGGAACCATCCTAGTAAAAGCAGATGCAACAGGCATCGGGTCATTCATAGACAATGGAACCATCACAGGTGCGGGTTCATTCCAAATGGAGCAATATCTGACAGGAGCAGGTGCGACTGGTGCACCAACTGGCGTATTCTATTATGTGGGAAGTCCTGTTGTGGGTGCAACCGCAGCCAACTACGACATTGCCAATGGCAACAAGATTTGGAGTGCGAGCGAAGTGGGTCAGAACTATCCGCAGATAACCAATGACGCAACCGTGCTGAACCCGACTCAAGGCTATGTGGCTAGAATGGGAGCAACAGGAAGTATCACACTCGATGGTTCTAGCTTCAACACAGGCAGCCAGAGTGCAGCTGGATTGACAAGAACAGGAAATACCGAAGCAAACCGTGGTTATAACTTGGTCAGCAATCCGTATCCATCAAGCGTAAATTGGGACGATGCCGTAAAGTCCAATGTGGGCACCACTATCTGGTACCGCACTCATACATTGGGCAATGTGATGACCTATGACACCTACAACGAGTCGGTCCCTGGCGTTGGCACAAGCAATAACTTTACTGGAAACGATGTCGCGGGTATTATCGCTCCGGGGCAGGCTTTCTGGGTGCGTGTAATCGCAGACGAGACCAGTAATGGTTCGGTATCTTTTACGAATGCCATGCGCAGCCACGGCACGCTGACCAGTATCTACAAACAGGAGGCTGAAGAAGGCATTGTTCGCTTCAATCTGAGCAACGGAACAGTTAGCGATGAAACCATCCTTCATTTCAATACCGAAGCTTTGGATGACTTTGATGCCTACGATAGCGAAAAGATGTGGGCGTCAAATATCCCGCAGCTCTACACCACCACTGGCGCAGACTCGCTCACCATCAACGGATTGTACAGCACTGCCACCAACCCAATTGTTGACCTTGGGGTAAAACTTCCTTCATCAGGAGATTACACACTCAACGCCACTTCTATCACCATCACAAACGAAAGCGTTTATCTAGAAGATAGAATGCTGAACATTTTTCAAGACCTGAATGTAGAGCCGAACTACGCATTTACTTCAGTAGCAGGCAACATCGGAGACCGCTTTGCATTGCATTTCGGAATGACCGCTGTTGGTATCGGTAGAGACGCGATTAATCGCGTCTCTACACGGGTTTATACATCCAACGGAAACACCTTGAACATCATTCTATCTGAAAATACTGAGAACGGAAAGGTGGATGTGCTTGATATGGCAGGAAGAATTGTTGGTTCTTTCAACCTCAGCACAAACATAACTTCAGTTAATATGAACGTAAGCATAGGTGTTTACCACGTTCGTGTAGAGACCGAAAACGGAATGGATACGCACCGCGTCCTACTCAACTAGCACGCTATTGCTGTAGGGGTCAACTGATTTGGTAATGTTTTTTTTCTAAAGTTAATTTGTTGCAAGCTCTCTTCATATGAGGTAAGAGCTGGCAAGTGATACTTCCTTTGAGCAAACAGGGACGTACCGGAGCGCAACCGACCCAATAGTTGGATCCAACGGCCCGATGGTTGGATCCAACGGCCCGATGGTTGGATCCATGGATTAGAAAAGGAAGTGACAAAATTTCGCGCAGCAAATCACTGTCTTCGTACAGTATGACCATCCCCTCATTTCTAATTCCCATAAAACGCACCCTCAAAAGACCAACGGTAAAAAAAGTAACCATCTCCAACGAGATTAGCATGGTGATGATGTCGCCTTTCGGACCTTGCTCTGACCCAGAAAGCAGCATCAAGCTACTGAATCCGCTCAGGTGGTGGAGATAAAGCACCTAAATCACGTCATGGTCATTCATTAACTTGCAACCATGTTAAAGTACTCAGCAGACATTCGGACCTTAGTAGTTGTTGCCCTTTACTTCACTTCCTCGGTTCTAGCTTGGATTTATTTTCCTTCCGAATGGTATTTGAGGCTTCCAATTATTGCTCTGTTGGCTTTACTCTCTTTCTTCTGTGCTGTAGCGGTTCATAATACCATCCATCATCCCATTTTCAAAATCAAAGGGATGAATAAGGTCTTTCAGATTGTGCTTTCATTTACCTACGGGCATTCTGTAAGTGCGTATGTTTCGGGGCACAACTTTAGCCACCATCAGCATACGCAGAAAGCGATGGACCGCATTCGCACAACCAAGTTGCGTTACAAGTGGAATTTCCTTAACCAGCTTTTGTTCTTCTTCCACCATGCTCTGGGCATTATGAATGACGAAAACATATTTGCCAAGCGCATGCTAAAAGAAAAGCCGCTATGGTTCTATCAGTATGTGTTGGAAATGGTGATTGTGCAAGGAATGAAATTCGGCCTCTTGTTCTACAATTGGGAATATGCACTGCTGCTCATCTTCATCCCTCATTTTTATGCTGCATGGGGAATAGTTGGAACCAACTTTTGGCAGCACGATGGTTGCGATGAGAATCACCCCTACAATCACTCTCGGAATTTTACGGGGCCAGTCATCAATTTTTCGGCTTTCAACAATGGGTTTCATACTGTACACCATGAGCGACCCGACCTTCATTGGAGCCAGTTACCTGCTTATCATGCCGAGCACATAGCCCCACACATTCATCCTAATTTGGAGCAGAAAAACCTCTTCACTTACTTGTGGAAAACCTGCATTTGGCCTGGAAAACGATTGGACTACCTTGGCAACCCAGTGGTGATTGATGAAAGCGTGGTTTACGAAGACTGGATTGAAAGTGCAGATATTGAAGGTAACAAGTATCAGTTAGGCGTAGAACAGTAAATCTAAACCTACGGATATAAAACTACTTGTTTGCGACTACTACGGATAACATTACTAGTACTGGTTGGTGTTGTTGGCCTGACCGAATTGGCTCTACGAATGAATGGTTACGAGCCCGGTGTACTGATTAACAAATTTGTTCCAGTAGATACAATTGTTCCTGAAAATCGATTTAAATCGGATAGTCTTGGGGTTATAAGCTACGACACAAGTTGTCATTGTTTGCCGCCCGGGTATATGTTAAATCAACAAGGCTATAGAAGTTATGTAGATTTTAACGATTCGGTTCTTGACTCCTTAAGAGCCACAAAAAAAATTGTGTTGGCACTAGGCGATTCATATACCGAAGGATGCTGCGCAAACCCAATAGATAGTTCATTTATTGATTTACTAAATCAATCTGCATCCGATTATTACATCCTCAACTTCGGAGTTGGAAGTAGCAATCCTGTGCATTACGAAAATATTCTGAATCGCTATTTAGACGTGATAAAACCTGACCTTGTTTTGGTCAACTTTTATTTAGGTAACGATGTTTTGAGAGCAGATATAAAAGCCCCTGCAAACATTCCTCAAACATTTATCATTCGCGATTTTTCTTGGCTTTCTTCTACAGTTCCGCCATTCTATCAAAAAGAAATAGGTCAAACCAATTTCAAAAATCATATTCAAGCATATGATTTTTACATCAAGCATTTTACACTCTTTCATGAAGATGTTAACTGGTTCGAACAGCTGTTGACCCAAAGCGTGCTTGCATCTCGTGCATACTTGGCTGCTAAAAATGGCTATGCTGTTCTTTCATGGATGATGAAGGGAAACACGCTTGGAGATGATGTAGATAGAACCAGAGTCATATTACTGCGGATGAAAGCTCGATGCGATACGGAGAATATCAACATTCATTTCTCCTTGATTCCGTCTCCAAAGCATGTAAAAAAACAAACTGACCTTAAAGCCAAGTTTGATGAATTGTTCCAACATTTAGACTGTTCAAATCCTGAAACCTCTAATTTCACTATAGCTGATTTTGATGGTGAGAAAACCTCTAATCATTACATTAATTCCGGACATTTAAAGCATAGTTTGTATTTGAACAAACAACTTAATAGGCTTCTAATCGATACGAATGAGGAGGTGCTATTGGAGTAAATGACTACTGGTTTAGTTTACCAAGACTGGGTAGAAAGTGCAGATATTGAAGGCCACAAGTATCAACTTAGGGTTGAGAATTAGCAGATGAGCAAATTAGCGGATGCGTTTATGCGCTAATTATCAAGCTACTATTATCTGTTTTGAAATGGCCGAGTTTTAACCTTCAACTCCTCTAGATATTTTTGGATTGTTTGATTGTGATCAGGAAATTTTTCTGAAGCATACTGCTGTAACAAATCCCCGAAGCTGCTCAACAATTCAAGCATATCGGACCTTCTCAGATACATTAGTTGTCCTGTTTCCAGATTCAGCTTATAGTAGCACCTGTCAAAAGCCTGTTCTTTCGGAAAGAGCAGTTGATTTAATTCGTATTCGGTATCGTTTTCTCCCCTCTTTTTTTGTTGTTGATTTCTGAGTTTCAAGCTTCCAAGGAAGTAGAGATTTTCCTCAATTTTTTCAGCATAAACATATCCCACTCCCATATCCTGTCTAAATCCGTTCAGGAAAAGAGAATCGTTCAGTTCAACCGCCCAATAACCATATTTGAACTTATCGTCTTGAGATCTGTCAATTGAACAGACCTTGTAATAACTTCCACCTTCAATGTAAATTCCAAGATCAGTTCTGTTTCTGACAATTAGGTTATCTCCGATATGATGATAATCCGTCCTATAACCATCTAAAGAACCGTAAAGTTTGCCTGAGCTCTGTGCCATAACCGCTACGTTGAAAAATCCACCACTTAAAAGCCAAAAGACTGCGGTCGTTCTCATTTGCTCATTTGCTAATCGGCTAATTTTCCCCCTTAAACACCCAGAATTTCTGACCAATAAAATTCATAACCGCACTGAAACCAGTTGCGCTAATGAAGGCGATAAAATACTTGTATGGAAGGTCGATAATGTCTGCAAAATGGTGCAGCAGGAACAGCATTGATGAATTGACCGCCACATTCATAACCAACGAAAAAGCATACAGAGCCACAAATTTGGCCATGCGAGCACTGGACTTATCCTTTTTCTTCCAGGTCCAAAGTTTGTTGAGCGAATACGTAACACTCATGCCACAGAGGAAGGAAATAGATTTGGCTACCGATTCGTTTGGTGCAAAACCAAAAAGCTTCTCTGGAATTAGATTGAGTAGAAGGTAGTAGCAGCTCAAATCAACGAGTACGGCCAACACACCGATTGCTGTAAACTTCACCACTTGCTTTTTCAGCTCGGGCATCGAACTGAGTTTATCTAATGGCGACTTATTGGTTTTTAGAGTCAACGAAAAATGCTTTAGGAGTTGGCTAGTAATTCACCGAACCAATTTCAGGCAAAGTAAACATAGATGAAGATCACTATTACAGTGATTAGGGCACTGGCGATGTAAACATTTTTCCAAGGGTCGATATTGACCTTATCTGTATACATCAATTCGAATCCCACCTTGGCTGGCTTCCATTTTCCGATAAGGAGCATGATGCACACGTTGAGCACAAAAAGAATTGCCATTACATGAAGGAAATGTGGATACGCAGCCCCAGATTCAATAACCATTGGCTTAAGTACGAACTGACTTAGGCTATACAACACCACACCAGAAAAGATGGCAATTTTTGCAGCTATTGCTGGAACAAACTTAGTGAGATAGCCCACCACAATAATGGTGAGAATGGGAATACTGTAGCATCCATTCACCTCTTGCAAATAGCCAAAAAGACCATCTGGCGCATTGGCAATAAGTGGGGCAATAAACATGGATAAAATGGCAAGAAAGGCTCCAAAAATCTTGCCCACTTTAACCACTTTTTTCTCGCTTGCATTCTTATCGAAATACTGCTTGTAAAGGTCGAAACCGAAAAGCGTGACCGAGCTATTGAGAGCAGAATTGAACGAGCTTAGGATGGCCCCAAACAGAACGGCTGCAAAAAATCCTACCGCACCAGCTGGTAATACGGCATTAACCAACATGGGGTAAGCTTGGTCAGGATTACTCAACGAATCTCCAAATAGGTGAAATGCAATAATTCCGGGCAGTACCACAATGAGCGGACCAAGTATCTTGAAAACTGCTGCTAACACGAGTCCTTTCTGACCTTCTTTCAAATTTTTGGCTCCCAATGCTCGCTGAATAATGGCTTGATTGGTGCCCCAATAGAACAACTGAACCAACATCATTCCTGTGAAAATGGTAGAGAATGGAACCGAAGCACTTTCGGAACCCAATGATTCAAATTTTTCTGGATGTGATTGAATGATGATGTTCAAACCTTCCAGAACACTACCGTCTCCTACCATCTGTAAACCAAATACCGGAATCAACATACCGCCTACTATAAGGCCAACTGCGTTGATGGCGTCGCTCACCGCCACCGCTTTTAACCCTCCGAAAATGGCATAGACAGAACCCACAATTCCGATACCCCAAACGGTAATCCATAAGGCGGTTGTTTCGCTCACATTTAGTAGTTCAGGAATGGAGAACATGGCACTCAACGCCAACGCGCCAGAATAGAGTACAATAGGAAGAAGAACAATCACATAGCCGCTGAGAAACAAGGCCGATGTAATGGAGCGAGTGGCCACATCGTAGCGTTTCTCCAAAAATTCAGGAACGGTGGTAATGCCTCCTTTAAGATAGCGCGGAAGGAGAAAAATAGCCGTTACAACCATGGCAATGGCGGCCAATGTTTCCCACGCCATTACGAGAATTCCTTCACGAAAAGCCGCACCATTCAAGCCTACAATTTGTTCGGTAGAAAGATTGGTAAGCAGCAAAGACCCAGCAATTACAACCGCTCCTAGGCTACGTCCGCCAAGAAAGTAACCATCAGAGGAACTCTCATCTGTAGACCGGCTAAACCAATAAGAAATGACAGCAACCAAAGCCGTAAACCCTACGAAAGCCAGAATCTGCATCTATCCGTTTTAAATTGAGGTTCAAAGAAAGTAAACTTCAGCAATAAGTGGTGTGAACGGGTCAATTCGACTTAGGCAATCCGAACGTTTCAATTAGGACTGTGTTCTTTTCTTTGTACTTCTTGAAGTATCTAAATTTGAGCATGATGCTTTCCAACATTCATGTTAGGCGAATGTACTGGGCCATTTCTAGCCCATCTCTCCTCGCCTATCCGTTTTGCACGGATTATTTTAGAGATGAGCAGCACGAAGCGGCCATACATACAACGCTGCTCGAACTAGACAATCGACCAGAACTAGTAAACGCACATTTTAACAGCCTCGGCTATATGCCAATGGGCAAATACTTTGAGCAACTCGTGTTTTTTGTCATCAAGCACGATAATCGGCTCAACCTAATGCTATCCAATCATCAGATAAAAGAAGGAAACAGAACCATTGGCGAACTTGATTTGATTGTTACCGACACCAAAACCAACCAACGCGAGCATTGGGAAATTGCGTTGAAATTCTATTTGCAAAGCCATGCTTCTGCCGACCACGCGCATATGATTGGCCCCAATGCCATGGATAACCTTGGTCGTAAAATGGAGAAGCTAACCAAGTATCAAATGCCACTTTCGAACAATAGCTCCGTTAAGTACTTAGTGGACGCCACAAAAACGGAACCCAAACTATTTTTAAAAGGACAATTCTTTTATCACCTAGGAAGAGAAATAAACCTACCAGTTGAAGCAAATCCTAAACACGAAAAACAGTGGTGGTGCCATATTTCGGAAATGGAGGAAATGATTGAAGAAAATTTTAGCTGGTGCATTTTAGAAAAACCAAATTGGATTGGCGTTCATCAAGCAAGCGATACCGCTCAACTTTTGAGTTCGAATCAAATGACAACATACCTGGTTAGTCAACTAAGCCTTTATAGCAATTCGATACTCGTTGCAGGAATGACTTTAACCAAATTTGGCTGGATGGAGCAAACCAGAGGCTTTGTTGTTTCCGAAAATTGGGCAAGCATCGCACATAGCAACTGATGGTTATTTTTGACGCACATTATACCATCCACTTCATGAAACATTACCAGCTTATCCTGTTGATTGTAGCCGTTTTCTCAATTAGCACATTCAGTTCCTGCATTCAAAAGAAAGGATGCACTAACGTATCTGCCGAAAATTATGATGCAAACGCCATTGAAGATGACGGTTCGTGTATTGTGGATACTTCTGGGCCTCAACTGGTTTTCAGATTCAAATTTGACCCAACACAAGCACGGTTGAATGCCTTTGGCAACCCATCTACCGTTCCATCTGGCAACGCGGCACAATCTCCAAGTTTCAATAAAATGTCCGGCCATTACGTAGAAATGATTCCAACTGCTTGGACGGCTTTTGGAATGGGCGAAATCGTTTATGAAGGTGAGGAGACCTACGTAGGCGGAAGCCGTGCCATTAATTTTGACAAGGCTGTTGTGAAAGGAGAAAATGAGGTTTTTCTTTCCATTCCGCTGAGCTCCATTTCTGCTGGAACCTATGAGTACATCCGTGTTTCGGTTACCTATCAAGATTTCGACATCATTTATAATGCAAATGGCTTCTCTAATCTAACAGGCACGCTTGCTTCGTTTATTGGCTTTAACACCTACATCACTTCTTACAATATCAATACGAAAGTCGAGAGTGTGAACGCAAACAAATTGCAAGGTTACTGGGGATTTGAATCAACCGTATTTGGACAAAGCTTCTTTTTAACCGGACAAGTCCCTGCTGGATTCACAACCGTTGTCAACCCATTGTCTAACAGCCCAATTCCTGCAGGAAGTTGCTTGGTAACTGGTCCTTTCCAAACTCCGTTGACCATTACTGGAAATGAAACGTCTGACATCGAAGTGCAGCTTTCTTTCTCTACCAATCAGAGCTTTGAATGGACGGACGCTAACTCAAATAATCAGTTTGATTCGGGCGAAACACCCGTTGATATGGGATTGCGTGGTTTGAGGGCGATTGTGCAGTAATGAGTGAGGGACGGGAAACGAAGATCAGTGATTGCGAGTAAGAAGTAACTAGCTCCTTCGTTCCTATCATTGACGTAATTATATAACCATTTGTTTTCAAGTCAATTCCAGCCCTAGATTTCTTGCTGCTTTCAATATGGACGGTTGCTTCTGTCTGACCAATTTCTCTTCATATTCCCTTATCCCTTTTTCGACATACTCAAGTCCTTTGGTCTACAGTTTGTAGCAGAGAGCTGCGAGTTTTCGGGCAACGGTCTTAATGGCCAGAGCTCCTCATTTTTTTGCTCTTCAATAATCCTGCTGCGGCCTGTTTAAAAATAAGCCCAACCTCAGGATGTCTGAAGTATTGATTCATGCCTTTTTAGCTTGCTACACACAACGATATCAACAAGAAAGCAATCTTACCGAACACGTATTTCTATTGTTCGTACATTTGCGAACAAAGGTGTTTATACCATGCCCACATCATCCAAAACAGACTACTTCACAGAACAACAAGAGCAGACCGCACGGTTTGCTAAGGCGCTCGGACATCCCGTTCGGATTGCCATTTTGGAGTTGCTCAATTCGCAGGCCTGCTGCTATCATGGAGATATGGCAGAAGAATTGCCCATTGCCAAATCAACCCTTTCTCAGCATTTAAAAGAGCTGAAAGATGTAGGGCTCATTAAAGGCGACATTACTCCACCCTCCACCAAATACTGTATTGACAGAGAGAATTGGAAAAAGGCCAAAGAGCTGTTGAACAACGTTTTATCCTAAACCTGACGAAACTCAGTTCGTAATTCTACGAATGAAGAATGATTGTTCGTAGATTTGCGAACAGCAAACTAAAAGCAGTTAGATATGATACAGATAAAAGTTTTGGGCCCTGGATGCCCCAAGTGCAAAACCATGTACGCAAACGTGGTGGAAGCCGTCAAGCAAGCGGGTATTGAAGCAGCGGTTGTCAAAGTAGAAGACATTGAAGAGATGTTGAAATACAACGTTCTGACCACTCCTGTTCTGATGATTGATGAAGAAATCAAGATTAAAGGTCGGGTTGCGCAGGTAAGCGAAGTAATTGATCTCCTTAAAAAATAGCACCATGACAATTCAAACATTGGTAAAGGAGATTTGTCCGACCACAACCCAGCAGTGGGTGAAGAATGGCGCGTTGCTGGTTGATGTGCGCGAGAAGGATGAAGTGGCCCTATTGGCTTATGACGTCTCCAACATCATCAACATTCCGTTAAGCGAATTTGAAAACCGCTACAGCGAAGTACCAAAAGACCAAGAAGTGGTGATGGTATGTAAAGGTGGTGAGAGAAGCCTGCGTGCGGCTGGATTTCTAGTCAACCATGGCTATACAAACGTGGTAAACATGCAACACGGTTTAGTGCGTTGGGTAGAAAAAGGCTTTCCAACTACAGGAGATACGGGATCAATTAAGGATGGCGGTTCGTGCTGTTCTACAGCTGGTTGCTGCTAAGGAACATGTTCGACTGGCTACAACATTTTGCCGATTGGCTCATCTATTCCATTATTGGTATTGGAGCAGAAACACACTTAGGCACAGCCCTGAATTTCTTTGTGTACGATACACTCAAGATTCTCATTCTGCTATTCGTTATCGTGTTCTTGATGGGAATTGTGAATACCTATTTCCCTATTGAGCGACTCAAGAACTACCTCAACGCTAAGAAACTTTACGGCCTGGAATATCTGTTTGCATCCATATTTGGAGCCATCACGCCTTTCTGTTCTTGCTCTTCGGTCCCGCTGTTTATTGGCTTTGTGCAAGGCGGCATTCCTTTGGGAGTAACCTTTGCTTTTCTGATTACATCTCCATTAGTAAATGAAGTTGCCGTGGCCATGTTTCTTGGCCTGTTTGGTGTAAAAGCCACGCTCATCTATGCTATTTCTGGCATTCTATTGGGTACCATTGGTGGTTGGCTGCTGGGCAAATTCAACTTAGAACCGTTGCTCTCAGATTGGGTGAAGAAAATTCTTGAGAGCAAACTGCAACAGGGAGAATACGAGGAGGAGAAACTCACGTTCCGTCAGCGATTGCCAGAGATTACCCGTGGCGCTTGGGATATTGTAAAAGGCGTTATTCTGTATGTAGTAATCGGTATTGCCATTGGTGCAGCCATGCATGGCTACGTTCCTGAAAACTTTTTTGGTCAGTACTTAGGTGGTGGTCAATGGTGGACTGTTCCGCTTGCCGTAATTTTGGCAGTGCCGATGTATGCCAATGCCGCAGGAATTGTTCCTGTCATTGAGGTATTTGTAGCCAAAGGAGTGCCGCTTGGAACAGCCATTGCCTTTATGATGGCCACGGTTGGACTGTCTATTCCAGAAGCTACGTTGCTGAAGAAAGTGATGTCGATAAAGTTGATTGCGCTCTACTTTGGTGTGGTTACTATTTTCATCATCCTATCAGGATTTTTATTTAACACCATACTATGAGAACGAAAACAGAACAGCTGCTCGAACTGTGGGTGGAGGCACGCACGCGCTTCAGTAACCAGTTAGCGGGTTTAACGGAAGACGACCTGACTAAGAAGCTCGGGAACTCACCAAACTCAGTAGGCTTTCTCATCCGCCATATTGGCGATGTGGAATTGCTATTTGCGAAGAATGTTTTTGGCGATGCTTCGGTAAGCGTACGAGCAAAAACGGTTATTGATCAAGCCGACTCAGGCGAATGGACCGATTTGGAAGAACTGAAAGCCTACGTGTCTGAATCGTTCGAAAAACTGAAAGCCATTGTTGAAAAGCAGTCGGAAGAAGATTGGGAAGAAACCATCACTACCAAGGAGTTTGGCACCAAGACCAAAGCAGAGTCTTTTGGCAGAATTGTATCGCATACCGCGTATCACGCAGGGCAAATGTCCATCATCAAAAAATACGGAACCAACTAAATCAAAAACAATGAAAACAGTAAACATCTTTTCTTCCATCGCAACAATTATGGTGTTGCTTTTCACAACCTACAACAGCCAAGCGCAGAGTAAAACGGCTACAGCTGCTTCCACGGTAGAAGTCATTCAATTCCATTCTGAAAACCGTTGCATGACCTGCAATAAGATTGAAACTCTGACTAGAGAAGCACTAAAAGGCTACAGCAACATTTCATTCTCGTTGGTGAACGTGGACGATAAGAAAAACGAGAAGAAAGCAGACGAGTTTGAAGCTGCGGGAACGGCACTTTTCCTCTACAATTCTAAAACAGGAAAGAAGAAAGACCTGACGGATTTTTCCTTTATGAACGCTGGTAATGAAGACAAGTTTATTGCTGGCTTGAAAAAGGAGATCAACGCCTTTGTGAAGTAAATGGAGTGGCTGAATAATCTGGCGCAAAACCAGGATGCTCCCATGTTGGCGGCATTTGCTTTAGGACTGCTTACAGCCATTGCCCCATGTCCGTTGGCAACCAACGTAACGGCCATTGCCTACATTGCCAAAACGGTTACCAATCGTAAGAAGGTATTGCTGAGTGGATTGCTGTACACCCTTGGTCGTATTTTTAGCTACACGCTTATTGGCGCTATCATCTACTTTGGCGCAAGCAAGTACCAAATTGCCAAGTTGTTTCAGGGCAATGGAGAGAAATACATTGGTTTTGTGCTCATTATTATTGGTCTGGTAATGCTGGATGTGATTAAATTCAATTTTATCAAAGGCGGAGACTTCACCGATAAGCTATCGGAGAAATTCAAGACAAAAGGCCTGCTGGGCTCCTTCCTTTTAGGGGCGTTGTTTGCGCTGGCATTTTGCCCTTATAGCGGAGCGCTGTTTTTTGCCATGCTCATGCCCATGACGCTAGCAGAAGGCGGAGGGCTGGCACTGCCTGTAGTGTTTTCGATTGGAACGGGTGTGCCTGTTATTCTCTTCGCTTTCGTTATTGCTTATAGCATGGAGAAATTGGGGATGTACTTTAAGATGATTACCCAGATTGAAAAGGTGATGCGCATAGTGGCTGGTGCCGTGTTCATCCTTACAGGGGTGTATTACATCACTATTTATTTTAAGCTGATTTGAGGATTAACCACGGTTCGTAGGTTTATCCAAATCTCAAAACAAAGGACTCTTTACCAGACATGAAATTGCCACAGATACACAAGGGTTCGAAATTGCCCTCAATGGTGGTAGCACTTTAACTGGTTTCTGTCTGACATTTCCCAACAACACGGTAAAAGGCTTCATCATCGGGCAGTTTGAATTTGGCATTCAATGGTATGACTCCAGTGCAACCAATTCATCATCACTCTAAATTATATCGGCATCTCCTAGGAAGCTGAATTGCTACAATTTAAATGATGCGGAAGATTTATCTCCTCTATCCTTGAGGTTGATTTGACTTCAACATTTCCATTTCTCCACGATTAAAACTCCATTCTTGTATTTGAACAAAACTGGAACCTCTTCCAGCGTACATTTTGGTTCAATGACGAAAATGAGCTTGCCGCCAATTTCGAAATCGTCTTTCGTATTAAGCTTTAAAGGATGTTCGTACTTCGTGTCTTGCGTTACCCAATTAACTGGTCCGTGAACAAACTGATGTGGGTCTATAACGGTTTCACTGTGAGGTGTCTCCACGAAATCAGCACCAATGCTTAGATTATCATTCGGGGCAACTTCAATTCTAAACATACCAGAAAAGCCCATTTTTGTATTTGGAGAAACATAGAAACTCCCTCCATGTAAGTCCATCAATGTGATTAATTTGAACTCGCTTCCTTCCGTTTTTTCAACTTTGAATTGAACGTCATACGGATGATTCCGAGCAATTTCGTGGTCGATTAACGGAGATTCGTACATGCTAATTTTCAAAACCCGAGGACTACAAGTGGTCTTGTCTAGTTTTGGGTATTGCTGAACACGTAATTCTCCAGTCACATAGAAAATTTCGAATGGAATTTCTTCAAACGTACAGGTCGGTTCAATCGTAAAACTCACAATTCCTGATACCTTAAAATCTTCTTGAGAATTAATCTTAAAAGTGCGCTTGTACGTGGTCCGTTCGTTTACCCAATTGACCAAATTCCCAAACTCATCAATCTTCTCTACAGAACGTGGTATTTCTTCAAAAACATCATCCATCGCAATCTTCTCGTTTTCTCTCATTACTATTTTAAAGGAACCTTTGAAATCCTTGTCGGAAAGCGGAGATGCGGTAAAAGCACCATTATGGAAATCGATAACGCTTACCAAGCGGTATTCGCCATTTCCAGCGTCTTCAACAGATAATTTCAGGTCATACTCATGATTAAATGGAAGGTCGGGATTGATTAAAATAGACCTGCACAATTCGGCATTTTGAGCTGAAATAGTAGATGGTTCTTCCGTGCAAGCGATAACAACTGAAAGAAAGAGTGAAGCGATAATGTATTTCATGGCTTTTTTTGTTTGACCCAAATGTAGATGGAGTCCAGTGTTTCGTTCGTAAATCGAATGTAAATTAGTGTAAAAGGAATGTAGCTCATTTTAAACAGCCGATTGAACGGGTAGCTTTGTGGCATGATGAATCGGTTCATTTTTGGTCTTCTTTCAGTTCTAATTTTCTCGTATTCTTCTTTTGCAGACGATAAAAAGGTTGAAACGAAAGAAGAACAGCACATCGAAGTATCGATGAGAATGATTGGACATCAAGTGCTTCTGAGTGTGGGGGACAGCACTTCGCGCGTGCTTCCGATTGAAAAGAATGGAAATTCCTACAGCATTCGTTTTGAAAAGGAGTTCGGATTCAATCCTGATAATCTTGCGTCCGTTATTGATAGCGTAATTGCGGCAACCAGCATTGCTTCAAGTTACATCGTTGAGTTCAAATCCTGTGATTCAAATTTGGTCGTTCACAGTTATGAGGTTGGAATTTCAGATCAGAAAAATGTGCTTGCATGTAAGGAAAGAGACCAACCACAGGCGTGTTACAATCTGGTGATTACTATCCTAAAACCAGCGGTTGGAACTTCTGACGCTGAACTGATTGCAAGCACAGACGATGGTCAAACAGACAAATACATCGTTCTCGCAGTACTGCTAATCTGTGTTCTTCTACCGATGGTTGCTGTACGGTTCCTTATGAACAAGAAAACAGACATCAAGCCTGAAGTTGACCTGAATATCATCCCAATTGGCGAATACAAATTCAACAAACGGAAGATGGAACTTAGGTTCAAGGACGAACGAATTGAACTCACAAGCAAGGAATGCGACTTGCTTCAGTTATTGTGCGATTCCACCAACAACACGGTTGAACGAGAAACAATTCTCAAAATGGTTTGGGGCGATGAAGGCGATTACGTTGGAAGAACGCTAGATGTGTTCATTTCCAAACTGAGAAAGAAGTTAGAAGGTGATTCGAATATTAAAATCACCAATATTCGTGGAATTGGCTACAGATTGGTGGTGGATGTGAGTTAAATTCTTCCAGAACTAGGCCTCAAGCAGCCTTAGGACTGAAATACAAACGCAACAAATCTGCTTTGGGAACAGCGGAGAATCCGATTGTTTCACCATGGATATCCACAAACTCAACCTCAAAGAATTCGGCATTCCATTCTCCCACAATTACGCCCACCTGACCCACAATGAACGTTCCTACTGGAGTCAGTAATACCACATTATCATGTATTTTCAGTGCTGTTGTTTTCATCTTATATAGGATAACACGAAGTTAAAAAAGGTATTTGAATTCCTGTGCGGATTATCCATGCTGTACGGACAATTGCGTATTTCCCATTCTTAGTCAACGTACAATCTATGTAAAATCTTCTTCCGAACGGGCTGCTATCAACTTCAACCGCTTCCGCCCTACCAATCTCCATCAGTATTTGTCCTCTAAGCCAACTGGCATCCGACCTGTCAATTCCGAGCGCTTTTCGAAACGCAGCGGCCTTGTGCATTCCTATCGGATGGTCATTGTCTAACGCATATTCAGTCAACTTTTTAATGTCGAATACTGCCAAACTGTGATTTGGAAGCAATTCCATTTCCTAGATAGCTCTGCGGTTATAAACCTTCAACCCCTCCTCAATAATCTTGATGGAACGCTTCAAATCTTCTTCCTTCAAAACGTAGGCAATACGCACTTGCTTTTCTCCGAATGCACGTGTTGAGTAGAAACCACTTCCGGGAGCCATCATCACAGTTTCTCCTTCGTAATTGAATTCCTCTAACATCCATTGGCAGAAGTCATCACCACTTTCGACAGGTAGTTGAGCCATGGCATAGAATGCACCCGCGGGTTTTGGACATGTAACGCCTTCAATCTTATTCAGACCATCAACTAACGTATTTCGTCTTTGGACATATTCATCTTTTACACGCTCAAAATACTCTGGTGGCGTGTTCAAAGCTGCTTCGCCTGCAATCTGCCCGAGCGTTGGTGGACTTAATCTCGCTTGCGCAAATTTGAGCGCGTTTGTCATCAATTCTTTATTCCGAGAAACCAATGCTCCTACGCGTGCTCCACACATGCTATAGCGTTTGCTCACGCTATCAATCATCACCACATTATTCTCAATTCCTTCCAAGTTCATACAGGAAAAAGGAACTGCATTATCATAGCAGAACTCGCGATAAACCTCATCGGCAAACAAAAACAAATCGTATTTCTTCACCAGTTTAGCTAACGCTTCTAAGCTTTCTTTTCCATATAATGTTCCAGTAGGATTTCCTGGATTGCAGATTAGAATGGCGCGTGTTTTCTCGGTTATTCTGCTTTCAAATTCAGAAATTGGAGGCAATGCAAAACCATCTTCCAACTTGGCCGTGATTGGTTTTACGTTCAATCCTGCCATGGTGGCAAAGCCATTGTAATTGGCATAAAATGGCTCTGGAATAATAATCTCATCGCCCGGATCCATACAGGTCATAAAACCGAAAATCAACGCCTCAGAACCTCCAGTTGTAACCATGATATCCGAATCCTCCACATCAACTCCAACACTTTTGTAATACTTAGCAAGCCCTGTTCTGTAGCTAGCGTATCCTTCAGAATTACTGTACTCAATCACCTTTCGGTCCATGTTCCGCACGGCATTCAAAGCCACTTCTGGCGTTTCAATATCGGGCTGACCGATATTTAAATGATATACTTTTATTCCTCTTGCTTTAGCAGCGGTTGCGTACGGAACCAATTTCCGAATTGGCGATTCAGGCATCTGCTGTCCCTTCAATGATAATCTTGGCATTCTTAATTATTGAGCATAAAAAAAGTCCCGACAAGTATCGGGACTTTTCATTCAAGAAAAACGTCTTTTCTTATTCAGAAACTGGAGTTGCTCCTTCAATGGTTTCCATTTCTGGAGAACCGCTCTCAGTTGCAACCGCGTTCACCGTTCCTTTGATTTTCAAAAGAGCAGTACTGTTATCAACAGAGTTTGAAGTAATAGTTACAGACTTGCTGATTGGACCTACACGCTTTGTATCGTATTTTACTTTGATCGAAGACTTTGCACCTGGTGCAATCGGCTCTTTTGGCCACTCAGGAACAGTACATCCGCAAGATCCCTTTGCTTTAGAAACGATTAATGGCTCAGTACCAGTATTGGTAAAAACAAACTCAGTTGCACCGTTAGCACCTTGGTCAATTGTTCCATAATCGTGCTCAATTCTTTGAAATTCAATTTGTGGTCCAGCTACTTGAGCAGAAACATAAGCGAATGATCCTGCGACCATTGCCACTAACAGCATTACTTTTTTCATGATATTTATTTAGGTTAAAAAATTAATTGCGTTCCGACACTCTCAAAATACGTTCCGAAGGTAGACATCACTTCCAAAATAGCCTGTTAACGAAATGTTAAAGCCAAAATTTAAGTTCAAAAATGGATATTTCATATGAATGATTTCGGGTCTTCTTTGCCAATTGACGGTTAACTTTGAGCCATGCCAGCAAATAAATACGCCCTTCTCCGCTATCGGATTATTGATGATTGCTTGACTAACAAAGGCCGCAAATTCCCAACCAAGGAAGACATGCAATATGCTTGCGAGCAAGCGCTTTACGGCAGTTCGGGCGAGCGAATTTCCATCTCAACCATTGAGAAAGATATGTGGGCAATGAAGAATGAAGGCGAACTAGGTTACTATGCACCCATCGCCTATTCCAAGTTGGAGAAAGGATATTATTACGAGAATTCCGAGTACACGATTAAGGAAATTTCGTTGAGCGAAGAGGATAAAGAAGCCATCCGTTTTGCGGCAAACACGCTTTTCCAGTTCAAAGATTTGGCAATTTTTGATCAATTCGGCTCTGCCATTCAGAAGATCATGGACCGCTTGAGCATTTCGCCTGAAATTCAGGATGAAGCCATCGAGCGTTTTGTGCAGTTTGAGAATACGCCAATGGCAAAGGGAACAGATTTGTTGCCCATTCTTTTGCAAGCAATAAAAGAGACGCGAGAAGTGCGTTTCCGCCATACTTCGTTTGCAAATGAACATGAGACAGAACGCCAGCTTCATCCCTATTTATTAAAGGAATACCGCAACCGTTGGTATGTGATTGGAAAAGATGTAGATGGCGGAAAAGTGAAAACCTTTGGACTTGATCGTATCTCTGATCTTTCTATCCGTGAGAATTATTTCACGGTTGATAAGGGTTTTGACCCCGAAGTCTTGTTCAAATACAGTTTTGGCATCACCGCAGGAGGAAAACCAGAGAAAGTTGTACTGAAATTTGCTCCGCAAGAAGGACGATATGTGAAAGCACAGCCGCTTCATCCTACCCAGAAAATCATTAAGGATAATGACGATGGATTGACAATCGAACTGAAAGTAATTCCGAGCTATGAGTTGAAAGCGACTGTTCGGTCGTTTGGGGATAAGGTACTGGTACTAGAGCCGCTTGAGCTAATCTAACCTCAGTTTCAGTATCCGATTCCCCCATCGGAACAACCATCGGAACTATTGCCGAATAAATGCTAAATATTGCAGTACATTTGTATTCAAAATACATTTACAATACCATCGGAATAACCATCGGAATAATTTCATTCCATCGCCATGAATAAGGCATTTGAATTCCATACTGACCCAAGCTCGATGGAGCCATTGTTTCCGAGTGACAACGGTGAATTGGAAGCGCTTTCATTGGAACTCACCGAAAGCATCGCAAGACTTTCGGGTAGCATGAATCTTACAACGAGAAGAGCCATTGCCGAACTGCTACGTCCGATGAACAGCTACTATTCCAATCTAATTGAAGGGCACGACACACATCCAATTGATATTAATAGGGCGTTGAACAATGATTATTCGGGAGACCCCACAAAGCGCGACAGACAACATGAGGCACAAGCGCATATTGAGGTTCATCGAAGCATTTTTGAGGAGATAAAGGATGTGTCCAATCCTGTCATTCCATCGTCCGTTGATTTTCTAAAGAGAATGCATCGGGATTTTTATTCTCATTTGTCGGAAGAGATGAAGACAGTCCGCTCCAAAGACGGTTCTGAACGAAAGGTCATTCCCGGGGAGTTGCGCGACTGCGAAGTAGAGGTTGGCAAGCACGTAGCACCTTCTCACGAAAGTTTCCCCCGTTTCATGGACCGCTTCGAGGTGTTTTATGACCCGACAAGCACCGCCAATAGTTCCAAGTTGAAACGTATCATTTCCATTGCCGCATCGCACCATCGCTTGGCTTGGATTCACCCATTTGTGGATGGAAATGGTCGTGTGGTACGACTTTTTTCGGATGCCAGTTTTATGTATGACAACTTGGATGCTGACGGCCTTTGGTCCATCAGTCGAGGGTTGGCACGTACACATGATGAGTATTATTCGATGCTTGCCAATGCCGACCTACCTCGAATGGGAAATCACGATGGGCGTGGAAATCTGTCGAATGCCATGTTGGTCGATTTCTGCAAATATTTCCTCCGAACTGCCATAGACCAAACGAAATTCATGTATGCCGCGCTCGACACGGACAATATACTTACCCGCTTGAACACATTCTGTGATGCCATGGTTGCTCGCGGAAAGTTCAAAACTGAGATGCGATACATACTTATAGATGTATTCCTGAAGGGGAAAATATCCAAACCTGATGCAATGCGCATCACCAATACTTCGGATAAAACCTTGAAGAACATGACCGATGCTCTGACTGAAATGGGGCTTATCACACCAAAGAAGGAAAGCATTCTGATGATGTATTATGCAGCATATCCCATACTCATTTCGCCATGGCTGTTCCCTGGACTTTATCCAACAAGCAAGGAAAGCGACATGATGGAGTTGGGAATTTGATGAAGTATTTTTGAAATATCCGAACTCACTCACATGCGTAAGCTTTACTGTCTTCTTGGAATAATTCTACTTGTCTCCTGCGAAAAAGAACCCATCATCCTAACCACCACCGTTACCACCTTCCGAGAAAGCGGTTTGGCAACTGATTGGGATCGTTCGGGCAGCAACCGCATCGCCTATTCTGCCAAAGGAAGCGATGGTTATTATGACATTTACTTTGCGTTGCCTGATGGCTCAAATGACACCTGTCTGACCTGCAACCATCCTAATCTACCGAACCGACACGTTGGTTCGGCATCGTGGCATCCTTCGGGAGATTGGTTGATGATTGAAGTTGAGAAACTAGATCACCCAGGTTCGAGTACCGATGCCTTGCCTGGTTTCGGGGCATACACAGATGTTTATCTTATCAGCAGTGATGGGCAGACTACACATAAAATCATCGATACACCGAACGATTACCAACATGGCGTGATAGCTTCGCGTTTCTCGCCCGATGGAACTAAGATTGTTTGGACGGATAGAAAAACAGCTCCCAATCCGCTTTGGCCACCCGAAACATTCGGGTTTTGGACTATAAAAATGGCCGATTTGAATTGGAGCATCGACAGCATTCCATCCATCTCAAACATCCAAACCTTTGAGCCTGATGGAAGCGCTTTCTACGAATGCTATGGTTTCAGTCCTGATGGTACGAAACTGATCTTATGCAGTAGCGTGAATAGACCCAGCACGTGGGATCAGCAGATTTACACCATAGATATTGCTACGGGTGCTTTTGAGGCTCTGACGGAAAAGGATTACAACGAACACGCTTTCTATACACCTGATGGAAACCAAATCGTTTGGATGACGAACAAAGACGCTCAATATGGTGGAACGGATTGGTGGATGATGAATGCGGATGGCTCGGACAAGCACCGCCTCACGTACTTCAACAACCCAGACAACGACCAAGATATGGGACACGCAGTTTGGGCAGGGCTCGGTTCATTCAGCCCAGAAGGAGACCGTTTTGTTGGCGGCATGCAACTTGACCTTGTATCTCAGGAAGGAAAGATTGTAATGGTCAATTTAGAATGAATTCTCATTAACTGAGAGTGCTAAATCTCATTGGTTCAGCTAATTTTGCGACTTTAAACAATCTACATGAAAACTCTATTCTCTCTTGTCGCTAGCGTACTCATCGCAGGCCAAACATTTGCACAAACCCCATTAGCTCAAGCAAAACCATCTGGCTCTGAGACTTGGGGTTACATCAATCCTAAAGGCGAGTTTGCTCTAAAACCGGAGTACACCGATTGTCATGCATTTTCGGCAGACGGATATGCGCCCATTTATGACAAGAAGGCCAAGACATTCTACTTCATCAAGCCAAATGGTGAGAAGTTGAATTCGGAAGTCGCGTCATTCAAACTCAGAAACATTTTTGGTTTTGGAACAAAAGGTTTTGAAAATGGCTTGGCCACTGTGCAGGTCGGTAAGACTTGGGGTTACATGAACACAGATGGCAAACTGATAATTGCCGCCAAATATGAAGATGCCAATGATTTCAATGGCGGATTTGCTACTGTAAAATCAGGTGGAAAATGGTACGTGATTGATAAATCAGGAACGGAAACATTGATTTCGGGAGCTACTGATGCTAAATCATTTTCGGAAGGATTGACGCCTATTCGCATTGGCGACCTCTTTGGTTTTGCAGATTCAAAAGGAGCAATAGTGATTGAAGCAAAATTTAAAAGCGTTGGTTATTTCAGCAGCGGACTTGCTTGGGCCAAAACCGAAGCTGGCCAAGTAGGATTTATCGATAAAAAAGGAGCTTGGGCCATTGATGCTAAATATGAAAACGCGAAAGAGTTTTCTGATGGTCTTGCTCGTGTAAAATCTGGCACTTGGACGTTTATAGATGCAAAAGGAAACCAGATTAGCGCTCCATCAGCAGATTCTTTCGGTGATTTTTCGGATGGACTGGCCTATGCCAAATCAGCGGAAAAAGTCGGTTTCATTAACAAGGAAGGGAAAATGGTAATTGACCAACAATTTGAAAAGGTTCGAGATTTCAAGAATGGTTATGCAGCCGTACTTCAAGGTGGAAAATGGGGTTACATCAACACAAGTGGCAAGATGGTTATTGAGCCTCAGTTCGATTCTGTTAAGGATTTTGAAAAAACAGCTAAATAATAAAGCCACATTTGGTTTATTATCTTTGCAGTCAAATAATTAAAACAACTACAAGTATTAAATGGGTAGGTCGCAAGAAACATTCGGTAAAAAAGAACGCGAAAAGAAAAAAGCTAAGAAGCGTAAGGATAAGGAAGAAAACAAACTAGCACGGAAGGAAGAGGGGAAAAGCAGCTGGGAGGATATGATTGCTTACGTGGATGAGAACGGAATGATTACCAGCACTCCGCCAGATCCTACCGTGAAGAAAAAAGTCATTAAGGCCGAAGACATCGTTTTGGGTATTCCTCAGAAAGATGAATCAGAAGTAGATCCAATTAGAACTGGAACGGTTTCATTCTTTAACCACGATAAAGGCTACGGATTTATCAAAGATGCAGACAATGGCGACAGCATGTTTGTGCACATAAATAACGTTTTAGAAGAAATTGCTGAAGGAAACAAGGTCACTTTTGAGGTTCAACCAGGACTAAAAGGACCAGAAGCAGCTAAAGTGAAAGTGGTGAGATAACGCATCAACCGAACAACTAAAAAAAGGGGCAATTCTGAAATCAGAATTGCCCCTTTTCGTTACCTCTTATTTTATAAATTACGCTTTCGCGCCCTCTTCTTCTCTCAAAGCTCTCCTCAAAATCTTGCCTACTGGCGTTTTTGGCAAATCATCACGGAAAACAATATGCTTCGGTTTTTTGTAACCAGTCATATTCTCCTCACAGAATTCGCGAACTTCTTTTTCAGTAAGACTTGGGTCTTTCTTAACAATGAAAACCTTCACTGCTTCAGTCGATTTTTCGTCTGGAACTCCGATGGCCGCAACTTCCAGCACCTTTGGCATCATCGCAATTACATCTTCCACTTCGTTTGGATACACGTTGAAACCCGAAACGATAATCATGTCCTTGATACGATCAACAATGGTGAAGAAACCGTCCTCAGCCATAACCGCCACATCGCCCGTGCGCAACCATCCGTCTTTCAAAACATTGGCTGTTTCTTCAGGGCGATTGTAATAACCTTGCATTACCTGTGGTCCTTTAATGGTAATCTCACCACGTTCGCCAACTGGCACTTCGTTTCCGTTCTCATCACGCAACTTCATGTCTGTTGAAGCTACTGGAACGCCAATTGTTCCAATTCTCGCGCGTCCATCAATCGGATTTGCTGATGCAACTGGTGAGCTTTCGGTCAGTCCGTAGCCTTCTACAAGAAGGTTTCCTGTAACGTCTCTCCATCTTTCAGCAACAGCTCTTTGAATAGCCATGGCACCACCAATCACCAATTTCACTGAACTGAAATCAAGTTTTCTGAACTCCTCATTATTCAATAGTCCATTGAAAAGCGTGTTCACACCCGTGAGAACCGTCCATTTATGCTTTTGTAATTCCTTAACAAACGCAGGCATATCTCGTGGATTAGTGATGAGCACGTTCTTGCCGCCCATGCAGATGAACGCCAAGCAGTTCACCGTTAAGGAGAAGATGTGATACATTGGAAGTGGCGTGATGATGATCTCCTCTCCTTCCACAATGATATCACCCATCAAGCCACGCATTTGCTCCATGTTCGCAATTACGTTTCGGTGCGTAAGAACCGCACCTTTTGATACGCCTGTGGTTCCTCCCGTGTATTGAAGGAAGGCTGTATCGGTATTCTTAATGGCAACTGGTTTCGGCTTCAAACCTCGGTCCTTCACCACATCACGGAAGTCAATAGTATTAGGAATATTGAACTTCGGAACCATCTTCTTTACGTGGTTCAGAACCAAGTTGACGATGAACTGCTTTGGCTGTGGAAACAAGTCAGGAATGCGCGTCACAATCACGTGCTTCAACCCTGTTTTAGAAAGACATTCCTCCAACTCGTTGCAGAAGTTCGCTACGATAACAACCGCTTTCGCGCCTGAATCGTTGAACTGATGCTCCATCTCACGCGAAGTGTAAAGCGGATTGACATTCACAACCACCATTCCAGCTAAGAGCGAACCGTAGATACAGATTGGATACTGTAGCAAGTTTGGCATTTGAATGGCAATCTTATCGCCAGGAACCAACGTGGTATTGTTCTGAATCCAAGCGGCAAAATTGTGCGAGCGTTGCTTCAGTTCGTTGAAAGTCATGGTTACGCCCATGTTCTCAAACGCCACCTTATCGCCATACTTGTCGCAGCTTTCTTCAAAAGCCGCCACTATAGATGGGTAACTATCTGGATTTATCTCTTTAGGAACTCCTGCGCCATAATGTTGGTGCCAAACGTAATCTGCCATAATGCTTTGTGTGTTTAAATGATAAGGGAAGCAAATCTAATGTTTGTGTTGGTTATAGGAAGGGTAACATTCCTCGAATACGTTGCATGTTTTCTTAGAAACGATGCGCATTTCCTTAATAAATATGCGCTTGATCTTAGAAAATGTCCACATGTTCTTAGAAAATGTCCACGTGGTCTTAGAAAATTCGCGTGTTTTCTAAGAAAATATGCATGTGATCTTAGAAAATCCGAGAATCTTCTTAGAAAATATGCACGTGATCTTAGAAACTTCGCGTATTTTCTAAGATTATAGGCGCGTTCCCGAAGAAAACACGTTGGTTTTCGGCTTTTTCAGGGCCAGACCTGACACACCAGACCTACAGAGCGTGACCGTATCAACGATCGTGAATAAGTTTTCTGCCAGCGGCACTCCTAAATACTACCTTTGAAATCCTCTAAAAAGCATGGACAACTACATCGTTTCAGCACGAAAGTACCGCCCCGTAACGTTTGATGACGTTGTGGGCCAGCACTCTATAACGTCTACGCTGGAGAAGGCCATTAAGAACAACCATTTGGCGCAAGCTCTCTTGTTCTGCGGACCAAGAGGTGTTGGAAAAACCACCTGTGCGCGAATCCTTGCAAAGGCTATCAATCAAGATACGTTTGAAGGTGAGTTGGACCCGAATGAGGATTTCGCTTTCAACATCTTTGAGTTGGATGCGGCATCAAACAATTCTGTGGATGACATCCGTAATCTGATTGACCAGGTTCGTTTTTCTCCACAACAAGGCAAGTTTAAGGTCTATATTATAGATGAGGTTCACATGTTGAGCCAAGCGGCTTTCAACGCGTTTCTTAAAACGTTGGAAGAACCGCCTGCACACGCCATCTTTATCCTTGCGACTACGGAGAAGCACAAGATTATTCCAACGATACTTTCTCGTTGCCAGATTTTTGACTTCAGAAGGATTCAGGTAAGCGATATGGTTTCGCACTTGAAGAATATTGCCGCTAAAGAAGGTGTAACTGCTGAAGAAGAAGCGCTTCATGTAATTGCCGAAAAGGCTGATGGCGCGTTGCGAGACGCTCTTTCCATCTTTGACAGGCTTGTTACGTTTTGCGGAAACAACCTTACCTACAAGGATGCCATTGAGAACCTCAACATACTTGATTACACGTACTACTTTAAGGCTACGGACCTGATTTTGGAAGGAGACATGGCTGGCTCCATGCTTCTATTTAATGATGTATTGGATTCTGGCTTTAACGGACACGAGTTTATCAACGGTTTGGCATCTCACTTCCGCAATTTGCTGATGTGTAAGGATGCATCAACGGTTAAACTGTTGGAAGTATCGGAGAAAATTCAGCAGAAATACTTGGAGCAGACGCAGAAATGTTCTGCCATCAATTTATTGAAAGGTTTGCGCTACATGAACGAGTGTGATGTTCAGTATAAGGCGAGTAAGAACCAGCGGCTCACGGTTGAACTCACCGTAATGAAGATGTGCGCCCTGCACAAAGCACCAGACGGGACTGCACCAGCAGCTCCCGAAAAAAAAAAGCCCTTAGCTAACGTAGCAGCACCTGTTGCATCTCAACCCAAAACGGTTGAACCTACGCCTGCACCTATTGCTGTGGCTGTGGAGCAAGAATCACCCCAAGAAGAAGCTCCTTCGGTGGCTACTTCTCAGCCTGAAGAACGAACAGATTCGGCTTCGTCTCAGCAGGAACCAACTCCTACCCCAGCACCAACACCTACCACGGGCACGGTAATTCCTTTGCCCACCGCAAGACGCTTTGGAAGAGGCAACCGCGTGAAGATTAGCGAAGCACATCTTGCTGTGGAGGAAGCTGTGGTTGATTTGGACAGTCTGCCGAAGGATGCATTCAGCGAGGAACGGATGCAGCAGATTTGGAATGACCGTGTGAACGTGCTGTTTGGCGAGAAACCTGGTATTTTGAGCTCGCTGACCAAGCATCCACCGATTTTGAAGGCGGGCAATACCATTGAGCTGAAGCTGGATGGCAAGCATCAATTAGAACAATTGCAGGAGAACCGTGGTGTATTGATTGAAGCCATTCGTAAGGACTTGAACAACTTCTCTATACAGCTTGAAACTCCCGTGGAGGAGATTATTACGGTGAAGAAAGCGTATACGCCTAAAGAAATTTACCAGAGTTTGGTGGAGCAAAACCCTGAGTTGGAGAATTTGAGAAAGACCTTCGACCTCGATTTGGATTATTGAGAGGAAGAAAAAAGGTAAAACGAAAAAGGTAAAACGTTTAATTCCAGCTAAAGCCTCCCAGTCTGAAAAAGCGCAAAACGCCATTAACCACTCTATAAATTCCGTTTAAAGTCTTTCTAGCAACCCATCGCGGTACGCTCCTTTTTCTGCTCGACTTTTGAAAGGTGATATTGCCAGTCTTTTCGTGGTACGGCTTTTCTCGTTTACGTTTCTCAACCACCATTATGCTGTCGTAATAATGAATTGAATCAACAGACTTAGTGAAATGATTGGGCTTTAGTGAGAATTGTTCTGAGTGATGGGCATTTAAATGGTCAATGAAATTTTTGCTGTATTCTATAAATGTGCCTCTTCTTTTATGCCCACCTCCATAAGCCAACCAATACGAAGTATGTAAATCTTCAATTAGATATACGCCATCTACTTTAACGGTTTCAAATAGTTCTTCATAACTCACTATTTGTTGTTTCATGGTATGGCCGCCATCATCTATGAGAATATCAATCGGAGGCATTTGCTTTTTGACCTCTCTTAAAAATTTTCGATCAGACTGTGAGCCAATGAATATGGTGATATTTTCTTCTTCCAAGTCTTTACATCTTGGATCTACATCTATACCATAGATTTTCGCTTTATCTCCAAAGTAATCCTTCCACATTTGAAGACTTCCTCCTTGCGATACACCAATTTCGAGAATTACTATTTCCTTGTTTCTAAACCTATTAAAGTGCCTGTCATAGATGTCGAAATAATGTATCCACTTGTGAATAAGCTTCTTGTCGTTGTTCCTAAAATACTTTTCTAAATCGTTCATCGCTATTATTTGGAGCTTGTATAGTACGTAGTACTTCTTTTAACGCCTTCTTTTTTCAGCTGCGAAATGTAGGGTTTTAGAACCACCACCTCCAAGCCTCATAAGTTCCATAGAAGCAAAACGGTAAACAGTATAGATTCGTTGGTAAGCATCGTATTTCGGACACCCCAGTTTTAAACTTTTGAAGGTATTAGTGAAGGCTTTAGTGTAGACCTCCTTACATTTTCTCGTTTTCCCTTTTTTCCATTTCTCCCTCACCTTTGACCTTATCCATATATGTATAAATTTACGCCCATCGAAAAACAAAAATTACCATGGCAGGAAATAAGATTACAGTAAGCAACGGGGTACTAAATGTGCCTAACGACCCTATCATTCCCTTCATCGAGGGAGACGGAATTGGGCCAGACATCTGGGCAGCATCGAGCAGGGTTTTGCAAGCTGCGGTGCAGAAAGCCTATAACGGTACACGACAATTGGTTTGGAAGGAAGTTTTGGCCGGAGAGAAGGCGTTCAACCAAACTGGAGAGTGGCTTCCGAACGAAACGTTGGAGGTAATTAAGGAATATCTAATCGCTATCAAGGGACCGTTGACAACACCTGTGGGTGGAGGGATCCGTTCGTTGAATGTGGCGCTGAGACAACAGCTTGATCTATACACGTGTGTGCGTCCGGTCCGCTGGTTTGAAGGAGTTCCTTCGCCAATGCGTCATCCTGAGTACGTAGACATGGTAATCTTCAGAGAAAACACGGAAGATATCTATGCAGGCATCGAATGGGAAGCTGGAACGCCTGAGGTTAAGAAGGTAATCAAGTTTTTGCGTGAAGAAATGGGTGTGAAGAACATCCGTTTCCCAGAAACGTCATCAATTGGCATTAAGCCTGTGTCTATTGAAGGCACAGAGCGCTTGGTAAGGGCATCTCTTGAGTATTGTATCAAGCACAACAAGCCGAGTTTGACGTTGGTGCACAAGGGAAACATCATGAAGTTTACCGAAGGCGGTTTTAAGAAGTGGGGATACGCTTTGGCCGAAAGAGAATTTGGTGATAAGGTGTTTACATGGGCGCAATACGATCGTTTGGTTTCTGAAAAAGGAGCCGAAGCTGCCGATAAGGCGCAAAATGCTGCCATTGCCGCTGGCAAAATCATTGTGAAAGAAAGTATTGCTGATGCGTTCTTGCAGCAAATTCAATTGCGACCAAAAGAATATGATGTAATTGCCACGTTGAACCTTAATGGCGACTACGTATCTGATGCTTTGGCCGCCTCGGTAGGTGGTATTGGTATTGCACCGGGTGCAAACATCAACTATGTAACTGGTCACGCAATTTTTGAAGCTACGCACGGTACCGCACCTAAGTATGCTGGACTAGATAAGGTAAATCCGAGCTCGGTAATCCTTTCTGGTTGCATGATGCTTGAGCACTTGGGCTGGATTGAGGCTTCTGACCTTATCTATAAAGGTATTGAGAGCAGCATTGCTAAAAAACGTGTAACGTATGACTTTGAGCGCCTGATGGAAGGAGCTACTCTTTTGAGTTGTTCTGGTTTCGGAGACGAAATCATCGCTAATATGTAATGGCAACCCCATAGCTTTTCTAAAGCCGTCAACTTTTCAGAAGTTGACGGCTTTTTTGTGACAATCAACCTCATACGATTGCTCATCGTATATTTGTAACATGAAAATCACAGCATTAATCCCCAATGAACTCGTGTCTGATGTAAAAGACCTCACGAACGGTAAGAACATCACCGATGCGCTCGTCAAAGCATTGAGCGATTGGGTATCCATTCAGAAAATTCGCAGACTGAATAAAGATGTGGATGATTCGCCATTGAAGTTTCAAGATGGGTTTGATGCCAACTCCGTTAGAGAAACAAACCAAAAATGATACTGGTTGACACCTGTATTTGGATTGAATTTCTAAAAGCCAAGGAACCTGTCTTTTCTAAACTGAAGCGATTGCTTGAAGACGGTTCGGTACTGGCCTTCGAGCCGATATTTGCGGAATTGCTTCAAGGAGCACGGGACAACAGAGAACGTAAGATTATCATGGACTACTGGGAAAACCTGCCCAAAGCAGATACTGAGAAGATACTTGTCAGAGCAGGTTTGGAATCCTCCAAAAGCGGATGGCTTTCTAAAGGTGTTGGACTGATTGATGCAGCCATCATCATCCATTGCAGAGATACCAAAAGTAGCCTCTGGACAGTAGACAGAAAGCTATTAAGTGTGGCTGACAATAAAAACCTGTTTGACTAATGGGCAGGTTTAAAAATCCATTCTTCTACTGAATACTAAAACCCAGCTTCACCTTACCGCGCTTGTACGGGAAGAAATCTACCACCTGACCGTTCTTATGTAGCTCTTGCATGTCTCTCCAAAACTTGGCAGTGAATAAATCGGCATGATGCTTCATAAAAGCGTCTTTCAACGGACCCCTCGGCACCATAAAAGCCGCAAATTCTTCTGGAAAAACATCATTCTCCTCGGCCGTGTACCATGCTTCGCCCGAATATAGCTGCTCTGGATGGCGTGGGGGCGGAATGGTTCGGAAGTTAACCTGATCGAGAAAGCAGAGTTCGTCATAGTCATAAAACACAACCCGCCCATGCCGCGTAACACCGAAGTTCTTCAGCAGTAAATCGCCCGGAAAGATGTTGGCGGCCGCCAATTCGCGAACGGCATTGCCATAATCAATTACCACTTCCTTGCCCTTTTCCTCATCAACCATCTCTAAATAAAGATTAAGCGGTACAAGCTTCCGCTCGGTAAAAAGATGCTTAACAACGACCTTGTCGCCTTCAACAAAACATGTTTCTGAGCATTCTACAAGCAGTTCGTGCAGCGTTTCATCGGATATACGCGCCTTCTCAAACTCAAGATATTCGTACTCCATGGCATCTGCCAGCCGCCCAACCCTGTCGTGCATAAACACAAGGCGATAACAGTCAATTACATGCTGCCTGCCAAAGTTTTTGGTAGGTCCAAACCGATCGCGAATTACCTTAAACACCACGTTAAAGTTGGTAAGCGTAAACACAACCATTACCATTCCCTTGATACCGGGTGCAGCCACAATTTTATCGTCAGAAACACTCAGATGACGGTACAATTCCTTGAGAAAAACCGTCTTCGAGTGCCGATTATAGCCAATACTGGCGTAAAGTTCCGATAGGTTCTTGTGCTTCATCAGCGGACGCAGAAAATGTATCAAATCCACTGGGCTTTCTGCATCTACCAAGAAGTAGCTACGCGTAAAACTGAACACAATTGAGATGTCATTTTTACTAAAAAGCACACCGTCTATGATCACACCATCCTCAAAATGCACCAGCGGCAGCACAATCGGGATCTGAATATTCCCCTTCGTGATTTTCCCCACCAAATACGCCCCCTTGTTGCGGTAAAACACCGAAGTAATCATGTCCATCTGGTCCACTTCCTCCAATCGGCCAAACCGTTCGACAACTTGCTTACGGATGGCATTGGCTATGCGCTCGATGTCTCCTTCCAAGTCTCGAAACTTGAACGTAAACCCGTACGAACGGAGTATCCGCGACCAGATAGTCTCCAGATTGTCCGACCCAAGATAAAACCGCTTGTAAACAGGCTCATTCGGATTGGTTTGCAGCACCTTCCGTTCAAAATCGATGAACTCAATTTCCTCATCAATGCCCTCATTGATAAAGAGCTTGCGCAAAACCGAGTTAAAAAAGCTTTCTACGATTGGACCATCGCGCCTTTCGGCCACCAATTCGGCAAATTTTAGCTTGAGGATGCGCCAAGTGGCCCTATCGCGAAACTTCGTCTTAAGAATATCCTTCACACGGTCCTCGGTACGCGATACGTAGTGCCGATAAAGGTCCAATCGAGTGATGGAAAGCTCCTGTCCTTCCACCCAAGCGCGCCTAGCGAATATGTCGCCCGCCCTGCGCGTCATCGCCTTAAACTCCACATGGAATTCATCGAAATCATTGCGCATTACTTCGGCCGCGTGCTGTATAGATTGGTCAGATTTTGTCAACGGGTATAATGTATATCAATGCTTGTGATGCTGTCCGAATGTACGACAGTATTCATCAATTGTCCAATCGAACTTAGCTCTTCGAGCGATGTGCCGCTGGCCGCAATTATGGTGTTTCGATCCACATCAAAACAAAGATTTTGATAGACGATACCGCTTCTAATCAGATTCAAAAAGTTGGGAGAATAGGTATAAGCGTAAAGTCCGTTCTGGTGAGAGATGGCGAACGTCAAACCATCCATTTTAACCGCGCCCAATAGGCTTCCAGTCGGCAATTGGCGCGGTTCCCAATACGCATTATCGCCAATATCGTAGTGCAACACCTTTGCGTTGCCACCCTCATTGCCAAACAAAAGAACCTCGTCATCTTGCAATGAGACGATAGAAGTTACATCAATCGGAACATCCAACGTCCACAGCAAACCATGGGTTGATGCGTGATAAACGACCAAGAAATGGTCATTATCTCCCACCAATTCCATCTCAACAACAAAATAGTGGTCATCCACATAAATTGTTTCTGGACGATAAATGCCTGTCGGCTGATTGAAATTCAATCCACCTGAAAGATTGTACTTCCTAATCTCGCGGTCATAGATGGCGGTAAAAACATCACGCTTATAGCTCACCAAATCCATATACCGTTGCGTTTGCGCAACAATAAACACATCGTCAGACCAGACCACCGAGCCAGTTTTGAGGTCATAGTTCTTCAACCCGGTAGAATAATTGCCAATCAAAGTCAATCTGTCATCCAACGAATTGACACAAATTTTCTTCACGTCCTGATTCGGCTGCACCCAAAGTGTCGCACTCTGAAACAGCGAATCCAGCTTCCACACCGCATCCATTCCTGTTCCGGAAGAAGAAGAAAAGTAGATGGCCCTCCTTTCTTTCGGCAAGCCGATAATACGAATCTTGCGAAACTCACGTTGCTCATTTGTTCCATCAAAGGCCGTTACCAGCACGTAATAGTCTGCTGTTTCGGTCAACTTATCATCAATCACGAGCTCAGTTGCTCCACTGTTCGTATTGGGGTTGATATTCACCACGCTCAAAGCCCCAATCGGAACAAAATTATCATCCACCAACTTGGCCGATACCGAAACCAAGTCTGTCTCATCTACAGCAGTAACGGAAACAAAAACGGTATCATAAACAGAATAAATCGACCCCTCCAACGGTTGTAGTATAGCAACGCTAGGCGAAACAGTATCCTTTTTCTGGCAAGAAACCGTACACAGAATGAATACCACAAAGCAAAAATGAAAGCCAATCCGCATTTTGTAAAGTTATCCACTATGTATCAACACCAGATACTTGGTAAGTTGAAGATTGGATAACGCGCTTAAAAACGTTAATTTGTAAAGAGCAAAATGAGTGAAGATTCTGTGGGAAATAAAGGCCAAAAAGGCAAAGATGAGTCTCCTTCAAAAGGGCGCGTTAAAAAGAAAGTTCGCATCAAATACCGAGAGCGAGTAAGAATAAAACGCACTGAAGGCAATAAGACTATTCGTTATTGGAAGAAAAACAAGAAGAACATTGTCACTGCAACAATTCTATTAATCCTATTGGGCTACACCATCTTCATGATAATACAGGTGGTCAGAGAACAGGTTGATATGAACTACAAGGAAAAGGCAAATAAATCAATAGGCTTTTAATAATGTCGCAAGAAGTAAAACCAAGAAGAATCAAACCATCAACCTACACCCAACCCAAACAAGGATTGGAGCACGGAAAAGTGCCACCAAATGCCACTGATCTTGAAGAAGCCGTTCTTGGAGCATTGATGCTCGAAAGTGATGCGTTAAATGATGTGGTCGAAATTCTAAGACCAGAAAGCTTCTATCGAATAGAACATCAGAAGATTTATGAGGCAATAACAGCCCTATTCGGAGAAAATCAGCCTGTAGATATTCTTACGGTTACAAGTTGGCTGAAAAAACAAGGGCAGTTAGATCTTGTAGGTGGCCCATACTTCGTCAGTCAATTGACCGATCGTGTTGCTTCATCGGCCAATGCAGAATTCCACGCAAGAATCATCGCTCAGAAATTCATCCAGCGTGAGTTGATTCGCGTGTCGGGCGACATCTATCACGAAGCCTTCGAAGACACAACCGATGTCCTCGACCTCTTGGATAAAGCAGAATCAAGCCTCTTTTCCGTGGCTGAAGGTAACCTCCGAAAGAGCTACGATTCCATGAGCGCGTTGGTGAAGAAAGCGCTCAACGAAATTGAAGAAGCTGCAGCCAAGGAAGGCGGCATTACAGGTGTACCAACTGGTTTCACCGAGCTTGATAAAATGACCAACGGTTGGCAAAAATCTGACTTGTTGATTATTGCAGCCCGTCCAGCAATGGGTAAAACCGCGTTCGTACTTTCTATGGCTCGCAACATGGCTGTCGATTTCAAACGACCTATCGCATTCTTCTCCTTGGAGATGGCTTCAGTTCAACTAGTCAACCGACTCATTTCTAGCGAATCTGGAATTCCAGGCGATAAGCTGAAGAAAGGACAGTTAGATAAATCCGATTGGGAACACATGCACGCTTCACTAAAGCAATTAGGAGAAGCCCCCATCTTTATTGACGATACCGCAGCCCTTTCCGTATTTGAACTTCGCGCCAAATGCCGAAGACTAAAAGCCCAGCACGATATTCAGCTAATTGTGATTGATTACCTCCAATTGATGACAGCTGGCGGAAACCAAAAAGGAGGAAACCGCGAGCAGGAAATCAGCATGATTTCACGCTCATTGAAGAGCTTGGCCAAGGAACTTGAGGTCCCAGTAATCGCCCTTTCGCAGCTCAGTCGTGCGGTAGAAACCCGAGGTGGCACCAAGCGCCCAATGCTATCCGACCTTCGAGAATCAGGAGCCATCGAGCAAGATGCCGACATGGTCATGTTCCTTTACCGACCAGAATACTACGGCATCGAAGTTTCTGAAGAAACAAACCTCCCAACCGAAGGGCTAACCGAACTAATTGTTGCAAAACATCGAAGTGGCGCAACAGGAACCGTTCCTTTGCGTTTCGTTAACAACTTGGCCAAATTCACCAACTATGACGACCCACAATTCAGCATTGCAGGCGGCTCAAGCATGATGCAACCTTCAAAAGAATTCGATAACCCGAATGTGATGACGGTAAGGTCGAGGATGGATGACGTTGACGACTTGGAAGATGACGATGACTCAGTTTTTTAGTAACCGCTCTGTATCAAACAACTTTTCCCTGCCTTGCATGAAAGAGGGCTTTACCACAACTTTTAGCGGAAGTGCGTTTATCAAACGTTTTTTCGTTTTATCATTTTTCCTTTTGTTGGCCAACAGCCAACTTATGGCCGCTTACATCCTTATTCCAATGGACGGCTCACAAAAGAATCACCTCAAATCCTATGGTATCGCCTATTGGATTCTACAGGCCGAGGTCGAAGTAGACTGGCTTCTCAATTATCGTGGCGGTAGTTTCATGTGCAAATACGCCAAGCAAATTGAGACCGAATGCACCATTCGCGGTGTGAGTTATGAGATTATTGCAGATGCACAATCAACAGCCATCCTTCAAGAAATTGCCGACCCAGAAGTCAATATGGATGTCGCTCGACTAGAGAAAATCCCCAAAATTGCCGTCTACAGCCCCAAAAACAAACTCCCTTGGGACGATGCCGTCACCCTCGTCCTCACCTATGCCGAAGTTCCCTACGATGTAATTTACGATGACGAAGTCCTCGATGGAAAACTCCTACTCTACGATTGGCTACACCTCCATCACGAAGACTTCACAGGCCAATACGGCCGCTTTTGGGATAAATACCGAAGCGCACCATGGTACATCGAGCAAGTCCGATATTCCGAAGAAATCGCCCACAGAAACGGCTTCAATAAAGTCTCCGAACTCAAACTAGCCGTCACAAATAAAATCAAAGAATACACCGCAGGAGGTGGATTCCTCTTCGCCATGTGCTCAGGCACAGATTCATACGACATCGCCCTCTCCGCCCACAAACTCGACATCTGCGAGCCAATGTTCGATGGCGATGGCACAACCCCCAACTACAACAGCCAGCTCGATTTCGAAAACACCGTAGCCTTCCACGACTTCAAACTCATCACCGACCCAACCCGCTACGAATTCTCAAACATCGATGCCACCGAATCCCGCGCAACCAAAATCACCCAAAAAACCGACTTCTTCTCCCTCTTCGAATTCTCCGCAAAATGGGACGCAGTTCCCACCATGTTGTGCCAAAATCACGAACAAATCATCAAAGGATTCATGGGACAAACCACCTCATTCCAAAAGCAATTCATCAAATCAGACGTCCTTATAATGGGCGAAAACAAATCCCTCAACGAAGCCCGCTACATCCACGGAACCCTCGGAAAAGGCCAATGGACCTTCTATGGCGGCCACGACCCCGAAGACTACCAACACTTCGTCAGCGACCCACCAACCGACCTCAACCTACATCCAGATTCACCAGGCTACCGCCTCATCCTAAACAACATCCTCTTCCCCGCAGCACGAAAGAAAAAACAGAAAACCTGATTTTTCATTTGGGCGTTCCCCCGCAGCAGAATCCAGCAGCCTCCCGCCAACATTCAATCGCGGGGTCAGGCCGTCCGCTATATCTTTTTTCCAACTAGCATTGATGGTCATCCTCAGTGAGCCAATTTTTATCGGGATTATCGAAAAACGATAGTTCAGTGATGGAAAAAAGGATGCCGCTCCCGTCCTTAACGCACGCCACCTTCAGTCGTTTGTGAAGTCGTCACAGAGCATGTCCTTCTTTGAGAGTTTAAGGAGCTAATCCAAAAACGCCCAGTTAATCCCAAACTTCCAAGCAAGGTCATTTACAGGATAATGCGGAACGTGGTAATACGTATAGCCAAGCAATCCAGCATTCACATGCTCAACTTTGAAGAACGCACGTAGTTTCTTCACCCTGATGTTCAGAAAAACATCTATAAACGGATAATTCCCGACCTGCTTATCATTCTGAATATGAAACTCAGATAAAGCAGGATTATAACCATTCGCATAATATGCCATCGAATAGCTCACCTCAACCCCAATCTGCAACCGCAGTTTCTTCTTAAACAAATCATTCTGGTAGTAGAACATCCCACGGCCAAGTACCAGCGGAACACGAATATCATCACCAGTAAGTTTTAATTGAACCGCGCCATCCAAGGCTATATGAAACCACCGCATCCTAAAATGCTCCTGCAAACGTAACACCATCAACTGGTTCACCACCTTACTTTGGTACGGTAGCTTATCAGTGCCATAAGCCACCAGATTATCCAAAATGTGATACGTAAAAGTCCCTTTAAATCTCAGTTTCGATTGCTCATACATCAGTCCAGTCTTCAAATGCTGCGTCTGAACCCAATCATTATCCCACACAAAATGGTTGCTGATATACTTGTCCGTGATATAATCAGGTCTGAAAAGCGAATAATTGACAAAAGCCGAGAAGTGAGATTTCCCAACTGAATAATCAAACTGACCATCAACCTTAAAATCCCAAATATTGTATCCATACACCATGAAATTTCCAGCCGCATTCCAATCAATCTTCTTAAACAACTTTCCATTCACATTACCGAGAACAGAAACGTTATGAATTCCATCCACAAAAACAGAATCATAAGCCACACGATTATAGTCGTACTGCGCTCCAACCGCCAATCGATTGATTATTCTATCAGAAATTGAATCCGATTTAACCAGCTCAAATCGCAGCGCATTGGAAATACTCAACACCGAAGTAGAATCATACGTAGCCGTGGTATCAAAATAAATGTTCTCATAGATATCTGAAGCCGTATCGGGCACATTCCGATAAATCATACTGTGCTTACCTACCGAAAAGGAATGCGAAACCGCAGGCCGATATGGCTTTACACCAGTTGTAGAATCTTCCTTAGCAAGAAAAAATCGATGCTCTAAACCCAAGTCAAACCCCTTCCAATGATTACTCGATTGGCTCAAATTGGTCGGAATAAAACTCCTTCCAGAAGTCAAATTCCGTTCAAAAACGGTGTCATTGGCAATTCCACCATTCTCCTCAACACGCAGATTCGAATAATCAAACATAAGTATGGCCTTATAGCGGTCATCCTTAGACCGAAACGTACCGAATACAGACATATCCGTAAATACATTTTTTTGCTGGGCATAGAATCCTTTGGACACATCACGATTAAAACTGAAACCGAGATTTATCAGTTTTCCAAATCCTCGGGTAAAATTGGCACGCAGATAGTTCTCCCGATTAACTCCGTTTGAATACTGCACATTGGAAAACATCTTTTCTGAAAGAAGGAAACTTCGCTTATCCAGCGATTTCCAATAACCTTGTCTTGATGTCCTGAAACGAAAACCGAACGAACGGTCAAAACTGAAAAGCACCTTATGGTCTGCTGAACCAAGATTTCCAAGATCATTCCTAACGATGGAATTCTCATATAAAGGATGGTAATCATGCGTTCCATGAACTTCATTCAGCATGTACTGCCCCTCTTCTCCATAAACCCAATCCTTAAATGAGAATTGCTTTACGTTCAGCGTATCCGAAACATTGGAAGGAAATAGAGAGTCAATGTGAAACTTTCCATTCTGCGAAAATCCATTAACCGTTGCCAGACATAATCCGACAATCAATGGAAGTACGAAGGCTATCCGAATGTTGAATGACAAAACGTTGGAAAGTATGGAAAATAAAAAACCCCGACCATTATTCATGGTCAGGGTTTTAAAATAAATTAAGGCAACGACATACTCTCCCACATTTTTGTGTAGTACCATCTGCGCTGGTGAGCTTAACTTCTCTGTTCGGAATGGGAAGAGGTGAACCTCACCGCAATAGTCACCTTAAAGCTTTATATCAACATATGTTGATATTGACAATGAGGGAAGAAAATATATTGTAATTCTAAATCGCACTAGTTTGTAAAAGTTTACGGGTAATTAGTATTGCTCGGCTTTGACATTACTGCCTTTACACCTGCAACCTATCAACGTCATCGTCTCTAACGACCCTTAAAAGAAATCTAATCTTGAGGTGAGTTTCGTGCTTAGATGCTTTCAGCGCTTATCTCATCCAGACATAGCTACCCTGCGATGCAGCTGGCGCCACAACAGGTACACTAGAGGTCTGTCCATCTCGGTCCTCTCGTACTAAAGATAG
>JAIOYP010000028.1 GCA_021741155.1 Flavobacteriales bacterium | reverse complement strand
GAAAACACAGAATGGTTGTTCTCAATACTATAGCTTGCAAACTTGTTTATCGCATTTTTGCAGTGGTGAACAGAACTGAACCTTATGTTCAAATCAGTCACTAAAAAAAAGTTGCACAGGTCTTAGAATACACAGATTTACACAGATTTTTCACTGAATACCAATCCGAGTAATCCGTGAAAATCTGTGCATCTGTGGCTAAATCATGTGTCTGTATCTTCACGAACTAGTGTAACAATCACCTATGAAACGAATTGCAGTTTTTCCAGGATCATTCGATCCAATCACAAAAGGTCATGAAGACATCATTCATCGGGCGGTTCCCTTGTTCGATGAAATTATCGTTGCCATCGGCACCAACTCCAGCAAAAAGTACATGTATTCGCTGGAGCGCAGGCTCGAAATGATTCGTTTCACGTTTAGGAATGAACCAAGGGTTAGAGTCGAGACCTACTTGGGAATGACGGTGGATTACTGTAAAGAAGTTGGCGCCAATTACATATTAAGAGGTTTAAGAACCTCAGCCGATTTCGAATTTGAACGCAGCATTGCGCACATCAATCAAACGCTTGTTCCCGAATTAGACACCGTTTTTCTACTCTCACTTCAAGAGTACTCCGCAATAAATTCAACGATTGTCCGTGATATACTTATCAATGGAGGAGACGCCCAGCGTTTCGTTCCCGAAGGACTTGACTTGAGTAAATGAGATTTTTCTGGATACTTCTTTTCGTTCCTCTGCTTTCAGAAGGGCAACATGCCATTATCCGTGGAGTTGCTCCATTAGCCATTGGGAAGGAAATTCAGCTACGCGTTTATGACGATCCCGTAAGTGGAAAGGAACGAGTTCTTGCCAAGCAAACAGTCGAGGCGGATGGTAGTTTTGAACTCAAAGTTGTTCCGAACGAAACGCAATACGCCTTCTTACAGGTAGGACAGAACTGTGCCGATTTCTTTATCGAGCGGGATAAAACCTTAGAACTCACCTTCGTTCCGCCAGCAAAAGATCCGAAGAAGCCACAAGCATTTTACGAACGACATTTCTTCGCTCCCAAAATATTAGGAGGAAAATCTGCCAAGATGAATGAGCAGATTATTCAGTTTAATGATTCGTTGGATGCTTTTTTGGAAGTTCTTTACCCAGCCTTGGTCAGCCGTAAAAATCCAGCCGTGATAGCAAAAGGATTGGAGGTTTTTGAGAAGAAGGTTTCGAAGCAATTCAGCGCAGCAGAACCTTTTGTGAAAGAGTACATCAAGTATTCCATTGCTGCGGTAGAACAGACATTCTTGAGCGATAGAGACCGACTTTTTGCCAAGTATCTAAAGGACGTAAAGCCGCAGTTCAACAATCCCGCTTATGTCGATTTTTTGCTTCAATTCCATCAAGGGGCAGTTCACAAACTGGCCGTTGTCAATCGGTACGAAGAATGTAAAAAGGCATTGGCGGGTAAAGAGGCCTTTACCATTCTAGAACGCATGCTTATGGAGCAAGATCCTTATTTGAAGGAAACCTCGGTGGAGAGAATGATTTTGATTGAAGGAATGGATGGTCTGTTTGGAGAGCGCGAATTTGAAGACGAACACTTAATCCGAGCACTCAAGCAGTTTGCTACGCTTTCTTCCAATTCTTACCTCGGCAACGCTGCCAAAAACATTGCCGCCAAGCACGAAAAACTGGCAAAAGGAACACAAGCTCCAGAAATCGCTTTCAAAACGGTGGAAGGAGTTGAAAAGCATCTTTCCGATTTTGAAGGAACTTACGTTTTTCTGGAGTTGACGGATGCCAAGAACGGCTATTGCCAACGAGAAACGCACGTAATTCCCAACCTTAAGGAAGAGTTCAAGAACATACGTTTCGTGACTGTTTGTGTGGGGAATTCAAAAGCCGAAATGCAATCGCTTCAAAAGCAGATGAACATCAATTGGGAATTCGGAGGTGTCGAAATTTCCAGTTCCATCATCGATGATTATGACATCAAAAGCTTGCCGCTTTTCTTCATCATCGATCCGAAAGGGAAATTCTACAGCGTACCTGCCAAAGACCCATCAAAAGGCGCGCAAGGCGAGCTCATGTCGCTAAGCGAAAAGCTAAAAGCCGAAGGTCGGAAAGGAGTAGGGAAGTAACGATTGGCGTCATTGCGTGTGAGGAACGAACGCGGCAATCTGAATCAAGGATTGCTTCTCTGCCTCAGGCGGATTGCCATGACGTGTTAGGTCATACCTTCTTTAACCACCGCCCGAATAGAACCGAACGATTCCTTTCCAAGTTCAATTGCCTCCTTTGTCGCAATCCACTTCACCTCCGTAATCCCTTCTTCCGTTTGAGGAATGAGTTTAGACGTATCAGCACTTTTCATCAGAAACCAATAGGTTGGTTTCAGGATTCGTTGACCCTTTAGTATATATGTATGGAAGGTGGTTGAAAGCGGTCGGATGATGGTTGGTTCCACAATGCCGCATTCTTCCGCAACCTCGCGCACCGCACATTCTTCAATGCTTTCGCCCTTTTCCAACTTGCCTTTTGGCAAATCCCACATGCCGTTGCGATGGATAAAAAGCCAATCGCCAACTTCATTTTGCACCAATCCGCCAGCGGCTTCTATAGTTTTGAAGTGAGAGTTGAAGCTTGCCCAATTCTCGGCTGTATTTCCTTCAACTAGGATATTGAGTCCATTTCCTGTTTCCAATTCTTGGGTGAGTTCTAACAGTTTTTCGTCTGTCGGATTGGTGAATCTGCTGTTGAAAACTACCCCGTTTTCTACTTCATTCCCAAACTGGATGAAAGAGCTTCCTATGAAAACTTTATAGCTTTGCGGCATGGACATTTTGAACTCAGAATTGGCAGCTAAAGTAGCCAATGAACTGCTAAAGATTAAGGCAGTAAAACTCCAACCGAACGAACCTTTTACCTGGGCTTCTGGCTGGAAATCTCCCATCTATTGCGACAACCGAAAAACGCTTTCCTATCCCGATGTGCGAAAGGTGATTGCCAAAGGATTGGCGCAAGGCGTCAAGGAGAAATTCCCTGATGCTGAGGTGGTTGCAGGTGTTGCTACTGGTGCAATTGCCGTTGGTTTGATGGTGGCAGAAGAGTTGAATTTGCCATTCATTTACGTCCGACCAAAGCCAAAAGAGCACGGATTGGGAAATCAAATTGAAGGCTATTTACCAGAAAACAGCAAAGTGGTGGTAATTGAGGATTTGATTTCTACTGGCGGAAGTAGCCTAAAAGCCGTTGATGCGCTTCGCGAAACCTCTTCAACCGTATTGGGAATGATGGCCATTTTTACTTACGGATTTGCCAATGCAGATGAGAATTTTGAGAAAGCAAACTGCAAGATTTTTACCCTTTCCAATTATTCTGAATTGGTAAAATTGGCGGCCGCTTCTGGTTATGTTTCGGAAAGTGATCTTGTGCAATTAAATGAATGGCGGAAATCGCCATCCACTTGGAAAGCATAGCAATGTTTTAAGCAAAAGAAAGCGGCCAATTCCTATTTAGGAATTGGCCGCTTTTTAATCTGTGATCGCGTCAGGATTCGAACCTGAGACCGTCTGCTTAGAAGGCAGATGCTCTATCCAGCTGAGCTACGCGACCAATATGTTTGGTCTATCCTCCGCCTGAGGCGGAACAAGACCAGTAAAAAATAAAAGGCCAACGAGGTAAACCAAGTTGGCCTTTTGTCGGGGTGGCAGGATTCGAACCTGCGACCTCCTGCTCCCAAAGCGTAATTAAACACTTAATTTGAAACAGGTTAAAACTCATAGAACCTAACCCAGTAAAGGGTTTCGGAGTAAATTTACTTTTACCGACTTACTCCCATTTACTTGCAAATCACTATATTTACTTGCAAATAACTTGCAAGGGCTTTTTGCAAGTTACCTAAACGGGAGACCATGAACAATTTCAAAGAACAGGCGAAAGCCTCAATAACCTTAGACAAACGTAGGGCGAAAAAAGACGGTACTTTTCCCGTGAAAATCTACGTGTGGAAAGGGGCGGCAAAGAAAGGAAAATTCTATGGAACTACGCTATCACTTTCTGAACGTGAATTTCATTCAGCTTGGGAGACATTGAAACCCCGAAAAGAGTTCCAAGGACTTCGTAAGAAATTGGCATTGCTGGAGAATATGGCACAGGCCGCAATCGATGAACTGGAGCATTTCACATTTGAGGCTTACGAACGCAAAGCTGCAATTCCTAAAGGCGAAGCACAGAACGTTTTTTGGCACTATGCGCAGCGCGTGGCCGAACTGAGAGCGGCAAAACAGGTAAGCACAGCCGACAATTACCACCTTGCTGCAAAGTCAATACGGGAGTTTGCCGATACCGATACTTTGCTGTTTCAGAATGTCACACCCAAGTTTCTGCAAGGCTATGAAGATCACATGGTGAACAAAGGCCGTAGCCTAACCACGGTCAGCATCTACATAAGAACATTGAGGACGATTTTCAATGATGCTATCAATACCAAGGATGCCAAAGCGGAGGATTACCCGTTTGGCCGTAGGAAATACGTAGTCCCAGCATCTACCAACCCAAAGAAGGCACTTACAGGCCAACAGCTTCGACAGCTTATGAATGTGACACCTGCAACGGATGAACAGGCCAAGGCGCGACAGTTTTTCTTTTTCAGCTATGCCAGCAACGGAATGAACATGAAGGACATTGCCCTGCTGAAATGGTCGGACATGGAGGCCGACAGGTTCACATTCATTCGTGAAAAAACCAAACGGACAAAGAAGGACAGGCAATCCCCGATAACCGTCTATCTGACAGACTTTCAGCGCGAAATGTTGGAGACATACGGAACAGACCCTGAGCGGTCGGAATACGTGTTTCCTATACTGAATGAGGACATGGATGCAGAACAGCAGCACAGAGCCGTTAAGCGGTTCACGCGCTACGTTAACCAGCACTTGGAAACGTTATGCAAGGCCAATAATCTACCGAAAATTTCAACTTATTGGGCGCGGCATAGTTTCGCAACCGTGGCCGTATTGAAAGGCGCAAGCATGGAGTTCATGCGCGAAAGCCTTGGGCACAGCGAAATGAAAACGACCCTTAACTATTTCGCAGGGTTTGACGATGAAGCGAAAAAGGAGTTTGCAAGTACGATAATGGATTTTTAAGGGGTTTAATCAATGAACAACGCTGGTAAGGAAACGAAGTCTTGTCTAGAACAGCTCAAGTCGGAATATTTCGCGGAGGTGGAAAAAGAGTGTGAACACTTGAAGACGGATTTGATGCGCAGGTTGGAGGATTGGTTGATTCCCGAACAGGGTCTAATAGTGGAATATGAGAGTCTGGCGAGAAGGCTTACTGACATTGATACCCATGAACTTTCAGAGGAGGATGTGCATCTGCGTAACGCTTGGGAGGACATTTCAAGAGGGATGCGATACATAGGTGGCCCTCGGACTTCGGAGCTTGGGAGCAGGGTAGGAGTTGCACCAATGCCACCTTCGGAGGAGCCTGTTCGCTTGCAGGTCGATTTTGCCGTGAGAAAGGTTCATATCCAATCGGAAGCGGCTCATCGATATTTAAATTGGCTTTACTACTCCCAAGGACTGCCCTTAGAGCAGGTGGGAGAAAAGGCCAATGGAGGTTCAATCGAATCTTCAAGTAACACCTCCACAGCACCCCAAGAAAGTAAGGACGGCACCGGGTCGAAAAAGGAGGATGTACTGACAGAAACGCGCGAAACCGTTGCAAGCATCTTAGACCCCATCAATGACAAGTTCATTGGAAAAGATGCCTTTGAAGATGCCATAAACCTACTATGCCGATACTTTGACGGTGAACCGCAATTAAAAACAGAACACATAAAGGTTAGGAGGGGGTCTTGGAAAAAGCTGGGCAAGGCACTTGGAGACATTCATAGAGACATTCACCACCTTAGAAGCATAGATCAAAAATACTTGCAGTTTGCAAAAGATACTTTCGACTGTTATGCGAACCACGACATTTCAAATGTGAATTTGGCTCAGAATACGCTCTACAAGTACATGAGTTAATATAGCCGAAATGTAGTCAGAGCAAGGGTTTCACCAAGAACACCGAAAACACCTTTTTCGCCACCAAGAACACTTCATTCTATTGTGCCACTAATCAAAACAAGTGGTACAATGGAAAATCAACAAGTAACCTTCAATGAAATGCCAAGCATCTTAAGCCAACTATTGGCCAAGGTGGAGCGCATAGAGCGGAAACTGGCAGATGCCGTTCCGAAACAAGAAACCCAACCTGAGTATGTGACCATAACGGAGGCGCGGGAAATTCTGCGTAATACGGTCACGGTGCAAACCCTCTACAATTGGAAATACAAAGGCCGTATTGCGACCACCAAGGTAGGCCGTAAACTACTTTTCAAACGGTCGGATGTAGAGGTCATGCTGAAGGGCAATTACAGCCCGACAGCAACTGAGGTAGATTCCGCAACTGAAGCGGAGGCCAACGCCCTGCTATGCGATTCCGTGAAACGAAAAAGACGGTGAACCATGAAGGAACATGATAGCACCGCCTTTGTGGATTCGGGAGATTCCAAAGGTAGGAAAAGACAAGCACAGAGGCGGGAATTATACGCTTATCTGAGAAAGCACACCGTTAGCAGATGGATGGCAGCCCAAACGTTGAACATTCCGCTGCAAAGCGTTTGTTGGGCGGTCGGACAATTCTGTAAGGCCGATGCCGTGGCCGTTGTAAGAAAGGGCAAATGCGCTGTTTCGGGCGAATGGGTCGAATACACTACCACCGACCCCGAAAAGTTCCCTAAGTCAAACCAGCAAAAGATCTTTTCAGATGAACAAGGATAAGAGCAATCCCCTGAATGATGCCGAAGGATTGAAAAAGGCAATTGAACAGGCTGCATTGATTCACCCAGTAGGGTTTGAAGAAAGCAAAGGACTGTTTACGGTCAAGACCGCAAACCGATGGATTGAACAGGCCAAGACCCGACCAATTCCAAAGATGCTATTTGGTGAATTTTGGTTTGAAAACGAATTGTGCATTCTATTCGCAGACACCAATTTGGGAAAGTCAATTTTAGCCGTTCAGATAGGAAACAGCATTAGCAAGGGCGAGCAGATACGTGGCTTTAAACTGGAAGCAGTAAAGCAACAGATCTTGTATTTCGATTTCGAGCTTGGCGAAAAGCAGTTTCAAAACAGGTACTCAATAGACTTTGAAAATGATTACGAATGGGACGATAATTTTCTGAGGGTTGAAATTGATCCCGATGCTGAAATTCCCGAAACCCAATCGTTTGAAAATTACCTCAATCATTCATTGGAGCGGAGTATTCAGGAAACAGGGGCAAAGGTTCTCATCATTGACAACCTCACATACTTGAGAAACGAAACAGAAAAGGCCAAAGATGCTTTGCCATTGATGAAGCATTTGAAGGCTTTGAAAAACAAATACGGCCTTTCAATACTAGCACTTGCACACACCCCAAAACGGGACTTATCAAAGCCTATTACTAGGAATGATCTACAAGGTAGTAAGATGCTTATCAACTTTTGCGATAGTTCGTTTGCCATTGGCGAAAGCCAAACCGATAAGAGCCTTCGTTATCTGAAACAGATCAAGCAAAGGAACACAGAGCAGATCTATGATGCTGAAAACGTTTGTATTTGTCAGATTGACAAGCCTCACAACTTCTTGCACTTTGAGTTTGTCAATTTCGGAACAGAGCAGGAACACTTGAAGCAATACACCGAGCAAGACAAGGCTATTCAAATTGAACGAATAGTTGAACTAAGAGACCAGGGAAAAAGTTTCCGTGAAATAGGTGCTGAATTGGGTTGTTCTCACATGAAAGTTAGCCGACTACTTAAAGAAAATGGATAACTGTAACACCTGTAACGCTTGTAACACCTGTTACAGATGTTACACCTGTTACACCTCCACTTATTACAAATGATGGAACAACGATAGGGGCAATGACACTCACAGCATACCGATACCAACTTGATACCAGCGCGAAAAAGTACCGTTGTCCGCAATGCGAAAAACGGAGGTTTGTTCGATACGTTGACACCGCAACGGGCGAACTATTGGCAGAACAATACGGGCGATGTGACAGGCAAGATCATTGCCGATACTGGCAACGACCCCAAGGCGGCAAACAGGAGGCATTCACACCAATGAGCCAGACACCTCTACCAGCACCAAGCTACATGGAACGTGGACTGATGGAACAGAGCGTGAAGCACGGAGAGCAAAGCATCTTCGCGCAATGGTTGAAAAGAACGTTCGGACAAGAAGCTGCAAGCCAAGCCCTGAGCCGTTACAACGTAGGACTATCAACTAAATGGAAAGGTGCAACGGTATTTTGGCAGGTTGACACAAAAGGCCGCGTCCGTATGGGCAAAATCATGCTATACGATGAGACAGGCCACAGAGTAAAGCAACCGTTTCCGCACGTTACCAATGTTCACAGCGTTATGAGACTGGAGAACTTCAATCTGAGCCAATGTTTCTTTGGTGAACATCTGTTGAATGAACGACCCAGCGACCCCGTTGCATTAGTTGAAAGTGAAAAAACGGCCATAATCGCAAGTATTTGGTTTCCGTCTTTCGTATGGTTGGCAACTGGAGGAACGAACGGCTGCAAATGGAAGGAACGAGGCGTTCAGAAGCCAATGCAGGGGCGAAAGCTGCATCTTTTCCCCGACTTGGGCGCGTACCCTAAATGGCAACAGATAGCGGCTACAATGCAAGGTTTCAACGTCACGGTGAACGACCTACTGGAGCAACACGCCACAGAACAGGAAAGGGCGCAAGGGTTCGACATTGCAGACTACGTTCTGCGCCTACACAGGCGAACAGATACCAATGAAGTCTTAAAGCCTACACGCGCGTTAGATAGTACCGAAGTCAACCCTTCGTATGCGAAAGACCCCCAAATAATTACAGAACTCATTGACTGGGAAGCGTTCGATAAGCCCGAACCTTGGGAGATTGACCCTTTCTGAAACGATAGTCCGAACCAAGGAAACAGATCGGCTTAAAACGAACGGACAAGAACTAAGCCACCTCCACCAGCTCAGTTAATGAGATGCTCAAACCTTCGGCAACAGCTTTAAGGGTGCAAAGCGTTGGGTTTATAGTTCCGTTCTCAATGCCCATGATCTGGCTTCTGCTAACATTGGAAAGGTCGGCCAATTGGTATTGAGACAGTTGCTTTTCCGTACGGAGTTTCCGAACATGAAACCCGAACCGTTGCAAATAAGCCTCATCCCTGACCTGACCCATGGCGGCAAAGTCCGAAGCATAACGCAGACCAATAGACCGAAGTATCGGTCTAATTTATAGCTTTGGCCATACCGTTCAGATACGGTTACATATTACCAGTTTTCATCGTACGTTTACTGAATCACCATTCCACAACCAACCCCATTTCAAGAATGAGACCCATCGTATTTCTTTGTTTGATTACCCTGCTGCTCAGTTGCAGAACAGCGGTTCAGGTTGTGGATATGCAGCCGACAAGCCCAACCATCAAAGACAATCAGACACATTATGTTTTTGATAACGACACGGTTCGCATTGCCTATCACTTTTGGGGAGACAAGGGGCAATTTTGGTTTGAGATACAGAACAAGCTTAGTGTCCCGATTTATATTGATTGGAAGAAATCGAACCTTGTAAACAATAATATCCCCTATCCATATTGGGACGATAACAAGCAAGTGAACACTCTTAGCGTTGGCAAAGGCTACGGTGCATCGGTCATTCGTTCCGATGGTGTGGCGGTATCTGCAAGCATTGGAGGCGCGGTAAGCTCATCGGTCATCACGGCCAAGGAGCGTATCACATTCCTTTCGCCCCAAGCCATCGTCTATTCCCGACAACATCGCATAGCAAGAGAATACTTCATACTGGCAAAGGATGCGACAACCAGTGAAGTTCCACATGATGCCAAACCGTCAAAGAACACGGTCGTCTATTCACAACCCTTTGCAGACGACAACACTCCTATTCGACTGACCAACTTCATTACCCTTTCGTTTAGTGAGGATTTTAAAGATGAAATATTCGTTTCTAACTCATTCTTTGCTTCGATGATAAGGGAAATGGACACCAAGCATTTTTTTGGGAAACCAACTTCATCAGAAGAAATTCTTTCAGCGACACACTACACATACGAGCCAAAGACCCAAAGCGAGAAACGGTTTTATATTGAAGTCCCACAAGATTATGACCATCGATCGTATTGGAAATTGAAAAACTAAAACTACCACATGAAAACGCTACTTCTGACCATCTTTTCACTTACCCTTTCTATTTCGGCTATTCATTCAGATACAACGGTTTACATCTGCGTAAGTAAATCAAGCAAGGCTTATCACAAAGACAAAAACTGCTTTGCATTGAACAACTGCAAACATGAGGTAAAAGCAGTTTCACTTTATGATGCACAGAACACTTACGGAAGAAAGCTTTGCGGCCATGAGGATTAGTTTTTCTCTCTTGTATTATTTGAACGACTATTTGTCAAGGACATGGGTCTTAATTGCCTTTGCTGTTTTTAATATCCAGTCATCAGTCAATGCCCAAAACTGCACGGTGAGTATTGTAAAGTACCCATATACCAATGGTTTTGCAACGTTTAGTGTTTGCAACACCAACCCTATCCAATCCTTTGCAGAAGACCAAACAATCCATTGGTATTCAACATTAGCAGGCTTGAAATCAACAAATGGCGGTTGTGCTGGAAAACTTCTTCACGGCTTATACCAGTTTTCTGATGAGAATGGGAATCTAATAGAAGAGACTAACTATACTCTTGGGGTTCAAGATGGGAAATCTACCACTTGGGACAAGGATGGAAATATTATTGCTAAAAGCATATACGAACAGGGAACATTGACTTACACTAAGTTCAAAAATGACGAGGGGCTTTGGGTTGAGTGGATCGGAAAGCTTCTATCGCCAGGATCTGTAAAACGTGTTTACTCCAAGTACAATCTACTGTTGCAACAGGATTCAATCATATCCTTAGTGATTCATCAAACTAAAGACTTTTTCCCTATAAGCGGAAATCTAAAGTCTGAATGCACCACTTACGGCTTTGGTGATAGCGATTGTTTACTTGGAGAATACCGCGAATATTACGACAACAATCAACTAAAGGTAAGTGGGAAATTTTACGAACCGCTAGTAAAGGACGAAGGAGATCTTTACGATATTCTATGTTCAAATATTAAAGAGGGATTATGGTCTTGGTATAACTTTGACGGAACAATAGACGCACAGGAAAAATATAGATCTTATGTTTCAAGATGGGAAAGCGGTGAATTAAAAGAGTGTGGTCAAATGTTCTGGGATAAATCCGAAAGCAAATGGGTTAAACATGGTGTCTGGAAATCATTCGATGATGGGTATTCGATTCACATTGAGAATGCTGAAAGCCAATCCTTTAAGTATAGCTACGGCATTCTAATTGAGCATGGTGAAGGAGGAAAAACCTATGAAGTTCAAATTGACGAGTAGTATGCTTATCGATGCGCGTATCAGGTACCCTATGTATTCAAAACCGACCGTTGTCGGAACATGCCCCCGGTCCCTTTATCCGTTTCGGGGAGCCTCTCAGAATCGGTGCGAAATAGATTTTCAGTCTCAATTCCTATCCATTCGCGAGGGTGTTGCCTTTGGGGGCTATTCTACACGGCAGGTTTCGGGGTCATTGGAAATGCGTTCAGCTTTATCTCCACTCGAACACAAAACACACAGAGGACAATATGCTGACAATCAACGTTATTCCCTTTCAATGGCCTACAATTCAACAGAAAGGCCGTGATTTCCTGCTGCAAAATTACGCGCACGCGCACGGGCAGGACGTGAGATTGACAAATTCCGTGAATACCTAAAAGAATGCAAATGAGAAAGACGATAGTTTTATTGATAGCCCTAGTTTCGGTTTCCACCTGCTACGGGCAAACAGCAGAAGAGTATTACGAGCAAGGCTTGGAAAAATATCATGCTGCGGATTACCGTGGAGCAATACGAAGCCTGAATAAATCTATCCAGTTAGACCCTAATAATGCCGATGCTTACAACAAAAGAGGTAATTCGAAGTTGCGCGCATTCAATCAGGATTTCAGGGGGGCGATGGCTGATTATTCCAAGTTTATAGAACTAGACCCCATGAATCCCAAAGGATACTTTAATAGAGGGCTTGTACGATCGACTTTAGAGGATTATGACCGAGCGATTGAAGATTTTACAGAGGCCATCAAACTTGATCCTAATTATACAATAGCCTATAAGGAACGAGGGGACGCTAAAAAAATGATGGGGAATAAAGAAGGGGCTTTAGCTGATTATGAAGCAGCGACCGAAATGGAACTAAAGGAAAAGGCCTCTGTTGCTGAAATTGATACTACTCAAGGAACTGAAGTCGTTGAGTCAATCGAGGAAAGTATGGTTGTAAAGGATTCAAAAAATATGGTCGTGGATTTGTCTGCTTTCACTACGGTTGAAAAGGACATTAACTATGCAGGGCTTCAACTCCAAAACGCTAGGAAAACATTTGGGGTTGGCTTTTTCTTAGGTTTATTGGGAAGTGCTTTGGCTACAGGGGGCTATTTCGCCAAAAATCCAAAAGTTCAAACGGGCTTAGTCGTTGCAGGTGGTGTTACTTCACTTGTTGGAAGTGTGGTTATGATAACGGCCGTAATTCCGATCGGTGGAGCAGGAAAGATTCTGCAACGGGTTCAATTTCCAAAGACCTTACCAGTAAAGGTTGAGTAAGCACGGCAATCTCCAATTCGTTGCTGCGGATGAAGGGCGTTTGCTTGCAAATTACTTGCAAACTAAAAAGGAGCTACACCAATTGAATGATGTAACTCCTTGATTTTCAGGGTCGGGGTGGCAGGATTCGAACCTGCGACCTCCTGCTCCCAAAGCAGGCGCGATAACCGGGCTACGCTACACCCCGAAAAATTGGCTTTCAGTACTTGCAATGGTACTTGGGAGGCCATCCCATTTTTTTTGCGGAGGGGGGGGGATTCGAACCCCCGGTAACGATTTCTCACTACGACAGTTTAGCAAACTGTTGGTTTCAGCCACTCACCCACCTCTCCAATGTGTAAAAGAACCTCCTTCTTAAAGGTGTTCTTACACCTTTTTGATAGCGGGCTGCAAAAGTAGAAATACTTTTATTCCAAACAACAGTTATTATTACGAAATCAAATACAAGACATAAGAAGCGTTTTGAATCTTCATCAATTGAGGTCAACTACCTTCTAATGTTATATTTGCACTTCTCATCAAATTAGACCTAGTAATGAACTTGAAACACAACAGAAATGTATTTATTGGACTAACCATTATTGGTGGTTCTATTCTAAGCCTCGCTTCTTGCGGTGGTGGTTCTTCAGACGATTCAGCAACCAAAGGCGATGGTAAAATCGCTGAAGTTGGCGAGCTTACGTATGTAGAAGTACCAGATGCAACGGAATTTAAAGCCGATTGGTCTAAAGAAAATACGGTTGTATTTCACGTAATTGGAGAGCCAGACGATATGCACCCGACTAATGGTAATTCAGCTACTAGGTCATTTCTTAATAGCTACACACAGCATTTTGTGGTTGGTTCTGATCTTATCGAATTGAAAGGCGGTCGCCCAGATTTGATTAAGGCTATGCCTGAAGTTTCTGCTGATGAACTTTCATTTACTTATGAATTGAGAGATGAGCCAACTTGGGACGATGGAACGCAATTGACAGTTGCAGACGTGATCTTCACTTTCAAGGCGAATAAATGTCCTTTGACAAACAATCCTCATTCAAAACCATACGTAGAGAATTTAGAGGAAATCATTGTGGATGCAGCTAATCCACGAAAATTCACTTTTAAAATGAAGAAGAAGTACATACAGAACGTGGTGTTTCTTACCGACTACCCAGTGCTTCAGGAAACGTATTGGGATCCAAACAAGACCATGCGCAAGTACACTTTTGCTCAGTTTGATGATCCGAAATTCAGCTCTAATAAACCAGATTTGAACGCTTGGGCTACCGAATTCAACGATGCCAAATACAGCCGCAAGCCAGAGTTTCTAGTAGGAATGGGAGCGTACAAATGGGCAGAATGGAAGCCAGGTCAGTCATACACGTTGGTTAGAAAAGAGAACCACTGGACAAGTAAATTGATGAATCCTACCGCTTACGAGACTGCTTATCCAGAAAAAATCATTTTTAAGAACAATACAGACCCAAACTCGCAAGCATTGGAGTTTAAAACACAAGCGTTGGACGCGTCCACCTTTCTTTCTACTAAGAAGATGTTGGAACTACAGGAAGACCCTACGTTTAATGAGAATTACCATTCACGATTTACCAACACGTACAACTATTCTTACTTGGCTTTCAACTGCCGCCCTGACGGTGTTGTGAATAAAAAGTTTTTTGTAGACAAGAAAGTGCGTAGAGCTGTTGCCATGCTCTTGTCTGTTGATGAGATGAATGTTGTGTTAAACAATGGCAAAAACAAGCTCATGGTTGGGCCTGTATCTCCATTAAAAAAAGAATATAACAGCAAACTTCCATTGATTGAAAGAGATTTGGAAGGAGCAAAAAAGTTGCTGGACGAAGCAGGCTGGAAGGATACCGATGGTGACAACATCCGCGATAAAATGATTGATGGTCAGAAAGTGAATTTAGATTTTGACCTTGCTTACATGACCACCCAAGTGACGTGGAAAGATCAAGCACAAATGATTTCTGAAGCGCTTTACGAAGCGGGTCTCAAGTGCAATATCGTTCCGTTGGATTTCGCCATTCTTTATGATAACGCCAGAAATCACAAGTTCGACATGATGCTTGCTGCTTGGGCAGGATCATCTGTTCCAGAAGATTTTACGCAAATCTGGCACACCGAATCATGGGCATCTAAAGGATCAAATTTCACTGGTTTCGGTAATGCAGAAAGCGATGCTTTGATTGATTCTATCAAATACACGATTGATGAATCTTTACGCATTCCAATGGTAATGAAGCTACAGGAGATGATTTATGAAGACCAACCTTATGTGTTCTTTTTCTCATCTACAAACAGAGTTGCCATCCATAAGCGTTTTGGAAATGCAGATATGTATTTTGAGCGTCCGGGTGTTATCATCAGCAATTTCAAATTGCTGAACGGTGGAGGTGTAGCTTCAACACCAGCGGCAACAAACTAAAGTCATCTCTAGAGCGATACATGCTTAAATACGTCCTTCGAAGAGTTCTGGTGTTCATTCCAACACTGATTGCCATTACCCTGTTGGGTTTTGTGATAATGGTGTCGGCCCCAGGCGATCCTGTAGAGCGGATGGTTGTGGCTGCACAGGCCGGTGGCGAAATCGGTTCGCAGACCGCCAATCAATTAGAACAGAAAAAATTCTGGAATAGAAAACTCGGATTGGATCTTCCTATTTTCTATGTCAGTTTGAATTCGATGTCGCAGAGCGATACCTTATATAGAATCTATGATAAGAACGAACAAGAGTCTCTTTCTCGTTTGTCTAGTCAATATGGTAACTGGCCTGCCATTAGCGATTATTTTGCTTCGGTATCTGCCTTGCATCAGGCGCATTCAAGCTTAAAGATTGACAGTTCAACAGCCTTTGGTCATGACTTGAATGAGTTTAAAGAGGATGTGAACACAAGTTTTTTCGAATCCTCATCGCTTAAAGCTTCTTACAGTTTGGTGGTTATTGAATCGAAGTTCAATAAGTTGCAGAAACTGTATTCTAAACCATATATGGCTCCACTCAAGGATGAGTTGGATATTGTAATTGACAAGTACAAAACAGTTCAGGAAACAGCTACACCTTGGAAAAAGTATGTGCCTGTTCTTAATTTCTATTCAAACAATCAATACCATCGTTGGATTTTTGGTGATGGAAATTGGCTTACTGGTGCTGGCTCAGAGTTTTCGCGTGGTATTGTTAGAGGAGATTTTGGTACTTCATACACCACCAAAATGCCGATACAGGAAGTAATTGGTATAAAGATATTCTGGTCTTTCTTCTTCAGCATGGTATCTGTTTTCCTAGCTTATTTAATTAGCATTCCGCTTGGGATTCAGGCGGCAGTACACAAAGACAGCCTTTTTGATAGGGTAACCACCGTAATGCTTTTCATCCTTTATTCATTGCCAAGCTTTTTTGCAGCCACCGTTATGTTGATGTGGTTTGCCAATCCAGATGTGTTCCATTGGTTTCCTGCTTCAGGAGTTGAGCCAGTAAGAGGTTTTGCCGAGAATGCAGGGTTCATTGAAAAATGGTGGAATCGGCTACCGTTTCTTGCACTACCCATTATATCCTACACATACGGGTCTTTCGCGTTTCTTTCTAGGATAATGCGTGTTTCTATGCTGGAAATAGTGAATCAGGATTACATTCGAACAGCCCGCGCAAAAGGTTTGACAGAGAGAGTGGTTATCTATAAACATGCACTCCGCAATGGACTGCTGCCAATTATTACTGTGTTTGCCAATATTTTTCCGGTAGCCATTGGAGGGTCGGTTATTTTGGAGGTTATCTTCACTATTCCGGGAATGGGAGGTGAGTCTTACAATGCTATTGTCAATCAGAACTATCCGATGTTGATTGCCATCTTCACCATCACTGGTGTGCTGACGTTGGTCGGTTACTTGGTAGCAGACGTCCTTTATGCAGTTGCTGATCCACGAATTAGCTTTTCTAAATAAATGAGCAAGCAGCAAGAAAATAATCAATTCAATTTCAGGCAGTATGCTTGGTCTCAGTTTAAGAAGAACAAACCAGCCTATGTTTCGCTTTGGATATTAGGTACGTTGGCCTTGATAGCCTTGATGGCTCCCATTATAGCAAATGATCAGCCGCTTTATACCAAGTACCATGGACAGACGCTTTTTCCCGCATTTTCTACTCAAAACACGTACGAAATAAAAAGTGAAGACGGTTCAGTAGAAACTATTCAGTTGGATATTGCCAAGTGGAAACAGATGGATCTTGAAGCGGTTATTTGGGCGCCAGTTGCTTATGCTCCAAATAAGTCAGATTTCTTGAACTCGGATTACAAAGCACCATCGGGAGAACAATTTTTTAAGAACCAAAGTGGTGAGTTGGTTGAAATGCCAGCGCGTTTCCGTCATCTCTTGGGAACCAATAAAAAAGGAGAGGATGTGTTGGCTGGTCTTATTCATGCTACCCGAATTTCGTTGACCATTGGCATACTATCCATGGGAATTGCCACGCTTATCGGTTTAATAATGGGGTCTTTGGCTGGTTATTTTGGAGATTCTAAGCTCTATACCACACGCGGTCAGTTTTGGATATTCATGCTTGGATTGATACTGGCGTTTTACTATGCATTTCTAATTCGCGCTGATGAGTTGGCTGATGCCATAGGTACATCCGGAATGGCAATACTCCTTCAATTGCTTCTGAGCTTGGCCATTTTTATCGCAATTGCCGTTGCCTTCCGTTATATTGGAATGCTGGCGGGTAAACTACCACTGCTCAACTCTAAGACCAATATCCCTGTCGATTCACTTATATCACGCGCCATCGAGATTCTTATCTCCATTCCGCATTTGATTCTGATTATTTCCATTGCAGCTGTGGCCAAACCAAGTTTGGTAAACCTCATGCTTATTATCGGTCTAACGAGTTGGACAGGTATTGCACGAATTACCCGTGCCGAGTTTCTCAAGATTAGAAATCTCGAATACATTGCCGCAGGGCAATCGCTCGGATTTAGTGAGGCACGCATCATTTTCCGCCACGCATTGCCCAATGGAGTTGCTCCTGCATTCATTGCTGTTGCATTCGGCATTGCCTCGGCCATACTCATCGAATCTGGACTTTCTTTCCTAGGAATTGGTGTTCCGGCCGATGTGGTTACATGGGGCTCTCTTCTCAGTTCAGGCCGAGAGGCGTTTCAAGCTTGGTGGTTGGTTATCTTCCCAGGTTCCGCTATTTTTCTTACGGTAACCGTTTATAACCTATTGGGAGAAGGAGTAAGAGATGCGCTTGATCCGCGGCTAAAGAGCTAATTGTACGAACGACAAGAGGAATAACCACAACTGAACATGGAAACTACGTTCTACATAGAAGCAACATCGGTTTCGCCCGAAGTTGATTTTCATATTGAGGAGAGACGATTTCTTATAAAGGGGCGATCTATGCCCGAGAACACCGAGAAGTTTTACAATCCGATAAATAACTGGCTTCGCGAAAATGTTCAGCATCAGTTTGTGCGGGCATCTATCGATATACACTTAGATTATTACAACACAGGTTCTTTTATCCGTTTGATGGCGTTGTTCAATCTGTTGGAAGAATTGAATCAGAAGGATAATGAGTTCATTGTTCGGTGGATATGTGAAGGCGATGACGAGGACAATATTGCCGATGGCCAATCATTCAAAGATGTGGTCAAAGTTCCTTTCGAGATTATTCGGTTGTAAATTCACCTTATGAAGACGATTGCAGTTTTTACCAGTGGAGGCGATTCTCCGGGAATGAATGCGTGTATCCGTGCCGTTGTACGCACTGGGCTGCACCACGGATTACAGGTTTATGGCATCATGCACGGTTATCAGGGCATGATAGAAGACCAGTTTAAACTATTGACCAGCGATGATGTAGGAAACATTATTCAGCGTGGTGGCACCATTCTTAAATCATCGCGCAGCAAGGATTTTCTTACCAAAGAAGGCAGACAGAAGGCCTTCGATAACCTCAAAAAACACGGTATTGAAGGAGTGATTGCCATTGGTGGCGATGGCACGTTTGCAGGCGCCAAGGTGTTTATGAAGGAGCACAGTATTCCGTTTATCGGCCTTCCTGGAACCATAGACAACGACCTCATTGGAACGGACTACACCATTGGCTATGACACAGCTCTGAATAACGTGATTGAAGCGGTTGATAAGATAAAAGACACGGCCGCCTCGCACGACCGCCTCTTTTTTGTTGAAGTGATGGGCAAAGATGCCGGATTTATTGCCCTACGTTCGGGTATTGGAGTAGGAGCAGCGGCCATTCTTATACCCGAAGTGCATACCGATTTGGAAGAATTGATTGCCAATCTTGCTGCTGCATACAAGCGCAAGAAAACCAGCAGCATCATTATTGTGGCCGAAGGAGATGATGCCGGTGGTGCCTATAAAATTGCAGAACAAGTGGTGAAAGCCTTGCCGAAATACGACACACGCATTTCTATTCTTGGTCATCAGCAACGTGGAGGTAGTCCATCTGCATTGGACCGTATGCTTGCTTCGCAGCTTGGTTACGAGGCGGTAAATTCGCTCTTAGCTGGAAAACACTCCGTAATGGTGGGTATTGTGAACAAGCAGGTTTGCTACACATCCTTTGACCGCGCCATCAAGCATCACGATACGGTTAATCCTGATTTTTTGAAACTGGCAGAGATATTGGCGGCTTAGTTGATTAGCGAATGAGTTGATTGGCAGATTAGCGAATGAGCAGATTAGCAATTTCATTTAATAATGAACAAAGCCGCCATCCATATTATTAGGCTGGTGGTGGCTTACACTGGTTACTAGGTCTTGGCGGGCACTATTAATCCGTTCATTCCTCAATCTAACCGGTAAGGCGGGCTACGAATGGATGCCAATATGGAATGCCATTTCGTGGGTAAAAATCTTCTTTGGTGCAAAACGCCATGACGTTTCGCAGTAAATGAATTTTTTCGTTTGAAAAGCCCCAGACATGACCCATTAATGGTCTCGTTATCGATGTGTTGCCATCACTCCTTACATCACAGCTACTTCTTCTGCTCATCGATTTTACCATTAAGCGTTATTCAAATACAGCAACAACCATAGTTGCAACAATCGCAGAAAATGTGATTTTTCAGCCTGACTGGTTGCCTCTCATCGCCCAAAATGTGAGTATGAACCACAGCCGTTTATTTGAACAGGTAGGGCTGGTTGGTCACCAAACCGATGTTGTTTTTCGCTTCCACCTTTGCCATTAGATTCTTGTGGTGGCTGTTTATGGTATGAAAACTCACAATCATCTCCTTGGTGTATTTGCGGTTATAGCCTATAATCCGTTCAATCCTCTCTCAAGTTCATGATAGAACCACACTTTCTTTCTTAAATTCGTTCTGATAAAACCATTCTACCATGAATCGTCTGAAAATCCTCAAGTACCTCTTTGTTTACACCGCTCCAGCGGTAGCATTTCTTGGCTTCTATTTTAGAGGCCCGTGGACATGGGCATTGCCGATTTACGCCTATGCACTTGTGCCTTTAGTGGAGCTTCTTAACAAGGGAACTGTGAAGAATATGACCGAAATGGAAGAGGAAGTGGCCAAGAAAGACCGCCTATACGACTACATGATTTACAGTATGGTACCGTTGCAGTGGGGCATGTTTTTCGTGTTCATGTACACCGTTGATACGGTTCAAATGCAAGCCTACGAATATGCTGGATTGATAGTGAGCATGGGAATTGGTTGTGCAGCACTGGGCATCAACGTGGCGCATGAACTCGGTCACAGAAAAAAGCGTTCCGAACAATGGATGAGTAAGGCGTTGCTGCTTACTGCACAATACATGCACTTTTATATTGAGCACAATCGGGGGCATCATAAGAACGTAAGCACCGAAAAGGATCCGGCTACATCTCGCTATGGCGAATTGGTTTACACGTTTTGGTTTCGCTCGGTGATTATGGGCTACATCTCCGCATGGAAATTGGAGCTACATCGCCTAAAAAAGGCCGAATTGCCGTGGTATCATTGGAGCAACGAGATGATTTTTTACATCTTCTGCCAAGCTGGACTTTTAGTAGCTGTGGCGGCCATCTTCAGTGTTCCTACAATGCTGATGACCTTGGCAGCTTCCGTTATCGGATTCTCCCTTTTGGAAGTCATAAATTATGTAGAGCACTACGGATTGGCGCGTCACATAAGCGGAGACCATTTCAAGAAAGTGCTACCTATTCACAGTTGGAACAGCAATCATCCAATGGGAAGATTGCTGCTGTTTGAACTCACGCGTCACAGCGATCATCACTACAAGGCAAGTCGCCAGTATCAGATTCTCCGCCATTTTGACGATGCCCCACAAATGCCAACGGGCTATCCCGGCATGATTGTGCTGGCACTTGTTCCGCCTATTTGGTTTGCGGTAATGAATCCACGTGTAAAAGCCTTGCAGGAAAAGTATCCAGAAGAATTGAGAATTCCTGTAGGGCAGGCGGCCTAATTCTAATTCAATTTTCCGATTAGCTCATCAACCAAGGCCACGTAAGCCTCAGCCGCATCCTCTTGGCTAATGCCGCTTTTATCCTTCCAAGCCTTCCACTTGAACTGACCTTTCATATCAAACATGCCTGGTTTTGAGGTCTTGTTGTCGCCAACAGTTGCTTGCTTGTAGAGGCCATAAAGTTCGAGCAGTTCCTCGTTTGATGGTCGTTTAGTAAGGGATTTAAGTCGTCCTGCTGCTGCTTCTACGTTGCTCATGGCTCTTTGTCTTATCGGTCAAAATTACTTGTCAGAGTCTTTGAAAAAAAGTACTGTCACCAATCTGCTTATCGGTTGGTTGAGTTTAATCCCAATATCCTTCATGAAGAATGACCACCTGTGGGTCTTGCTGGAGGTAATCGGGCATGTTTCCGCTATCGAACACCGCCATGGGGATGTTCCTTTCTTTCAGACTGGTATATTGTTGCAAGTTCGGATATCCTTGATGCGCATCCAGCAGGTCGGAGAAGAACAGGGCGGGGGGCACATCCTCCGAGCGACAATTGAAAAGAACAGTATTTTGAACTTGTGGCACACGCTCATTGAGTTGCTTCATAATCCGTGTCGATTTCTTGCGCATGGCGATGTATATGTTCGGTTTCTCTCCATGAGTGGTCAGCTCTTGCACGATACCCTTCAAATTGAAATTCCAGTAGGAAATGGCTACCAGTACCGTGGTTGCAAAGATTACGGTAAGGCTGCGTTTCTTTGAAAGGTCGGGGTTCACCACGATCCAGACAAAGAATCGTTCAAGGGCATGGCCCAGCACCAGAAAGACAAGGAATGAGATGCAGTAAGTAAACGCAATCATCTTCGTGACCGGGATGCTGTAAAAGACATAGGTCACAACGATTAGCGTAATCACGCTGAACCTGTATGGATTCTTGGGTGCGGTTTTAATAAATAGGAGGAAGCACGCAAGAAGTGCGAGGGCGCCAATGCCGTACAGCTCTGGTATTTTAGTGATGTGATACCCGATTGGTTCGCCATGTCCTTCCAGCGCTTCAAAGAAATGCAGTGTATTGTATGCATACTCGTGTCTGCTCAGTTCAGGAAAAGCTTGTAGGATGTAGATTTGCCACGGTAGGAACACGGCCACGTTGATGGCAAGGGCAGCAAGGATGTGAGCGTATGATCGGAGATTCTTCCGTTTTTCGCGATAAAAGACCGTCACTAGCCCCCATGCTGAAAAGATTAGAAGACCCGTCAGCCATTTGTTCAGTACGGCCGCCCCAGAGAAAAGCCCGATAAGGATGACCCATCTCCACTTTCTGTCATCGCGGGAATGTTCATATTCAAACCAGGCCCAAACACTTGCTGTCACATAGAACAGAAAGGCCGTATCGTTGTGATCGGTGTTGATACTACCCGATGTGAGACGAAGTCCAAAAGAGGAAAGCGCGTAGAGTAGAGCACCATAGAATCCGGCCTTGCTGCTAAAACCAATCTTGCCTATTCGGTAGATGAAAAGAATTACAATGGCCGACATCACCAGGCTTGGCAGGCGCAGGGCGGTGGTGTTCACGCCAAAGAGTTTCATGCTCAAAGCCATCTGCCAAAGAAACAACGGCTGCTTGTGAAGCCAAATGTGACCAGAGACCCAACTGAATCTCTCGTAATCCAATGTTGGATGGGCAAAAAGCATGGGTTTGAACGGATTGTCAATCATGTTCTTTGCCACCAGCGCATGAAACTGCTCGTCCCACCAATGCAGGTGGTCTGATATCTCCACCATAAATATCCGTATCGCAAGACCACCAAGAAACAGCAGCAATACGGCTAATATGCTCTTTTGCGGCATACCGTGAAAAAGCACAATGCTGATGAAGATGAGCAGAAGACCCAGTACCAGATAAAAGAGTTCGTGATCTTTAAAGATCCTTCCGCCAACCGTGGTTGATCTGTTCAGGCGCAGCACAATGGCCGTTGCAGGGTCTGTTCCGTTGGCCACCAGATTCCGATCCAATCCCAATTGTACGTACTTCCCCACATAGTTCTGAAGCAGAATACCTCCCTCCGGAAGGGAGATAACTGTGAAATGATTGGCCTCATTCAGCATGATATCAGAGGCTATAAGCACTCCATGGTTGCTCGTGTCTGATCGGACAAAACTCCCAGTGGAGGACTGGAGAAGGACTTCCCTATCTGAGAGCTCCACAAGAGTGAACACTTCCCAATCTTTTGTGGTCGTCCTATCTGCAATCAGATGCTGTTTCTTGAATTCATCAGCACTCACAAATAACCCTTCGGAGGTCTGAATTGTGGTTAGATATTCATTGCTCAGCCCAAGAAAATAACTTGCCTCATTGCACGAAGACAGCATAGAGGTTAGTACGACCATCAGAATCGGCAGCCAATACCCATACGTTGTTCTTGAAATCATGCAATAAATTAGTCTGCTAAACTAAAGATCAATTCAAGTATTGAGGACATGGCTGAGGTCAGAAAGTTCGCGTATTTCTGAGGTGGTGTGTTTTTAAGCGAACATTACATTTGTGGCTCTAATATTTGAATTCATGGGAAGAGCATTTGAATACCGCAAAGCGGCAAAAGAAAAACGTTGGGGCAAGATGTCTAGGATATTTCCAAAACTAGGAAAGGCCATTACCATGGCTGCCAAAGAGGGTGGAGGCGATCCTGCTACCAATTCTTCATTGCGTACAGCTATTGCCAACGCAAAGGGGCAGAACATGCCCAAGGATAATATTGATTCAGCCATCAAGCGCGCTACCGCCAAGGATGCAAGCGATTACACCGAGATTAACTACGAAGGAAAAGGTCCGAGCGGAGTGTTGATTTTTGTGGAGTGTGCCACCGACAATACCACGCGTTCGGTTGCCAACGTTCGTATGCACTTCAATAAGTTCGATTGCCCACTTGTTCCAACAGGTTCGTTGGAGTTCATGTTCAACAGAAAGTGTGTTTTTGAGATTAACAGAACGGAAGGAATGGACATCGAAGAACTCGAATTAGAGTTGATTGATGCAGGTTTGGAAGAAATCATTGATGATGGCGACACCATTTATCTTCATGGCGAATTCACTTCCTTCGGTAAATTGGCAGCTGCGATTGAAGCCTTGAAAATTGAGGTTGTAAAGGCGAGCTTAGAGCGTTTCCCAACCATGCCGGTTGAGTTTACAGACGCGCAAATGGTTGATATTGAAAAGTTGATTGACCGATTGGAAGATGACGATGACGTGCAAGCCGTCTACACAAACATTGCGTGATAAGCATCACGTCCAACCCTATTTGAACAACTAGCTTCGTTGCGAAGTTTACCTTCGTATGAGGCTAATTGTATTCACTTTTATTAGCGTATTCCTCGTTGCACAAGCAAGTGTAGCACAGCAGCCTTCGGGTATGCATCAACCGTGGACGGAGCTTCTGCAAACGCATGTTGATACCAATGGCTGGGTGTCGTACAAAGGATTCCGAACAGATAGCCTCAAACTCAACACATATCTCCATTCACTTTTGCAACAACCGCCTACGAGTGGTTGGAGCCGAGAAGAAAAACTTGCCTTTTGGATAAACGCTTACAACGCTTTTACCATTAAGCTAATCGTTGACAATTACCCCGTTTCTAGTATCAAAGACATCAAAAAAGGAATTCCGTTCATCAATTCCGTTTGGGATATCAAGTTCTTTGAAATTGGTGGACAGAAGATGGATTTGAATCAAATTGAGCACTCCATTCTGAGGAAAGAATTCAACGAACCGAGAATCCACTTTAGCATTGTTTGTGCCTCTATATCTTGTCCCAAATTGAGGAACGAAGCCTTTGAGGCGCAGCAATTGGAACAACAATTGCAGGAGCAGGCCAGTGACTTTATCAATGATTCAACCAAGAATAAAATTGGAAAGGATGAACTTCAACTCTCGTCCATATTCAATTGGTTTGAGAAGGATTTTACAAAGCAAACAACCTTCAAGGAATACGTTCAGAAATATGCGAAGCATGAATTTGAAGCTACTTCCAAGGTTAAATACATGGACTATAATTGGAATTTGAATGGTGAATAGACTTTTGATATTGTTTTTGTTCGCTCTGCCGCTGGTTTCCTGCGGACAGAAGACCGATTCGTTGGACGAGGAAGTGAAAACGCTGTATAAGAACACCGTTCCAATTATTTCTATGGCGGATGCGAAGAAGTCTGCTTCTGCAACGTTATTAGATACGCGTGAACCAGCAGAATTTGAAGTCAGTCACTTGCCAAAGGCTAAATTGGTTGGATATGATAAGTTCGATTTAGCTTCCGTTTCTGCGATTTCAAAGCAAGATACGATCATCGTTTACTGCTCAGTCGGCTACCGAAGCGAGCGAGTAGGAGAGAAGCTACAAGCAGCAGGATACAAGCACGTTTTTAACCTCTATGGCGGAATTTTCAACTGGAAAAACCATGATGGCGTGGTGGTAGATTCCAAGAATCGAACAACGGAGAAAGTCCACGCCTACAACCAAAGTTGGGGCAGGTTTTTGAAGAAAGGGGAGAAGGTTTATTAGCCTGAATCTTTGGTGAGATTCAACTTCAATTTCCCAACACAACAAACTTAATCGGGCTCATGTGCCAACCGTTTTCTATAAGCTTCAGATAATAGATGCCGTTGCTTAGCGTTTGCGTTTTGAGTTCTATCTCGCTGCCAAAAATGTGGGAGAACTCCTGGAGTTTGCTTCCTTTGGAGTCATAGATAGCCAATTGCGCATCGTTGAGATTACGGGTAGTTTTTAGTTTAGAATTTCCCGAAACAGGGTTCGGGTAAATGCTACCGACAAATGAATCGTAGTCGTTAACGGAAACGGTAAGTACCGACACACATTCCGAAGTATCGCTGCAAGAACCGTTGCTGAGAATAACGGCATAGTTGCCATCCGAAGTTGGCAAATATGCTTGTCCGTTTTCGTTTAGAATTTCCTGAGAACCATTGTTGCAATCAATCCATTGGTACGATTCAGCAACCACATCAGCAATAATGTAAATGCCATTGTAAGTCACCTGAGTTGGGATGGTATTGATGCTAATCTCCATACTGCTTTCTGCTCCAGGACCATACGTGCCTGTGCCACGAACAGTGATGGTTCCAGACGCTGCATTGCTGCCAAAATCTACAGTAATCGTATTGGTAGAACTCGTTCCGGTTGCGCCATTTGGCAATGTCCATATGTAGGAAGTGGCATTTTCAATGGCCGGCACAGAGTAGGTAATGCCGATTGATTCAGCACAAACTTCGCTTAGTCCGGTTATGCTCCCTGCACAATGAGGCAATTTGTCGACCAATACTTTGTACAGCAATGCGGTTATTCCGTCAATAGCTGAAGGATCCGAATTGCACAGTCCACAAACCGATGTCCTTCTACAAGGGTCATAAATCATCCTACTCTTATAGCCCAAGGTTCTGCCTCCGTGTCCCCAAGTTTCGTTACTGAAAAAGGTTTGTCGGCTCAATCCAAGTCCGTAATTGCTAGTCACGCCAAAGTTTGTGAGTTCGGTCAAAGAAGCTGCGGAAATCACTTGTCCGCTAAAAAGCGCATTGTACCACTGCACCATTTCTGACGAGGTGGAAAAAATAGAGCCAGCCGCACCGCCAGCCGTGTTTAACGAAACTCTACTCGTGTCATGGTAGTCAACCCCGTTATACCATCTATGAGCAATGGTTCCAACTTCTGGTTCGGCAATGTCATAAAACGTGCTATCCATATTCAGCGGAGCAAGAATGTAGCTTCGAATTAACTGATCGATTGGAGCGCCAGAGGCACTTTGAGCAACCATACTTGCCAAGATGTAATTGACGTTCGAATAATTGTATGCCGCTCCAGGTGCAGATAAAGGCGAACCGAGATAAGATAAAACTTCTGCCTCTGTAAAAACATGTTCCGGCTCTGCTAGAATAAGGTCAAACATTGGAGCAACAAAGATTGGATCAGAAACTCCGCTTGTGTGATTGAGAAGTTGGCGGATGGTTACGCTCGGATTTACGTTTGTATAATTTGCGATGTACTGGGAAATAGGGTCATCCAAATCGATTAATCCATTTTCGGCCAACTTGAGCAAGACCACGGAGGTGAACAATTTTGAATTGCTCGCAATTCCGAACTCCATTTCTGGAGTTACGGGATGGTTTTGATACGAAAGACCGCTTGCTCCTGTCCAAATTCCTTGACCAGGACAGTACACGGCAGCACTTGCCCCTTCCGTATTGGAAAAAAGTGTGACAAGACTGTCGAGGGTGGTTTGCAGTCTAAAGGCTAGGTTGGGGTTGACTGATTGAGCATTGCTCTGAAATTCAGCACAAAAGCATAAAACCAAACATAAAATTGCTGAGTTAACTAGTCTTGATTTCATGATGCAGAAAAGTGAAGGAGTTGATGCCTGTAAAACGGCATCGTCTCTGGTCGGTTGGCTAAAATGAAAAAATATTGCAGCACCCAAAACCCGTGGGTTTCTGCGAAATACTTTATGGTTCCAAACCATCGGTTCCTACATCTCCAACAAGATCAATCAGTGAATGTTTGTGCAATAATTCGAGTAGAAAACTATTCAGATTCGAGCCACAATTGTTTTCAAATGCTGTTTCAGTCTGAACGTCAACGATGTCAATATTTCCTGTAAGCGTGGATACGTAAACCTCTGTCACCACCGACCCATTTTGCCAAAATTCAAAGACAAGGTTATAATGATAAAGTAAAGCCCGCGTGAAATCGAATGATGCGCTTTGGGTAAGAAGTGTGTTTAATTTTTTGGAATCTGGCAAGTCGAGAAATTCTCGCTGTAACTGGATGCTGAATTCGGTAGCATCGTCTTCAGACGAACTCATTTCCTTCGTTTGAATTTGCCAGACAGCAAGCACGATACTGTCAGCAGAAAAGCTGATGTCTTGTAAAGGAATAGTATCAGTTTGAGCCAGCGATTTCAGACTGAGAAAGGTGAAAAACGCTACTCTGATAAGCGTCTGTTTATCCTTCATTCGAACTCAAGATAAAGGGTTTTTCTCCACGGTTATCGTCCAAGATTAACGTGCTCATTTCTCCTTCAAGTTTAAGTCTGTTTTCCTTTTTTCTCATAATCCAATTTCGACCAAATTTAGCCACCCTCAATATGCCGAAAGACGTTGAACCAACATATTTGGTAATGACGAGGTTTGAAGGTTCAATGAAACACGCCCATCCCAAACAGCGCAAAGTCGTATTTGACGGGATCGTTTGAATCGAATAAGCGTAGCGAAGCATCCAATTCTTCCACTGCTTTCCAATCATTTTGCTTTCGATTGAGCAAACCCAATTGGCGCGCATTTCTGCCAGAATGAACATCTAACGGGCACGAAAGAATAGAAGTAGGAATTCGGTTCCAAAGTCCGAAATCGACTCCTCGGTCATTGGGCCGTGCCATCCATCTTAAATACATATTCAGCCTTTTGGAAGCAGAACCTTGCAACGGGTCAGAAACGTGTTTCTGTGTTCGTTTTTCATGTGGAATACCAAAGAAAACCTGCTTGAAATGAGCGATGGAATTCATCATGTTTTCATCACCATTACCGATTCCTTCTAGGAAAACGTCTTCTTGAGAATCGTGCGTAGAATAGATGCTTTTTAATGACCGAACGAAGTGCTTCAAGTCCTCAGAATTGAACGTACGATGCACAAATCCATCTAACGCATTCAGGTCATTTTCGGAGTGCTCCATCACAAAACGGAACGGCTCATTTCCCATCCGTTGCATGGCGCTTTTTGCATTTTTGACGATGGTTGGGCGCTGTCCCCATGCAATGGTAGCAGCAATCAATCCGCTAATTTCAATGTCCTTTCGTTCTTCGAAAAGATGCGGAATGGAGATTGGGTCCAATTCAATAAAATGTGGCTGACAGTATTCCAGATACTTTTCTTCCAACAGCTGCTTTATTTCTTCCTGAGTCATTGGACTAAAGTAGGAGTTAGAAGGTAGAATCTAGGAGCGAGAATTTCGCGAAGGCCGAGATTCTGCTCATCTGTCACCCTGAGGAACGAAGGGTCTCGTGGTAATTGTGATTGACGAAAGCAAGGTGACGTATCTTATATTTGCTGCTATGCGCTTTGCTTCGTTTCTGGTTATTATGTCCTTGTTTTTCGCTTCCTGCGGAAGGAAAAACGCGCATTCAGATAAAACCGTTTTTCGCTATAACGAGAGCAAGGGAATTACTTCGCTTGATCCTGCGCAAGCACGCACCATGGGGAACATTTGGGCAACAACTCAGATTTTCAACGGACTGGTTCAGTTGAATGACAAAATGGAAGTGGTGCCAAGCATCGCCAATCACTGGGAGGTAAGTGAAGATGGTCTGGTGTACCGATTTTTCCTTCGGAATGATGTCACTTTTCATGACCACGAACTGTTCGAAAATGGAAAGGGTAGAAGAGTAGTGGCTTCCGATTTTGAATACAGTTTCAAACGGATTTTGGATGAAGCAACGCTTTCTCCAGGTCGTTGGATATTCAATGCAGTTGCTGAAAATGGCTTCAAAGTGGTGAATGATTCTGTTTTTGAAATTCATCTCACGCACAGCTTTCCGCCATTCCTCGGGATTCTTTCGATGCAATATTGCTCTGTCATTCCAAAGGAAGTAGTGGAGAAATTAGGGAAGGATTTCGCTCGCAATCCTGTTGGAACAGGACCATTCAAATTCAAAGAATGGTATGAGGGAATAAAGTTGGTACTACATAAAAATGAGAGCTATTTCGAGGTTGATGAAGCTGGTCAGAAGTTGCCGTACTTGGATGCTGTAGGCGTTTCGTTTATTCCTGATCCGCAGTCCATTTTCTTAGAGTTCATGAAAGGAAATTTGGACATGCTTTCAGGGTTAGAAGATGGCAGCTACAAAGATGCGCTTATCACTTCAAACGGGAATCTTCAACCAGAAATGAAGGAGAATCTTGATATGCTCTCTGAGCCATTTCTGAATACAGAATACTTGGGTTTTCTATTGAGAGATTCTGTTGACGGAAAACCAAATCCATTGAATAATAAATCAATCCGTCAGGCAATTAACTACGGATTTGATAGGGTGAAGATGATGCGTTACATCCGCAACAACATCGGCTCGCCTGGCATTCATGGCTTTCTCCCAACTGGACTTCCAGGAGAGGAATTACGCGTGAACGGATACGATTACAATCCACAAAAGGCAAAACAACTGCTAGCAGACGCGGGCTATCCGAATGGTGAAGGACTCCCAGAGATTCCGCTTTACACAACTTCCCAGTATTTGGATTTGTGCGAATACATGCAACATCAGCTTCAAGAAATTGGCATCAAGCTGAGAATTGAAGTCAATCCAGGTGCAACGCATGGAGCCTTGGTTGCCAATTCGCAAGTGGCGTTCTTCCGTAAATCGTGGATTGCTGATTATTCAGATGCGGAGAATTATCTCTCGCTTTTCTATTCGAAAAATCTCACTCCAAACGGCCCGAATTACACGCTCTTTTTGAACGCAGCGTATGACCAATTGTATGATGCTTCGCTTTCAACCACGGTTGATAGTTTGCGGTATTCGTACTATGCGAAAATGGACAGCATCATTGTAGATGAAGCGCCTGTAGTTGTTTTGTATTACGATCAAGTGTTGCGATTCGTTCACAAAAACGTATCAGGATTGAGCTCGAATTCCATGAACGGACTTTCGCTCAAAACAGTCCGAAAGGACTAATCTTTCTTATTCAGAATGGTGGTGACGGCCAAATGGTCGGATAATTCATACGGATGAACCGTATGGTTTGAGGCCACGAAATCATCCGAAAAAAGAATATTATCAATTCTGAAAAATGGAACTTTTACAAACGTGTTTCCAATGCCACTACCGCTTTCCGAGAAACTGTCTTCCAATCCTGCGGCAAGGGTCTGATAAGCATAAGACGTAGGCACGTCATTAAAATCTCCGCACAAAATCATCGGAAAAGAGCAATTAGCCATGTGAGACTTTACAAGTTCGGCTTGTTGCGCTCGCTTCTGAAACCCGTCTATCATTTGCTTGATGATATTCTTGCCTCCAACCACGTCTTTCAGCTCCTGCTTATCCATGATTTCATCTAGGACAGCATAACCTTCACTTCCAATACGAATACTTTGTAAATGGAGATTGTACACTCGCACTGTATCCTCATTAATCTTCAAATCAGTAAACAAACACAGGTTTCCGTAAGTGCCTTCGAACTCAATTTTCCCTTTATTCACGATTGGATAACTGCTCAACGTAGCCATTCCCCAAAGCTGTTTCTTGTTTAGCTTGTCGGTGTAATTTTCCACATGCATGTGCTTGAGACTATTTACTTCAAGCAGTGTGTCAATCGTTGGGAAATAGCCAGTATTATCATGATAGAATTCTTGAAAACAGAGAATATTTGGCTGTTGTTTGAATAGGAAATCATAAATCCAGTGACGCGTGTTTTTATTCTGACTCCAATTGTAATAATCAAATAGACGAACGTTGTAGGTCATAACCTTAATCCCCTCTGCCGCTGAATCATCTTTGGAGTTGAACTGTAACGTGGCAGAAACGAGATTCCATTTGAGTAGGAGGAAAGCAATGTTTAGAAACAAATACCACTTCCTGCGCAAAAGCCAATAGCCTACAAATAAAATGGTTAATACAAGCGCAATCGGGTATCCCATGGCTGCAAAAGCTAGAGGCCAAAGCTTTTCTGGGCTGATTATTCCTGCCATGTATGTGATTGAAAGAATAATCAATGCGAAGGCATTGAGAACCAGCACGAAGCGATCAACGATATCTCGCTTTTTCATTCTGCCCTCTTTCATAGGTCCTTACTTGCTTTGAAAAGGACTTCCTTTTCCTTGGTGGAAAGGCTGTCGTATCCCGAACGCTTTATTTTGTCCAGAATTGTGTCTATCTGTTCTTGTCTCGATGCTTTTTCTGCGTTGAATTGAGCATCCGATTTTGGTCGGCTATGAACGACTTTAATCTTCTTGTTCCGCTTCGGAAAACCATCTCGAATCCAGAAATATGGCTTTAGAAAGTCAACGGTAAGGTTGTTTCCTCGTTTAAGTTGAGATGCGAAAACGAAACCGAAAAGTGCTCCACCCAAATGACCGAAATGTCCGCCAGCATTTCCGCTTGGAATAAGCAACACGTCTAATATGACTGAAACGATGGCGATGTATTTCAGCTTCACTGGGCCAATTAGTACCAGATGAACCACGTAATTTGGAACGGTGGTGGCAGCAGCAACCATAATGGCAAGTACTGCAGCCGAGGCACCTTCTGCAACTGCAAATGGAGCGTTGGCTGAGAAAACGGGAAACAGATTCATCGCAAGGATGAAAAAGATAGCACCTGAAAGTCCACCTAGAAGGTAGGTGCTCAGAAGCTTCTTGCTGTCTAGGAAATTGAGAAAGATGGTTCCACCGAAATAAAGCCACATCATATTGAACAGAATGTGGAGAAAATCGGCATGAATAAACATGTGCGTGATTAACGTCCACGGTCTTAAAAGAAGCAGCTTTAGCGAAGATGGAATAGTCAGATAATGTGTGACTAAATCAAAATTGCTTCCATTTCCGGTGAGGAAGAAGATTACTCGAAGCACCATCAACGCTAGAAATATTCCACCGTTGACGTATATCAACTGCATCAGAATATTCCCTGTTTTGAATTGGAATTTTATGTCATCCAACAAGGCCATTTCCTAAAAGCGAGAACCTTTCTTCTGCCAGTATTTGATGAGAATGAACCCGAAAATCATTCCGCCTAAATGCGCAAAGTGAGCTACGTTATCTCCAGCACGATTGCTCACTCCTGAGAATAACTCAATCAAACCATAACCGATAACGAAGTATTTGGCTTTGATAGGAAATAGGAAGTAGAGATAGATTTGAGCATTCGGGAACATCATTCCGAAGGCGAGAAGCAAACCGAATACCGCACCCGAAGCACCAACCGTTGGCGTGTTCAGCAGTAGGTTAAGTTGTGCAAGACTGGAATCTGAATAGTTCTGTCCAGCTTGAAGAACCGCAGCCCCACCTTCTTTTACCATTGCTATCTGATCAGCGCTCAAGTCTTTTAGAACAGAAAAAAGCTGAAATTCCATCACGCCAAGGTGAATGAAACCCGCTCCAAGACCTGTTACCATATAGTAAATGAGGAATCGTTTGCCACCCCAATAATTCTCGATGGCGTTTCCAAACATCCACAGAGCGAACATATTGAAGAAGATGTGATTCATGCTGCCATGCATGAAAATGTAGGAAACCAACTGGTGTGGTCTGAAATATTCAGATTGAGGAATGAATAGCCCAAGCAATTCAACCAAATCAATTCCAAAGCGCGATAGTGCCATGGTGGCCAAATAGAACAGGCCGTTAATGATGAGTAGATTCTTAACTACAGGTGGTAGAATATTAAATCCGCCTGGTCTTATTTGTTGATCCGCCATTTATGCTTTCTCCTTCAAATCGTTCTTAAAATGCTGCCATTATCAAGTTTAAATCCTTGAATGGCAGGTCGAATGTCTTGGCCAAATATTCATTGGTAACTGCTCCGTTGAAAGTGTAAACACCGTTTCGCAACCCTCGGTCAAAGCGCATCATATTGTTCAGACCACCAACATCTGCCATTTCTAACATCATAGGCGAGAAAATGTTGCTCAATGCAATACTTGCCGTTTGCGCCACGCGCGAGGCAATATTCGGAACACAATAATGCACCACACCATATTTGGTAAAAGTTGGATGAGCATGATTGGTTACTTCAGATGTTTCGATGCAACCTCCTTGGTCAATACACACATCAATTATTACCGAGCCAAATTTCATGTTGCTCACCATTTCTTCAGTAACCAAAATAGGAGCACGGCCTTTTTTAGAACGAATGGCGCCAATTACTACATCTGCATGTTCAAGTGCATTTGCGAGTACGTCAGGATGAATAGTACTGGTGTACAATCGCTGTCCGATGTCGTTCTGCATTCGGCTCAACTTCTGAAGCGAATTGTCAAAAACCTTGACCGAAGACCCCAAACCGAGAGCCGCTCTGGCGGCAAATTCGCCTACCGTTCCTGCACCAAGAATGACCACTTCAGTAGGCGGGACACCTGTTACGCCACCCATCATCAATCCTTTACCCCCGTTTACGTTTGAGAGATTTTCGGCAGCAATTAAAATAACCGTATTACCAGCAATTTCACTCATGGAACGAACGAAAGGATAACCACCATCCGCATCCAGAATAAAATCAACCGCAATAGCAGTAACTTGCTTTTTAATCAGTCGCTTGAGATAGTTTTCAGGATGAACCGAAAGTTGCAAAGCCGAAATGAGACATTGCTTAGGCTTCATCAAATCAATTTCCTCCAACGAAGGCGGATCAACTTTTAGGATGATGTCTGCTTCGTACACTTCTTTGGTGCTATAAGCGATTTTCGCCCCAGCTTCGCTGAAATCCTTGTCTTCGTAATGAGCTCCTTTTCCCGCGCCAGCTTCCACAATCACACGGTGACCGTTGAATACCAATCGCGCAACTGCTTCTGGAATTAAGGCTACTCGGTTTTCCTGTAGCGTACATTCTTTCGGAATTCCAATAAAAAGCTCCTTTTGGCTTTTTGCAACTTCCAACATTTCTTCTTGTGGCATCAATCCGCCAGAAGCTGTTAATGTGAAAAATCCGCCTTCTTGTTTGCTCATTTTAGGTTGCTTACGGTTATCAATCGCTGGTCATTTTCAACACGAATATTCACCAACACGTGCTCGGCTGGAATAATTCCTGAAGCCATTTCGGGCCATTCCACTAAGCAAAGATACCCACTAAAGAAATAGTCTTCGTAGCCGATGTCATATAGTTCTTCCTCAGAACGAATTCGGTAAAGATCAAAGTGGTAAACGGGTCCAATAGCGCTTTCGTATTCGTTTACGAGCGAAAAAGTGGGACTGTTCACTTCATCTTTTATCCCCAAATGAGCACAAAACCGTTTAATGAGCGTGGTTTTCCCCGCGCCCATTTCTCCAGAAAACAGCATGATTTTTTTTTCTGTAGCGAGTGTTTTTAGAAACTCGCAGACAGGCTTAAGCTCAGAAATGGAAGATGCGTGGAATTCCTTGGTCAAAACGATGGGTTTCAACCGCGAAGATAACCCTACTTTTTGGCTGAATCGTTCTCTTGCGGATAGTAATTCTTCAAAATAGAATCCATCTCTTTCTCGCCTTTGCAAACCGCTTCAATTTCGCTCCAAAGCTCAGCTGAAATGAGTCGTCTAAGTGGCTGTTCGTGATTGGTTATTTGATGAAACACAGCATTGAGTTGCCCGTCCCAAACATGGTGGAAGTTTACGAGGTCATCTGGATAAACAACTTTTCGCTCAGTTCCTTCGTCAATTCCCTGAAAAGGCTCTGGAATGTTCAAATAGCCATAATCATCCGTCAATTGCTCTCCTGGATGAATATCTCGGATGGCAATTTCAAAATCGTAAGCAGTTGTCAGACAGTTTGAATTGAAGCTATGATTTACATAACGGCCGTTGTCCCAGCAAAGCACAAAGTTTCCTTGCGCATTACGGAATGTGTAAAAATCCAAGATGTCCTGGTAAATAGGGTCTAGGCTATGAAAGGTCTTTGGACTAAATTCCCTGTCTAATTTGTCCAGTACCCACGTAATGGTGCCAGCTGGGATGAATTCTGTGGCCACAACTCCGTAGCCAATCTCGTTACTGATGAATTTAAGTTCAGTTTTTGGATGTATCATGTTACTTTAGGTCGATGCCCCGATTTTGGATGCAAAATTGGTTAAAAAATAGACCGTTTTACAAGTTGGCTAAAATTGAAAAAACGCTTACCAGAAAAGGGTTTCAAGAGTTTTTAAGGAGAAGGATGTACTAGGCTTGATGCTAAAATATTCCCAAACGAACAGAGTAGGTCAATTACGCCTCATCAATGTCCGATTCATCGACATGAAGCAAATGCATCAGTCTATGGGCAATGGGGGCAAAAAATATGGCCACCGTACTTAGAAATACAATACCGCTGAACAGCGCATAAATAGAGGCAAACGTCTTGGCGCCATCGGTCTTCATTTCATTAACTGGCCCCATTCCAGTTAGAATCATACTCGTATTGTAGAAACTATCAATCCAAGAAAGGGCTCCGACATAATGGTATCCGATCATTCCAATTAAAATAGAAACTAAGATAATACCGATTGAGAATAGGGCGTATCTGATTACGCGCTTCGCGAATTCTTTTGGAGGAAGGATATTCCTATTCTTTCGTGTCCTCATTCTTTTTGACGAGTTCTTCGAGATAATCTAGCTGTAATTCCTGAATATCCAAAAGATGTTTGTTCTGGTGGACAATCATGTGATCCAACTTTTCATGTAGGAGGCGGATTTCCAATTCAGCTTTTAGATTCACTTTATAATCATGTTCGCTTCGGCTTCTGTCTTTCTGCTCCTTTCGGTTCTGACTCATCATAATTATAGGAGCCTGAATGGCCGCCAAACATGAAAGAATCAAGTTCAAAAGAATAAAAGGAAATGGGTCAAATGGCTTAACGGACAACACCCAGATATTACCAATTATCCAGACAGTTAGGAATGTAAAAAACGAGATAATAAAGGTCCAACTGCCACCGAAAACAGCAATGTTGTCGGCCACTCGCTCACCTAATGTCAGTTTCGAATCAATATCAGGTTCAATATTATCTGATAAAAGTTCATTGTCCGTTATGGCTTTGAGAACCTCCTTCTCAAGTTTGTTCAGGTCGCGGTGTTCTTTTTTTATCAGGCTTTCGAGATATTTTCTTCGGTATTCATTCAGTTTTTCTAGGGAGATGTATGAATCCGAACTGAAATCAGGAAAATCCTTCTTGATAAGTGCTATCAATTGTGGTTTCAACGAATAACCTTGCGCAAGCTCGCCCAAGGGCAAAACCTGCTTTGTAAGGTGACAAACGCCTGTTGGTTTGCTCATTAGTTATAACTGAAAGTTCGATTAAGTTATCCGACTGAAGTAAATGTATGATTTGAGAATCATTTACTCCCCAAATGCACAATCGGAATCATCATTTCTTCCAATGAAATACCACCATGCTGAAAAGTGTTTCGGTAGAAATTGACGTAGTAATTGTAGTTGTTCGGGTAAGCGAAGAACTTGTCTTCTTTGGCAAAGATGAACGACTGGCTCACATTCACTTTTGGTAAATACGCATCATGCGGATTCTTGACCGAGAACACATCTTTTGCCTCGTAATTCAGGTTTTTCGCCTGCTTGTAGCGCAAGTTTGTATTAGTGTTTTTATCGCCAATAACTTTGCTTGGTTCTTGCACACGCACCGTTCCGTGATCGGTGGTAATCACCACATTCACATCATATTCAGCAATACGCTCCATCATATCTTTCAATGGCGAATGCTGAAACCAACTGAGCGTGATGGAACGGTAAGCCGCTTCATCATCTGCCAATTCGCGGATCATCTCCATTTCCGTTCTAGCGTGCGACAGCATATCCACGAAATTGTACACGATTACGTTCAAATCGTTGTTCATCATATTCGGAATCGACTCTACCAACTTTTTTCCAGCCTGATACTTTGTGATCTTATTGTAGCTGTATTTCTGTCCAAGGTTCAAACGTTGCATCTGATCCTTCAAGAAATCCTCTTCATACATGTTCTTTCCGCCCTCATCCTCATCATTCATCCACTTGTCTTTGAATCGTCTTTCAATGTCAAGAGGAGTGAGGCCAGCAAAAATTGCGTTCCGCGAATACTGCGTAGCTGTTGGCAGAATGCTCAGAAAAATATCCTCGCTTTCCAGTTTAAACATGTCCAAAACCGCAGGTCTGATAATTTCCCATTGATCCCAACGCAAGTTGTCAATTAAAAGCATGAAAGTCGGCTTTCCTTTGCCAATTTTTGGAGCAATTTTGTTCTTGAAAACCGTGTGCGACATAGTCGGATTGTCGTCAGACGTTCCGTTCATCCAGTCGATGTAATTGTTCTCCACAAACTTGAAAAACTGAGCGTTTGCCTCCGATTTCTGAGAAGCAAGAATCTCCGACATACCGTCTTCCTTACTGCGTTCTAATTCCAATTCCCAATACACCAGTTTGCGGTAAATATCCTTCCATTCCTGATAGTTCAGGCGATCTCCCAAACGCATCCCAATCTCACGAAACTCACGTTGGTAGCTATGACTTGTGGCCTCCGCAATCAATCGTTTCTTATCCAAATTCTTCTTAATCGTTAGCAGAATTTGGTTCGGATTCACAGGCTTGATCAGGTAATCAGAAATCTTAGACCCAATCGCCTCTTCCATAATGTGTTCCTCCTCACTCTTCGTAATCATCACTATAGGAACACGTGAATTCTTGTTTTTCATCTGAACCAGTGTCTCCAATCCCGAAAGACCAGGCATGTTCTCATCCAGAAAAACAATGTCAAATTCTTGCTCATCAAAGAGGTCCAAGGCATCATCACCGTTCGTAGCCGTTTCCACCTCAAAACCCTTTTCTTGCAAGAAAAGCAAATGCGGTTTCAACAAATCAATCTCATCATCAGCCCAAAGTATCCTCAATTTATCCATGTTTTCTTTTGTTTTTGTTGGGGGTTCCCCATTCCTACAAATGCTGCGCAAATTCCGTCATCGGGTCGGGCTATCCGCTGTATCTTTTTCTTTTGAAGAAAAGAAAAAGGATGCCGCTACTATCCCTAACCCGCGCTCCAAGCCAAGTTCAGTAGCCATTCCGCTACATCTTAATTCCCGAAGCCAATAACTAAATTCGCACTTTGGCAACTGCCAAATTTAGCACTCTAACGGGCGTAATGGGAATAAAGTATAACAAGCGAAAGATATTTAACGACCCTGTTTACGGGTTCATAACAGTTCCATATCCCATTGTGTTCGATATCATCGAACATCCGTTCTTCCAACGTCTCCGTAGGATAAAACAGCTCGGGCTTACACATTTGGTCTATCCAGGAGCGTTGCACACGCGATTCCACCACACGTTGGGTGCTATGCACTTGATGGGAATGGCCGTAGAAGAATTGCGCGCCAAAGGCTACGAGATTACCGAAGCCGAAGCCGAGGGAGTCACGCTCGCCATTCTCATGCACGATATTGGACACGGGCCATTTTCTCATGCTTTGGAGCACAGCATTGTTTCAGGAGTTACGCACGAAGATATTTCTGCCCTTTTCATGGAACACCTTAATAAGGAGTTCAACGGAAAGCTCGATGTAGCTATTTCCATTTTCAACGACAAATACCCAAAGCGTTTTCTTCATCAATTGGTTAGTAGTCAATTGGATATGGATCGTTTGGATTACCTCAAACGTGATAGTTTTTTTACAGGAGTTTCGGAAGGAATTGTCGGTTCAGATCGTATCATTAAAATGCTTCACGTAATAAATGATGAACTCGCAGTAGAAAGCAAAGGCATCTATTCCATTGAGAAATTTATCGTTGCACGTAGGATTATGTATTGGCAGGTTTATCTGCACAAAACGGTGCTTTCTGCGGAACATCTTCTCATTCACATTCTCCAACGCGCCAAAGAACTTTCCGAAAAAGGGGAGGAGCTTTTCGCAACCCCAGCGTTAAGTGTCTTCCTCAAAAGGAAAGTCACACGTGCAGATTTTGAGAATGAGCCTGAATTGCTCTCTCGCTTTGCAGAATTGGACGATTTTGATGTGCTAACCTCAGTCAAAGTCTGGAAACATCATTCAGATTTTGTGCTTTCCAAGCTTTCTGGCTTTATGATTGATCGAAAATTACTCAAGATTAAGATGTTTTCTGAAGCCGTTTCAGACACAAAACTGGCGGATTTGAGAACTAAACTCGCCAAGGATTGGAACATTTCGGAGGCTGAAGCCGCTTATTTCGTCTTCACCGATTCAATAAAGAATAGTGCGTATAATCTGAAGGAAGACCGTATCAATATCCTCTTCAAAAACGGAGAAGTAAAGGACTTAATGGATGCTGCCGATACGCTAAGTTTAAGCGTACTTTCAAAACCCGTAGAAAAACACTTTCTTTGCCTACCATCATACCTAACCAACCAACTTTAAATCAGCCAGCCAATCGGTAAAATTCTACTTAGAGAACGTCTCTTTAAACAGGTTCATTAAATTTTACTTTTGCGCGGATGATTTTAACCGCTGGTGTTATTGCCGAGCTTCTTGGTGGCATTGTTGATGGAGACCCTCATGTACAGGTCAGTACAGTGAGTCCCATTGAAAGCGGTTTTGCGGGTTCTTTGTCGTTTCTGGCAAACCCGAAATACAACGAATTTATACTTACAACAAAGGCTTCTGTCGTCATTGTAAAAGACGATTTTAAAGCGGAATTTGACGTTAAACCAACGTTAATTCGCGTGGCCGACCCCTATTCTTGTTTTGCGCTTCTGTTGCAGAAATACGATGAGATGAACCGCCCAAAAGCGGGAATTCATCCTTCAGCCATCATTTCAGATTCTGCCAAAATTGGCCAAAATGTGACCATTTCTGCTGGGGCAGTAATTGAGGAAAATGCTGTTGTTGGAGATAATTCCATCATTGGCGCTCTAGTCGTTTTGGAGAAGAATGTCAAAATAGGAAGTGGTTGCAAACTTCATTCTGGTTCAAGAGTATTGCACGATTGTGTGCTTGGCAACAACTGCACGCTTCATGCAGGTGTCACGATTGGGAGCGATGGTTTCGGCTTTGCACCTTCTGATACAGCCTACAGTAAAATTCCACAGGTGGGAAATGTGGTGTTGGAAGATGACGTGGAAATCGGTTCCAATTCAACCATTGACCGAGCTACAATGGGCTCCACCATCATCCGAAAAGGAGTGAAGTTGGATAACCTGATTCAGATTGCACACAACGTTGAGATTGGAGAACACACTGTAATTGCTGCGCAAACAGGAGTGGCAGGTTCCACCAAAATTGGAAAACGCTGCATGATTGGTGGTCAAGTTGGCATCATCGGACACCTGAAAATTGGCGATAACGTGAAGATTGCCGCGCAGAGTGGTGTTGGAAATAACCTTCCCGACAATTCCATCGTTCAGGGATCGCCTGCGTTTGAAGTAGGCAACTACCGCAGGTCGTATGTGTCTTTTAGACGCTTGCCTGAAACGCTACGTGCTATTGAAAAGAAGTTGAAAGAACTATAGATGAGTTTGAAACAAAAGACAATAGCTACCGAATGTGGTGTAAGTGGCGTTGGATTGCACACAGGTGCAATGGTCAATCTCACTTTTAAACCATCAGAAGTTGGTCAGATTGTTTTCGTGAGAACTGATTTAGGAAATGCTGAAATCAAAGCTATTTCTGCAAACATTACCAGCACAGCTAGAGGAACAACTATTGGTGTAGGAGAAGCAACAGTAAGCACAATTGAGCATGTGATGGCTGCTCTTTCCGCACATGGAATCAGCAGCGCCATTATTGAAATTGACGGCCCAGAGTGTCCAATTCTTGATGGTAGCTCCATCGAATTTTACACCATACTGAAGAAAGCAGGTTTAAAGGACTTGGAAGGTGAGCAGGATGTGTTGACCATCGATTCAAACATCGAATTTATTGATGAAGAAACGGGAGCGGAGTATTTGATTGTTCCTTCTGATTCACCTCGGTTTACCGTGATGATTGATTATGGAAGCAAAGTTCTTCCTCCGCAACATGCGGTGATGCACAGCTTTGCTGATTTTGAAGCTGAAATTGCGCCAAATAGAACGTTCTGTTTCCTACACGAACTCGAATTGCTTTTAGAACACAACCTTATTAAAGGTGGTGGATTAGACAACGCCATTGTATTTGTCGAACATCCGATGGATGACGCAAAACAAGCGAAATTGGCCAAGCAATTCAATCAATCCGATATTCGCGCCACGCAATCAGGAACGCTAAATAATACAGAACTTCGTTTTGTGAATGAACCGGCACGTCACAAATTACTTGATTTGATTGGTGATTTGGTTTTGGTTAATGCACGCATTAACGGTCACATCATTGCCACAAAGCCTGGGCACGGAAGTAATTCACGTTTCGGGAAATTCCTCACAACATTGGTGAAGGAAAACCGCAAGCCGAAAGCACCTAAGATTGATTTCAATGCCGTTCCTTTATTAGATGTGAACGGTATCATGGCAAAACTGCCGCATCGTCCGCCCTTTCTTTTTGTAGATAAAATCTACGAATTGAGCGAAATGCACGTGATTGGTGTGAAGAATGTGACCATGAATGAATACTTTTTCGAAGGTCATTTTCCTGGAGCACCCGTTATGCCTGGCGTTTTGCAGATTGAAGCTATGGCACAAGTGGGAGGAATCCTTGTATTGAACACCGTCCCAGATCCAGAAAATTACCTGACCTACTTCTTGAAAATTGACGGAGTCAAATTCAGGAAGATGGTTTTTCCAGGAGACACTATTGTATTTAGATTAGACCTATTAAGCCCAATTCGCAGAGGTTTGTGCCACATGAAAGGGATTGCCTATGTGGGCAATGACCTCGTGATGGAAGCCGAAATGATGGCACAAATTGTAAAAAGAGAAGCTGAATGAACCAACCCTTATCCTTCGTACACCCTCAAGCGAAAATTGCAGACAATGTGGTTATTGAACCATTCGTAACCATCCACAAGAATGTGGAAATAGGGCAAGGGTGCTGGATCGGTTCAAACGTCACCATTATGGAAGGCGCAAGAATTGGCAAGAACTGCCGAATTTTCCCTGGATCGGTTATTTCTGCCATTCCCCAAGATTTGAAATTTGATGGTGAGGAATCGTTCGTGGAAATTGGCGATAACGTAACTATTCGTGAGTGTGTTACCATCAATAGAGGTACAAAAGCTAGCGGAAGAACCGTTATTGGCGATAATTCTATGCTGATGGCGTATGTGCACGTGGCACACGATTGTGTCATTGGAAAAGGTGTGATTTTAGCCAATGCCTGCACACTTGCTGGACATATCGTTATTGGAGATTACGCCATTATTGGTGGTATGTCGGCTTTGCATCAGTTTGTGAGAATTGGTGCTCACGCCATTCTTTCTGGAGGTGCGTTGGTAGGTAAAGATGTTCCGCCATACAGTAAAGCAGCACGTTATCCTTTGAGTTATTCGGGTGTTAACAGCGTAGGCATGAAACGTAGAGGGTTTTCGGTAGAGAAAGTGCGTGAGATTCAAGAAATCTATCGTGTGTTATTTCTCAAACATTACAACGTAACGCAAGCTCTTTCTCAATTGGAGGCAGAGTTTCCTGTAACGGATGAACGCGATGAAATCGTTGATTTTGTGCGTGAATCTAAGCGTGGAATCATGAAAGGATATCAATTCCTCAACGGTAACGGTTCCAAAGATTAATGTCTTCCGCTCAGATTTCTTTGCAGAATGTAGGGAAACGGTACAACCACGAGTGGATTTTCCGAGGGATTAGTCACACCTTCAAGCAAAATGAGCATACGGTAATTCGTGGGGCCAATGGCTCTGGGAAATCGACTTTACTTCAAGTCATTTTAGGAAGCACCATTGCTTCGGAAGGTGAACTTTCTTATTCTACCAACGGAAAGGAAGTTAAAGTAGAGGAGAGCCTTGGGTTGTTTTCATTGGCAACTCCCTATTTAGAGTTGGTAGAAGAATTCACGCTGATTGAAATGTTGGAATTCCATCAGAAAATGAAGTCGTTCAAGGCTGGATTGACGATTGATTCCATTATTGAAACACTATATCTTACAGATTCTAAGAATAAGGCAATCAAGTATTATTCTTCAGGAATGAAGCAGCGCGTAAAGCTTGGCTTGGCCTTGCTTTCAGATACGGCTTTTGTGTTGCTTGATGAACCTACTTCCAACTTAGATGCTGCTGCAATTGACTGGTACAAAAACTTAGTTGAAGAGAACAAAGATGGTCGTATCATCATCGTTTGTTCTAACGATCAGAAAGATGAGTTCAGTTTCTGTTCGGAGGAGCTGAATGTGAAGGATTACAAGTAGCTATTTCAGCTTAAAGTTCAACGAAGCCGAATTGATGCAATACCGCAATCCTGTTGGGTTAGGGCCATCATCAAACACATGACCCAAATGGGCGTTGCAACGGGCGCAGTGAACTTAATCGCGCATCATGCCAAAACTTCTGTCGGTAGATTTCTCTACATGGTTTGCTATGTAGGTCTAGTAGCTCGGCCAACCAGTTCCGCTTTTGAACTTGGTCTTTGATTCAAATAACTCCAAGTCGCAGCAAATGCAGGTGTAAACTCCTGCGGCTTTGTTGTCCCAATACGTGCCCGTAAAAGCGCGTTCGGTATCGCGCTTGCGCGTAACGCGGTATTGCTCATCTGTCGGTTTTTGCGAGTCTATTCAATAAACTGTGTCAGTAGCCAGAATTGATAAACCTTCCTATCGCGTAGCATACAGCCTTATCAACTATTTACTAACCAACTCATCAGCTAATACCTACCTTTCCCACCGATGAAAACCTTCTTAGAAGACATTGCTGAGGAATTACTGAAAGGCGGAGGAAACGATTTTTCCAAAACCTGTATTGTGCTACCAAATAGGAGAGCAGGGGTATTTTTGCGCGATGCCATTTCGCGCCACAGTACCAAAGCTATTTGGGCGCCAACGGTGCTTTCTATAGAAGATTTTGTGTTCAGTCTTTCCGATGTAATGAAGGCCGATCAAACCACCTTGCTGTTCAGTTTTTATGAAGTGTATAGGCAGTCGGTGTCGGATCCGCAAACCATAGAGCTGTTTGCCAATTGGGCACCTACGTTTTTGTCTGACGTGAACGAATTGGACCTCAACCTCATTGATGCCGAAGACATTTTCGCACAGCTGTATTCGGTAGAGCGCATAGCGCGATGGAATCCCGAAACGGGACAACCCACCGATTTTCAGCAGAAGCACCTCGATTTTGTGAAGCAGCTATTTCCGTACTACAAACAGCTGCGCGAAGTATTAAGCAGTCGCAAGGTTGGTTATCAAGGAATGGCGTTTCGGAGTGTGGCAGAAAATGCCGAGAAAGTCATTGCTGCATCCGAATGGGAACAGGTTTGGTTTGCGGGATTCAATGCCCTTACCATATCTGAAGAGCAGATTTTGAACGCGTGGCAGCAATCGGGCAAAGGCAAACTGTTTTGGGATGTGGATGCCTACTATGCCGATGATGCGGTGCACGAGGCGGGGCATTACATCAGGCGCTACGCCAACGGCTACAGCGACCTGAAAATTGGAAAGGAATACAACTGGAAAGCCAATCGCTTGGCTACCGATGAAAAGGAAGTGCATCTGATTGGCGTGCAGCGCACCATGGCACAGGCGCAGGTAGCAGGTTCTATTTTGGCGAATAAATTGAAAAAGGCTACTGATAGCACCCTAGCTAATACGGCTGTTATTCTGAACGATGAACAGTTGTTGATTCCGCTGCTGAGTTCCATTCCAACCGATTTGAATGGCATCAACATCACCATGGGTTATGGATTGGTGCAATCGCAAAGTGCTGTGCTTATTGAGAAACTATTCAAGCTCTACATTAAGTTTGCCGAACAAGGAAATCGCTTCTATTTAGAGGATGTGCTGGCCGTAAAAGACGATGCGTTTTGCAGACTGGTAGGGGCAGAGGCATTCAGCCATTTTAATGTGGGCGATAAGCTCGTTTATCTCAGAGAAGAGAACCTGAATGGTTCTGCTTTAGGGAAATTGCTTTTTAGCGAAGAACTCAGTTCTGTTGTCGGTTTTCTAGATGGATTGAAGCGGATTATCGCGCATTTCGGTGCCAAACTTTCTGCCAACAATAGCGATTCGCTCGAACAAGAATTCCTGTTTCTGTTGGATGGATTGGCGCAGCGTTTACTCGACCTCAATGCAGAGTTTGGAGGTATTGATTCCATCAAAACCTTGCAATCTTTCTGGAAACAATTGTTGCGCCACCAGCAGCTCGATTTTGTGGGCGAACCCTTGAATGGTTTGCAAGTAATGGGAATGCTCGAAACGCGTAACCTCGATTTTGAAGAAGTGATTATGCTAGGTGTAAATGAAGGGAATCTGCCTTCGAGTTCACATTCCAATTCGTATTTCACCTTCGACATTCGCAGGGCATACGGTTTGGCTTGTCAGAACGAGCGCGATGCCGTTACGGGCTATCATTTTTACCGCCTTTTGCAGCGCGCCAAAAAAGTCTATTTGGTGTACGACCAAGACACCGATTCCTTGGGTAGAGGAGAGGTGAGTCGTTATGTGCGGCAGCTAATGATGGAGAAGAAACCAAACATCACGCTGCGCGAATGGAACTTGGAGCAAGAGATTCCGCCCAATGTGTTCTCGCCAGAGATTACCATGCAAAAGACAGAAGATGCGTTCGGGAAAATAGTGGCGCAGGCAGAACGCGGGTTTTCGCCATCGGCTTTAAACACCTTTAGAAGTTGTTCGCTCAAATACTATTTCCGCTACGTGGCCGATATAAAGGAACAAGACCAATTTGCGCAAAGCATTGACCACGCCAAGTTTGGAACGGCTGTGCATGATACGCTCGAAGAACTTTACACGCCTTTCATAAACAAGCCTGTTTCGGAAGAGATTCTGAAGGAAATGAAAGCACAAGCGAAGGCGGTGCTCGAACAGAAGTTTGCAGAACAATTACCTAGTGGAGGTGAACTGGTTGGTAAAAACCTGCTGGCGTTTGAAGTGGCAAAGACCTATGTGGTGAAAACGTTGAATCATGATATCCGCACCATTCGTTCGGGACAACTGATTACGCCATTGCAGCTAGAAGAAGACCTCATGGGTACGGTAAGCGTGCACGTAAACGGAGAAGAACTATCGGCTAACCTCAAAGGAAAGGCAGATAGAATTGACCGCCTAAGCAACGGCACCATCCGCTTGATTGATTACAAAACAGGTGATTTTGAACTAAAGAGATCCACCATCAAGTTTTTAGATGAGTTTAACACAACCAAAGCCGACCATGCATTTCAGTTACTTACCTATTTGGTCATGTATTTGGATAAACAATCCCGTCATTGCGAGGAGCGCGGCAATCTCACGATTCAACCCACGGTGTTCTACCTGCGTTCGCAAAAAGTTGAATTCCCAATAAATGTACAGCGCGAAAAGTCAAATCTCCTCGGTTCCGAATTGCTCGATTACGCAACCGAACGTGTAACGGAAGTGCTCTCCAGCCTTTTTGATAAATCCGCACCGTTCGCTCAAACCGAAGACCAAACCGTGTGCGCATACTGCGATTTTAATCAAGTTTGCCAACGGTGAGAACCAGGTATTCTGTATTGAACTATATGACTCCATCTCAATACCCACAATTATTGCAGACCCGAAGAATAGCAGCATAACTTATTTTGCGCAGGTAATCCAACGGTTGTGCCGCTCTAAGCTCGGTTAACGGGTAACGTAGTATGATGCATTTCCTAACTTTACCCAACAATAGACATCAACGGGATTCGACCTAACTCGAAAGAGCCATAATTTAGGTCAATTGTGGTCTTAATTTCACATGGAATGGGCACAAAGACATAGAAGGCACTGAGATTTTTTAGAGCAGAAGAAATGAGGTAATTTCTTAGTGAATACTTCTGTGTTGAGGTGGTTGAATTTACAAAAGCAGGAATTCCCGTTTATTATCAACCTGTTTGGGAAAGTTGCGGACATGTAGAAAGAAATATGCGAGCAAATTAACAAGAGTTGCTCTTTTTGACTACGAGAAGACTCCCGAAAATGAAGACAAACGCAATTCGCGTTCTTTTTGGTTTCTCTTTCCTCATAGAAAGCACTTTATTTACATTTGCATTCCAAAGAAATAATCCCTTGTCCATCAATAAATTCCTTTACAGCGCACCAATCTTCGCAATTCTTCTTTCGGCTAGTGCGTGCAGTAAGAAATTGATGTCTGTGTTGGTGGAAGACCCAAATGGTAATGTGGAGTTGATTTATGCTGGCAGCCAAATGCCAGATAATCTCGTAAAGGAGATTCGATTTTATCCTGGAGGAGATACGCTGTCGGTTACTCCAATGAAAAAAGGTGCAGTGCATGGAGCGGTGAGTTCCTACTTTCAGAATAATCTTCTGAAAGAAGTGACCACCTTCGATAATGGAACGCAGAACGGGCCGTTTAAAAAGTTCGATAAAGAAGGTGTCTTGGTAATTGAAGGCCAACTCAAGAACGGAAAGAAAGAAGGTGTTTGGATTACGTGGTATGATGAAGCGCAGATGGAAGAACAGCGCACCTATCAAAATGACTTTGCCGAAGGAAAATGGACGTATTGGTATATAGATGGAAACGTGAAACGCGAGGAAGTATATAAACTTGGCAAGCTCATTGAAGGGAAGGACTTCAACTAAACATCTGAAACTATGAGAATCGTACTGTTACTTTTTATCCTATTGCCATTGGTTGGCTTCAGTCAGGAAAAGGTCAAAGACTTTTATCCATCTAAAAGACTGAAATCCATTGCTACTGAGGTGGATGGTAAGCGTGAAGGCGTTTATACGGAATGGTATGAGAACGGAAGCAAGAAAAGCGAAGGCGCGTTTAAGAACGGCCAAAAGCAGGGCAAATGGGAGGAATGGTATGAGAATGGAAAAATGTGGTCGCTTATGCATTTCGAAAATGGAGTTCCCAATGGACTATATTCAGATTACGATATGAATGGCGCAAAGGTTGAAGAAGGAAACATGGCGGCAGGAATTCCTAATGGGGCGTTCTATACATGGTACAATGATGGGAAGTCTAGAAGTGAAGGAACGCTCAAAGATGGTATGAAGGTGGGAATTTGGACCACGTACTATGAGGACGGCAGTAAGCAAGACAAAGGAGAGTATAAGATGAATACCCGTGTGGGTCAGTGGGAAGAATGGTATCAGAATGGAAAGTTGAAATCGCGAGGAGTTTATTTTGCAGGAATACCTCACGGACGCTGGGATTATTGGTTTGATAGTGGTAGAAAGGCTAAGGAAGGTGAATTTTTTGATGGTAATCTCAAAGGCGTTTGGACGGAATGGCACGATAACGGCCAAATGAAAAGTCAAGGAAACTTTAAAGGAGAATTGAAGGTTGGATCTTGGAAATATTGGACTGTTGAGGGCAAATTGGATAAGGAAGAAAAGCACCCAATTCCGAACGAATAAGCCGTAAGTCGTAGATCGGCAAATTTCCTTTTCTTTAAAGCTTGCTAATTAATGTGCAAGCATCTGTGAAAAAACTACTTTTCGTTCTTATTCTAATCGTCTTCGGGGCGATTAAACAGGCTTCGGCCACGCATATAGTTGGTGGAGAATTGGTTTATCGCCATTTGGGCGGTAGTCAATATGCGGTTACACTCATTATTTATCGCGATTGTCTTAGTGGTCAGGCAGCTTTCGATAATCCAGCTTCTATCGGAGTTTTTAGGTCGAACGGTACGCTAGTGCAAACCCTGAGCTTTGCGCTAGATTCGGTGGTTACGTTACAATCAACTATTAATTCTAGCTGCGTTACGGCACCCAATAACGTTTGTACCGAAGCGGGTTATTATACCGATATCGTAACGCTTCCTCCAGTAGTTGGTGGATACACACTTTCGTATCAACGTTGCTGTAGGAATGCGGTAATTCAGAACATTCAAACCCCTGGAGATGTGGGCGCAACGTATGTTGCTACCATTCCTGGAAGCGAATCGAGCCCGAACAATAGCAGCCCTTATTGGAATAATCTTCCACCACTTTATGTGTGTGCCAATCTTCCATGGCAGTTCAATCACTCGGCTTTTGATGCCGATGGCGATTCGTTGGTTTACTCGCTTTGTACCCCTTATCAGGGTGCAAGCACAACAGCACCCCAGCCATCGCCTCCAAGCACGCCTCCTTACCTTCCCATTCTTTGGGAGCCTCCTTATGGTCCTAGTGATATGATGGGTGGTACCGTTCCGTTGACCATTAATCCAAGTACAGGTCAGATAAATGCAACTCCAAATGCGCAAGGAACTTACGTAATTGGACTTTGCGTGAGGGAATACCGCAATGGCGTTTTGCTAGGAGAAACTGCTCGCGGTATTCAAGTGAATGTGGTCAACTGTCAGGCACCAGTTGCTATGCCAGATGATTTGAATGAAATACTCCCAAATTCGTTCATCAATTGTACCGAACTTGTTCAGTTCAATGCGTCCAATTCTTCAGGATTCAACATTTCGTGGAATTTCGGTGATCCAACCACCACTTTAGATCAATCGACACTTCAAAATCCATCTTGGACTTATCCGGGCCCGGGAACCTATGATCTTACGTTGATTGTGTTTAATCCAACAAACCCGAACGATCCACTCTGTACAGACACCGTAATTCAGCAGGTACTTGTTCAGGATACTGTGATTCCTGATGCTGGACCAGACGTGGCAACTTGCCCTGGTATTTCGGTTCAAATAGGAGCGCCTGCCATTCAGGGATGGACGTATCATTGGTTGCCAACCACAGGATTGAGCAATCCGAATATCGCGCAGCCAACGGCTAGCATTACACAACAGATAACCTACACACTTACTGCTACAGATGCGGTTGGATGCTCTGGTTCTGACGCAGTTACGGTCAGTTTGCTTGCCAATGCTGCAGCTAATGCAGGGTCAGATGTGCAGATATGCCCGGGAGCAACAACTCAGTTGCAAGCTTCGGGAGGTGTTACGTACTTATGGAGTCCGAATCAGTTTATCAATAACGTGAATGTTGAGAACCCGAATGTTAATCCGCAAACTACCACCTCTTACATTGTGGAGGTAACCAATTTGGATGGCTGTATTGGTTTTGATACGGTGAAGGTCTCTGTTTTGACACCTACTGTTTTCGTCTCCAACGACACCACTATTTGTTTTGGCGACTCCATTCAGTTAGTAGCTTCTGGAGCAAGCACATATTCTTGGGCTCCAGCCACAGAGATCAGTAATCCAGCCATAGGCAATCCAGAAGTATATCCTTCAACGACCACTACCTACGTCTTAACGGCATTGGACGGAAACGCATGCCAAGTGATGGATTCCGTTCTCATAGCTGTTCAGTCTTTACCAACTGCCAATGCTGGACAAGACCAGAGCATTTGTTTAGGAGAAGAAGCACAGTTGAATGGAACTGGAGGAACAAATTATTCATGGTCACCTTCGGGAGGTCTGAACAATGCGAGTATTGCAAATCCTTTGGCAATGCCCACTTCGACCACCAATTATGAAGTGACTGTTTCCGACAACCTAGGTTGTTCAGATGCGGACTCAGTAACAATCACGGTTAATCCATTGCCAACGGTAAATGCAGGAGCAGATGCCACCCTCTGTCTTGGACAAACGGTTCAACTGAATTCGACAGGAGCAGACACGTATGTTTGGACACCAGCCACAGGACTTAGTAACCCGAACATATTCAATCCAACCGCAGAACCGAGCATTCCAACGGAATACGTGGTGGAGGGAACAGACGCCAATGGATGTAGCAATACCGATACCGTTTTGGTTGATGTATTCGAGATAAACGCCATTGGAGACACCATCATTTGTATTGGAGATCAGGCACAGATTGGAGTGATTGGAGGAGTGAGCTGGACTTGGACGCCAACCACGGGGTTGTCGAATCCGAATGCGCAATTCCCAACAGCAACCCCAACGTCAACCACAGTTTACACAGTAACTGGTGATGATGGCACAGGCTGTTTTGCAAGTGATACGGTAACGGTTGCCGTTAGCCCACTTCCTACTGCTTTTGCAGGTTTTGATCAAGGCGTTTGTGCCGGAAGCAATGCCCAACTTAATGCCACAGGTGGAGTTACTTATTCATGGTCGCCAACCACAGGATTGAGCAACTCAAACATTCCAAATCCTGTTG
>JAIOYP010000027.1 GCA_021741155.1 Flavobacteriales bacterium | reverse complement strand
TTCAGCGGTTCAAGATACATCGCGGGATGGAGCAGTTGGTAGCTCGTCGGGCTCATAACCCGAAGGTCGTTGGTTCGAGTCCAGCTCCCGCAACACAGACCCGGAGTCAGAAATGACTTGGGGTTTTTTGTTGCTCTTATTTTGCCCGCTTGTGGCCCACGTTAAAGCCAATTCCAAGACGAACCATTCCGGTTGACCGGATTTCAGATTCCGTTTCTATTCCTTCGTAGGTATACCATTTTATGAGTACACCTGCACTGAAGTCGTTGAACATGTAAAAGTTGTTTCCGAGTTGTGCATCAAAACCAATTCCGACCATGTGCTCGTTAAGGTAGCCTTTGTCAGGATATTTTTTGATGTCAAATGGTTCTACTACAATTACAGGATACAATTTACCTCTGTTGCTGGCCGAAAAAGTAGCATGGTATCCGAAAAACAGATTGAATGTATTCTTACGAAGATTTGGGTAATACTTGTATCCAAAATAACCACCCATGATGCCAGGGCCTTCTTTCCAAAGATCATAAACCTTAACCAAGGCTCCAATGTCAATCTTATGCCCCGTTCGATAGACCGAAAAAGTTGGTGAGATTCCAACTCCTGTTGATGAAACTACTGGTGCAACTTCTACAGCGAAGAAATTTGTGTAGCGTTCATACGCATCTTGCCCGTAAGACAGGTGGCTGGTTAGCAATAAAACGAAAACATATAGTTTTCCTTTCATGGTCTTAATACAGATTCTCGTGCACGTGGTTTTTCAAACCGCGAAATAAAGGTAATTCATTTTTATATGCGTTTGCTTTGAAGAATACGCAGACCTCTGCCGCTACAGAATGCCGAGGTGGTACATTTGCTTCGGAATAGAGATTTTTAGAAGTTTCATAGCAACTACAACGTTTCGTATTCGTTAGCAATGTTGAAAACTTGCTTCCAAAAGGAAAGTCTATTATCCGATCAAATGGCGTAATTCAACCCTGCTAATGAAAACCACTTACATAACTCTCCAATCAAGGCTCTTCAATTCAGTTCGGTCATTCATCATACCGATTTTCGGCTTTTTTGTGAGCCCAGTTTTTGCGCAATCGCCAACCTGCGATATTGCTGCCATCAATGCCGCTTTCACTGGTGCCGGATATGTTCCGTTGATTGTGCAGGGGCAACCATGCAGTATGTATTTCGTGAATCCTGCATCTTTAGAGGCAGGGCAGGCTCAGGCAGCAGCAGCAGCCTTGGGAGCCAACTTGGTTTGGATGAATGATGCATCTGAAAACGCGGCAGTTTCTGCTGCGTTGGATGCGAGTCCGTATAACGGACAAACCATTTGGATTGGTGTTCAGAGAACAGGTGCAGGCGCTGCCAATTTTTATGCAAGTGATGGAACTACTGGGCCATTTCCTCCTGCAAACGGAAATCCAAATATCTATCAGAATTGGGCAGGTGGAGAACCTAATAACAATGGTTACGGTGATACCGATTGGCTTGGTAACTGCGATTATGAATGTACAAATGGAGAACAGTGCGTTCAGATTTATCCTGGTGGACAATGGAATGACTTGCAGTGCAACGAGAGCAGCAGGTCGGTAATTGAGGTCAATCTTTGTCCAGAAATTACGGTCGCGATAAGCGCAAATAATATTTGTGCAGGAAATCCATCAACACTAACGGCAACAACTTTACTGGGCTCTCAGCCTTATCAGTATGCTTGGTCAACGAATGAGGTCACGGCTGCAATTACGGTAACTCCGCTACAAACCACAACTTATGATGTTGGTGTTGCTGATAGGTATTCCTGTTCAGCAACTGAATCGGTCACAGTTACAATTTTGGCCGGGCCATCAGCAACATTCAATGTCGGTTCGTCTGTTTGTATTGGATCTCCAGCAACCATCACCTATACTGGTTCAGCATCAGTAGGAGCAACTTACGTTTGGAATTTTGGGACTGGAATGGTAGTTAGCGGTACCGGACAAGGACCTTATCAGGTAGGTTGGGCTGCTTCAGGGCCACAAGCAGTTACACTTCAAGTGACCGAAAACGGTTGTACCTCACCAGTTCAAGTAAATAACGTTACGGTTTCTCCATCGCCAACGGCAGATTTCACGTTTACAACGGTTTGCGAAGGAAATCCTACAACGCTCACGAATACGTCTACTGGCAATGGTGCGGTAATTATTGGAAGTGCTTGGATAGTAGAAGGGGACACCATTCTTTCAAATAATTTGAGTTACACTTTTTCGGGAGCGGGTAATTTTCCGGTAACACTCGCTGTACTTACGATGGATAGTTGCTATGCCACTGTAACGCAGCAAGTAACTGTAAATCCGGGGCCGACTGCTGTTTTTAGTTCTACGGATGTCACTTGCTTTGGTGCTTGCGATGGCACGGCTCAAGCCGTGGTGCAAGGTGGTGCTGCACCAGTAACAGTTACTTGGAGCAATGCTGCTGTTGGAAACAACGTCAGTCCGTTATGTCCTGGTCCTTTATCAGCTACAGTGGCAGATGCCAACGGTTGTGAAATTATTGGTCAGGTTGATATTACCGAACCTGCTGATCTTACTCTTGTAGTGAATGTTACGGAAACTACGTGCCCAGGTCTTCCTACAGGAACTGCAGCGAGTGTTCCGGCAGGTGGCACTGCACCGTATGCTACCAACTGGGGAGGTCTTACTCCAAGCGCGCTTCCAGCTGGTAATTACACCGCAACGGTTACAGATGGCAATGGTTGCACAGTTACTGAACCGTATATTATTGTAGATGGAGTTGGTCTTATCTTCAATTACGTGGTTGTGGATAACGTTTGTTTTGGTGGAAGTAGTGGGTTGGCCACACTCACGGTTACAAACGGAGTTGCTCCTTATGATATAGTGTTCACCGATGCATTTGGAACACCACTTCAGGTCAATCCCGCTACCCAAGGCATTGCATCCATTTCAGGTCTTGGTGCTGGAACATATAATGTCGGGTCGCAAGATGCCGCAGGTTGCCAACAGTTAGGCGCTTTTACAATTACCCAACCAGCAGTAAATCTTATAATGAACTTAACGCCACAGGATTTGAATTGCTTTGAAAGTGGCGATGGACAGATTGGCGCAGTTCAGAATGGACTTTCTCCTTTCGTTTATAGCCTTTCTGATGTGTTTGGAACTCCATTGGGAACAGCATCTGCTGCTGGTGCTCACAGTTTTACTGGTTTGGACATCGGGATTTATTTCGTTGACATCACAGATGCGAATGGATGTGTGACCACAGATGCTGTTGAGTTATTTGAGCCCGATTTGCTTGAGGCAGAATCAACCGTTTCGCCAGTTTCTTGCTACTTGGGTTCGGATGGAGCCATTGCCATCACACAGATTTCTGGTGGAACAACGCCTTACGCTCAAGTGGTTTGGAATGACCCAAATAGCCAAGTGGGTAGTGCCGCTACAGGATTACCAAGAGGAACTTATAGTGCAACCATTACAGATGCCAATGGCTGCGAGCTTGTGGAAACGTTCACAATGAATGAGCCGCCAGAAATGAAGCTTACCCCAAGTTATTTGACAGATACGTGTGGTCAAGGATTTGGAGCAGCAGTCATTCAAGTCGGTTTTGGCACACCTCCGTATACGTATTTCTGGAAACCGGACGGTATTCAGACCGCCACGCATTACGGACTTGGCGAAGGGAACTACGAAGTTGTTGTTACCGATGCCAATGGTTGTATGGATTCAACGTTTGTAGAAGTACAAGACGACATCGCTTCTCCGTTGGCAGCGTTTGATTACAGAATTGAAGGTGAGCATGTGTTGGATGAAGTGGTACAATTCATCGATAATTCGGTGGGCACCATTCAATGGCATTGGAATTTCGGTGATGGAGAGTCGAGCAATCAGGAAAACCCAGTGCATAGCTACGACAATGCTGGAGATTACCTCGTGCAACTACTGGGTTCAAATGGTTATTGCAACGACACTGCCTATCAATATGTGAACATCGATCCGGTAATGGCCATCTATATTCCAAATGCGTTTACCCCAGGGTCAGGAGCATCAACACAAGATGGACACAACGATTATTTCTTTCCGCAGGGAGAGGGTTTTGAAGAAGACAGTTACGACATGTTCATCTTTGACCGTTGGGGAAAAATTCTTTGGCAAACAGGTAAGTTCGGTCAGAAGTGGGATGGAAGAGATATGCACTCATTAAAGTTGGTCCCAACAGGAACCTACGTGTACCAAATTACCTTCCGCGAGTTTGCTGACTTGGACAGACACGTTTACAACGGTGTTGTTCACGTTATTCGTCAGTAATTTTTGGGTGAGACGAGAATGGAATCTCGGTAGAGATGACCGTTAATTACCGTACTTAATTACGACCGTTTTCGAAGTTTTTACGGATTTACCTGCTGCATCCATCGCGGGTTTCCATTTAGGCATAGAGCGAACTACACGCAAGGCATCTTCATTCAATAGACCACTTGTTCCAGACTTGATTTGAGCATTCGAAACACGTCCGTCCGTCTCAATATCGAAGCTAACGGTAATGGAACCTGTGAGATTCTGAGCTAGCATCACATCACTGTAAATCTTTTTCTTTTCTATGAATTTGTACATGGAAATATCTCCTCCTGGGTAAATTGCCCCACTGGACGGATCTGATGCGGCAGCTTTTTGCGCCTGTCTATCATTTTCAACACGAGACTTGCTGCTTTGCTCAGCGGCTAACCTGTTCTGCTGCGTTGCAGTTATGGCCACTTCATCGGCATCTCGGCTAGCACCAGCAGTTTCTTCACGCATTTGCTGTGCAGCTTGATTGGTGGCTACTGTCGAAGTAGCTGCACCGCCTTTCGCATCTTTCTTCGCACCCGAATTTCCAGTTACGGCATCGGCTAAGGCTGCTTCTTTATCGGCTGCTTTTGCGGGAGGTGTTTGTGACTTTTCTACTTGTTTTTCTTTGGCTTTTGCAGCCGCAGTTTCTGCTTGTCCAGCTTTATCAGGATTTCGAGTATCTGCCGCTTTGCTCAATGCCTCAACTACTGGTTCCGTTTCAAGGTTTTGATCTTCCGAATCTGATAATTTGGCTACTTCTTTCTCTAGCAACTTCCCTGTTTCTTCCACAGGTTGCTCCATCACAGTTCCGCTTTCTGATTCTGCCGAAGAATCTTCTTCACTCACAGTTTCGAACGGTGTATTGTCTGCCAATTCCTCTTTAGAAAAATACTTAGCACCAAAAAAGGATGCTCCTCCAATAACTACAAGCAGCGCAACGGCAGCAGCCAGTTTGCGGTAGTCAAAATCCGACTTTTCCTTTGGAATGGCGGTTACCATTGCGGCACCTGAGCGTTTCTGAATATCAGCATTCAGCTGCCCAAGATGAAATCTCGTCTTTGATGGGTTGGTTGAAAGTGCATAGCCTTCCAATGCATCTTTCGCCATTTCGTCCATGTCGGCATACGCATTCACGGTTTTGCGGTCGGCCTCAGACAACTTGTCCTCAGCATACAGCATGAGCACATGCACAGAAAAGTTTCCGTAAGCATCTAGCATCGGAATTTGATTTCCAAAATCATCCTGTATGTAAATCATTTCACTCATGTGCTCTGGTGAGTTGAATTTTCAGATTCCGTTTTCCGTTCTGTAAAAAGCTCTTCACTTCGTTGTACGTATAACCCGTTTTGGCTTCAATTTCTTCGTAAGATTTCTTCTCGAAATAGAACATTCTAATGCATTCGCGCTGTCCGCCCTTCAAACCATCAATGGCTATATCCAGCTTTCTGTCCGTTTCTTCCTGACTTTCTCCGTTGAGATGCTGCGGAATGTCTAATTCCATGATCTCCTTGCTGAGATGTGCAAATTCTTCCTGTTTGGCGTCAACGCGTTTCTCCTTTCGCAACTCCATGAGGCATTGGTTCTTCGCCACGCTATACACCCACGTTCGAAATGTATCCACTTGATGGCGCTTAAGGTCTATAAGAACTTTCTCAAACACATCCATCACTATGTCCTTGGCTTTCTCCTCATCCTTCATGTATTTGAGGCAAACCCCATACAGCATGTGCGAGTAGCGCTGAAACAACTCTCCGATATAGGCATTGTCGAACGAGTAGCGGTAACGTTCTATGAGATCGCTATCACTAAGATTCTGCCTGTTATTGGAACTGAGGGAGAACATGGTAGCCTTTGACGAAACTTTTGAGATTTGGTTATGAAAAATGCAACCTAATGCCCATTCTTTGTTTGATGAATCGTAAAAATAAGAAAGCGTAATTGGTTATGGGGTTAGGGAAGGGGTAATCAGGCCTTTTGAATTATTGACAGGAAAAGGCCACAGATGCTCAGATTTCCACGGATTTTTCACGGATAGTTAACTGGAGACCCTTCGTGCCTCAGGGAAACAACCGAGATAAAACCAGCTAAGCAGTTTGCTTCGCTGAGGTACGAAGCGTCTCACGGAGAATCGTAATGTTAAAACGTATCTGGAAGCGAAACGAATAATCAGTTTTTCTCTGTAAAAATCTGTGCATCAGTGACTAAAACCATGTTTTTCAACCTGTTTTGTAACTAGACTCAATAACCACCAACCACTAATTTTACACCATGCGAATTATCCTTCTCATCTGTGTGGCTTTCAATCTAAGCGGCTGCGCCTATTATTTTGGAAACAGTTGGCAGCGCAGTTTTAAGAAGATACCAAAGACAGAATACCTCAAGTTTGGGACTCGGCCCGAACGTATTTCTGACGAACAGTTAGTATCGCATCCCTTGGTGCTGCATGAGGCTGCTGATAAATTCATCAGTCCAAGCCAAAAGGCAAAGACAAGCTCGCCCCGAACATTGCTTGCTAAGTTGGTAGCACATCAGGAGGTGAAGGAAGTGAATGAGTTCCTGCTCAATTCTGTGGTGTGGGGCAACAGCGGTTCGAGCGGAGCACTCAATCCGCATGGCGATTACGATTTTACGTCCATTCTACTTTCTGCCATTCTGTTCCGTTTTGAGAACGATACCAACTTGCTTTGGCCCAAGACTGCCAATCATTTGGCACGCAATCTTCTGATTGAAGAAGGAGGGAAGCCGCACACCAAAACGCCTCGTACCATGAAGATTATGAAGGATACGGAGAACCATATCCTCATGACCAACATCTCTCAATACTTGAAGAACCAATGGCTTTTTGAACACGGAGAAACCGAGTTTAATAACCTAGAGAACGGCATGGAGCAATTTCTGCTCGATAATCTGGATGAACTGCAACTGACGGGGCAATATGAGTTTAACGCCAAACCCTACGAAGGCTACACCATTGCCGCGTTGCTGGTTTTGCATTCATACGCACATTCAGATGCGCTACGAAACAAGACTGCCGAAACGCTCGATAACCTCGTGAGAGAATACCTGAAAACCAGTTCTGATTTCAGGAAGAGTTCGCCATTTAGAAGAAGAATGGAGCGCGCCAATGGCACTTCGCTGGTAGATAATCCGTCAAGTAGCATGTACAAAGCGTGGTACTTGGAACACAAAAAAGGCGTGTTTGCTGCCGAAGAGATTCCAGATAATCGGCATCAGGCGTTTTCTGCCTTGGTGTTTGATTATCGTCCGCCTGCAGATGTGTGGAACGAAGATGACTCCGAACGCTTGGTGCTTATTGGTCATGGAAAGGGAAGCAGTCCCGAAATGCACAGTCGCGGTAAGGGGTTTCTGCTTTCGGCAGGTGGTTTTCAGCGTGGAAAGATTTCTCAAATAATAGCACGGCCAACGGTATTGATGCTGAATGATGGTGCCACGGAACTTGCCGACTGTTTCTACATCACCGGAAAAGGAAAATGGCCGAAGTGGAACAATGCGGGCGTGTACCATCGCTTTGCGGTTGGTAGGAGCGAAGTGCATCTGCCCAAACAATACGAGGCGGTTGATTCCATCGGTAATTGGAAGCTATTTAAACCAAGTGCAGCTATAACCGTGGTGACGTATTCAACCCAAGACTTTGGTCTTATCTATCTACCAGAACAAGGAGATTCGCTGGTTAAAGTGATAGAAATGAACCCCGAACCTACTTCGGGTATCTTTCATTTGCTAGGAGGCAAGTTTATTACGTTTGATGTGAAAGCCGCAAAAGGCAAGTGGGTTATTAAAGCGGTGGATGGGGTAGAGGTGAATCGAAAAACGGATGGATGGCCGAGGGTTCGAATTCAATAAGCCGCTGAAGTCTTCGGCTGGTCCATCCAAATCCCCATTTCAAAGATAACGCCAACACGCAACGTCATAAAAGAGGGATTTTGTTCCCAACCACCAAAAGGAGTGGGCATTTCGGCACCTGTATGAAAAATGCCACTGGTGGCCAAGTTAATGCCGATGTGCGGCTTGATGATAAACTGAGGTGCAATGACCCATTTATAGGCAAACTCTAGTCCCAATTCAAATTGCTCTTCTATTATTTCTACCGAAGATTCGTCTTGCAATGTTCCAACAGAACCGATGTAGGAAGGTGGTCCTCCGGTAATGATTTGGGTAGATGAGCCCTTATAAGACAACTGCCAACTTGGGTGGAATAGGATGGCTAGATGAAACTTTCGGCTAATCTCTATTACGGGTTTGATGTAGAATCCGAGGTAAGTGATATTGGCCTTTTCGGCAATGTCTATGTCTAAGGTTGCTACTGCCGTATTGGGTGCCGTACCTGTGTCAATCTCGGCATAAGCCGGAAATCCAATGTTGTAGCCCCGTCCCGAAAACTGAAAACCAAAAGCCATAGCGAGTTTATGGTAGATGCGAATGCGAGCGCCAATGCCGGCATCGTAACCCAAGCCACCTGTTGCCTTTGTGAAGGCAGCCGAAATGGTAGAAGGTGCGTAGAAATGCGAATAACCTACAGAGCCAAATGCCTCAATTCCGAATTTTGGTCCCCAGCGATAGAGGTCTTGCAGGTCGGAAGCGGTAATTGGTTCGCGCTGCTGTTCTTCCTTGTAATAATCCTCGTCTTGCGCCAATGCGCTAAATGATAAAAGGATAAAAATGAATAAGGGGAACAGGTTTCGCACAGATGCAAAGTTAGAAGATATGAGGTGCAAGATGAGCAAGTTGCTTCGCTGACGAAGGAAGCGTCTTAGAATTGCAACGAGAAAGAGACTCTTCGTTCCTCAGAGCAACAAACGTTCTCTTCGTGAATCCAATCAGGAGCGCAGCGACCAATCAACGTTTATCCGTTCAATCCGTGTCATCTGTGTTCCATTCGGAGCATCCGTCAAGATCTAAAATCGCAATTCGTCAATCTCAGATTCTCTTCGTGTCCTCTGTGCAATCTCCGTGCTCTCTGTGGTTAAAACGAAGCATCCCTCAAAATCGTCAATCAAAAATCGTAATTCCCCAATCCTCTATCTTTACCCAAATTCCATTCATGAGATATTTCCTTTTCCTAATTGCCACAGCCCTTTTGATTTCCTGCGGAGACAAAAAACAACAAGTGCCCCTCGATTTTAAATCATTTGAAGACCGATTCATCCTCGAATTCTGGAAACAGAATCCCGGCTGGGCGTCTTACGTGGGTTTCCATGAGTATGATTCGCTGCTCACTGCTCCAACGGAGGAGAACAGATTGGCGGAGGTCGCTTTTTGCAATGCTTACCTCGATTCGCTCAAGTTGTTTGACGAGAGCAAACTCTCCAAAACCGAGCTTACCGATTTAATGATGATTCGCGACCAGTTGCAGTCCACCATTTGGTATGCCGAGGTTTTTAAAGGGCACGAATGGGATCCGTCTAGCTACAACGTAGGCGGAGCGTTTGGCATTATGATTAACGGAAACTACGCTCCGCTGGATGAAAGGCTCCGCGCCATGTCGTCCAAAATGGAGAAGCTAGATGCCTACTACGCGGCAGCCAAGGCAAACATCAAGAACCCAACCGTGCAGCACACCGATTTGGCCATTATGCAAAACGGAGGTGCGCTGGAGGTTTTTGGTGCATCGCTCATTGATAGTGTGGATGCGTCAGGGCTGGACCATTCAGAAAAGGAGAACATCCTCATCAATATTGAGTTCGCCAAAATGGCGATTCAGGATTACATCGATTTCTTGGAGAAAGAGATAAAGCCAACGTTAGATAAGAACGCACGCGATTTCAGAATAGGGAAGGAGCTATTTGAGCAGAAGTTCAAACATGAGATTGTTTCCAGTTATTCTGCCGAAGAAATCTTTGGAAAGGCCGTTGCTGCCAAGAGTGAGTTGCACGGCAAGATGTTCGGAATCACACAGGAGTTGTGGCCTACTTATTTTCCGAAGGAAAGGATGCCTGCGGATACCTTAAAGGCGGTTAGAAAGATGATTGATTTGCTTTCGTTGCAGCATTGCCATCGCGATAGCTTTCAGTCAACCATCGAGGCGCAAATACCGGAGTTAACGGCCTTCGTTAAGAACAAAGACCTTCTTTATCTCGATCCAGAAAAACCATTGGTTGTTCGTAAAGAACCAGCCTACATGGCCGGTGTTGCAGGTGCTTCCATCTCCGCACCTGGGCCTTACGATAAGTATGGAGATACCTATTACAACGTGGGAAGTTTGGCCAATTACACAGACCCAGAAGCCGAAAGCTACTTGCGCGAATACAACAAGTACATCCTTCAGATTCTCAACATCCACGAGGCCATTCCGGGGCATTACGCGCAGTTAGTCTATGCCAATCAAGCACCAAGTTTGGTGAAAAGCATCTTTGGCAATGGCGCCATGATTGAAGGTTGGGCGGTGTATACCGAACGAATGATGCTGGAAGAAGGCTACGGGAACAATTCGCAAGAAATGTGGTTGATGTACTTTAAATGGAATTTGCGCACTGTCTGTAACACCATCTTGGACTATTCGATTCACGTAAACGGAATGACCGAACAACAGGCGCTAGATCTGATGGTTAATCAGGCGTTTCAGCAAGAAGCAGAGGCCAAAGGCAAATGGAGAAGAGCAACGCTTAGTCAGGTTCAGTTGTGTAGCTATTTCACGGGATTTTATGAAATCATGCAGCTGCGCGATGAGCTTAAAGCACAGAAAGGTGAAGGCTTTAACCTCAAAGCATTTCATGAAGAATTCCTTTCTTTCGGTTCTGCTCCTGTCAAATACGTTCGGGAGTTGATGCTTGAGTCAAGTGACCAGCGAATAGCGAAAAGCGAATAGTTTGGAAGTAGGAAGTGAAAACGAAAAAGGAAAAATGTTGTGTGCTGTGAGTTTGCAATCCTCATCGACTGGTCACTGGTCGCTAATCACTAGTCGCTAGAATGGCTATTTCACTCGACTTCATACGCGACAAGATTGGCGGATTGCGCAAGCAATGCGAAGACCCAAGCAACGACAGCGGTATTTCCTTAGCGCATTTCATTTCGGCTTTCGATTTGCCATCTGCTCACTGGAACAAACTTGTCCACGAAAGCGGAAACTACCTGCTTTCCGCGCCTTATTTGGCAGCATTGGAACAACATCCGTACAAGGGAATGTGCTTCCATTACATCATGGCTTATCGTAACGAAGAGCCAGTAGCCATTCTCTATTATCAAGAAACAGACGTTCACATTTCCAACTTGGATAAGAACGTGGACACCGAAAAGGTGGGCGACACACAGTCGTTCTTTACCAAAGCAAAAGGCGTAATTGCCGCCAGTTTGGAAAGCGTGAAAGCGCGATTGCTTATTCAGGGAAACCTGTTGCAATCAGGCGAGCACGGGGCATTCTTCACGGCTTCACTTTCTCTGGAACAACAAGCCATCATTGTGGACACAGCTTGGAGAAAAGTGGTTGATTCTAACCGTTCAGGAAAGAAAATCAGATGCGTTCTCATTAAGGATATCAAGAAGAATCTTGATGAGCAAATCAAAGTATTGGATTCAGATTTTGCTTCGTTCACCGTTCAGCCCAATATGGTTTCTGCCATTCGTCCAGAATGGAAGAGTTTTGACGATGCGATGAACGATTACAGTTCAAAGTATCGCGTTCGTGCCAAGAAAGCATGCACACAAGGAGAGCATCTTACGCTTCGAGAGTTGAACGCCACCGATATTCAAGAGCGGAATGATGCCATCATGAAACTATTCAAGAATGTAGAGGCTGGTGCTGATTTTCACATGGTAAGTATCCATCCGAGATACTTCGTTGATTTGAAGGCTGCGCTCGAAGACCGGTTCATTATCAAAGGTTATTTTGATGGAGATGAATTGATTGGGTTCTACTCTTACATCAAAGGAATGGAGCACAACTACGCTAGTTTCGTGGGGCTCAATTACGACTACAACCGCGATTGCGCGCTCTACCAGAACATTCTTTATTGCCTGCTAAACGATTCTATAAAGGATGGTGCCAAGAGCATTGATCTTGCCCGAACGGCTATGGAAATAAAAAGTACCGTGGGTGCAGAACCGCAAGAATATCAATTGATGGTTAAGCACCTCAACGGCATCACCAATTCCATTCTCAAGCGCTTTATTCAGAACATCAGGCCCAAAGAATGGACACAAAGACGACCATTTAAGGACGCGCCAAACGATTAAATTAGCCGCATGGCATTTGCGGAGGGCTTTCTGGTCGGACTTGGAATGATTATCTTCATCGGCCCTGTCTTTTTTACACTTCTCAAAAGTGCTCTCAATTATGGTTTCTGGGCTGGGATGATGGTTGCGTTGGGCATCTTCACCAGCGATGTTGTTTGTGTTGGTCTTTGCTCATTTGGTGCCATTCCATTCTTCAAAAACCCAGAAAATCAGTCTTGGTTGGCATTGGGAGGAAGTTTTATTCTATTTCTTCTCGGTCTCAAATACATCCTAAAACCAAATGTGAACGTGGATGCAGATTTAAAGTTGAAAGCGGGTCATTACACGGCTTTCTTCGCCAAAGGTTTTCTGGTCAATTTTGTGAATCCGTTCGTGTTTCTCGTTTGGATAAGCATTATCGGCTTGGCTCAGACTAACCACGGTTCAGGTCAAGAATTGTGGATTTTCCTTGGAGCAGCGCTGCTCGGAATTTTCTTAACGGATAGCGCCAAGGTTGTTTTCGCGCATAGAATCAAGAAACTGATTCAACCAAATTTTCTGCGCAAAGCCTATCAGGTCATTGGCGTAGTGATGATTGGTTTTGGCATTCGATTGCTTTGGTTCGCATTGGTTTAAAAAGAAAAACCTCTCGCTGCACGTGCAACAAGAGGTTCTTATTTTATATGGAAAGCTTGGTAAAGCTTAGTCCTGCATTTCAATCATTTTAAAAGGAACATTAATGATGCTTTGGTAGTCTTCGCCAGCCTCAAGCATGTCCTCATCATCTTCCTCGTAGTACCAGTTGATGATAATTTCATTCCCGTTCTTACTCATATTCTCCATTTTCTTGAAGAGATCAAGTAGGCATTTTGACGAGCTCGTATTGAAATATTCCAACTGAATATCACAAACCGTTTTCGGTTGTGGGGCGTTCGAATAAGCTTCCAACCAATCTACCAGAGGTTTGTAAAACTCAATTGAGTTTTCTGGTATAGAGCGTCCTTTCAGCAGCAACGCACCTTTGCCGTTGTCAAAGTTGATATTCGGTGTTTTAGGTGTTCCTTCTATAAAAATCGAGTCCATATTGCTGGTGTTTTCTGGTTAATTATTGTCTTCTACGTTAATGTTTAAGCTAAAGAACGAATATTCCTCGTTCAAAGGTGCAAAATCATAATTCAATTTCTTTCCTGTTTTGCGGGCAATGTCAATCATGCCAAGTCCGCCACCGCCTTTGTTGGAACGGCTATCACTACTAAGAACTTCCTTATATAGTTCTTTCAAATCATTCGGGTCAAGCGAATTAATCCGGTCTAATCGGTCTCTAAAAGAGTTTTTACGACTAGTTAGAATGTAATTTCCAGTAGTAATGGAATAACCATTGTTGCTTAGGCTTACCATGAAAATGGCGGATCTGTCGAATCCTGTTTTTCCGCTGCCAACTGGAACTTCGTCTATGTGGTGATAAAGATTTTGCAAGCACTCAACAAGTACATTGTAAACCTTTTTCCGAAGCTTTGGAGCTTCATTCATGCTATCCATGCGCTGCTCAATGATTTGAAGGATTGACGACATCAGTTCTGATGTTACATCCCCTTTAAACGACAGAACTACTTTATTCGACTCCATCCTGTGATATAGGTCGTAAATGTTCATTGCCATATCTTTTTCATCTGTCATTACGCTATCGATAATTGCGTTATGGGTCATAGGCTAATGCAATTGATTTCTACTCGTTCCAAGAGCCGATTTGCAGCATTATACCGTAAGATGTCGGATTAGGTTACTAACTGATTGCAAAAAATGTTGTTGAAAGCTTGGGTTGCCAGTTTTTGAGTGTAAAAATTCAATGAAGTCAAAAACTAATCAGTGATGATGCAGGTAACAGTAATCAGAATGTTGAAAGAAAAACGATGTCGTCAAAACTCTAATGATTCCACAACAGAATCTATTGTTCGGGTTTCCTTATAGAATGAGAGTACTTTTTGAAGCACGCGGTCAACCACAGCATCAGGACAGGAAGCACCACTCGTTAATGCAATTTTTACTGGTCGATTCCATTTCGGGAGAAAATCGTTCGTGATTTCTAACTTGCTTTGGTGATAATTGAAGTGTTCCACGCCTCCATCGTCTTTTATTTCTTTCTCGGAACTGATGAAAAAAGTAGGGAATTTCTCTTCCAGCAATTCTACAATATGAGAAGTGTTGGAGCTGTTGTAGCCGCCAACTACAATAGCTAAATCCGCATCAGTATCCATCAATCCGTAGGTTGCGGATTGATTTTCGTTGGTGGCATAGCAAAGCGTGTCGCGTGTATCCGCAAAATGTTGCTTTGATTCGGCCTCACCGAATTTCTCAACCATTACATTCTTGAGGTGATCAGCAATAGCCTGTGTTTCTGTAGCCAGCATGGTCGTTTGGTTTACCACACCAATTCTATCAAAATGAATGGAGGGGTCAAATCCAGCAGAAGCACGTTCACGGAAAAGCGTTTCAAATTCATCCATCGGACGTTTGCCCATGATGATATCTCCTAAAATATGGGCTTCGTTCAGGTCTTTAATAACGAGCGAAGCGGCATTCTGATAGCTATGAGAAAACGTAGCGCGCGTTTCCTCATGTTGCTGTTTCCCGTGAATGATTACGGTGAAATCATCTTCGCCCAACTTGGACGAACGTTTCCAAACTTTCTCTACAAACGGGCAAGTCGTATTATATAGTTCAGGTTGAATGCCTTTTTCTTTAAGCTGATTTTCAATTTCAACCGTAGTCCCAAAAGCTGGCGTAATCACAATATCATCAGAAGTAATCTCATCCCAAGGAATGGATTGATTTCCGCTGGTATCCATGATGAATTGGATGCCATGACCTTGTAAATCATCATTCACCGCTGGGTTATGAATCATCTGACTCAAAAGGAAAATCCGTTTGCCTGGGTTTTCGTTTAACGCCCGATAAGAGATTTCGATAGCATTTTCTACGCCATAGCAGAAGCCGAAATGACGTGCGATGTAAAACTGAACAGGTCCGAAATCGAGGAGCGTAGGCGTGAAGTCTTGCTTACGCGAATCCTTATTCTTTCGTGCTTCTTTAATAGGCCCAATAATCGGACTGCGGTAAAACGCTGGAATGTCGAACTTTTTCATCGGCTGCAAAGGTACTCATGCATTAGGCAATGATTGAATAAAGAGAAAAGGTAAAAATGAAAAACGTGGCTCACGATGAGCCACATTTTCTCCTTTTTCCAGGGCAAACGCATCTTAATATCTAAAAGGAAAAAGACATTTATTAGCCACAACTTGTCCCGATTGTTCGGGAGAAACACAGATTTTCCAAAAAAAAAGGATTGTTTTCTGTGAAACTTCTGTGCCTTCAGGGTTTCTGTGGCCATTTCATGTTCTATTGCGTATGAGCAAATGGCATGCGTATTCAAAAATGAGATGCGTTTGCACTGCTCCTTTTTTTCTTTTATCTTTTTTTCTTCCAACTTAATATGTACTTTTGCGATCCCAAAATTGGGAGGCTCTTTCCGCACAAGAGTTATACAAACAAAACAATCTCTCAGTAGTAACGGGACGCTGAGATACAAATCTGACCACATGGCAGAAGATAAAAAAGCAGATTCAGTCAAAAAGGCTACTGCAAAGGCAGCGGGTGACGCGCCAAAGGTTAAAAAACCACGAATCAAAGTAACTCCATCAGAAGAAGTAACCGAAGAGGTTGCAGCTGCTCCTGTTGCAGAAAAAGCAGCTCCTAAAGCTGAGAAAGTGGAAGTAGCAGAGGCGACTGAAGAAGTGGCTGAAGTGAAAGTGAAGAGTACCGAACCACGCAAGCCAGCTGTTCAACCAGCTGATTTTGATTGGAGCGCTATTGGTAAAAGACAAGAAGTTTACGCTGAGAAGGAAAGAGTTGCGTTGGAGGCAATGTATGATGCTACCATCATGTCTTTCAATTCAAATGATGTACTTGATGGTACAATCATCGAGAAAACCAAAAAGGATTTCATCGTTACAATCGGTGGAAAGTCTGAAGGTATCGTTCCTCTAAGCGAAACGCGATATAATCCTGATTACGAAGTTGGAAACCTAATTGAGGTTTACATCGAGAAAGTTGAGGACAAAGGCGGACAATTGGTTCTTTCTCACAGAAAGGCTAGAGCACTTCGTTCTTGGGAACGAGTTAATCTTGCTCTTGAGAATGATGAAATTATCCGTGGACAAATCAAATGCAGAACTAAAGGTGGTCTTATTGCCGATGTTTTCGGAATTGAGGCATTCCTTCCAGGTTCTCAAATTGATGTGAAGCCTATCCGTGACTACGATGTGTATGTTGGTAAGACCATGGAGTTCAAAGTGGTTAAAATCAATAACGAGTACAAAAACGTTGTTGTTTCTCACAAGGCTCTTATTCAAGCTGAACTTGAATCACAGAAGAAAGAGATTATCGGTAAGTTGGAGAAAGGACAGATTCTTGAAGGAACTGTTAAAAACATCACCTCATACGGTGTATTCATCGATCTTGGAGGTGTTGACGGACTTATCCACATCACTGATCTTTCTTGGGGACGTATCAACCACCCAGAAGAAATCGTTGAATTGGATCAGAAAATCAACGTGGTTATCCTTGATTTCGATGACGAAAAGAAACGAATTGCACTTGGTCTGAAGCAGCTTAGCGCTCACCCATGGGATGCTCTTGAGTCTGAAGTGAACATCGGAGACAAAGTGAAAGGAAAAGTTGTTGTTGTTGCTGATTACGGTGCGTTTGTAGAGGTTGCTCCAGGAGTGGAAGGACTTCTTCACGTTTCTGAAATGAGCTGGTCACAGCACTTGAGAAGCGCTCAAGATTTCTTGAACGTAGGAGACGAAGTAGAATGTGTTGTTCTTACAATGGATAAAGAAGACAGAAAAATGTCTTTAGGTATCAAGCAATTGATGCCAGATCCATGGGCAGATATCGCAACCAAATATCCAGTTCGATCTCAGCACACGGCTAAGGTTCGCAGCTTCACTAACTTCGGGATTTTCGTAGAGTTGGAAGAAGGTGTTGATGGATTGGTTCACATTTCTGACCTTTCTTGGAACAAGAAAATCAAGCATCCATCTGAATTCACCAGCCTAGATGCTGACATCGAAGTTCAAGTATTGGAAATTGATGCTGAAAACCGCAGATTGAGCCTTGGGCACAAACAATTGGAAGAAAACCCATGGGATGTGTTTGAAACTGTATTCACAATGGGAAGTGTTCATCAAGGAACCGTTACTGGAGTGAATGATAAAGGTGCAACTGTTGCTCTTCCTTACGGAGTTGAAGGATTCGTTCCTAAGCGTCATATGGTGAAAGCCGATGGCACTGAGATTAAGCAGGAAGAAGCTGTTGATCTTGAGGTAATCGAGTTTAACAAGGACAGCAGAAGAATCTATGTTTCTCATGCTAAGACACATTCAGACGAATCTTATTCTTCTTCTAAAGAAGAGGAAGGTGACAAGAAAAAATCTGCTGGAAGCACTGCAAGTAGAGGAGTTAAAAAAGTTCAGCAAAGTCAAGAAAAGACAACGCTGGGTGACCTTGACGCTCTTGCGGATTTGAAATCTCAGATGGAGAAGGCTGCTAAGAAGCCTAAGAAATAAGAAAAGAAACCCCGCTTTAAGCGGGGTTTTTTTTTACCTATTATCGAAGTACATTTGCGCCAGTTCAATGAGCATTGGGTCACGAATAATTTTAGACAGTAAGCAGCTCAATCTTTCTATTGAGAGAATCTGCTATCAGCTCATTGAAAATCACAACGATTTTTCAAAAACGGTTTTGGTCGGGCTTCAGCCACGAGGTGTATTTGTTGCGCAGCGTATTCACGAACGATTGCAGATACTAACCGGAAAGCAAATTCAACTTGGCTGGTTAGATATCACTTTTAATAGGGACGATCACCGTAGACACGAGATTCCACTTATTCCTTCTAAGAACAAGATGGATTTTCTTGTGGAAGGAAAAAAAGTCATTATGATTGATGATGTGCTTTTTACGGGAAGAACAATCCGTGCTGGAATGGACGCGCTTATGGCGTTTGGAAGACCATCTGTTATTGAATTGGTAGTTCTCATTGATAGACGATTCAGTAGACAACTTCCGATAGAACCGAATTATGTCGGGGTTAGAATAGACACAATTGTATCAGAAAAGGTAGAAGTTGCACTCACGGAAAGTGGAGGCAACGACACAGTTAAACTTTTTTCATCAGAGCAGGAATGAGCGGGTTATCGGTAAAGCATCTTCTCGGAATCAAATACATCACCAAAGAGGATATTGAACTGATTTTTCAGACAGCTGATAATTTTAAGCAGGTCATCAATAGACCTATTAAGAAAGTCCCATCGCTGAGAGATATAACTATTGCAAATCTCTTTTTCGAAAATTCCACCAGAACAAAACTTTCGTTTGAACTCGCAGAAAAACGACTTTCTGCAGATGTGATTAATTTTTCAGCATCCGCTTCATCTGTGACTAAGGGCGAAACCCTGCTTGATACGGTGAACAACATCTTGGCCATGAAAGTGGATATGGTTGTAATGCGCCATCCATTGCCAGGAGCTGGGCAGTTTTTGGCAAAGCACATCAATGCGGTCATTGTCAATGCTGGAGACGGGACCCACGAGCATCCAACACAAGGGCTTCTTGATGCCTACTCTATAAGAGAGAAGTATGGAGAAGTTGCTGGAAAAAAGGTTGTGATTGTTGGAGACATTTTGCATTCGCGTGTTGCATTATCGAACATCTTCACGCTTCATAAGTTAGGCGCAGAGGTCAGAGTTTGCGGACCTGCAACGCTAATTCCTAAACACATTGAATCGCTTGGGGTGACGTACGAACCAAACCTGATAAAAGCGCTTGAATGGTGCGATGTAGCAAACATGCTGCGGATTCAAATGGAACGGCAAGACGTTAAATATTTCCCATCGCTGCGCGAATATTCTCTTCAATACGGTTTGAATAAGAATATTTTGGATGGTTTAAATAAAAAGATTTCTGTGATGCATCCTGGTCCTATTAATAGGGGAGTGGAAGTAACATCAGACGTGGCAGACAGCGAACAATCTATGATTCTGGATCAAGTTGAGAACGGTGTTGCCATAAGAATGGCAGTTATTTATTTGCTTGCTGGAAAAATTGAACAGGAATCGTAATCCACGTATCAAAATTGGTATTACCTTTCGACTTTAAAATTTTGGTAACTTTGCAACAAAGCCATACATGAATTTCGAAATACTCAAGAAAGATAACTACGCAGTAGTTAAGGTGAAAGTGGAGAAATTGGATAGCCAAATATCTCCTTCCCTAAAGTCAGAACTGGTTGTGCTTAATGCAGATGAGTTCAAAAACATAATTATTGATCTTGAAGACACTCGTTATTGCGACAGTTCAGGTTTAAGCGCCATTCTGGTTGCAAACCGACTTTGCAAGAACTCAGGTGGGTCTTTTGTCCTTTGCGGACTACAGCGTTCAGTTTCTAAGTTGATTTCTATATCTCAGTTAGATACAATTCTGAATATTACACCAACTTTGAAGGAAGCAACCGACCTTCTTGCCATGGAGTCTATTGAAAAAGACCTTGGTGACGAATAATTTTTTTAAACACGTAAACTCTAATCAATTACAAATAAAAATCATGAAAAAAGTTCTACTTTCAATTATTGCCGGTGCGCTTTCAGTAAGTGTTGCAAGTGCCCAATGTACTCCTGATCCTGCTTTAGCAAGTTCACCTTTTGGTCTTTTTCCAGATAGCTTGGAAACTGTTTATACTTGCGTAGGTTGTGGTGATCAAAGCCGTATTGTTGACCTAGTTACGTTCACCGATACACTTTTTGCATTCGAAATCGTTCCAGGAAGCCCAACAGATGTTACTGTTTATATCGATGCGTTTAAAATTGTTGAAGTACGTAATGTGCCCACAGGAATGACATACGGAACAAACATCCCTGAAACGGATCCTTCGTATAACGCAACAACTGCTCCTTTTGGTATTTGGTTTAACGGTGGAACACCTCCAAGCCAGACAACTACACAAGGATGTGTTTACATCAATGGTACTGAAGCTCAGTGGAACACATTGGCTAATGGTTCAATTGGAATGGTTCAATTGGAAATTGATGTTAACGTTCGTATTGCTGGTACTAACCCAGATTTGAGCACTATCATCCAAAATGGTTCTTGGATGTCTGATGTTCCTGCTACACTTGGTGGTGGTCTTATCACCGTTGATAGCTACTGGTTGGTTGCTCAAGCTAGCGGTGTTGGAATCGTTGAAGTAGATGAAAGCAAATTCATGCTTGTAAACAACTACGTTGATCCAGCTACTGGAATCACAAACATTTCATTCAACGCTCCATACAACATGGATGGTCTTGAATTCAACGTTTACAGCATCCTTGGAAGCAAAATTCATTCTGAGAAGTTTGATGTTGAGAGAGGTGTTAACTCTGTAAAATTCAACGGAAATCAGCACGCAGCTGGTATCTATGTTTATACTATCTCTGATGGTAAGACAATGCTTACAAATAAAATGTACACTAACTAAGAATCACTTAGTTTGAGTTTAAGCCCCGTTCCGTAAGGTTCGGGGCTTTTTTTTGCTCTATACCCCGAACTAGGTATTGCACGTGGTGTACCATGAGGATAGATTTGCACCGCTATTTAAAATCAATCTAAATAATCTGATTTCTTGAAAATATATCAACTACTCCGTTACAGCGTGCTACTCATTGGCACATCAGCAATCTTATCATCGTGCAATCAAGAAGATGATAAACTGGATGTTCCTTCTACTTACGAATTCACCAGAAGCGGAGCTTCTACAGTTGATGTAAGCGGTCAAGTACAACGATTAGACATGTTGTCTCAATTGGGGACTTACATGAAATCAGTAAACACAGTTGGTTCAGCTAGTTTGGATGAGAACCTTCTAAAGGACATGTTCCGAAATCAGAATAATCCATTTACTGGTCAGACTTATTCTAAGGATTTGAAGTCAAAATGCTTTGCTCCTGATACTACTATGTTCCTTCAGTTTCTTGAAGAAGCCGCTTTGGTAAGTCAAGCTGTAGGTACTGCTTCAAACGGAACGGCTGGTGTTTTGGTAGAAGGAAGCGCAGATTTAACCAAAGGTTACCGCGTAACTGCCAATGGTCTAGAACTGGCTCAAGTGGTAGAGAAAGGATTGATGGGAGCTGTGTTCTATTATCAGGCAATGGAAATTTATCTTTCAGCAGATAGAATGGGTTTGGTAGGAAATGATGATTTCGCAGCGGGTGAAAATTATACAGACATGGAACATTATTTTGATGAAGCTTTCGGATATTTTGGCGCACCAACCGACTTTCCAAGTTCAGTTTCAATTGGTGATTCTCAGTTTTGGGCCAAGTACTGCAACACACGGAACGAAGGATTGTATCCTGGAATAAACGATGATATTGCTACCGCGTTCAGAACAGCCCGTGCTGCTATTACTGCAAAAGACTACGAAGCACGTGATGCAGCCATCGAAGTAATCATGGAAAAATGGGCTATCGTTTCGGCTGCTTCTGCTATCGATTATCTGGATCAAGCACTATCAACCTCAGGAACGTCTGAGTATAAAAGACATCACGTAATGAGCGAAGCAATCGGATTTATGCTTGCGTTGAAGTACCATTTTAACGGAGGAAATTCTAAATTCCCGCCACATTACACATATTCGCATATTGAAGACGCGTTGATGGAAGTGGGTCTTACATCCAATTTATATACCGTTACCGATACGCAATTACAAGATGCAATTAGCCACGTAAGAATGGCTTTTCCAACAGGAGAAATTAAATGAGAAATATTATTGGAGTAGTCAGTGGCGTTCTAATCCTTACCGCAAGTTGCAATGGGCCAGATGATAAACTGGTCAATTGCGAGTTCAATCAGACTGAAATGTTGATCAATTATGCGGACAACATTATCATTCCTCGATTTGAAAATCTGAATGCAGGATTGGCACTTTTAGATGCTTCGGTTCAAACCTTTGTGGCTGATCCAACACCCGGTTTGTTGGTTGAAATCCGCGTAACTTTTGGTGCAACTTACTTGGCGTACGAAGATTGCGGAACCTTTGCTTTTGGTCCGGGATTGATTAATGGTGTGCCTTTTCGAGAGCGTTTCAATACGTTTCCAACGAATACGATTGCTATTGAGCAGAATATTGTGGATGAAGTTGCGGTTGCTAGCAGCGCTAAATCAACCGTAGGCTTTCCTGCTATGGAGTATTTGATTTTTGGTGATGGCACTATGACGAATCAGGAGGTTACTGACCTTTTTACCACTGGGGTTTCTGGTGATACTCGAAAGGCGTATTTGCAAGGACTTGTTTCTGAAATGAAGACAACAGTTTCGCAAATCAATCTTGGTTGGGATTCTTATCGCACGCAGTTTATTTCCAATGTGGGGACTGCCGAAGGAACATCTATTTCACTTTTGGTAAATGAGTTGAACTTCGATTTTGAGACGCTTAAGAACTTTAAGTTCAAAATTCCATTGGGCAAATTCAATGGAGGAACAGTTATTCCTGAGTCTGTAGAGGCTTATTATGCAGATGGTTCGGCTCAATTGGCCGTTCGTCAGCTTGTAGGGTTAAAAAGGATGTATGGAGGAATTGGTGAAAATGGCGCAGACAATCTCGGCATACAAGATTATTTGGCGTGCGTAAGGCCATTAACGGATGCAGAAGTGCAGAACGGAGGAATCACGCTTGCAGACGATATCGCAGAACATTTCGTTGATATTCAAGCGGCCATGCAACTCATTCCTGATCCCATGTCTGAAACGTTGATAAGCAACAAGCAAATTGTGGATGATGCTTATTTGGAAATGCAAATGTTGGTTCCAATGATTAAGAGCGATATGACTTCGGCTCTAAGTGTTCAGATTAATTATCAAGACAATGACGGGGATTAATGCTGTCCTCCATCGTATCGAATAGCAAACGTATTTTGAATCGTGATGTGAGCATTGCGCCTCTAGTCACGGTTCGTTTGCTTTTTTGCTTCATGATATTTGCCGGAACTGTTCGGTTTATGCACAATGGTTGGCTGGTTGCACAAACAATGGATACTGGAGTATGAAGGTGAGTAGCGGTCGGTTGATAGTATTCTTGATGCTTTGGGCGGCAACGAATGGTTTCGCGCAAATCATCATTAAGGGAACCGTGCAGGATAACCAGAACGCACCCATGTTTGGTGTGGTTGTTCATGTGGATGGAATCACGGATAATCAGTTGACGGATGAGAAAGGCAATTACCGTATTGTTGGCCTCGGGCCAGGCGTTAAGAAGCTGACCTTTTTCCAACCTGGTTACAAGAAGGAAGAACGCACCCTCGACCCCAAGAACGGCACCCATCGCTTAGACATTCAGCTTTCACCGCTTTCTCAAGATTTGGAAAGCGTGACTGTTTCGGGCAAGAAGGAAGAAACCAATGCAATGACAACACTTCGGCCTGTGGAGGGAATGGCCATTTATGCGGGTAAGAAAACAGAGGTCATTCAATTAAGCAACCTCACCGCCAACTTAGCTTCTAATCGAGCACGCCAGATTTTTGCACAAGTGGCTGGTCTCAATATTTGGGAATCGGATTGTGCAGGCATTCAGATTGGAGTAGGAGGTAGAGGGCTGAGTCCGAGCCGAACAGAGAACTTCAACACGCGGCAGAACGGCTACGATATTGCTGCCGATGCGCTCGGCTATCCCGAAAGCTATTATTCGCCACCCATGCAATCCATAGAAAAGGTGGAAGTGGTGCGTGGCGCGGCATCCTTGCAGTACGGTCCGCAGTTTGGCGGCATGCTCAACTTCATTATGAAAGAAGGCCCGAAGGACAAGAAGTTTGAGGTAGAGAGTAGTCAGTCGGTGGGTTCTTATCGCTTTTACAATTCTTACAATGCCATTGGTGGCACCATCGGTAGGTTCAATTACTATTCATTCTTCCAATACAAATTCGGGAAATGCTGGCGTTGCAATTCCGATTTCGACAACTACACCGCTTTTGCAGGACTTCGCTATACATCCAAGAAGGGAACCACCATCAAGATGGAATACACGCGCATGTGGTATTTGGCGCAGCAAGCGGGTGGATTGACGGATGCGCAATTCAATCAAGACGCGCAGGCTGCGTACCGCGATAGAAACTGGTTTAGAGTGAAGTGGAACGTGATGTCTTTGGCCATAAACCACGAGTTCAGTTCCTCTTCAAAGTTGGATGTGCGTTTGTTTGGTTTGATTGCTTCGCGCGAGGCCTTGGGTTTCAACGGAACGCCAAACCAAAGCGACCCCATCAATAATCCAGCATCAACAGACCTTCAGAAGTATAGGAATTTGATTCGTGGCGAGTTCAAGAACATTGGAGCCGAGTTCCGATACATGCAGCATTATCAAATCAAGAGTCAACCGCAGGTTTTCCTTACGGGCGTTCGCTTGTACAAAGGTTTTACCAAGAGTAGACAAGGCGCGGCAGATTCGACCTACGATCATGTGTTTGAATATGAAGATGTGGTGGCAAACGAATCCTCTTCCAGTCATCCGAGCGGGAATGTGGCCTGGTTTGCCGAGAATATCTTCAACGTACATAAGAAAGTCAGTATTACCCCAGGAGTTCGGATTGAATACATCGACACAAAGACGGTTGGTTCTGCCAGATTCGTCTATCGCGATCAAGCGGATAATGTCATCCTAGATAGCTTGAATACAGGGGAAACCCGAAGCAAACGGTGGTTTCCGCTGTTTGGGTTGGGGGCAAGCTACAAACCGCTGAAAGGACTGGAAGTGTACGCCAACTTCTCGCAGAATTACAAGCCCATCAACTTCAACGACCTGTGGGTAAGCACGCCTAGTGCCAAAATTGACCCAAACATGAAGGACGAAACGGGTTTCAATGTCGATCTCGGCATTCGTGGCCGAGTGAAGAATGCCTTTCAGTTCGACATTACAGGGTTTCTGATGATGTATAATGACCGCATTGGCTATGTGCAGCAGGTGGATCCCGAACTCTTTAGCGTGTACAGGCTGAGAACAAACATTGCCAATGCCCGAACAGTAGGAGTGGAGAGCTACCTGCGTTGGAATGCCATCGAAACGTTTCTTCCAACCTCCGATTGGAAGATGGGCATCTTCACCAACATTACATGGCTTGATGCACGGTATGTTTCTTCGGATGAGACGGCTTTTAAGAACAAACGTGTGGAGCTGACGCCAGCCTTTCTCATCCGAACGGGGCTAGACCTTGCTTGGAAGGACCTCAAGATGTCTTATTTGTTTTCCTACACCGATCAGCAGTTTACAGATGCCACCAATTCCATTCAAACGGGTAATGCGGTCAACGGTATCATTCCTTCTTATTATGTGATGGATTTGAACTTAGGTTACAAGTACTGGAAGTTCACCTTCAATGCGGGAATTGAGAACATCACCGATAACAAATACTTCACTAGGAGAGCAACGGGTTATCCTGGGCCGGGAATTATCCCCTCATCAGGCAGAACGTTTTTTGTGACGATTGGGATAAAGGTCTAATTCCCTTTCATTTTTGTAACCAATTCCCCCCAATTCGAGTAAGACGGCATCAATGAGATTAGAAAAACAAGCTAACTTATTCCAGAATCTTGTCAATAATACCTTTAAAACTGAGGGTTTTGAGACATTGGAATTCGTTGTCTGTTCGTTCTAATTTTCGTTACTTGCGAACCATATTAACCAGAAGTAGGTCATGATAAAAAGTAAATACGTAAACAGATGGATGGGCTATAGCAGTGCGTTGGCATTTGCTGCCATTTTCATGGTAGGCTGCGTTTCCGATGTAAAGAAAGACGATGGAGAAGGAGTGGCAGTGGTAGATTCTTCCGCCACCAAATTGATGACCATTGGCGGTAGTATGTTCAGTATTCCATCTCCTATTCAAACAGCCTTGCTGATTGAAAAGTCTGGAGCAGACTACAACAAGTCATTCCTTAACGATGCAAAAAAGGTAACCACCTATGCTACTAACTACCAAAAGGCACTAAACCTTGGTGTTTATGGTGCTGATGTTGGTTACGTAACCATTTACGATCAAAGCCAAGATGCCATTAAATACTTAGGTGTCATCAACAAGCTTTCGGACGAGTTGGGTATTACAGGCGCATTTGATCAGAATACCATCAAGCGATTTGAAAACAACTTTGGTAAGCGTGATTCCATGCTTAATTTGGTTGCAGTTGCTTACAGAAGCTCAGATGCCTTCCTAAAAGACAACGATAGAATGAACGTTGGTGCACTTATTCTTGCCGGTGGTTGGATTGAGACGCTTTATTTCTCTACACAGATTGCGGTTAAAGACAAGAATCAAGACGTAATTAACCGTATTGGTGAGCAGAAGTACACGCTAAACAACATCGTTAAAATGCTAACGCAGTATTACAATCAACCAGAGTACGATGTATTGGTTGATGATTTGATTGAATTGGCGTACGATTTTGATGCCATCGATATTCAATACACGTATGAGAAATCTACGGTAGATGTAGCAAAAAAGACTACCAAGATTAATAGTAAAACGGTTGTTGTTATTACACCAGAGCACCTAAAAGCAATTGCTGATAAGGTGGCGAAAATTAGAAACAAAATAGTAGGCCAATAATGAGAACGAAGACACTAAGAATACTTTCGGCTGCCCTTATTATGGGATTGGCCTATGTTGGAAACGCTTCTGCACAGTGCGATTCCATTGCAAAGATTTGTTCAGAGAACGTAACTGCGAATTACATTTCTGACGGACAGTCTTACCGCGCACTTCTCAATGGCGATCAGGTTGCAGAATTTAGAGCAACCTTCTACGGAGGAAGTACTTACAGAATAGCTGGTTGCAGCGGATTTACAGACGGAAACCTCATTTTCGAGATTTACGATGAAGACCACAACCAATTGTTTGCAAGCAGCGAGTATAAGAACACGCCTTACTGGGATTTTGAATTCGGTTCAACGGTTGATTGTACCATTGAAGCAAAACTGAACTCCGCAAACACGATGTCTGGTTGTGCTACCCTGATAATCGGATTTAAGCAATAGATAATACGCAATTCGCGTAACCAAAGGCATTCCTACAGCGTTGTAGGGATGCCTTTTCTTTTTTATAGCAAATGAGTGAACGAATATTAAGAGCCTTAATGCAACTTTTCGCCTTGGTAGCCAAGGACGATAGCTTCTCGGAGAACGGGAGGAAGGTTGTAAAGGTTTTTCTAGAGCTTCAACTCAATAAAGAACTGGTAGAGCAGTATCTACTCGTATTCGATAACTATTTTGTCGAGTACCACGGAGGGCCAGACGAGGAGGACGAAAAGAAGAAAAAGCGGATTTCGAGAAGTTCGGTTAAGATTCTAAAGATTTGTATGGCCATCAATTCTGAGCTTACTCAGAAGCAGAAGGTCATTGTATTGTTCCGTTTGTTGGAATTTGTCAATTCCGAAGGTACTATAGACGGACAAGAGCTCGATTTCGTAAACACCGTTTCTGATTCGTTTAATATTGATGAGAAGGAATTCCTCCGCTGTCTTCATTTTGTAAAGGCTAATGCTCAGGATGAGCAGGATTCTGAGAATATTCTCGTAGTCAATAGTCGTAAAGTTTCGGACATGGACCGAGCTTTTCATATTTACTCGGAAGCGTTCCATGGCGAAATTCGTGTACTTAACGTAGGTAGTGTTGGACTGTATGTCTTCCGATATTTTGGAAGCGAAACACTTTTTATAAACGGTCAGCCAGTTCGTGCCAATCGCGTAAATATCCTTTCTCCTGGTTCGTCTATCAGAACTTCGGGTATTGCGCCCATCTATTACAGCGACATCGTTGGTCGATTCATGCGCGATAGTGTGGATCAAAGTCTGGTATTTGAGGTAAAGGACATTGAGTTTTATTTCCCTGGAGGAAAGCAAGGATTGCATCGTCTTTCTACCCGTGAGGAATCAGGTCAGTTACTTGGCGTAATGGGAGCCAGCGGTGCTGGAAAATCAACCTTGCTTAATATTCTCAACGGTACTACCGCTCCAACAAAAGGTGCGGTAAACATCAATGGCATAAACATTTACACGGAACCGGATCGAGTTAAAGGACTGATAGGTTACATCTCTCAGGATGACCTTCTTATCGAAGATTTAACTGTATTTGAGAATCTGTTTTACAACGCCAAACTCTGTTTTGACGGATTAAGCAAATATCAGATTACCAAGGCGGTTATGACCACTTTGAAAAGCCTTGGTCTGTATGAAATCCGAAATCTCAAGGTCGGAAGTCCGCTTAATAAGAAGATTAGTGGTGGTCAGCGTAAACGTCTGAATATTGCGCTTGAGCTTATACGTGAGCCTTCTGTTTTATTCGTAGATGAGCCTACTTCAGGTCTTTCTTCTCGCGATAGCGAGAACATCATGGACCTTTTGAAGGAATTGGCTCTTAAAGGCAAGTTGGTCTATGTGGTTATTCACCAGCCTTCTTCAGACATCTACAAGATGTTTGATAAGCTGATGATTCTTGATACGGGCGGTTTTCCTGTTTACTACGGAAACCCAATTGAGGCAATTGGCTACTTCAAGTCGCAGATTAATGATGTGACTAGCGAAGATGTGGAATGCTACAACTGCGGTAACGTGAATCCCGAGCAGGTGTTCAACATTATCGAAGGAAAGGTATTGGACGAATACGGGCAATTGACCCAAAAGCGTAAGGTTCGTCCAACAGAATGGAATGAAAAGTTCCTGACTTCCGGAAAGATGGAGGCCGAATTGTCAGATGTAGAAGCAGAAAGCGATTCTATTCCGAAAGGCTCCAGTATTCCATCGCGTTTAGCGCAGTTTTCGGTGTTTATTACGCGTGACGTTCGCTCCAAGCTAGCGGATGTGCAGTACATGCTTATCAACTTTTTAGAGACGCCAGTTCTGGCAGTTATCTTGGCTTTGCTCATTCGGTATTATGCCAATGATGAGGTCGGTTACCTATTTAGAGAGAACGACAACATTCCAGCCTACATGTTTATGTGTGTGGTAGTGGCACTCTTTTTTGGTTTAACGGTGAGTGCTGAGGAGATTATCAAGGATAGAAAGATTCTGAAACGGGAGAAGTTCCTCAACCTAAGTCGTTCCAGTTATCTCGTTTCGAAGATTATCATCATGTTCTTCATCTCTCTGGTGCAAACGCTCACGTTTGTACTTATTGGGAACGCCATTCTTGAAATTCACGGAATGAATATGGCGTATTTTCTTGTGCTGTTTTCTACCGCATGCTTTGCCAATATGTTGGGACTTAACATTTCGGCCAGCTTCAGAAATGCCGTTACCATCTACATTCTTATTCCGTTCCTCATCATTCCTCAGCTTCTTTTGAGTGGTGTAATTGTGAAGTTTGATAAGCTGAACCCTGGTTTTTCTTCGGATGAATATGTGCCGATTACTGGAGAGATTATGGCTTCCAAATGGGCGTACGAAGCACTTGCTGTTCATCAGTTTAAGAACAACGCTTATCAGAAAGATATTTTCGAATACGAGAAGGAAATAAGTCAAGCTACATTCAGAAAGGATTATTGGATTCCTGAAATGAAAAAGCGCATAATCAATCTTGGTTCGTTGCTAGTAGAAGAGCAGGTTGATCTAGAAAAGAAGGAACACGATTTGGCACTAATCAGAAACGAATTAGCCAAGGAGAATTTGTTCAATACAGAGGTTCAATTTGCTCAAATGGACAAATTGACAATTGAAAACATTTCTGTTGAGGTGCTAGAAGAAGTGAAGGTTCATCTAGACAAACTTTCTCGCAATTACGTGAAGAGAAGAAATGCTACGGATTCTGCCAAGGATAAATTGATTTCATCGAAGATAAAGACCGATGAAGAACGCGAACTCTTCAATCAGCTGCGCGATGATTATTACAATGAGAACTTGGGTGATTTGGTGCAGAACAGCTCAGATTTTTACCGAATCATTGAGCGAGATGGAAAGTTGATTCAGCGCCTGCATCCAATCTATCAAGATCCAATGGGAAGTTCCATGCTTCGCTCACATTTCTTTGCGCCACGCAAACCAGTATTTGGCCAGTATGTCGATACGTATTGGGCTAACCTAATGGTTATCTGGTTCATGTCCATCTTCTTAATGCTCACCCTCTATTTCGATGCATTAAGCAAACTTCTTGCCTTCATCGGAGGACTAGGAGAACGAATCGCCATTTGGCGAGGGAAGTAAGCGAAAGGATTTTTCCACAAGGCCATGCGGTTGTTAACTATGTTTCTTAACCGTTAATTTCCGAACAATTTCTTGGAAATTAGGATGCGCGCATACTATTTTAGCAGTATCGCTGTTACAGTGAACCAACCCTAATTCTTACGTAAATGAAATTCAGTATTTCGAGCCTCCTTTTGGGGCTCATGTTGCTTGTCAGTCTCAAATCACAAGCACAGATTACCACTGCCAATGTTGAAATAGTCCGAGATACGTGGGGCGTGCCGCACATTTTTGGAAAGACTGATGCCGATGTTGCTTACGGACTTGCTTGGGCAACCTGCGAAGATGATTTTAAAACCGTTCAACACCTCTTATTGGCCGCCAACGGAAGACTGGGCGAAGTAACTGGAAAGAATGGAGCCATGCTTGATTTCATGGGGAAAATCACGCGGGTTTCTGATGAAGTTGAAAAGCGGTTTGATTCTACATTTTCAGCGGATTACCTCAAATACCTTGATGCATATGCCGAAGGCATAAACCGTTTTGCGCAAACACACACGGATCAAATTTTAAGGAAGGGATTGTTTCCAATTACATCAAAGGATGTGGTTAAATGCAACACACTTACGTTGGTATTTCTTACCAGCGTTTATATAGAAATACAGCAAATTTTTACGCGGTCAATTCTACTGCACGAGCGAAATCTCACGTACAAAGGAAACTTGCCTGATGGTTCCAATGCGTTTGCGTTCAATAAGAATAAGACGGCAAATGGACATACGTATTTGGCTATCAATTCGCATCAGCCGTTAGAAGGACTTTTCTCTTGGTATGAGGCACATTTGGTGAGTGAAGAAGGTCTAAACATCTTGGGAGGAACTTTTCCTGGAGGCGCCAATATCTTCCATGGCGTGAATGAGCATTTGGGATGGGCTGCCACGCTCAATCATCCAGATCTTTGTGATGTCTATAAGTTGGAAATGCATCCGAAGAAAAAGTTGCAATACAAGTTTGACGATGGTTACGAGGAGTTAAAACCATACAAGGTTAAGGTGAAAGTGAAGGTGGGGCCAATCCGTATTCCTGTAACCAAGAAGTTCTACATCAGCAAACAAGGAACAGTAATTAAAAACAAGGATGGGTATTATGCCATTCGCTTTCCGGCAAATATGGATATTGCTGGAACCGAACAGTTGTATCATATGAATAAGGCCACCAATCTGAAGGAATACAATGATGCCTTGGCCAGCAATCATTTTGCTGGAACAAACAACATTTATGCTGATGGTGAGGGGAACATTCAATACGTCAGCTTGGGGCAGTTCGGTTATCGCGATAAAAGCTACAACTGGCTGGATGTGCTTCCTGGAAATACTTCAAAAACACTTTGGGATGAGAAGTTTCACCCGTTCTCAGAACTTCCACGCTACGTCAATCCAGAAGCTGGTTATCTATTCAACACGAATGGAACTCCTTTTTTTGCTACTGCAGAAGATGAGAACTTAAGAGCATCCGATTTCAATCCAACCTTTGGGTATCAGGATGAAACTAAGATTAACAATCGAACAATTCGGGCGCACGAACTCATTTCTGGGTTCGATAAAATGACTTGGGAAGATTTCAAGACCATGAAATACGACCGGAAATACAACGAAGAAATGAGGGGTTACAACATCAGTAACATGTGGATGCTGGATAGTATTGATGCAAATAAATATCCTGATCTAATTGAATCATTTAAGGTTATTCGTGCTTGGGACCATGTTGCGGACGAAGATGATATGAATGCTGCCTTGCTAGTTTTTGCCTTTAACAATATTATGCATTTAGTTATGTCGAAAGGATTGAGTTATCATACGAACGTGTTGACAGAGGAACAATATGTTGATGCAATAAGAAAGGCAACCAAGCATATGAAAAAGCACTTCGGCACGTTGCAGGTTCGATTGGGTGATGTTCAAAAACACGTTCGTGGCGACAAGGAGATTGGAGTTGGAGGTGCGCCAGAAGTTTTGGCGGCAAACATCACCAAACCTTACAAGAAAGGATTGCTGAAAACCTTTGTTGGAGAGTCGTACATCATTCTTGTTGATTTTGATACTGATGGAAATCCTACAATCGGTAGCATAAATGCGTTTGGAACATCAACACATGCTGATAGCCCACATTACAATGATCAGATGGAACTTTGGTCAAAGCAAAAGACAAAGCCGATGACCTTGAATAAGGAAGAGATTTACAAGACTGCCGAGCGAATTTATCACCCAGGGCAATAGATACTATTTGGCTACGCCTGCAAGAACCCGTTCATACAGATTCTCATAGATTGGAATAATCGAATCTTCACTGAACTGTTTTGCTTTTTGATAGGCCGCTTCTCTAAACTTGGAAAGAAGTGCTTCGTCTTTTAGGAGTTTTAGGGCGTTTGCGGCCATTTCGTCCGTGTCGCCAACGTTGCTTAGGAAACCAGTGACTCCAATTTCGTTGATTTCAGGAATTCCACCGGTGTTGGATGAAATAACAGGAACGCGTGATGCCATTGCCTCCAAAGCAGCTAAACCGAAGCTCTCGGTTTCTGAAGGAAGTAGAAACAAGTCAGCAACCGAATAAACTTCTTCGATATTTTTCAGTTTCCCGAGAAAGTGAACGTCATCACATGTACCCAGTTTTCGGCACAAAGCTTCAATTTTTGGTCTTTCTGGACCATCACCAGCAAGCAATAACTTGCTTGGAATTACCTTTCTAACCTTTGAAAATACTTCAACCACATCTTCCACACGTTTAACCGGACGAAAGTTGGAAGTGTGAAGTAGCAAACGCTCTCCTTTTGGAGCAAACGCCTTCAAAACACCATCAGTCGAACATCCTTGGTAACGCTTCAAATCGATGAAGTTGGGAATGACCTCAATCTCACGTTTTACGTTGAAATGCTTGTAAGTATCAGCCTTCAAACTATCTGATACGGCCGTTACGGCATCCGATTGATTAATAGCAAATGTGATGTCGGGTTCAAAGGATTCGTCTTTTCCTACAAGGGTAATATCCGTGCCGTGCAGCGTTGTCACAAAAGGCATGTAAATTCCTTCGGTTTTCAAGATTTGCTGCGCCATGTAAGCCGCGGAAGCATGCGGAATGGCATAATGAACATGAAGAATATCCAAGCCTTCATGCTTCACCACATCTACAATTCGGCTTGCTAAAACCAATTCATAAGGCTGGTAATCAAACAGCGGATAGTCACTCACTCGAACTTCGTGATAATGAAGATTCGTGAGTAATTTATCAAATCTTACGGGTAAATCGTAGCTAATGAAATGGACTTGATGCCCCTTCAGCGCTAGCTCTTTTCCGAGCTCGGTAGCTACAACGCCACTTCCACCAAAGGTGGGATAACAAACAATTCCTATTCTCATTTTGACGTAACTCTATCAACCACAAAGGAGATGAGTTGTTCAACCGTTCGGTCGTGATTTTTGCTGTATTCTTTTCTAAATCGATTGGCGATGATGGCGCAGACTGTGGCACACTCATGTCCAAGCGCTTTTCCAAGACCAAAGAGGGCAGAGGTTTCCATCTCAAAATTGGTAATCCGCTGTCCTTGATAATTGAATTTGCTCAAGCGCTCATTCAAATCAGGAACAGTTGGTTTCAAGCGTAATTGTCGGCCTTGTGGACCATAAAATCCATTGGCAGTTGCGGTCATTCCGTGCTCAGTTCCGTCTTTCAATAAATTGAAAAGCGTTTCTGATCCTTTTACAATGTATGGTCGCGGAAAGATTGATTTCCAATCTGTTTGTGCCATAAAAGCATCCGTAAGTTCCGTATCTTCAATCTCGCCAGCCTTTTCATAATAATTGAATACGCCATCGAACCCGATTCCGTGAGTTGAAAGGAGAAAACTGTCAACCGGCAGATCTTCTTGCAATGATCCGCTGGTACCCAAGCGAATCAAATTGAGACTTTTAAGTTCAGGATTAGCTGTTCTGGTTTTGAGATTGATATTCACCAACGCATCCAATTCATTGACAACGATGTCGATATTATCGGTTCCAATTCCTGTAGAAAGAACCGTTAGTCGTTTAGAACCGATTCTACCTGTATGCGTTACAAACTCCCGCTTTTGACCACGAAACTCAACAACATCGAAGTGTTTTGATATTTTTCCAACCCGGTCTTGATCGCCTACAAGGATGATTGTGTCGGCAATATCTTCTGGATGAAGATTAAGATGATAAATGCTTCCATCACTATTCAAAACGAGTTCTGATTCTGCTATCCTTTCCATTTTCAAATTCTTAACTTCGCAGCCGCAAAATCAAATCTATGAATAATCAAGACAAACCCGGAACAATCTTAGTGCCTGTAGACTATTCCGAACAGTCCATTGTGGCATTGGAGCAGGCCGTTAGCCTATCCAAGGTTTTTAATAGTGAAATCCATATTTTAAATGTGGTGAGCGATGAGTTCTCCTTGAGTAAGCTTTTTGACGAGGTTGATAAAGTTGAGTTTGAGAAGCGTGCTAAGGCCAAGTTGGCGGAATTCATCGAAGAGAAAAATGCAGAATATGGAGTAACGCTTCATCCGATTCAGGTTCATGGCAAGATTTACGATCAGATTGTGAATACGGCTGATGTGATTAATGCGGAATTTATTGTGATGGGAACTGCTGGTAGTAGCACCTTGAAAAAGCGTTTTATCGGTTCAAATGCACTTCGTGTGGTTCGGGAATCGCATAAAGCGGTTATCACTATTAAAGGAAAACATCACCGCAAAGGATGCCAGAATATTGTTCTGCCTTTGGATCTTACAAAAGAAACGAAAGAGAAAGTTGCTAAAGCTGTAGAATTTGCGAAGCGTTTTGGGTCTACTATTCGTGTAGTTTCTGTTCTGATGACCAATGATGAATTTATCGTGAACCGCTTGACTCGTCAGTTAGATCAAGTGAAAAAGTATATCACGGAACAAGGAGTTGATTGCGCTGCGGAAATAGTTCGCGATACGAAAGGAAGTCAGACTTTGGCTGAAAGTATTATTGATTATGCGAACAAATCCAAGGGAGATTTGATTATGATTATGACACAGCAAGAGCAGGACTTTACCGATTATTTCATCGGTTCTGCGGCTCAGGAGGTTATTAATTTCTCCGATATTCCAGTTCTCAGTATAGTTCCAACATTGAAAAAGGATACCACTTCCTTTACACCATATTGATTTTCTTACCTTCAAGTTCAAAATAAAGCATCATGTTTAGTGAATTCAAGATTAACCGTATCGCAGTTCCAACAGACTTTTCAGAATCAGCAAACCTTGCCGTTGATCACGCGGTTGATGTCGCCAAGCGATTTAGGGCAGACCTCGTCCTGATTCACGTTTTAGAAAGTGGAGCTTATCAGGGGATTTTTTCGCCTAGTAAGAAAACTGAGTATGAGGAAAAGGAGCATGCGCAACAGCATCTTCAGGATTACGCTCATGCACTTGAAAAAAAATCAGGTCTGAGTGTTTCGCAATATGTTGTAAGTGGACGTATTCATGAGCAGATTGTAACCGTTTGCGGAGATGTTGAAGCTGACCTAATTGTAATGGGAACTCACGGAGTCTCTGGTTGGGAAGAATTCTTTGTTGGAAGTAATGCCTTCAAAGTGGTTACCCAATCTCCATGTCCTGTGCTGACTATTCAGCAGAAGGCATCTGCTAAGAATCTGAAAAACATCATTCTTCCTATTGATAGTTCACCAGAATCACGTCAAAAAGTGCAGCATGCCGCAAGTTTTGCTAAGAAGTTTGGAGCCACCGTTCATATTGCATGTTTGCTTACTGAAGACGAACCGAACATCCGGTTTGAGTTTGATACGAAAGTGAAGCAGATTACAGATTACTTCGATCGTGAAGAAATTGCACATTCTTGTACAACCTTGGTTGGTAGCAATTTGGCTACCATGACTATGAATTTCTCTGAGTCTAAAGGAGGAAATATGATTGTAATGATGACAGAGCAGGAATCAAATCTCACTGGATTTCTGATGGGACCCTATGCCCAACAAATCGTAAATCATTCAAGAATTCCAGTCTTGAGCGTTTCTCCAGAAGAAGGAGAAGGATTCCACCTTACCTAGGATCTTGGGTGAAACTGAATGATGTTTGACCGCAGGTAGTCGCGGTCTAAATGCGTGTATATTTCTGTTGTGGTAATTGATTCGTGACCGAGCATGTCTTGCACAGCCCGTAAATCAGCACCTCGTTGAATTAATTCGGTTGCAAAACTGTGCCTCAGTGTATGCGGACTGATACTTTTCTTAATACCAGCATCGTAAGCAGCTTTCTTTACAATATTGAAAATCATCACCCTCGAAAGCGGGTTTCCACGCCTGTTGAGGAACACAAAATCATCTGCGCCTTTTTGAATCTTGGCGTGAACGCGGATTTCTTTTATGTAAGATGAAATGCGTTTAGCGGCAATTCCACCCAATGGAACAAGTCGTTCCTTGCTTCCTTTTCCAAGAATGCGCATGATTCCATCGTTGAAATAGATATTGCTGATTTTCAGGTTTGTGAGTTCAGAAACCCTCAATCCTGATCCATAAAGCGTTTCCAAGATGGCACGATTGCGTTCGCCTTCCGATTTGCTGAGGTCAATGCTATCAATCATTGCAACTACTTCATCGTTAGAAAGGGTATCGGGCAACTTCCGCCCAATCTTGGGAGTTTCGAGCATACTGCTTGGATCAACGTCAATTTTATCCTCCAATAAAAGGTATTTGTAGAACGAGCGAATGCCACTTACCATCCGGCTTTGCGTGTTGGCACTCAATCCTAATTCTGCAATTTGCTGAACGAATTCCTTTAGCTGAGCGGTTTTTAGCCCGATTGGCGTTTCCTCGCCAGAAGTAGATTCGATAAACGTTCGGAGTTGCCCGATGTCGCGCAAGTACGCTTCAACCGTATTGCCCGAAAGCGACCTTTCCAATTGGAGGTAAGATTTGAAACCTAAAATTGCCCGTTGCCAGTGCATGTCCGAAGTTATATCTTGCTGCCTAGTAGAACAGACAGTGAAGATCCTAGTTATTAACGGCCCAAATTTGAATCTATTGGGAACGCGTGAACCTGAAGTTTACGGTTCGCAAACGCTTGATGGTTTGATTAATGCATTGAAATCAGCCTTTTCTGATATCGAGATTGATGCTTTTCAAAGCAATATTGAAGGCGAGATGATAAACGCTCTTCAGCAATCGGTTGAAAAATACGATGGAGTAGTGCTGAACGCTGGCGGTTATACGCATACTTCAGTTGCCATTCGTGATGCCATTTCAAGCATAAGTGTTCCAGTGGTTGAGGTTCACATGTCAAATATTGCAGCTAGGGAAGAGTTCAGACACAACTCTCTAATTGCAGGTGTTTGTGTTGGGAGTATTGCCGGATTTGGTGCGCATTCCTACACACTCGGCATCGAAGCGCTCAGAACTTATCTGAAGGTAGGTCGCTAAACTTTTTCCGTCCTTTTAGGAAGTAATCGAGGACGATATTCCCTCTGTATTGTCCTTTAACTGAAACGTAATTGCCAGTTCGTTTTCCAAGTGTTTTTCTGAGTCTTCCGTAGAAACCAAAATGTGCGTGGATGACAGCTAGAAAATCATTTCCCTGGCCAGAAAACAAAAACTTGAAGGCTGCCACGCCATCCAAAAGCATTCGAATAAAAAGCTTCGGAACAAGTTGGTTTTTTGGAAGATTTTTCGCCAAAAGTTCTAGTCCATTCCTGAAATTCAAAAAGGTTTTGAACGGATTTGATTTTGAAAGCGTTCCGCCACCTACATGATAGACCACCGAAGCTGGCTGAACTTTAATGCTATATCCAGCGCGTTTTATTCGCCAGCACAAATCAATTTCTTCCATGTGGGCGAAGAAATCAGCATCCAAGCCACCAAGTTCTTTGTAAACCTTGCTCCGAATGAATAGACATGCACCAGTTGCCCACAAAATCTCCTCAACGGAATCATATTGTCCATTGTCCTTTTCAAGCGTATCGAACACTCGCCCACGGCAAAATGGATAGCCAAACTTATCAATGAAACCACCAGCAGCTCCTGCATATTCGAAACAAGACTTATCGTGGTAACTCAAAATTTTTGGCTGACAGGCAGCAATGTTTGAATCTGAATCAAATAATTGTACGATGGGCTCAAGCCAATTTGTGGTGACTTCAACATCAGAATTTAGCAGTACAAAAAACGCCTCGTCTAACTTCTCCAACGCCTTATTGTAGCCGCCAGCAAAGCCTAGGTTTTCTCCGTTGTCAATTAGTTTGACTATTGGATAATTCTCTTTCAGATAATCAAGCGAACCATCTGAACTGGCATTGTCTGCAACGTAAATGTTTGCCCCAATCGAGTTAGAAATAACAGAAGGAAGGAATTTCTCCAAAAAGGATTTTCCGTTCCAATTAAGAATGACAACCGCTACCCGCATGGCTTGCGAAGGTGAAGAAACCTATCCGAAGTATTAGTATGGATTTTGGTAAAAATCCTTAGAACGATTGCCAAAACTTGCTCCACCGTTCTCCTGATCTAAATCAACAGTAGAACTACTTCTCACTTGCAAGTCGTAGTTCCAGCGGACATTCGTAATCTCGTTTTTAGCATCAGAATGGATGATTTTGAACTCATTCGACCCTCGTTCGATGTTTGCGAAAACGAACTTCTTGTTGCTCTGTTCCGCGTTCAAATGGTCTTCAAGTTTATAGTAATGCCAAATTTCGTAAGGATAAGTATTAGGCTCAAAATAGTTTGGAGAAATCGTGTTGGGTGGTCCATATTGGAGATAAACCCGACCTCTATCGGTATCATAACCCTTTCTGAGGTTGTTTGAATAGGTCGCATTAACTTTTTCCACTTCTTTCCAATAGGTTAACCATGCTTGTTCGGGATTTTCTGGGTTACGCTGCTGCCAGAAATTGTACATGAATTTCCACATCATGTTTCTGTCTCTGAAGTTCATTCGCGTGTTTACAGTCGCAATTTCTTCCTGTGTAGAAATAGGGTGGAGGCAGCGCAAATACTCTTTTAGATCATCTACGTTTTGATATTTGGTAACGAACGTGCCATAAATGTCATTGGTTTCTCCATTCGGCACGTAATCATCACTTATTGATGTTGGAGTAACTGTACTTACCCGTTGAAAGAATGCAAACTTTCGTTCCATCACTCGGTTCTGTTCATCTCGCACTTCAATCACCAGATTGTAATTTCCTGTTGGAACAGCGTTCAACGGAAAAGATTGCAATAGAGGAGTTACTTCAGCATCACTGTGTCTAGAAAATGTTCGTAGGTTTTGAACCAAGGATCCATCATCTGCATTTTCTATAAACATGTTTGCCAAGAATTTCTTGTTAGCATCTATCGCCCGTTTGTGTGTGCTATAGATTTCCGCATAAAACGTAATGTTCGATTTTCCTTCAGGATAATAGTTAGACGTATAAGGAGTAAGGTCAAATCCGCCTTTGCTCAGAATATTTGCCACTTCCGTTTTCTGATAACTGTCAACCAACTGAATTCCTGAAATTGAAAAAAGTGATTTGTATTTCTGCGATGCTTTTTCTTCTTCGGAAGCACTGGTTTCCTCTGTTTCTAGCACGGCCGAACGATTGTTCTCAATGACAATTTGTTGTTTGACAACGGCAGCAATCGTAGCCGAATCTTTTAAATCTCTGATTGTAATCTCAAGATCATAAGTCCCTGGTTTCAATGGAATTCGTCTTTGGTCTATGAAATCAAGCGGTTCGTTTTCATTGGAATTGACGGGGCCAGCAACTTTATACGTGTCTTTAAATGGTACCCAAACTCCTTTGGAAATATGATACGTTATAAGCACTTCTGAGTAAAAACCCGACTCAGATTGAATAGGAACGAGCGTATTTCCCTTCAATTTTAGATACGTTTCTAAGTAAGGTCCATCACTTGGCGAATCGAATTCGGCCATTGCAAATTCGGCTCTTAAATTCTGCCCATTTGTGTTTGAAATAGCCAAAATGCTGAACAGAAAAAGTATCAATCGAGTTTTCATATGGTAAAGTTATCAAACCAAGGTTTAAGCACGATAATATGCGTGACATAATAGAGCAATAAATAACGTTTCTACGGGAAGAAAATTCTATTACTTTTGCGCTCGGAGAGTTGGCAGAGTGGTCGATTGCAGTAGTCTTGAAAACTACCGTACCGCGAGGTACCGAGAGTTCGAATCTCTCACTCTCCGCCATCAAACGGCCTTAGTGTAAACTAAGGCCGTTTTTTATTGTTCTAACTCCATGAAAAAGAAAACACTTGTAGTAGGGGCAAGTCCGAAGCCAGATAGATACGGATTCAAGGCTGTTGAACGATTGAATCGTTACGATTATCCTGTCTATGCCTTTGGAATTCATTCAGGATTGATTGGTGAAACAGAGATTTCTTCAGAATGGCCCACGGAGGAATTTGATACGGTAACGCTTTATCTCAATCCACAACTTCAACAAGAATATTACGAACGGATAATTGCTTTGAAGCCGAAACGTGTGATTTTTAATCCAGGAACGGAAAATAGGGCATTTCAGAAAATGCTTGCGGATAACGGAATCAGATTTGAAGAAGCTTGCACACTTGTGCTACTGAGTATTGGCGAATATTGAGATTAGAAATCGTCTCCACCACCACCATCGGAGCCACCACCTTCACCTCGTCCTCCGCGTTCGCGTTCGCGTTTTTTCTTTTGGTTGAGTCGATAAGCAAAACTGAGTACAAACTGACGCGAACTCCACAGGAAATCATTTGTTGATGCCAATGTTGGTGTGTTTATCTCCCAACGTCTTCTTCGCGAATTGAGAAGGTCTCTGGCACTGAAAGTTATTGTTCCATTTCCCTTTAACACATCCATTGCCAGACCAATATCCCACGAATACATGCTCAGCATTTTTCCTTGAGGTGTGTTTCGCGGAGCATGATACATGAAGGATGTTTGAATATCCAGCTTCTTCTTAATTGTCCATTTGCTGGTGAATCGGCCAGTGGCCGAGAACGTTTCAGCGTAAAACTTTTGTTCCTCGTACTTTCCATTGGTGATGGAATAGAATGCGTTGGCATTGAGAGTGGTTCTCCACCATTTAAATAGGTTATAGGAAAAGCTGAATTCCAATCCTGTGGCATCTTCTGTGCTTAGGTTTACCGGAAACATAGTAATTAACCCGGTTGAATCTGAACGCGAAATACGTTCAACCACACCATCGCTGTGGCGATAGTAAATGCTTGAAAGGAGTGTTCCACTATTCCAAGTTTTAAGATGTCCAATTTCGGTTGAGTGTGTGAAAACGGGATTCAGATTCGGGTTTCCCATTCGAAAATTTCGATTGTCAGATATACTTGAAAAGGGAATAAGCTCACGAAATCCGGGACGACCAATCCTGCGACTGTAACTCAATTGAATGGAGTTTCCGTGAGGGAATTCATAGCTCAGATGTGCAGAAGGAAAAAAGCTGATGTATGTGCGGTGGTTCCGTTCGTGGGTCTTTACAAGCTCAGTCGTGATGTCAGAATATTCGGTGCGCAATCCTCCTTGAAGAGAGAATTTCTTGATTTTACCACTTGCAATTAAATAAGCGGCATACACATTCTCGGTATAAATAAAGTTGTTATCGAACGCTGCAAGTGTTTCCCAAACATCAGAAGTATCGTTCTGTTGATCAACCTGATAATCATTTTCAATTCTTCGCAACGTGGCCTTCAGACCAGTTTCCAACCGAACTTTTTCAGTGAACGGGTGAATATAATCGGTCTGAAAAAGCCAATTTCGTTCGTTTTCCGTGTTGTTTGTACGCTGAGCGAGTAGATAATCAGCTCCCTTTTCGGATAGGTCACCATTTTCATAATCCTGACTCAAAAACCACTTTGCATCAGCCGTTAACACCTGATCTTCTTTCTTGAATGTCCTCCGAAAATTCAAGTTGGCTTCAATGTTCTGTTGCACTTCATGCTCGTCTTCTGTTCTCAAAACCACTTGCGTTGCAGTTCCATTTTCGTCAATATCAGTGTATTTCAGGTCAGAGATGTTGTCGTTCCAAGAACGGCTGTACAACCCAGAAGCGGTAAGCGATGTTTTATCATTGATGAAATAATCAAGGCCAAAACGTCCATTACCAGAAAGACCGCCACGGGTTTGGTTTCGTGTTCGTTCGTACGCAAATGTGGTGTCTTCCAAAAAGAATTGCTGGAAGGATTTTCCAGTTCCAGGACGCTGACGGTATTGCACACCAACTCCAGTGAAGAAGTTGATTTTTCCTTTTCGGTAATTGATGTTTGCAGAACCACCATAATTGTGAGGATACCCAGCATTCACTTCGAACGAACCATTAAGTCCAGCTCGCTGATCTTTCTTAAGTACGATATTCAAAATTCCAGCATCACCTTCTGCATCATATTTCGCTGACGCGTTGGTAATTACTTCAATCTTGTCAATCAGATTTCCAGGAATCTGTCGCAAGGCATCTTGCGTACTTATTCCAGTAAGTCCAGACGGTTTTCCATCAATCAAAATGCGCACGTTTGAACTTCCGCGAAGGCTTACGGTTCCATCTACATCTACTTCAACAGAAGGAACGGTTTCAAGAATTTCCTGTGCATTGCTTCCTACGTTGTTCGGGTCTTTGCCCACGTTGTAAACCCTGCGGTCTAGCTTCAATTCCATGTAGCTTTTCTCCGCCTGAATGACTGCTTCATCTAGAAGTTCAGTTTTAGGTTCCAGTTTGATAGTGCCCAAATCAGTATCTGCTTGGGTCAAATCTGCTTGCGAAGTTTTGTTTTGGTAGGAAATGAAAGAAACAGTCACTTCATACTTTCCGGGCTTTAATCGGAGTTCAAACTTTCCGTTTAGGTCGGTGGCCGTTCCGCGCAAAAACATGCTGTCGGCTTTGGAACGCACCGCCACAGATGCGTAAGGAATTGGATTTGACTTCTCATCAACTACAATTCCAGTAAGTAAACGGCCTGGAGGTCGTTGTCCATCGCCACGGTCTTCCCGTTGAGCTTTAACGTTGATTGAGAAAAGAAAAATGACAATAAAAAAGAATGACCGCATACTTGTTTCAAGAATAAGGCGTTATGACCTACGACTTACAGGATGGTTTAATAGAAAACATGTCTTTCTTCAATGAAAGTGCAAGGATACCCGAATTGAGAACAACAAGCAACATAGTTAACAACTGTAGTGGGCGATAGTTGTAAATTTGAATGGATAAATTGATTGATATGCAGATGAAAAAGTGGATTTTACTAGTTCTATTAATTGTGCCATCGGCCTTGTTTGGCCAAAAAACAATGACAGATTTTCTGGGAGAAAATTGCGATGTCGTTTGGTTTGGCCTCGATTTTTCAAAAGCAAGAATGATAGGCGAGGAGGGATTCAATGACCCTGTTGCTATTAAGGAAGATTATTTTCGAAAATGGAATCATCTCATGATTTCAGAAGGAGATAAATATGATTGGGGAAAGGCGCTTTTGATTTCAGACTTGAAGTACGATTATGGCGTTGTTGATGTGGTGAATGATGAGGTAAAAGTGAAATCACTTGTCATCAATAAGTCTTACGGTATTTCTGAGGATGATATTGCCGCTGCAGCTCGGGCTTACAAGATTGATGATTACAAACAGGGCATTGGAATTACCGTGGTAGTAGAATCGTTTGATAGAATTAAAGAACAAGCTTTCGGTTACATTACGTTCTTTGATATTTCAAGTAGAAAGGTTCTTTATAAGCACAAGTTGATTGGAGATGCTGGAGGTTTCGGATTCCGAAACTATTGGGCGGGTGCCATCTACAATTGGACTAAATACACGAAAGGTCGTGTTATGAAAGACATTAAAAAGGAGTTTAAATAACGAACGATTTCCATAGCTACATGGCATACTTTACTCAGGACTACCTCGATTTTTTCAAAGAGCTGGCCGCGAACAACAACAAAGATTGGTTTCATGCCAACAAGAAGCGATACGAGCTTTCGGTCAAAGGACCATTTGAATCGTTTATCCATGAATTGATTGCTCGAACTGCGAAGATTGATGAGCAATTTGAGGCCGAAACGAAGCAGGCAATTTTTAGAATTTATCGCGATGTGCGGTTCGGAAACGACAAAACACCTTACAAACTAAATGGTAGCGCCCTCATTGCACCTGGCGGAAGAAAGGCGGGAATGGGAATTCCGGGCATGTATTTAGAATCTGGCCCAGAACATTTTCGGTTTTACAGCGGTCTTTATCAGCCCGAAAAAGACGTCTTACAAAAAGTGAGAACGTACATTCTAAAGCACTCAGATGAACTGAATAAATTGGTTTCGGACAAGGATTTTGTAACGCGATTTGGAGAACTGAGAGGGGAGAAGAACAAGATTCTTCCAAAGGAATTCAAAGCCGCTTCGGAGAATCAGCCACTGTTGTTCAATAAGCAGTTTTACTTTTTTGCTTCGATGCCCCCTGAAATCATCCTTCAAGAAAATATCATTGAGGTTGTGATGGAATACTTTGAGGCAAGCGAACCGATGCGGAAGTTTTTGACTAAAGCGGGAGGGTTTTAATTCCTCACCACTTATCACTCTTGTTAATTTGTAAGCTTCCCCAAAAACTCAGGCAATTGATTTCCGCTTAAAATACTTTTTCTGATTTTCAATGATTACGTTACTTGATGCATCTTTTGAGATGACATTGGGCGATTCGTTCTTCTTCATTAACAGACCGCTCATGCATTGAAGGCTTAATTCTCCATCTAACGTAAGTGTACTGCAATTTGTATTTAAGACCAAGGGCAATATTACCTCGGGATTGGAACCGAAATTGACGGAGGAGAATTTATTGATCAAAAATTTCAGCAGGTCTTTTGCAAGAAGGAACATTCTAGGTTTAATACTGTAAATCATGACCATAAAGAAACTGATGAACTGAACAGGATATGATTTGGTACTCATCTTTTCCCAGAACTTCATACCACTCTTCATGCGCTTCATGTTAAAGTAATCTGTAAACAGCTCCAGCTCTCCGTTCTTGCGGATAAATATCATCAATTGGGCATACAGGCAGATTCTGATATTCAAAAGTTGCAGGATTGTGTACATTGCTTTCTGCATGATGAAAACACTGTCCCGATTCTGTACATTATACGCTTTACAGATTACATCCATCATCTCGTCAGGCATAATCATTTCTTCTTTGTTGAGTTCTGTTCCATCTCCTACCCATGAAAATCCATTTACTGAGATTTCTTTTACGAAAGGATGGTCTTTTGCATAGTCTAACGTTTCTTTGATCAGACCTTCGTTAACGCCTTTGAATATTGTGGGCGATAGGCTTACCGGAAGATTTTCTTTCTCGAGGTTTTCAAGTGCCTTTAGCTTCAGGCGTGTCCATCTTTTTAATTCTGGAGAAACAGGATAGTCCTCTTTCAGCATTTCAAATGAGAGTCTTATTTCAGAAAGCCCTGCACTTTTTAGCTTTTTGGTAAATTCAGTATTGTTGAGTTTTATGCCATTTGTTGCCAACTGCACATTGCAATTGTTTTTCACTGCTTCTTCAATAAAGTAGAACATGTCGGGGTGCACGGTCGGTTCTCCTCCTGCCAGCGTAAGTTTGATTTTTTTGTTCTCCTTGATAATCTTGTCAAAATCACTCTTATCCATTCTGGCGAAAGAGGGTTCTTGCATTTCTGCCGAACAGTATGAGCAATTTGTATTGCATTTGTTGGTGGCCATCACCCAGTAATTTGTGATTTCTCCCTTTGTTTCTCCTTGCTTTAGAACTTTAAAAAAGAATCGGTCTAGATCGGCATACGATTCGGGATGATGCGAGATGGTTTTTTCAAAGACACCATGTTCAGGACAGTCTCTGTGTAAAACAATTCTGTCTTCCTTTTGTATCAGACTTCCTGGCATTTCTGTAAGACAGAACGGACAGATGGTATCAATGCTTCTAAGAATTTTCATGTGATGCTATTGCTTCTCAACTAGATGTACCCAGTCATATCTTACGAATTTCATGTTGCTTTTTTCCAATGCATTCTGACTATGGGAATTTGAAATTCTTGCTGCACATTCGCCATACAGGAGGTTGCTCTGCTTGGTAAAGAAGTAAATGAAATTAATGACCCGAAAAAATATTTGATTGCTCCGGTGTTCTTTTTTGATGCCAATGTAATATGTGTACGTACTATTTATACCGAAATCTGTGAGTAGGCAGCCAACGGCATTTTTGAGATGGTCGTAAATAATATACCCTATTTTTTCAGGAGTTGTGCCAGTATAATTCTGAACGAAATATTCTTTCAGCGCATTCATCTGTATTTCTCTGGGGAATACTTTTAGGATTGATGATGGCGTGTAATTCCCGAACGGAATATCATCGTAGGTTTCGGTTAATATCGTTCCCAGAAGGTGTGCGTTCGTATTATTTACTTTTTCAAATCGCAGGTCACCGTGTATATTCTCAAGCGGCACATCATAGCTGCGGTACACTCTTAATATTTCGAGCAAGTGCGTTTTTTTGGCCAGTGCATTTATCTCTTCTAGATCAGATGATCTTGGACTCTGAATTCTGAGACGTACATATTTGCAATCAGATTCGGAAATCTCTTCCTTCAGCTTCTTCCATTCCACAAAATCTTTTTCTAGGTCAACTCTTCCGAAAGGCACACCAAAGATTTTACTTTCCTGTTCTGAATATTTTATCATTCTGCGGTATTAATGATTTTTTTTGTGGGATGTTATTGTGAAAAAAAACCTTGGTTGGAGTATGACCAATCAATAGTTAAATGCCTCAATTTTATCTAATTGCCTGGTTTCGTGGTAATAGTTTTCCATCAGGTTCAGAATTCCAGCATCTCTGCAGCCTTTTTCCACCGCAATTTCATAAAAACCCATAGCATCGGTCATATTTCCCTGTAGCTTATAAAAATAGGCCCTATTTACATACGGGTACCAGGTTGATGGTGCCAGTTTCAATAATTGGTCATTGATTTCTTGGGCCTTTGAGGTTTCTCCTTTGAAATATTTTACTTGCGAAAAGAAGAACAAAGTGAGTGTGTCATCTGGGAGTTTGCTATATAGGTCACTGAAAAGCCTATCTGCCTCATCAATATTGTTTTTAAGAAAATATGATCGTGCCAGTTGAAACTGAGTGGGGGTTTTGGATGAATCTAGATTGTATGATCTATGAAAATAATCAAAAGCTGTTTCGGGTTCATAGAACCTGTATGCATACATTTTTCCTAATCTGAAATAAGGTTCAGAATAATCAGGACTTATCTCAATGGCTTTTCTGTAATGTTTAACTGCCTTTATCTCGTAGTTCCGTTTTTTTGAAACTTCGGTAATTTTATCTGCTTCCTGTTCCAGTACCCAAGCATAGAAATAATTGGCTAGGGTTGAGTTTTCTAGATGTCCTATATCGGCAGAGAGTAGTGTAAGCTCATCTTTCCAGTCGGATGTTCTGTTAATGGTAAGTGCCCCGTAAATTGTAAAAACGACAATGGCCATAGTGGTAAATAATTTCTGTATCCCAGTTAAGGTCTTTTTATTCTCACCAAAGTTTAGCCATCTGAATGCCAAAAGAAAAAAGGCCGCTATGAACCACACACTTGGCAAGAACAAGGCACGTTCAGCCACAATGCCGGTATAATTGACGATTAGGTTGCTGTATGGGAAAATACAGATGAAATAACTGATGATAAAGAGACCAGCTATCTGTTTTTTGTAAAGAAGCCACGACCCATAGGTGAATAAGATGAGATGCAGAAGGAACGAAACAAATGCCGTGGAACTGACAATGGATACCACGGGTATCATATTGTACCCGTAATAGAAACTGAAAGGAAAGGGCCAGAATAAAAATTTAAAATAGAAGAAAAGAGTACTGAATGCGGTTCCTAATCTTATCAGGATGTCATGTGTATGCACAAGCGGGTTTTCTAGAGAAAACAGTTCTCTCTGGCCTTGGTACTCGGTGTAATTGTAATAAGCTAGCCCCAATGATATTACAAAGAGCAAGAAAGTGAAAATATAAGACGAGGGCCTGCCTTTGTAAGAACCATAATAAATGCCCATCAAAAGGATAACGGCAATCAGGGGTAAGGAAACAAATTTGGAAGCATAGGACAGCAGCATCAATAGAATGGCTAGGGCTGCATACTGGATCTTTTTTTCGGGAGTTGTGAAAAAACGGAATGAAAAAAGCATGGCAGCCAGAGCAAATAGAATGCTTAAAATCTCTTCACGGTTCTTTATCGAACAAACTACCTCACTATGGGCAGGATGCACGGCATAAAAAGCACAGATGACCAAAGGAAGAAATGGATGGAGCTTTCCGAGATCAAAAGCTTCGGTTAAGATTCGGTAAAGAAGCAGCACACATAGTATATAAAATAAAATATTTACAAAATGGCTGAAATGTGGATTGGTGCCCAGAAACTGGTGTTCGATAGCAAGAGTGATCCCTGTGATAGGACGGTAATCAAATGTCTTTTCCTCTGTTTCTACATAATGATGGGTAAGAATCTCCGGAATTCCTGATAGTCCTTGCTTTACATAATCGGTTATCTCAAAATTATCATCCAGCGAATATTCATTTCTGATTGTGTTTCCGTAACATAAAAAGCAAATTATTACCAGAATGAGATATGCTTTCAGATCCGAAATTACATGCTTAGGCTGTGGGTTAGCATTTTTTGCTTTGCCAGATCTTTTTTGTTTCGTAATGGATTTCATAATGTAAGCCTTACCCGTTTTTTTGGACGGGGTTAAATTAGGCTTTATCATTCGGAATCGTTGTTCTCAACGGGGAGGCGCTAGTATAATCGGATCTAAATTTTGAGCAGAACAACTACAGGTTCAAAGCTTCTTAAAGGCTATTTGCTAAAAAACAGTGCTGGCCACCATCTTGCTCCGTCTGGGAAACAAGATCATCCTTTGCTTAGCAGATCCACAGCCTTGCGCAGATAATCCCGTTCTTCCTTTAGGTGGGCATATTCCTGTTTGAGGGAGTCCAATTCTGTGGCCTGTGCCTCCAGTTTTCCTTGGGTGGCGGCATCAAGCTGCTGGGCCAGATCGGTAAAGAAGTTATACCCTAGAGCTACGCTGAGTTCCCAAACGAGGTAGGTTTGAAAAGAAGAGGAAAAGATGATGCGTTTGAGTACTGGGCCTGTGCGTTGTGTCGCACGTGCAAGCCTTGCTTTGGTCATTCCCTTCTCAAACATGACGTTCCTTACAAGTTTCCCAACATCGAGACTTTTTACGGTGTTGCCTTTTTTCTTCATTGAAAATGGTGTATAATGATTGGTTTACCATCTCTAAGGATAGGTTTACCATGTGTCTTGCATGGTTTATCAAGTAAAAAGGATGGTAAACAATGCTTGATACATGATTAGCGAGCTAAAATACACGGAAGACGAAGTGTTTTGCTTCGTCTTCCGTGTAAAAGAGCTGGTAAACCAACCAAATTAAGGGTTGTCTGACGTTGGTTCGGCCACTGCCCCCCCTCCGGTAAAGAACTGTCCTAGGTCTTCTACCTTGCTATCGTAGCCCAGCCCGGCTTGCGTGCTGTCCTTATACTGTGCATGCTTGTAGTCGATAAGCGCATTATGGTAGTTGTCATAATCGTGCAGTCTGCGGGTTTCTGTCATGGCTTTTGCAAGTGCAATTAAACGGGCAGCACCTAGCTCGTAAAATTGACGGCTTGAATAATCAGCCTCAAATTCCGCCCAGTCCACGTCCGGACTATCTAGTGCAGGCTGACTATTGTGATAGTCAAAATCCTTGTTTACAAACAGTTTATTCTTTTCGCTGATAACGCCCACCTTGGTGTTCTCTTCGGGGCTGAGGTTGCGCAGATAGGGTTGCAGAATGGCCTCCATCTGTCCTGCTAAGATTAGCAGCTGATTCTTATCGACCTCAGGGATGTGATTGTTGCACATGTCTTGAAATGGCATTGTAAATAGTTTTAAGGGTTTGATTTAAACATTGCTTAAGCTAAAGTAAAAGATCAAAATCACATTGTCGCTGGTTGAAAATATGACTTTCGTCAGTTTTTGAACGCTTCATTATCAGAGGTCAGGGTAATCCGGTAGTGTCAAAAAAACTTTCGTATGAAGTTGATCTCTACCCGTACGGTTGGGTGGTTCTGCTTTAGTTTCTTTTGGAAACTATTACCTATGCGGAAATAGTTTCCAGTGTGGCTGCATCAAACGGTATGCGGTACACGCATAAGAAGGTAGTGGAGGTTACAGTTGAGTTGTGCTTGGCGTATGTCGCGGTTAGAACACGAACCGCTTGTGTGTACTAGAGCGATGGGAAAGGATTTTGATGCGCGCACCAAAGCATAGTTGCTACCACATTTTGTCCTGACCATTCAGGAAAAACACAAAGTCACAGAAAGAAAAATCAACCAAGGATCTTTTTTCTGTGACTTTTTTATGTTAATGGCCGAAATCGACCGTTCCAGTACTCAGGTATGAAATCGCATGATTATTCTACGGATTACCAACCTCCAAGCATTGAACACAGTTTGAACTAATCGTTATCGTAGATGCACCAGGCACTGTAAGCGATTTACATTTTGCATTGATACCTACAGTGTTAATATTGGCCTGATTTGCAGGTACAACGTCAGACAATATAGCATGGATATCAATGTTCGGCACACAATTATCCCAGTTGTTAGGGTCATTCCAGTTATCGTTACCAGTGACGCCTGATCCGGTCCAATTAGTTGTAGAACCTGCTGCCGGATAGAACACAACAACAGCATAATTAGTTGCAGAACTGCTGCCACATGAGTTTACAGCAGTAACAGAAATATTGCCATTTTGTCCTACACTTCCTGCAGTAACCGTAATGCTGGTAGTACCCGAACCCCCAGTTATTGACCAACCAGTAGGAACAGTCCAATTGTATGAAGTTGCACTTGCTACTGCTCCAATGGTGTAAGTAAGCCCTGAAGTGGTAGGACAAACAGGAGTAAATCCAGAGGTAAACGTTGGAGAAGCTGGTACGGTATTAACCGTTACAGAGTATGTAGCCGTTGCCGCAGTACAGGGCGAGTTTGACACGGTCATGGTAAGTGTCACGGTATTACCAGCATCTCCCGCAGCCGAAGTGTAGGTCGGTGTGAGTGTAGTGGCACCGGCAGTAATAGACCCGGCCCCATTTTCAGTCCAAGCAATAGTTCCGTTAGAAGAACTGGCACCACTTACTGTTGCAGTACCACCCACGCAGATGGTTTGAGTTCCACCGGCTGAGGCTGTAGGTTGAGCCTTAACAACCACAGAGTATGTAGCCGTTGCCGCAGTACAGGGCGAGTTTGACACGGTCATGGTAAGTGTCACGGTATTACCGGCATCCCCTGCAGCCGAAGTGTAGGTCGGTGTGAGTGTAGTAGCACCAGCAGTAATAGACCCAGCCCCATTTTCAGTCCAAGCAATAGTTCCGTTGGTAGAACTGGCACCACTTACTGTTGCAGTACTACCCACGCAGATGGTTTGAGTTCCCCCAGCAGAAGCTGTAGGCTGAGCCTTAACAACCACAGAGTATGTAGCCGTTGCCGCAGTACAGGGCGAGTTTGACACGGTCATGGTAAGCGTCACGGTATTACCAGCATCTCCCGCAACCGAAGTGTAGGTCGGTGTGAGTGTAGTGGCTCCGGCCGTTATAGATCCAGCCCCATTTTCAGTCCAAGCAATAGTTCCGTTGGTAGAACTGGCACCACTTACTGTTGCAGTACTACCCACGCAAATGGTTTGAGTTCCACCGGCTGAGGCTGTAGGTTGAGCCTTAACAACCACAGAGTATGTAGCCGTTGCCGCAGTACAGGGCGAGTTTGACACGGTCATGGTAAGTGTCACGGTATTACCGGCATCTCCCGCAGCCGAAGTGTAGGTCGGTGTGAGTGTAGTGGCTCCGGCCGTTATAGATCCAGCCCCATTTTCAGTCCAAGCAATAGTTCCGTTGGTAGAACTGGCACCACTTACTGTTGCAGTACTACCCACGCAGA
>JAIOYP010000069.1 GCA_021741155.1 Flavobacteriales bacterium | reverse complement strand
CGTCCAGATGAATGAACATGACATCGGGCTGGCACATTTGCATGAGTTGCGCGGCATCAGAAGCAGCTTCGGCATCATCGCCCGTCACCTTTCCAAAATCGGCCATGGCCAACATTCCTTCCGATACGATCGGGTGACTATTGACGTAATACATCCGTTTACAGGGGAAGCGTTCCTTCAACCGCGTAAACAGATCTGGATATAAGTCAAAATGCGCATTGGAATAAGAATTACCAGTGACGCCATGTTTGTCGCTCCAAACACCAGTAAGCAAAGCGCTCCAACCCGGAGCACTTACTGTATACGGACCTCGGTTTAACGCAGTGTAGAGATGGCCGGCAGCAGAAAGTGAATCCATTACTGGCGTGTTTGCCAGTAAAAAGGCATCCGTTCGGCAACCATCTAATCCGATAATAAGCACGCGCTTATCAGAAAGTGTTGGCTCTTCAACACAATCGTATTGGCAGGGTAGCGGGTCCGATTGGCAGCCCGCAACCAGTAGCACAAACAATATGATTGCGATTTTTTTCACTCCTTTTCGCCTATTACATCTTCCCAATATGTGACCTGCTCCTCGCGGTTCACACTGATCCGCGCTTGGTCGTTGTACAATTCTACCTTGCCTTCTACACAGATTATCTTTCCTAGAAATTCCTTTTCGGGATCATAACTGAAGTTGTTCTGATTGTTCTTCCAAATGCTGGCATAGAACACATTCCGTGGATATTTCTGGTCGAAATTGAGGTACACCGCATCTTTTCGGCTTCGTTTAGCGGCCACTACTGTGCCGCAAATCTTCGTCTTTTCTCCGACTTTATATTTTGCTTGAAGCGTATTGAAATAGCCTTTTGTCAAGGGCGCCTTTAACGGAGCAACTTCGCCATATTCGGAGTTGTCTTCGTGCACCCAGCCTTCCAAAGTGTTCATGACTTCCAATTTGGATTCTTCCGCGTCATCCAACGAACTGAAAAAATCCAATCCTGTGAGTTTTTCAATCTCATCCACGCTGGTTACGTATCCCGACACAGGATAGGCGCAATGCTCGTTCGGCATCAGAAAAGCGATGGCCTTGTGTTCGGCTCCTTCTACATCCAAGATGATCTTATAGAACTGCTCGGGAATGGAGACACCATTGCCTCCCTGCTGCTTCAAACCATCTTTAAGAACCGGTCCTGTTACCACATAAACGTACTCGTTGAAGTCGATGACATAGGTTCTAATCCACGATTCCAATTCGGCCCAGCGCTCGCGGTTAAACTCGGGTTTCTGCGGACTCATATTGCTGTAGAAATAGCTTTCGCTCAGCGCTTTTTGGCTCCACCTAAAATCTGCCGAAGGTGCCAAATGCCCACGGTCGTAACCGAAACCATCAAATTCCATGGTGCCATCCTCCGCAATCCTTTTTAAGAAATAATCCTCCTCCTGTGCCGAGCCGGTATTCACCAACGAATCAATTCTGAAATCGTTTGTGCGCGAAACGTTGGCAAATTCCACTTCTGGGATGACGATATGCTGCACCCAAGCGGCCTGCTCATGCTTTTCAGAATAGCCTAGCGTTAACGCAAGGTGCTTCACTTCTTGCAAAGGCTCTGTATAAACGGGGTTGCCCAGCTTGACAAGCTCGGCTCTGATCCATTCAAGTCGGAGTGACTCCAACTCATCTAGAATCAAATCTGTTTCTGCTTCAATTTCGCTTAGACGCTGGGTTTTTGAAGCAATTTTTTGGTCAATCTCCTGTGCATTGGAGATGGAAGAAAAGGCCACGTACATGACCAGAAAAATTAAACGCATGGCCAAATATCGGAATATAGCTATGCTAAGGATGAAACATGTGTTAAATAGTGCTCTACGTGATTTAAGTATTTTGGCCTGCGCTAATGTGCTCCAAACGAGCAACCCATGAGGATTTAAACCGTAACACTAGTTACCCTCATTCGTTCATGAAATTTCTCTTCCAATTCGCTTGTGCCACGGTCCTTCTGAGTTTTCAGTTGGAAGCCATTGCTCAGCAGGATTGTTTCGATGCGATTTATGTCTGTTCGAGCAGTTACGTGCAGAACAGCAGCTATTCTGGAGTAGGCAGCGAACAGGAGGTGCCCCCGGCCACAACGTGTTTGGGTAATGGCGAAGTGAATTCAGTTTGGTACCGCTTCACGGTTACCAGTTCTGGCAGCATGGGTTTTCTGTTAAATCCGCTTAACCCGAACGATGATTATGACTTCGCGCTCTTCAATTTATCAAACGACTCGTGTTCGGGCATACTGGCGGGCACCAATCTTCCGGTGAGCTGTAACTACTCTGCCGATCCAGGAGCCACTGGGATGAGCGCCAACGGAACAGGAAATACCAATGGATCTAGTGGCCCGAACCGTAATGCACTGCGTCAAGTTTTGGCTGGGGAAAGCTATGCGTTGATGATAAGCAATTTCACATCTTCTCAAACAGGATATTCATTGGATTTTGCTGGCACAGCTTCCATAGCCGATAATGATGCAGCAATTCCTGATTCTATTAACCTAGGTATTGTTTGCAATCCATTGCAGGTAGTGCTCTTTTTCACAGAAGAGTTCAATTGCAGCTCAATTGCAGGAGCCTCAGAAATAGTGGTGACAGGACCATCTGCTGTAACGATTGCCAATGTAACTGGATTGGGTTGTAATGACGGCTCTACCGATCAACTTCGAATTCGCTTCACTAGTAAAATCTTGGTAACGGGCACTTATACCATCACCATTAATTCAGGTTCTGACGGTGATACGTTTACAGATGGATGCGGAAATCAAGTTCAATCTGGAACTACATACACCTTCACGGTGGCGAATATTGGCCCAGATGTGTCGGTAAGCAATATTGTGCCTACTAGTTGCGGCTTGAATCAAGGATCGGCAACTGCTATTGTCAGCTCTGGGACACCACCTTACACATACAGTTGGAATACTTCTCCTACTCAGACAACGGCATCGGCAAGCAACATGGGGCCAGGTAATTATCGCGTGACTGTAACAGACGCAAACGGTTGCAGAGAGCGGGTAAATGTCACGATTTTGAATGATAGCCCTTTTAATTTAAGCAACGTTACAATAACGCCCGTTGCTTGCAATGGGCAAAGCAATGGCTCTGCTCAACTGGTGCCAACAGGTGGAGTGACACCATACACCATTCAGTGGCAGACCATGCCTGTTCAAACTGGTCAAACAGCGAATAACCTTTCTGGCGGACCAGTGAATGTGATCGTGACAGATGCTACCGGATGCTTTGAACAGATTTCGGTTACCATTCCTCAGCCTCCAGCTATAAACTTGAGCACCACTGTTGTGAAACCCGACTGTGGCTCGGCCAACGGAAGTATTACGGCCACAGCCATAGGAGGAGGAGGAAACTTCGCGTACTCTTGGAATACGAATCCAATTCAAACAGGAGCAAGCGTTTCGGGTTTGGTCGCTGGCGTTTATACGGTTACAGCCACCGACCAATCGGGATGTGCACGAGCATCCACCGTTATTCTCACCAACAATTTTGCACCAAATGCCAGCGTGGAAGACCGAATTCCCGACTGCGGTCAGGGCACCGGCCAAGCAACGGTTGTTCCAACTTCGGGACAAGCGCCCTACAGTTTCCAGTGGAACACAAATCCGGTGCAAACTACCGCTACAGCCACGGGCCTTACGGTTGGCGATTATTTCGTGAACATTACCGATGCCAACAATTGCGTACAAATCATCAACATTAAGGTCGATAGTGTGCTGCCCCCACAGCTTTCGCTTGCGCTGACGCAGCCCGACTGTGGAAGCATGAACGGTGAAGCTGTGGCATCGGTAGTTAATGGAATAGGAAACATGAGTTATTCGTGGAGTTCATCGGCTAATATTACCGACACGGAAACTGGGTTAGTCGAAGGAAGCTACACCGTTACAGTGACCGACAGCATCGGTTGCACGGACACCGAGAGTTTTCAACTTAACCAACTTCCGCCAACATCCGATTTCACGTTTTCAAATGTGTGCGAAGGGGAAGAAATGAGCTTCGTGCCACAAACAAACTCTGGTGCTGTGGCTTGGCATTGGGAATTTGGCGATGGCAATAGCTCGAATTTAGAATATCCGAGCTACACCTACGCTCAGCCTGGAAATTACACGGTTTCGCTCATCCTTTCGGGTGGATGTATGGATGATACAGTCACTTATCAGGTTAGCATGTACGCTCCTCCAACAGTCGATTTTTCAATAGAACCAAGTGTGGTTACTACTCGGATTGACGCAAATTTCACTTACACGGGTTCCGCGGCCACCGATTTCAATTGGTATTTTGGAGATAGAGTTGCGAGCAATGAGCAGAATCCTAGCCATCTTTTTGGTTTCGAGGGTTTTTATGACATCCAACTGATTGCCGTTGATGCCAATGGTTGTTCGGACACCGCTTGGCAGACTATAGAAGTGCTGCTTCAGCCTGTCATTTATTTCCCGAATGCCTTTGTGCCAGAGGGAACGCCCGCCAACAGCACCTTCAAAGGCTATGGCATCGGTCTGGTGGCTGCCGAACTCAGCATCTTTAATCGTTGGGGTTCGTTGGTTTATTCTTCGAACGATGTGAATGAAATATTGACAACTGGTTGGGATGGAAACTACAACGGCAAACCTGCCCGTCAGGGGGCTTATGCCTATAAACTGAAGGCCAGTTTCTACAACAACAGCAGTTTCGAAAAACTGGGGACGGTAACTCTGATACGTTAGAAAATCGGCTACAACCGTTTAAAATGGGCAACAATTCATCATTTCTACTTCTTAAGTACCGAAAGCTTCTGCGTTGCCAACACCTCCGCCCCACTTAGCAGGCTACAGAAATAGATGCCCGTGCCGAGGGAAGCGGCATCTAAGATGTACGTGCCCTCATGGCTGGGTAGTTGGATGGTTTGCACGGTGCGACCAAGCATGTCTCTCAGTTGCAGTTTAGGCCGTGTGCCCTGCGGGCTGCGGTAGTTGAGTTGGGTTTGGGTGCTGGCGGGGTTGGGGTAAAGGTTTAACCTTGGCTGCCCGTTCTCCGCTTCTGCTATGGAGGTGAGGGTGTCGCAAGGGAGGCAGGTTTTCCAAACACCAAGATTACGCTGACCTACAAGAGTGGTCGTAAAATCATCTAGTGGTCTGACGGTTGCATAATTAACAGTTGCGTAAATATCTGATCCAACCGACATGGCTTCATCCAACTCACCCAATTCCGAGTCACTCTCAATTTCTTTCTTACAAACAAATTTGCCGGTAGTATCTACCACGAACAAAATTGGCTGGCGGACACCTGGAAATTGATTTTCAAATTGCCCCCCATCAAAAATCACCTCTGCTGAAGTAGACTGACCCGAAATAAGTAGGTTATTTCCATATCTGGACACCTTCATCAGGTACTCGCTTGCAGTTGAACCAAACCCCTTTAGCCAATTGAATGACCCATCACTCATGTTTTGACCGCATATGTAGCCATCACCCCCGCCAAAATGAGGTATCGTAAGATTATCAAACATAATGCCTTCCGTGCCGTGCCGTCCAACAGAAATGATCTGACTGCCTACCTGTGTTGCCGATTCCTGAATCCAGCCACCACCAATGTGAAACGTAGATTGGGTATTCCAAAGAAGTCCTCCTTGCGGATTTAGAAACAATTGATAGGAGCGAGATTGGTTTTCTCCAGATGTCCCTAGGCTAATTCCAGGATACTCAAACTCCTGATTGAATCGACCCTGAACCAATAGGTCTTGCCCTATGCAACTCAAAGCCCATACCGTTGCCTCACCATCCCCCTTAATTTCTTTCACCTGTTCAACTCCTCCTTCAGTATTCATCCAAATAATGAGGAAATCGAACTCTCCATCCGAGATGTATTCAGTGCCTAACAACTCAATCTGGTTCTGATAACCAAGAACAAAAACCAACTTACCGTTGCACCATACCGAGCGTGGTATTCCTGAACCTTCAAGCTGCTTTGTCCACACGCGGTTGCCTTCCACATCAAACTTGGTGACCATGCAATTGCCGTTGTCGGTTGTAAGAACAGTATCTGGCAAATAAAGGTCACCTGGGAAACTCATGAACAAATATGTATTCCCAATGTCATCGCTGACCATGCTAGTCTCGTTGGTCATGAACAACTGACATCCAATGGAAATCATCCACTCGGTGGTACCCAGTGTATCCATGGCAACCAGATACTGAACCTTCGGGAATATCATGGACGGGTCCGTATCAACAGAAATATTACCACTGACCAATGTATCTGCCAAAGACATCTGATTGGATAAAAATATCTTCCCATTGGAATATGCGAGAGACGCAAACGATTGCGCTGAAGAACCATTAGGCGGTGCGCCTACACCGTTGAACCATGCCGAAGGACATTGAGAAAATGAGATAAATGCTATTGAAAACAAGAATGCGGTGAGGATTAAGCGCTTCATCTATTGACGGCTTGAAATCATTTTAGATGTAGCAACTAATTCACCATCTTCTAAAATGCCATAGGTGAATAAACCATTTCCAATTTCAGAAGCAAATAATCTGACTTTTCCTTCAGCTGAACGCAGTTGAATACGTTTTACAACTCTGCCGTTCATATCCGTAATAATGATAGCACAGTTGTTGCAAGTATTCGTTCTGTAGGCTATGTCTGTATAATCAGCAAACGGATTCGGGTCATTTCTCAAAAGAACGTACTCCTCTAAATCCTTTTCCTCCGATTGCGTGCCGTTCAATTCACCACCTTCTTCTAAGCGGTACGAGGGCTGAGCAGTGCAACAATTCTGAATAGCAGCACTAAGGTCTACCAACTGACTACGGAGTTCCTCAATCTCCGATTGTTGATTCTTTGCCAAGGCCAACAGGTATACGGGCAATTTGTGGTATCGCACCCCTCCAACTTCCAATTGCGTGGTATCTTCGATGGCATTTCCTAAAGAATCCCGTTCAAAATCGCCATTCGGCAGGTAGATTCTTTTATATTGATAGGATGCCAATGCGGGGAAGGTCTGTTCAACTTCCTGCGCTATGAGCCCCACATCCATCTGCCCTCCATGAAACTCCTTCCATCTAAAATCAACAGGTCGCAGGTTTAGAAATGCTTCTTTGTCAAACTCAATATTCTCCACTTCTTCTTTATATTGGATAGACGACATTCCTAAATTCAAAAGTTGGCCCCCGCTATTAACACCCAAAAAGTAATCGAGTGATGTACTTCCACCAGGTAGGGAAGCAAAATCAACGAACACCGTCCCATTCACATGCAACTTCCCGCTGGGGCTTGTGGTACCGATGCCGAGGTTGCCACTGGCATCCATCTGCATGAGCGTTCCGCTTGCTCGTCTCCACCGAAATAGGGGTCTGGCAGTAATGTTTGTATTTCCAACTATTCGGGCATCAAAGGTCATGGCTGGCGTGGTGCCGCTATCGTTACCAGAGT
>JAIOYP010000026.1 GCA_021741155.1 Flavobacteriales bacterium | reverse complement strand
AGACTCCGACATGGTCATCCGACCAGCCTCTAGCTCTCTGATTATCCAGCGCTTTTCTGTAGTACTGAATTCTTTTTTCCTTTCCATTCTCTTGAGTTTTTATCCTCAAAATGTGTCAGGCTATTTCAGGAGTAGACAATCTCACCAGTCAACTTGGCGTCTTTGCGCCTTTGCCAGAGAAACTATGAGCTGCCTGTGCCAAGCAGGGTCGAAATACAGCGAATCTCCGTGTAACTCATTCTTCTCTATTCCCCTCTGACCAAAATCTCAGAGCATCCTTCACCTGATAAGCCTTCCATTTACCGTGACGTTTTTCCTTTTCTCCCTTTCATTTTCACAATTTCCCAATACAATTTTCCGATTCATTAAACGATTCAACACCTTCGCAGTCTTAAGCGTTTGTAGCGACAGTAATGAGAAGATGGATAGTGGTTTTTGGTTTGATGATGGTGGCAGTTGCCGGCATGGGGCAAACGGGCGGAAACTACACCAGTCAGGGCCGCTACGAGATTAGCAAAGGGCGTTATGCCGCTGCTATTGAACTCCTCAATCGTTCCATACAGCAAAGCAAATTCAATTCAGAAGCCTACTTCCTTCGGGGAATAGCCAAATATGAGTTGGAAGATTTTATTGGAGCCGAGAAAGATTTTGGGAAGTCCATTGAGCTCAATCCCAAAAATCACGAAGCGCTCCTTTATCGGGGAGTGTGCCGTAGTCAAATGTTTAACTATAAAGACGCTTTTACCGATTTCAATCAAGCCATAAAGCTCAATGATGAAGATTGGCGAACCTATTCCAACCGTTCGTTGGCAAGCCTCCAATTAGATAGATACGTGGATGTAATTGCAGATTGCAATAAGATTATCGACCTCAAAAAAGAAACCGCAGACACCTATTTGATTAGGGGTGAGGCTAAATCTGGGTTAGAAATGTACAACGTGGCCATTGAAGATTTTGAAAAGGCTATGAAGAAGGATTCTATCAATATGCGACCTGTGCTTCATCGTGGTATTGCCAAGTTTAAATTAGAAAAGTACCAAGATGCCATCGTGGATTTTGAGAAGGCAATGAAGCTCGATCCAGAGAACAAGTTACCTGTATTCCATCGTGCAGCAGCCTATGCCGAAATGGGAAAACAAAAGGAAGCGCTAAAAGATTTTAATGATGTGTTGACTGCGTTTCCGGATAATGCGGTGGTGCTTTTTAATCGGGCAATGATTTATTCAGAAATGAAACGAGCCACCGAAGCTTTAGCTGATTATGAGCGCGTTATTCAACTCAACCCAAACAATATTCTTGGTTTTTTTAATCGTGGAAACCTACTTTACAATCAGAAAAACTACCGTGCTGCCCTAGTCGATTTTAACAAGGCCATTGAGTTGTTTCCTGAGTTTATAGATGCACATGAAAATAGGGTAGAGGTATACCGATTGCTAAAAGACTCAAGAGGTTTTGATGCTGCGGTCAAAGAATTGGAGAGCATCAAGCGCATGCTTTCCATGTCAGACGAAGACGTAAAGTTTGAACAGAACATCAAGCTAATGAAGCTTACCGAACTGAAGGGAGATTTTGAACCTGTGCAGCAAGAGGTCGGCAAGTTGCAGCAGCAGAAGGTAGATGTGCGGATGTTGCCGTTTTACCGTATTTCTGCCTTTCCCGAAACAGACAGGAACATTGCGGTGTATGATGGTTTCAATAAGCCATTTTACAACATGGGCGTCATCGCCTTCATCACCAAAAAGGAAGAAAGGAGCAAGGAAGCCGCAGAACTGTTAAGAAAACTGACAGAGCGGCCAACCGATGGGCCTTCGCAATTAATCCGACTTGCAGCACTTTACGCCATGGCGGGAGATTATGCTTCGGCCTACGGAAAATTGAATGCGTGCTTAGCGTCAGACGCGCAGCAAGTGGCCTGTCACTTTGCGCGTGCATCGCTGCTTCAAGCAGAATTGGAGCAGCATCAAGATGATTTTGAAGTGCTCGTTGGTTCCGCCAATGTGATTGATACAGCCTATCAAGCCAGAACAGAATCACTCTTGGCCCGTGCAGAGATGGATTACCGAAAGGTGATTGAGTTGGATAAAGAAATGAGTTTCGCTCATTTCAACTTAGGGCTCTTGCTCGTAACTGCCGAACGCTACGAAGAAGCAGAAACACAATTCGGACTAGCCGCTTCTTCGGATGGAAACTTTATCGAAGCCAACTACAACCGTGGTCTTATTCGCATTCTACTCGGAAAAATCACCAAGGGCTGCGAAGACATGAGCCTTGCTGGCGAGTTGGGCTTCACCGATTCTTACAATATCATCAAGCGGTACTGTGAGTAGTTTATGGAGTTGATTAGTTAATCAGTTTATAGAGTTGATTCGATTACCAATGCACTGGTTATAAGCCCAATCACGAATCACCATCCACTGTGAAACTCCTTTTTCTCCATTTCTCTCTGCGCAATAACCACTATGAGCGTAGCGAATCTCATCTTCTCATTTACTCTGCGTGAATCAATTTGGAGCGTAGCGACAAAATCAGCGTTTATCCGTCTAATCAGTGTCATCTGTGTTCCATCACGAAGCACCCGTCCTAATCAACTAAAACAAAAACTGGCACATCGTTTGGTTTTAGCCACTGATGCACGGATTCTCACGGATAAACACAGATTCTGATTTTCATCCGTGAAAATAATCCGTGAAAATCTGAGAATCTGTGGCTCATTGATGTTCTTCAAAGGATAAACCCGAATTCCATCCTTATCAAAAATCGGTTCACCTAAGAATTGATGGATGCTTTCATTCTCCTCAACGAAATCCGTATTGGAATAAAGGAATTTGGCTCCCTTGTCAATATGATTTTTCAACTCATCTGAAGTCAGCCAATCCTGCTCAAACGTCCATCCTTTTTTGTGGATGTGATACAGGAAAATGTGTGTGGATGGATCATTTCCAACCACCACCAAAGCATCGTTTGGAATGAGATTTCTAAGTTCCTCTTTGTGTGCAAGAATGGTAGTTTCGTTTCCCATTGGAGTCCATCTTCCTTCGGCTCGGAGGTAAGCAGTGAGTGGCAGAATGATGAGTGCTGAAATCCCCACGTACCGCAGCCAATTAGTAGGATGTTCAATAACCAATTTTACACCTGCCACCACAACCAAAAACATCAAAGGAAGGAACGGGAAGAGGTAATAATCGTGCACCAATCCAATCATATTCACTTCATACAAGTAGTAAAGTGAAATGAAGAAAAGCATTGATAACTCAACTTTGAATGAACTGATTTTATCCTTCTTTCGAAAGAAGAAACCAATTCCCGAAAGGAAGAAAAGGACAGAGCCGTAGTTGATGAATAGTTCTGGTGTAAGCGAGTGAATGGTGCCCCAAATCGTATTCAATGCCGATTGGTAATCGAATGATTGTTCTGCGCCTGCGCCACCAATCAAAGCCGCATTTGTCCATTGTGGAATGACCCACAAATACCATGCAGCGGCAGGAAGAAGGATTAATCCCAAAATCACACTCTGAGTCATTCCATTTTTGATTTTTCCTGATTTCAATCGCTCAATGAAAATTGGAATGTAACCTGCACCAAAGAGAATAAACGGCAGCTTGACTGCTGTTGCAAGGGAAAGGAAAAATGAGAAAATGAATAAAGAATAAAGGGAATTATCGTGCTGATATCGTTTAAGAAAAGTAAAGCTCCAAATAGCAAGACACAAGGCAAGATTGTCAGGCAATGGATTCACCGAGTAGTAGAATAGCATTGGCGACCAAGCAAAGCACCACGCTCCAAGAGCACTGATAAGTTCCGATTGTTTGTATTCGCGAAGCAGGCGGTAAAAACCCAATATGCTGAACATGGAAATGATGAACGTGAGAATCCGAGCAATAATCAATTCGCTCCCGAACCATTTATAAAACCAAGCGAAAATCCACTGCATCAATGGAAATTCCATTCGGAATATCCCATCGCCATCGCCTCTTGAATTGATTCTTGGGTCTAGAATATTCATATCCTCAGCAGCGAAATTCTCCACAACTGTCATGGTCTGGGTTTGTCTCCACGCATGAATTCCCATAATGTCGCGGTCCCAGATGTTCCAATGCAAAGCAAGGCCAAGCAAGACAATGGTAATAAGAACGAACTTGGGTTTTATCGGCAGCGACACTGTGCGAATGTAGCGAACTCCCGATGCTTGTGGTTATTTTCGTGCGCATGGGATACAGTTCGATGGAGCAGTGTGTAAATGACCTCGAAAAGCACGGTAATTTGGTGCGGATAAAGGAAGAAGTTGATCCGAATCTGGAGATGGCCGCTATTCATTTGCGTGTCTATGAGAACAATGGGCCAGCTTTACTTTTTGAGAATGTGAAAGGCTCTAACTATCGAGCAGTCTCCAACTTATTCGGAACGGTTGAACGCAGCCGATTCATCTTCCGAGATTCGCTAGAACGTGTGAAACGATTGGTTCAATTGAAAGGCGACCCATCGCTTTTGGCAAAGAACCCGTCATGGGCATTTTCTGCACTACGCGGAGGATTCAATGCTTTGCCCTTGAAGCAGAAAAGTCAGTTTGAAGAAATCTCCATTTCCGACCTTCCGCAGGTTAAATGCTGGCCTGATGATGGAGGTCCGTTTGTCACACTTCCGCAGGTTTATTCTGAGGATTTGGACAAGCCTGGTATTCAAAACTCAAACTTGGGAATGTATCGCGTTCAGTTGGGCGGAAACGATTACGTTCAGGACAAAGAGATTGGTCTGCATTATCAGTTGCATCGCGGAATTGGTGTACATCAAACCAAGAGTAATCAAGCGGGACAACCGCTCAAAGTTGCCGTTTTTGTAGGTGGACCTCCATCGCATTCGTTTGCAGCCGTTATGCCATTACCCGAAGGATTACCCGAAGTTGCTTTTGCTGGTGCTTTGGGCGGACGGAATTTTCGTCATTTCAAACAAGATGGTTTTACTGTTTCTTCAGATGCAGATTTTGTCATTTTGGGTGAGGTTCACCCGATGGAAAACAAGCCCGAAGGACCATTTGGTGATCACTTAGGTTATTACAGTCTCAAGCACGATTTTCCGTTGATGCGCGTGAAAAAAGTACTTGCCAAGAAGAATGGGATTTGGGCTTTTACGGTTGTTGGAAGACCACCTCAAGAAGATACCAGTTTTGGTGCTTTGATTCATGAGATTACGGGTTCGATTATTCCGCAAACAATCCCAGGTTTATACGAAGTAAATGCGGTTGATGCAGCTGGTGTTCATCCTTTATTGCTGGCGGTTGGAAGCGAGCGCTACACACCTTACTTGGAAGTTCAGCGTCCGCAGGAATTGCTGACAACAGCAAACGCCATTCTCGGGTTCAATCAAATGTCGTTGGCCAAGTTTCTGTTCATCATCGCGAAGCAGGACTCAACCACGCCAAAAGCGAAAGACGAAGAAGCGTTTTTCAAGCATTTGCTTGAACGAATTGATCCAACGCGTGATCTCCATTTTCAGACAAAAACAACAATTGATACGCTCGATTACAGCGGAACAGATATTAACAGCGGATCTAAGCTTATTGTGGCCGCAGTAGGAGAGAAGAAGCGTGCGTTGAGTACAGAAATTCCTGAATTGACTTTGCCCGATGGATTCTCCATTCCGAAGGTGGTTTTTGCGGGTGTTTTGGCTATTCAAGCATCGAAATATGTTGACGGACAGGACATTCAAAAACTTACATCCGTACTTGAATCTCAACAAGAAAAACTAAAAGGATTTCCGTTGATTTCAGTCGTTGATGACAGCGAATTCACAGCCCGAAACCTCAATAATTTTCTCTGGGTTACATTCACGCGAAGCAATCCATCTCATGATGTTCATGGCGTTGCCGAATTCATTGAAAATAAGCATTGGGGTTGCACTGGTTCGGTCATTTTTGATGCCCGAGTAAAACCTCATCACGCTCCACCATTGATTAAAGATTCGATAGTTGAGAAATGCGTAGATAAACTAGGGGAGAAAGGAGCATCTCTTCACGGAATCATCTAAAATTCATTACATATTGCATGTTTGAAATATGCAATTCTCATAGATGTAATTACGTGAAATACGTGGACTGTCTTATTAAAGCCAATTTTCCTTGCTTAATCGTAACCTTGAGTGACCTTAGTCGTTGCACTCCCTATCTTACAAATCAGGAATTGAATTGATGAAAACGGAACAAAGACAGTGGACTGCTGAAGGCGGATGGCAGGAAATTAAGAACGAGAATCTAAAAGATTCGGCAAATTTAGTGTTGGTGTTCGGGTCTCGGACGCTGCTTGAAGATGCTTCCAAATACAGCGAAATAAAAGCTTTTTACCCGTCAGCAGATATTGTGCTAGGAAGTACATCTGGTGAAATCATGGAAGATTTGGTTTATGACGATTCCTTGGCTGTTACCGCCATTAGCTTCGAGAAAACCAAACTTCGGGCTATTTCTATGAGCATTAGTGATGCTAAGGATAGTTTTGATGCTGGGGTTCAAATGGCAAAAAAGTTGGAAGGCGAAGGTCTTGCGCACGTTTTTCTCCTTTCAGACGGACTGCATGTGAATGGCAGCGAAATCGTGAAAGGAATCAATTCAGCCTTAGATAAAGATGTTCCTTGTACTGGTGGATTGGCAGGCGATGCTGCCAACTTTAGTAAAACATTGGTAGGATTGAATGCTGCACCTTCAGAAATGCAGATTGTTGCTGTTGGTTTTTATGGTGCTGATTTACAAGTTGGTTACGGTTCTGTTGGAGGCTGGGATAACTTTGGAGCAGAGCGTTTAGTCACTCGATCGGAAGGAAACGTGCTTTACGAATTAGATGGACAATCAGCCCTTGATCTTTACAAAATGTATTTGGGCGACAAGGCAGCAGAATTGCCAGGATCAGCACTTCTCTTCCCTTTAGGGTTGAAATTTGACGAAGATTCTGATACAATTGTGCGAACCGTTTTGGCCGTTGATGAAGAGAAGAACAGCATGACCTTTGCTGGAGATATTCCAGAAGGTTGCTACGTTCGATTGATGAAGGCCAACTTCGATAAATTGATAGAAGGTGCAAATTTGGCAGCCGAACATACTACTCAAAAAGGTGGAAATTCAAGCGATAAGCTTGCGTTGCTCATCAGTTGTGTTGGTAGAAAGCTCATTCTTGGTCAGCGAATTGACGAAGAAGTTGAAGCTGTTAAAGAGGTTCTTGGCGATGGGGTAACCATTACCGGATTCTATTCGTACGGAGAAATTTCACCGGTTGTTGAATCTGCAAGATGTGAATTGCATAATCAGACTATGACCATAACCACGTTTGCCGAGGCATAAAAGTGTACGATAGTAAACTTCTTCATAGACAGATACGAAAGTACGTGAGAGGCGCCCCCATCCCTTCGGAGATGGAGGCTCTTTTGGCTATTGTCAATGACGCGTATAACCACTATGAGGAAAATTTAAAGTTGCTTCAACGAGCCATCGAACTGAGTTCGGTGGAGTTGAATCAGGCCAAGAACAAGATTGGAAAAGCACTGGTTGAGCTCAACGAGAAGAATGAAGACCTTCTAAGTAGTATTCATTACGCTAAACTTATTCAGAATGCAATCCTTCCTTCCGAGGAACGGTTTAAAAAGCTGTTGTCAGGATCCTTCGTTTTTCATCGCCCTCGCGATATTGTGAGTGGCGATTTTTATTGGCTACAAGAATTTGACGATAAAATTCTAATTGCGGCAGTAGATTGTACTGGGCACGGAGTTCCTGGAGCGTTTATGTCAATCATTGGAAATAATGCGCTAAACGCTGCTGTTCGGGAAGAAGGCTTAACCACTCCATCGTTGGTTTTGGATAGTCTGAACCGAGGTGTAAGTAGCACACTTACGCTTCAGGCAGATATTAATGAAGTCGGAATAAAGGACGGGATGGACATTGCCTTGGTGACCATCGATTACAAGAATATGACCATACAGTATGCTGGAGCTTATAATCCAGTTTACATTATTCGTGATGGTCATTTGATGGAAACAAAAGGCGATAAATTCCCGATTGGACTTTCTATAGATGATAAACTTCGCCTCTTTACAAATCATTCTTTCGATCTTAAGGAAGGAGATATGATTTACATTTTTTCTGATGGTTACCCCGATCAGTTTGGTGGACCACAGGGTAAAAAATTCAAGTACGATCAATTCAGAAGACTTTTGTTGGAAATTCACCAGCTTAGTCCGCGCAAGCAGGTAAAAGAGATTGGAAACAGATTTGATGCTTGGATAGGCGACCTGGTACAGATAGATGACGTTTTGGTGATTGGAATGCGGGTTTAACGGAGCCTAATTTCCATTGATTTCAATTTCACCGATTCTCCTTCGGATAACCAAGGATAGATTTTCAATACATCCGCTTCGGTTTGAGCCTCTTTTAGCTTATAGTAAAATACTCCCCAAGTCGGTCCGCCTTGTTTGAATTGAAGTTTGAAAGCATCCGATTCCCAAGCGTAACCACCACTTTCATTTCCTTGGTCAAAAACCATTTGTAGGGGATTATCCTTATCGTTTTCAGCGCATTCGACTCTTACGCACAACTCTGAGTAACCTTTTACAACGAGTTCAGAAAGCGCAATTTGTAACGTTGGTCCGTATGGGTTTTCCGGGGAGATACGAACACTTCGAATTCCCGATGAGTCGGTTTGAATCGCATCGAGATTCAAGTTCCAGACATCCGTTTTTTCAAAGTTGAACGTATAGTTAGGTTCTGGTTTTTTACCTTTTCGGAACATCACAGCTTCCGAGTTGAAATAGGTTTTTCGTTTCACTTCGATCGGAAATTTCTCCTGAATGATTGCTTCTACTTCTGGTGCTTGATTCACGGTTGACCAAGCATAAATCACAAATTCCTTAGAACATGTGTCAACCATCGATTTCAATTCCGCCAAACCTGTTTCATCCGTTGTTCGGTACAGAGCGAGTTTAATCGGTTCTTGTTTTTCGATGTAATAATTGATGTAAAATGGATAGTTGAAATCTCCGATCAGAAGTGCGTTATCCTCAACTTCTTTATTCCAATCAACGATATGATTCGCCAATTCCTTGAAAACCCCGAAATGATTGGTTTGAAAAAAGTGTTTTTCTACGATTGTACTGAAAAGTGTGATTGATAGGAGAATGCCTGTTGCCGCGTAAGTGAGTTTTTCCTTTCCATCATTCCATCCAGAAAAAAGAAAAACCAAGAAGAATGGAAATGAGAACAGAAGCGTGCTGTCTTGAAGCACAGGATTTACGTTTCTTGAGTAGTAAAATCCGACTAAAAACGGGCAAAGAAAAAGGAGAAATGGTAAAACGTGATTCTGAAAGTTTTTTGTTGGTTTGAATATGACGAAGCCAGCGACTGCTATTGCCAGAATCGCAAGAATCACAAACGCTGAATCGTTAAAAACGTAGTGGAGATGTTTGAAAATCCACGAGTTTTCGGGCGGCCCAAGCCACTGTCCAACTCCTCCTAAGCTCAATTGATGAAGAAAAATCGGTACGTAAGGGACATAGAGCAGAAAAGCACCAATCAGTGCAAGCAAATACAATTTCAGATTCTTTCCCTTAACGAGGAATGTTCCCGCGAACGCAAGAATTGCAGCTGTCAAAGCAGCAAAATAGTGTGAATAGGCACACAAAGCCAAACTGAAAGCCAACCAAACAAAATCACTCGGTTTCTGATTTTGCTTTACAATTCTAATCCAGAAGGTGGCGGCCATCAAGGCAAACAGCATTCCTAAGGCATACGGACGCGCAATTCGACTATAAAGCAGTGGGAATTCCAGCGTGGCAAAAGCAGCAGCGGCCAGTAAACCTGCCGAAGTGCTAATCCATTCCTTCGACAATCTGAACATGAAATAAACAGAGAGAACTCCAGCAGTTATGAAAGGAAGTCTTACTACAAAAACGCTATTTCCGAACCATTTGGTCATGTACCAAAGAATGATTTGCGCAGCGGCTGGATGTCCGTCAATACGAACGCCATTCATGATAAGGTCAGAGAAGGAATCGAAATTCAAGCGTGCCAAGGCGCTCAACTCATCATTGGAAAGAGAAAAATCCCAGAAGTTGTAAATACGGAGAACCGCCCCGATAAAAAGGATGAAAGCAAGTATGACCTTTTCGGTCTTACCCAACATGCGATGCTTGTCTGAGCCGTTCAAAGAGCACAATTCCAGTTGCAACCGACACGTTCAACGAACCGGTGGCACCAGCCATTGGAATACTGATATGTTCCTTGGCAATCTCCAAAAGCCCTTCGCCAATTCCATCTTCCTCAGAACCCATGATGATTGCCATCGGTCCAGAAAGTTCAGAATTATAAATGGTGTCAGTCCCTTTTTCAGAACATGCAACCACGCGGAGACCTGCTTCCTGTAGGTTTCTAACCTCAGAAAGAATATGCCCCGTTCTGCAAATTGGAATATTGAATATTGCGCCAGCGGAACTCTTGACTGCATACGAATTGACCTGTGCGCTTCCCTTAATAGGAATCAGAATGGCGTGAACGCCAGCACATTCAGCTGAACGGCAGATTGCTCCGAAATTCCCAACATCTGAAACACGATCTAGCACCAATACAAGCGGAGCTTCGCCACTTTCGATTACACGTCTCACAACCTCTTCGAAATTTTGATATTCGATTGGAGAAAGAAGGGCAATTACGCCTTGGTGATTCTTTCGCGTAAGTCGAAAAAGCTTTTCCTGCGGCACTTCCTGAAACGGAATTCGCTTGCTCTTTAGCGTTCGCTTTATGTCATTGATAGCAGGGTTGGTTGAATCCTTTTTAAGGTAAATCTTCTCAATTTCCTTTCCCGCCTCAATTGCCTCCATCACAGGATGAATTCCAAAGACAATGTTCTGTTCTGTTTCGTTTTCGCGCATAGTGGGTGCGAAGATACTCGTAGGGGCTTGCTGCGGCAAGTCCGAAAACTCAAAAGGAAAGTTTAGGCTTGAAAGCGTTTGGTAACTAGGTCATCAATAAGTTCGAACAGTTCCATTGGGCTGTACGTGCGCCAGTTGATTTCCTGAAAACGTCCACCTAAATTGATGTAATAGTCAATTTGAACCTGCTGCATTTCGCGGATTACGTGTTCCATGAAGTTGAGTCCGACAATCCAGCCATCTTCAATTTCATCAAACCATTCGGCATAATATTCCTCGTCCGAATAATGAAAATTGAGCACATTTTCTCCAATTAGGATGAATTTGTTGATTCCTTCCTGCATCATCAATTCGATGAAGTCACGCTTCAACGTCATGATGTCGTTGTGCAACAAATCGTTCCATTCGCCAATAAATTCGATAATGGTAAAACCTTGCTCGTAATCAGCATAAAGAACTTTCAGAAATAGGGTAGGAGAGTCGATGCTGTCCCATTGAGGATGCAGCGCGTGATCGTAGATATTATTCGTGAATTCAAACTCGCTATACTCACGACCATAAAACGGAGATTGCATGTCTTCTTCTGCGATGTAATAATCGCGCCAGCGGTAATATGGTTCAATGGAATGCACTATTTCAATTAAGAATTAGGAATGAATAATTAAGAATGAAAACTTTTCGGTTGCGCTCAGGGAAACGTGCTTGGTTGAGCGAAGTCGAAACCTATTTGTTCTCACTACGAAAGGCGTCTACTGCTTTTCGCACACTTCCGTTCTTACTTAGAAGTTGCTCCGCGAGGGTGCGTTCAGCTCCAGTTTCTTCCATTATCATGCGAACGCCACGGTCAACCAATTTGTTGTTGCTCAATTGCATGTCAACCATTTTGTTGCCTTTCACTTTGCCCAGTTTTACCATGGTTGTGGTGGTAATCATGTTCAGAACCAACTTTTGCGCGGTTCCAGCTTTCATGCGCGTACTTCCTGTAACGAATTCTGGCCCGACTACAACAGCGATAGGAAAGTCAGAAACTTCAGCCATTGGCGAATTTGGATTGCAAGCAATGGAACCTGTAGCGATGCCATTTTCTTGACATTTTTTCAATGCACTAATTACATACGGAGCAGTTCCCGAGGCGCTGATTCCAACCACGATATCTTTATCAGAAATAGCATGTTCTGATAGGTCTTTCCAACCTTCGGTTTCGCTGTCTTCTGCAAACTCAACCGCTTTGCGAATGGCTTTGTCTCCACCGGCAATTATTCCAATGACCAATCCGTGTGGAACGCCATACGTGGGCGGACATTCCGAGGCATCCACAATTCCCAATCGTCCGCTGGTTCCAGCTCCGATGTAGAAAAGTCGACCACCGTTTTCCATCTTGGAAACGACACAATTAATCAAGGCTTCAATCTCAGAAAGTGCCTTTTCTATAGCAAGCGGTACGGTTTTATCCTCGCGATTGATGTTGGTCAGCAATTCGCTAACAGACATCTTTTCGAGGTCGTTGTAGTTGGAAGAACTTTCGGTGATACGGTTTTCCATGGCTTACCCGAAAATGTTCGGATATTTCTGTGGGTTGACTTCGCTCATAATCGCATAAGCAGCTTCAACCATATCCTCAACGCTTGGTTTGCTGAAGTAGTCGCCATCAGTTCCGTAAGCTGTTCTGTGAGCTTGGGCAGTCAACGTTTTAGGTTGGCTGTCTAGGTGGAAATAACCTTTCTGTTCTTCCAAAATCTTCTGAAGAATGTAGGCTGAAGCACCGCCAGGAACGTCTTCATCAATCACTAACAACCGATTAGTTTTCTTCAGCGATTCTACAATCGAATGATTTGTGTCGAATGGAAGTAGCGTTTGTACATCAATCAGCTCTGCCGAAATACCAACCACGGCCAATTCTTCCACAGCTCTTAGTGCAAGATTTACGCACGAACCGTACGTGACAATCGTAAGATCTGTCCCTTGAGTAAGCGTTTCAGGAATACCCAAAGGCGTTTTGAATTCACCCAAGTTGGAGGGCAATTTCTCTTTGGTTCTGTAGCCATTCAAAGGCTCAATTATCAATCCTGGATCGTCAGAAGCTAAAAGCGTGTTGTAGAAACCTGCTGCTTGCGTCATGTTTCGTGGAACACAAATATGAATACCTCGCAATGCGTTGATAATCATTCCCATTGGAGAACCTGCGTGCCAGATTCCTTCTAATCTATGCCCACGAGTTCGGATGATTAACGGACATTTCTGACCGCCTTTGGTTCTGTATTGAAGTGAAGCAAGATCATCGCTCAACGGCTGTAAGCCATAAAGCAAATAATCCAAGTATTGAATCTCAGCAATCGGGCGAAGACCACGCAACGCCATTCCAATTCCTTGTCCCATGATACTCGCTTCGCGGATTCCCACATCGAAAATGCGATTGATGCCATGCTTTTTCTGTAACCCTTCAAATCCTTGGTTTACACCTCCAATGCTTCCGAGATCTTCGCCAAAGGCAACGACATCATCTCTATCAGAAAATATCTTGTCGAAGTTGTTTAACAACACTTCACGACCATCAACCTGCTTTGTATCGCTGGCGTATTCTGGAGCAACCGCTGCAATTTTAGGTGCGCTATTGGCTGTTTGACTTTCTAGAAATGAGTTGTAACGCTCAGCATTCAATGCCTGTTGGTTTTTCAACCATTCGGCTAGTTTGGCTGTGTTTGAATCCTTGCTTCCGCCTAATTTCAGAAGGGCTTTTCTGGCTGTACCAATCACTTCTTTTCTACTTGGAGCAAAACCAGTATTCAATCCTTTTGCAAGCTCTTGCAGATTAGCAGTTTCCAGCATTGGAATAAGCTGATCTCGTTCTCCTTCAATCTCAGAAACAAAGACTTTCCAAGCTTCATTTTTCTGCGTTTGAACACTTTTTTTAGCCTCTGCTTCAATTGTATCGCATTCTTCAGCGGTTGCAATTCCTTTATCAATAATGAACTCACGAAGTTTCTTGATGCAGTCAAATTCTTCTTCCCAAGAAAGTCGCTCTGTGCTTTTGTAGCGTTCGTGCGAACCAGAAGTAGAGTGACCTTGCGGCTGCGTTACTTCCTCCACATGAATTAGCACAGGAACGTGCTCTGCGCGACAGACAGAAATCGCTTCTTCGTATGTCTTTACCAAATGTGCGTAATCCCAACCTTTCGTTTTGAAAATGCGCAATCCTGTTTTGTCGTTGCCTTTTTCAAATCCGCTCAAAGCCTCCGAAATACTGGCTTTTACTGTCTGGAATTCCTTCGGAACAGAAATACCATAACCATCATCCCAAATGGAAATGGCAAGCGGAACTTGCGTAACCGCAGCGGCATTCATGGTTTCCCAAAAATGACCTTCGGATGTACTGGCATCGCCAATTGTTCCGAAAGCAACTTCGTTTCCTTTGTTTGTGAATTGAGTCTGAGAATGCAGTTTATGGTTCTCTCTATAAACCTTTGAAGCGTGTGCCAATCCCAACAAACGCGGAACTTGGCCAGCAGTAGGAGACAGGTCAGATGCGCTGTTCTTTTGCGCCATAAGATTCTTCCAGGAACCATCTTCGTTGATAGAGCGCGTGGAGAAATGTCCGTTCATGGACCGACCAGCCGAAGATGGATCGGCCTCCAAACTTGGATGCGCGTAAAGCTGTGCGAAGAATTCCTGAACGGTCAAAAGTCCAGAAGCCATCATAAAGGTTTGATCGCGGTAATAACCCGAACGGAAATCACCATTCTGGAAAACCTTAGCCATGGCAATTTGCGCCACTTCTTTTCCGTCTCCGAAGATTCCAAATTTGGCTTTTCCTGTGAGAACCTCTTTTCGTCCAATCAAACTTGCTTGGCGACTTTCATTGGCAAGGCGGAAATCACTCAAGACTTCTTGCTTGAATTCTTCCTTGCTCAGTGCCTTTTTTGAACCTGTTTTTACGTTTTCTTCCGTCATATTCTACCGCCTTTTTCCAGTTCGCGAATATACAGAAAAGGCCGCTGCGAACCTGTCGGAGCGGCCTCAACGTCATTGTGAAGGAGGAACGACTGAAGCAATTTTTATGGATTACGCGCCCACTTTGATGCCGACCATATTAGTTTCTTCTAAACCAGATTATCCAGGATAAGCAATGCTAACTGATCGCTGAACAGTTGGCGTAACCCAATAAGTTGCATTTACAATACGCTTCAAGAGAATTTCTTGCGGACGAACAGAAGCTTCTTCATGCTCAACATCTGCTTCACGTTCGCTCTCTAATTCTTTTTTGATTTTCTCCATTTCTTTTTCCAAGCGTAGTTTCTCTTTTTCTAGATCAATCTGCTTGTCTTTGCTTTTAATCTTGATGGTCACGTCATCCACATCGATGTCAACATCAATGTTTGATGATTTCTTTGGTTGCGCCAGTCCATTGCAATCCACACAGGCTAAGCCTTTCGGTGTCATAATCCATCTTCGACCTACCATGTCACCATCATAGGTGTTGGTCGTATTGTCGATGTCGTAGATGATGCGCATCATCTCATCAGATAGGTAGATGGTGTAGCCAACAGGAATGAGCAATTCAAGCTCCACATCTTGTGTTCTCCACAGTTCATCTTCAGGAATTTCGAAGTAGCTGTTGAAGAGAATGGAAGTATCGGTAGATAGGAATCCGTAGTTGATTTTGCTGGCGCGTTCCATGGCTTCTTGCTTTTTCTTGGCACGAGACATACGTTTCACTATCAGTTTTGGACCACCTGCTTTTGCCATATTGATGTTCAATTCTGGCTTTCCGTAAAGTTTATTGGAGTTACCCGCAGCCAACAAATCCAAGTTGAAAATGGTTGCTTCTACGTTTGGTTCATCATCTCCCAATTCATGATTCAATGCCAAATGAATGGTTTGATTTGGGTCTGCGTTTAGGCTAAGTTCAACCGTTTCGGTATCGTTTCCTTCGCTCGAAAAATCACTGATTACAATCATTGTCAGCGCAAATGACATAACCACGCCAATTATCCATAGCGAAGTGAAAGCAAGACCAACTCCTTTTGGGCGACTTCTAAAGTTCACCAATAGGCGCAATCCAACGTAAGCCAAAGCGAGTAGGGGAACGCCCCATGTAAGAATGCCGGCAACATAAATCCAAATCATCATGCCTGTTCCACCCACGAGATTGTTCAGAATATCCTGAGCTTCAACGGTGCTCAATATACCATCATTGGTAAAACTGATGATGGCCGGAACTCCAAACGGAATTGATACAAGAGCAATAAATCCGATTACGCCAGCCATCAAGAATGCAAAGCCAATAACTTTACTAATGAACTTTAAGAGCATGATTGCCAGACTGCCCACGAGTGTGATGGCACGGTGAAATCCGTTTCCCACTTTTTTGCTAGCGCCAGAGTTTCCACCAAGCTCGTTCAGTCTATCTTTAACCGCTCCCAACTCTTCGTTTACACGCTTTTCAATATTGGAAACGGTTACGGACTCCCCCCGCATTTGCAGTTTTTCAGTAGTCGTTTTTGCTTCAGGAATGATTATCCAGAGAATAATGTAGAGGAAGGCCCCAGTTCCAAAGAAAATCAAGGTCAAAGCCAACACTAATCTCAACCAGATTGGGTCTTCAATTCCAAAATAGCTCGATATGCCTGAACATACACCACCAACAACCTTATTATCAGGGTCGCGGAATAATCTTCTTGATTTGTAAGTGCCAGATTCACTTTTGTTGCTGCTCCAGCTTTCAGTTTCAGGATCATCATCCATAAACGCTTCTGGCTGTCCCATGATGGAGATTACGTGGTTCACATCGTCAAGTGTTACCACCTGTTTCATGTCGCCAATCTTTTCGTGGAGCATTTCGGCCAATCGGGCCTCAATGTCGGCTATGATTTCATCGCGACCCTGCGAGTCCTTAAAGTAGCCTCTGATTGTGTTCAGATAGGCATCTAGCTTGTCGAAAGCGTTTTCATCGATATGGAAAACGTAGCCCGCAATGTTACTGGTTATCGTCTTATTCATTATTTCTTGGTTTTAGAGGTGGTTTGGTTTACTGATGCCACCAGTTCTTCCCAGGTTGCATCCATTTCTTGAAGGAATTTTTGACCCATTTCTGTGAGTCCGTAGTATTTTCTCGGAGGTCCGCTGGTGCTTTCTTCCCAACGGTAATTGAGCAGCCCATCATTTTTGAGCCGCGTTAGAAGAGGGTAGAGCGTGCCTTCCACCACAATCAGCTTTGCATCCTTTAATGTTTGCAAAATGTCCGAAGCATACACTTCGTCCTTACTGATAATGGAGAGAATGCAGTACTCGAGAACACCCTTTCTCATCTGCGATTTAACTCTCTCTATATTCATCTTGTCTTGTTTTTAATTCGTTTCAATGCTTCTCGAATCGGAATTCGTAGTAGAAAACCTCGTTCGCTGCTTCCTTGTCCACTTGAATGGAAGCAATCTGGTGTGCCACCAGATTGTTCAATTCTGCGTGAGAGAAGTTTGAATCCAGAATCTGGATCTTTCCGTTTCCGTCCACTTTCAACTGCATTCTCACCAACCCTTTTTCGTTGGGCTCTAACGGAAGGCTGAATTGAGGATTCTCCACCGATCTTTCTATGGCCTGTTTCACTTCTGCATTGAGTTTGGCACTCTCATTATGTAGGAACATAGAAGCGGTGAGTAGCGTGGTAATGATAAATGTGTTCATTTTCTGTTGTTTTTCGATTTTATGATACCTTGTATTGCAAAGTACTGGGACAAATGTATATTATAATTATGGTACTTGGTTTTGCATAGTACCGTAATAATACTTAAGTAACTGAAAATCAGAGAGAATATTTTTAAAGTGTATTTCATTTAGCTCAGATTTTATGAAAATGTCATACATTTAGAACCATGGACTACCACAAAAAAGAGATTATTTCGCAGCTCGAAAATCAATCCAAGGCATTACAAAGTTGGTTTTTGGAAAAGCCGATTGAGAAAATGGAATTTGCACCAGAAGGAGCTTGGACTGCGGGGCAACATCTTCTTCATCTCATCAAAAGCGCCAAGCCATTAGCAGCAGGAATGGGCTATCCGCGATTGGTACTCCGATTGAAATTTGGCAAGGTCAATGATCCAAGTCGTTCGTATGAGCAAACAGTCGCATTCTATCAGGATGCTTTGGCAAAAGGTGGTCGTGCCATGGGACAATACATTCCGCGTGAAGTGAAAAAGGAAGAACGAGACGAGTTGGTGAACCTATTCGATATCGAAATGAACAGCCTCATCAGAAACGTACAAAAATGGTCTGAAAAGAACCTAGACCAAACTGCTGTACCACACCCGTTGCTGGGAAATTTGACGATGCGCGAAATGCTCTATTTCACCATTTATCATACAGAACACCATCTTAAAATATTGGAAGACCGATATTCGTAGGGTGAGATTTTACGGGTGTGATTAAGAATAGTATGCGGCTTGCCTCTCTAGTAACCGTTCTTTTGCAACTCACCACAAACAAAAACAGTCGCTTCACTTCAATCCGACCAACGGTATTCTATTTTTGCGAGGCTCGCATGAACCCACCATCAAAACGCATTCTCTTTCTCGTTCCTTATCCTTTGGGGATTGCGCCAAGCCAGCGGTTCCGCTTCGAACAGTATTTTGATATTCTGAAAAGCAACGGCTTTGAGTTTGATGCAAAGCCATACTTGGACGACAAGGCCATGCTTTTCCTGTATGATCAGGGCAACTTTATCCACAAGGTTTGGAAAGTGGAACTCGGATTGCTGAAACGGTTCTTTCAGTTGTTCACCATTTTTAAGTATGATTTCATCTTCATCCATCGCGAAGCAGCCGCCATTGGTCCGCCTGTTTTTGAGTGGTTGATTGCGAAAGTATTTCGCAAGAAGGTCATCTTCGATTTTGACGATGCCATTTGGCTAAAGAATACTTCTAGCACCAATTCGGTTATCAGTCTCTTCAAGCGTTATCGTAATGCTGAGAATGTGTGTTCGTGGGCTTGGAAAGTGAGTTGCGGAAACGATTATTTGGCCGACCACGCCCGAAAGTTTAATAAGAACGTGGTGGTTAACCCAACCACGATTGATACTGAGAATCTTCATAATCGTGTAAAGCAATATGCTGGTGAGAAGATTACCATCGGTTGGACCGGAACCCATTCTACCATCAAATACTTGGATGCACTTATTCCCATCCTCAAAAAGCTGGAGAAGGAGTTCGATTTCAACTTCTTGGTTATTGCCGATCGCAAACCTGAATTTGATTTAAAAAGCCTGCAATTCCTTCCCTGGAACAAGCAAACGGAGATTGACGACCTTCTGAAAATGGATGTAGGCGTGATGCCACTTGAAGACGATAAATGGGCAAATGGTAAGTGCGGTTTTAAGGCGTTGCAATACATGGCGCTGGGTATTCCGGCCATCGTTTCTCCTATAGGAGTTAACACTAAGATTGTTGACCATGCTGCTAATGGTTGGATTTGCAACAGCGCAGAAGAGTGGGAGCAAACACTCCGTCAGATACTCGAAAAGCAGATTGAATTGAAATCCTTTTCTGCTGCTGCTAGAACCAAGATTGAGCAGCATTATTCGGTCAAGTCCAACACGGCCAATTTTCTACATTTGTTCGCGCATCCTGCGAAGGAAGTAGGATAAAACGAAAAAAGAAAAACGTTCATCACCAACACTCAAACCTAATGGCTCAAACCTCAGACCTTGAACAACTAAAAAGCACCGCACTTTCAAACAAACACATCGAATTGGGAGCCAAAATGGTTCCGTTTGCAGGCTACAACATGCCGTTGCAATACGAAGGTCTTACGGTTGAGCATTTGGCCGTAAGAAGTGGAGTGGGAGTGTTTGATGTATCGCACATGGGGGAGTTCATCATTCGTGGCGAAGGCGCACTAGATTTGATTCAGCGCGTTACCTCAAATGATGTTGCTGTGCTAACTGATGGTAAGATTCAATACTCGTGTTTGCCAAACGAAACAGGCGGAATTGTAGATGATTTGCTGGTGTATCGCATTGATGAGAAAACCTACATGTTGGTGGTGAATGCGTCCAATATTGATAAGGATTGGGCGCATATTTCTAAGTACAATACTAAGGGTGTGGAGATGATTAACATCTCCGATAAGACTTCACTTTTGGCAGTTCAAGGACCGAAAGCTGCGGAGGCATTGCAATCGTTGACAGACATCAACCTGTCTGAAATGACCTATTACACCTTCAAGAAAGGAACGTTTGCAGGCATTGAGAACGTACTCATTAGCGCTACAGGTTACACAGGTGCAGGAGGTTTCGAAATCTATTTTGAGAACGAATACGCATATAAGATGTGGGATGCGGTTTTTGCAGCAGGAGCAGCGCAAGGCATCAAGCCAGTTGGTTTGGCTGCACGTGACACACTTCGTTTAGAAATGGGCTTCTGTCTGTATGGAAACGACATTGACGATACCACATCCCCAATTGAAGCAGGTTTGGGTTGGGTAACCAAATTCACAAACGAATTCACCAATTCAGCTGCGCTGTTGAAGCAAAAAGAAGAAGGTGTTTCTAAGAAACTGGTTGGTTTTGAAATGATTGACAGAGGAATTCCTCGTCATGATTACCCGATTGTGGATGCAGAAGGAAACGAGATTGGAAAGGTGACTTCTGGAACACAGTCGCCAAGCCTTCAGAAAGCCTTAGGTCTAGGGTATGTGAACACGGCATTCTCGAAAGTCGGTTCCGAGATTTACATCCTTATCCGCGATAAGCTCATTAAGGCTGAGGTTGTGCGACCACCGTTTTACAAAGCTTAAGATTTGCTGGTTTTTAAAGTCACCGATACGTTTCGTGTAGACGGAAAAGGACTGTTGCTTTCGGGCAGCGGTAAACCCAATTTGAAGGGCGTTGATTTTAGAAGTGAGTTGAAGTTGATACTACCCAACAAGTCTGAACTATTTACTTCCGTAGTTGGCATAAACTGGCAAAATGGAGATTTGATTGTCTCTGATGTAGACAAACTGGTAGTGCCGAACGGTACGGAGGTTTGGCTCATTGACTCGAAATAGTAACGCCTTCAGTTACCTTGAACTTTAAACCTTGAACTTTTGAACTCCGTTGAAGTCTGTTTTTCGCCCTTGTTGTTTGAGGAGTTTGCAAAACCAAACAGCATTGTGGTGGTGGTGGATATTTTCAGAGCAACTTCGGCTATTGTCACGGCTTTTCAGTACGGTGCCAAGTCGTTTATTCCTGTCTCCACTATTGAAGAAGCACGTGAACTAGCCACACAAGGCTTTTTGGCTGGTGGCGAACGCGATGGAGAAGTAGTAGCAGGTTTTGAGTTCGGAAACAGCCCGTTCTCGTACATGAACGAGAAAATCAAAGGCCGCGAAATTGCCCTTACGACTACCAACGGTACACGCGCCATCAACATTGCAGAAAAAGCAGAAGCTACCGTACTCATTGGTTCGTTCTTAAACCTACAAGCATTGGCAGATTACATTCTAACACAAGGAAAGGATGTGGTTATTTTCTGTGCAGGGTGGAAGAACCGTTTCAATATGGAAGACAGCCTCTTTGCAGGGGCGCTTACCAACTTGTTGCTAACCAGCGGTAAGTTCTATTCCGATTGCGATAGTGCCAATGCCAGCAGTTTGGTGTATCGCACAGGCCGTAAAAACCTGATGAGTTTTCTTAAAAGCTGTTCGCACCGCAAGCGTTTGGCGCATCTCAACCTAGAGAAAGATGTGGCGTACTGCCTTCAGCGAGATGTAACCGATGTGATTCCTGTGCTGAAGGATGGGAGGTTGGTGAGGCTTTTGCCTTAACTTTGTGATACCATGGAAGCCACCATCGAAAATAAACTGAGTGACATTCGCCAGCTTTTTAGAAAGTATGGCGCAGAGCGTGCTTATATTTTTGGAAGTGCTACCAAGGACAGATTGACCGCAGAAAGTGATGTGGACTTTCTTTTCAGCTTTCCGAAGGACATGGATTTTGTGAAGTATTCGGATAATTACTTTGCATTGGCAGAAGCGTTGGAAAAGCTTCTGGGTAGGAAAGTAGACCTAGTGGCAGAAAAGACCTTGCACAATCCTTACCTGATAGAAAGCATCAACGAAAGCAAAGTTCAGCTGCTATGATAAGCAGAGAGCAACGCAAACTCTTGGCCGACATAGGTGAGGCCATTGCTTCAATAGATGAACATCTTGGTGGCAAGCGTGATTTTTCAGGAGTATCTTGACAATAAGACTAAAAGACGGGCAGTTGAGCGCGAACTGGGTATTATCGGTGAAGCGGTTGCTCAATTACTGAAAGCCGACCACGAGTTTCCCTTGATCTTTGCCAAACAAATGAAAGGTATGCGCAATCGTATCCTTCATGCCTATGATGCAGTGGATGATACCATTGTTTGGAAAACGGTAGTTATGGATTTGCCTCTGTTGCTAAAAGAGGTTCAAGTGCTTTTAAGCAAATAATTTCTAAACGAGGTACTGCCTACAGCGAGATGTAACGGATGTGATTCCCGTGTTGCGGGAAGGGAGGTTGGTGAGGCTTATTTGAAGGTAGATTTTGGACTTACTCCACAAAAAACTTCGTTATAAATTCTCCTTCATTTCCGTAGACATTTAGAAAATAGCATCCAGACTTCAGGTCGTTTCTTTGTATGTGTATTTCGGTACATATTTTTCCAACGGAGTATTCGTATTCAACTTGGCCTACAGCATTAAATACGGTCACTTTCTCTACGAAAATGGGCTTTTCAACAGACCATTCTCCTTCTTGAATTATCGGATTTGGATAGAAATTAGTTTGTGCTTTTGCAATTGGAAACAATCCTGCTGGATTCAAGTTCTCAAACCACACCACCTTATTTTGAGCAACTGCGGCTAAATCAAGGTCGCCATCACCATCTATATCTGTGGCAACAACACTTCGATATTTATTTGACGCTGTAGTATCCACAATATGCTTGGAAAATGAAGCATTGCCATCATTCTCATACCATGAGATTTCTCCTTTAGAGAATCCTGCAACCAAAATGTCATAGTCTGCGTCCCCATCTATGTCTATAGGTTCGGCAGTCATTGCATAGTCCACGGTAGAATCAATAATCTGTTGCACTCCAAAGTTCGCACTTCCATCATTTTTATACCAAGCCACTTTATCATCATAGTTTGATGCCGAAATGATATCAGGCCAATTGTCTCCATCTAAGTCTGCTGCATAAGCAGTTTTTGGATTGTCAATCAAATTTGAGACAAAATTTATTGTGCCGAAATTTCCATTTCCATTGTTCTTAAACCAACCAATCGAATCACCCCAACTCGAAAAAAGAATATCAAGTTTATCGTCATTATCTAAATCTACGGCAGAAACACTGATAGCGTCTATAACTTGGTTAGAGATAATGATTTCTCCGCTAAAATCTCCACTGCCCAGGTTTTTAAACCAACTTATTTGCTCATCACCTGTTGCGGTGAAAATGACATCAAGCTTACCATCGTCATCCAAATCGGCAACATCAAGACCAATGGCATAATTTGCAGAAGTGGTTAAATTGTGTGTTGTCCAGTTTAATCCTGTTCCATCATTCTCGTACCAAGCCACCTTTCGGTCTGCTTGAGAAGCGGAAATAATATCCATGGCACCATCATCGTTTAAATCTGCTACCATTACGGCACGGGCGATGTCTAAATTAGAAGTCACAAAATGGGGGGTTGAGAAAATCCCCGAACCGTTGTTCTCATACCAAAAAAGGGAGTCGGCATCTGTTTCATAGGATGCAACAACCAAATCAACATCGCCATCTCCATCTATATCTCCTTGAAATATGTCTTCGCCTCTGAAGACCGTACCGTCAATTAAATTGGCAGAGCCAAATTGCTGTGCTTGAATCGAAATAATTTGAAGCATTACGAGCATAAAAAGCAATCCTATCTTCTTTTTCATAATGATTAATTAGTTAAGTCAAACGGGTTCTATTGTCTCCAAAGAATTGGGTTACTCAAAATTATATTTTTCAATCAATAAGGATGTTAGAAAACAATTTGGCAAAATAGTTTCCTTAAAAGCTGTTACGCCCCGCGAACGCTTGGCGCATCTCACCTAGAGAAAGATGTGGAGTACTGCCTTCAACGTGATATTACCGATGTGATTCCTGAGTTAAAAGAGGGTAAGCTAGTTTTACTGAAGTAAGCGCAATTGTGCTATTCCGTATTTTGGCAGCCAAATGCTGAACCGAATTCTCTTGCGTTTTGTGCTTGTGCTGTTGCTGATGGTTCCCTTTAGTAGCAACATGCTTTTTTCGTGGGGATTCTTTGCGCACAAACGCATCAATAGGCTGGCAACTTTTACGCTTCCGCCCGAGATGATTGGGTTTTACAAACGCAACCTCAATTACGTTACCGAACATGCCGTTGATCCTGATAAGAGGCGGTATGCGGTAAAAGAGGAGGGGGCGCGCCATTACATCGATATTGACCATTATGGCGAAGGCATGGATGCTTTCAACCACATGCCGCGTAAATGGGACGATGCCGTTCAGAAATATTCGGAAGACACGCTTCAAGCCTATGGCATTGTTCCATGGCATATTGATAAGATGGTTTTTTACCTCACCAAGTCGTTTTCTGAAGGAAACTTGGACAGGATTCTTCGCAATTCGGCAGAGATTGGGCATTACATAGCCGATGCGCACGTACCGTTGCACACCACCGAAAACTACAATGGAGGGCAGACTAACCAGAATGGAATTCACGGTTTTTGGGAAAGCCGTTTGCCAGAGTTGTTTTCTGATAAGTATGATTTCCTCGTTGGAAGAGCCGAATACATTGATGACCCGCTCAATTTTGCATGGGATTTTGTGGAAGCAAGCCATGCCGCCAAAGACAGCGTGCTGCTTTTTGAGGCCGAAATGAACATGGAATGGCCTACAGACCGCAAATACACCATGGAAAACCGTGGTTCGGTACTGATGAAAGTCTATTCGCAAGAATATTCCGCAGAATACCACAATCGCCTAAACGGTATGGTGGAACGCAGAATGCGTGCTGCCATTCATGCTATTGGAAGCCTGTGGTACACGGCTTGGGTCAATGCTGGTCAGCCCGATTTACGACCGCTGTATGATAAAGACCTATCGGCAGAAGAACAGGAAGAAATGATAGAGTTGGAGTTGCAAATCAAAGGCTCTGATGGGATTAAGGGAAGGGAGCATGAGGAGTGATGCGTTTGTCATGCTGACGAAGGAAGCATCTCATTTGCTGTATTAACACTTAGATTCCTCGTTCCTCGGAATGACAAAAGAGATAAATGTCAAACAAACCCCTATCAGGACTCAAAGTACTCGAACTCGCATCTGTGCTTGCAGGACCAGCAGTGGGAACGTTTTTGGCGGAATTGGGTGCTTCCGTTATTAAGATTGAAAATCCGAAAACAGGTGGAGATGTTACCCGAAGTTGGAAGCTCGCTTCAGAAGACCCAACTTCTGATTCTAGCGCCTATTTCGCTTCGGTCAACTACGGCAAGGAACATCGCTTTTTTGACTTAAAGGTGAAGGAAGACCTAGCTGAAGTGCAGCAATTAGCTTCAGAATCAGATATCATCATTGCCAACTATAGAAAAGGACAAGCCGAGCGATTTGGATTGGATTACAAAACACTTCGTGCTCAAAATCTCAAATTGATTTATGCAAACATCACTGGTTTTGGACCAGATGAAAGTAGGCCAGCGTTTGATGTGGTACTGCAAGCCGAGACTGGGTATATGTTCATGAACGGTCAGCCCGAAAATGAGCCCACCAAAATGCCCGTGGCATTGATTGATGTATTGGCTGCACACCAACTAAAAGAAGCCATTCTGTTGGCGCTTTTGACCCGAGAAAAGGGTGGAGAGGGAGCCATGGTAGAAGTCTCGCTTTTTGATGCAGCCGTTTCGGCTCTGACAAACCAAGCCAGTAATTGGTTGATGAATGGCCACATTCCGCAACGTATTGGTTCGTTGCACCCGAATATCGCTCCGTACGGAGAAATTCTCCGAACCAAGGATGATAAGATGATTGTGCTTGCCGTTGGTTCGGATGTTCAGTTTGCAGCCCTATGCAACGTGTTGGAATTGGATGGACTGGTTACAGATTCGCGGTTTTCTTCCAATCAGCAGCGGATAGAAAATAGGCCGGTTTTGAATCAACTTCTTCAAGCACAAGCAGGTAATGTAGCGTGCAGCAAACTTATGGATGCGTTCTTGGCTAAGAATATTCCAGCAGGTGTTGTCAAGAATTTAAAGGATGTTTTTGAGAGCGAATCTGCCCAAAAGTTGGTGGTAGCAGACGGTCAGAACAAGCGTGTTTCACAAATTGCATTTAAAATTTCGAGATGAGTTTACGTTGGGAATGGAAACGGTTTGATGACCTCACCGCAAACGAGGTTTACACGATTTTGTGTGTTCGGCAACAGGTGTTCGTTCTAGAACAAGAATGCCTGTATCTAGATGCTGATGGCAAGGACAGAAAGTGCTTTCACCTAATGGGTTTTGATGGCGATGAATTGGTGGCCTATGCACGCATTGTAGATGCAGGTGTGAGTTATGAAGAAGTGGCCATGGGACGTATTCTAACCACCGCAAAAGCCCGCGGAACGGGTGCTGGAATAGAACTGATGCAAGTCGGATTAGAGCATATAAAGGCGCATTACGGCAATGTTCCGATACGTATTTCGGCACAAACCTATTTGCTCAAGTTCTACGAGAAGTTTGGATTCAAATCAACAGGAAAGGAATACTTGGAAGATGAGATTCCGCATACGGAGATGCTACGAAGCCCCCTCAATCCCCCAAAGGGGGAAGTGAACTCTGATTGAAGTTCTCTGTGAAACTCCTTTCTCTCTATTCGACTCTGTGAAATAACCCTCTAGAACGAATTGAATTTGACAACTTTCATCGCTTCCGTCTTGCCATCAATCATCACCTGACAAACAAACGGTTTACGAAGGTTGCCTTCTGGTGCGTACGTGAATTCGTACTGGCCTTCTTTCAATTCTCCTTGGTGAAGCATGGCTAATTCTGCGCCATTCATGTCTGTTACTCTGATGGTAGTATCATGAGACTTTTTCATGTCCACCTGCATCTTGGCTGTGCTCAATGAAGTCTGTGTGCGAACACGCATGTAAATGTCTCCAGCAACGTTTTTTTCTCTGGCTTCTGCACGCGCTTTCCGTGCCGACTCCAAATGTTCTTTGTGCGAGTCCTTAAATATATATAGTTCAGATGATTGACCTTTACAATTTGTAGCAATACTTGCTACGAAAAAGGTAATGAGAAGGAGTGGTTTCATGACGTTTGACTTCATGTTCTTTCCTACTGAAACAACAGTGTAAAGGTTACGGTAGTTTGTAGGTGAAATCGGTTGTTTGCCGATTAAGCTGCGGTACTACCTTTGCCCCGCTATGTACAAACTCATTCTACGCCCGTTTTTCTTTCTGTTTCCACCCGAAAAAGCACACCATTTGGTAACAGGAATGTTCCAATTTCTGATGAAGATACCGGGGACGAAATGGGCCACGGAAAGCCTTTATAAAGTGGAGGATAAGCGACTTGAAAAAGAACTCTTCGGACTCACATTTCCTAATCCTGTAGGATTGGCAGCAGGTTTTGATAAGCAGGCATCATTCTATAAGGAGTTCAGTTCGCTCGGTTTTGGTTTCATCGAAATTGGAACCATCACGCCCAAACCGCAGGATGGAAATCCAAAGCCGCGCATGTTCCGATTGCCAAAAGATCAAGGACTCATTAATAGAATGGGGTTCAATAATGGCGGGTTAGAAATGGCCAGAAAGAACCTCCAGAACCGCGATAAAAACTTCATCATTGGCGGAAACATTGGCAAGAATAAAGTCACGCCAAACGAGAATGCCATTGACGATTATTTGGAATGCTTTAGAGGCTTACACGATTTGGTAGATTATTTCGTGGTGAACGTCTCATCACCCAACACACCCGGCTTGCGCGAATTGCAAGACAAAGAACCCTTGCTCCGTATTCTGAATGCACTGAAAGAAGAGAACACCAAGATTCCAACGCCACGCCCAATCCTCCTTAAAATTGCTCCCGACTTGACGGATTCGCAATTGGATGATATTGTAGAAATCGTAGCCGAATCGAAGATTGATGGCATCATTGCTACCAATACCACCATTTCCCGCGAAGGTTTGCTTTCGAGCAAAGAACTCTTGGCAGAAGCAGGAGGATTGAGCGGAAAGCCTGTCCGAAAGCGAAGCACCGAAGTCATCAAATACCTCCATCAAAAGAGCAACGGTTCTTTCCCAATTATTGGAGTGGGAGGGATTCATTCTGCCGAAGATGCGATTGAGAAATTGAATGCAGGTGCCAGTTTGGTTCAGGTGTACACGGGATTCATTTACGAAGGGCCAGCATTGGTGAAGAAGATAAATGAGGGAATTAGCAAATTAGCGAATTAGCGAATTGGTGGTTAAAGGCTGAATTTCGTGTCAAAACCTACGTTTGTTGAGTAGCATATTCGCACATTGACTCATTTGCAGATTAGCACATGATGAAAGAACTAGTTAACGGTGTGTGAACCAAATCACATTCAGCTGTGTTTGTGTCTCTAATTTTGCATTCAAAATCAACCAATATGAAATATCTATCGTTCGTTTTACTCTCAATCGTTATGCTTTTTGTGGCCTGTGGAGAAAGTCCAGAGGAACTAGCTAGAAAGCAACAAGCGGCAGATTTTGCTGCATCCATGGAACTTGAAAAAGAAGTGGGTGAACGTGCTCGCCAAATGTATCAGCCGTTGGCAACATCGGCAGATAATGCTGAGAATGTTTCTTCCCCAGAAAAAATACACTTAGGCAAAGTGCTTTATTTCGATAAGCGTTTATCGAAGGATGGTACGCAAAGCTGTAATTCGTGCCACAACATGAGCACGTATGGTGTCGATAATTTGCCTGTTTCTCCTGGCGATAATGGTGGAAATGGAACCAGAAACTCACCAACAGTTTTGAATGCGGCTTTTCATTCTACCCAATTTTGGGATGGACGCGCCAAGGATGTGGAACAGCAGGCAGGAATGCCAATCACCAATCCAGTAGAAATGGCTATTCCGTCAGAAGCGTTCTTGGTGGAACGTCTTTCTGGAATTGAGATGTACAAAGAGCTGTTTGCAAAGGTGTATCCAGATGAGGAAAAACCATTGACATACGCGAACATAGCTAAGTCTATTGCTGCGTTTGAAAGAACCCTTATCACCCCAGCAAAATGGGATGATTATTTGGGTGGTTCTGCTGGTGCATTAACGCTGGAGCAGAAACGAGGACTGAAATCGTTCTTAGATGCGGGTTGTGTTTCGTGTCATGTTGGAAGCCTTTTGGGTGGAAACATGTTCCAAAAGTTTGGTGTCTACGGCAATTACTGGGAATACACCAAGAGCGCTGTTATTGATGAAGGCCGTTTTACTGAGACCAAGAACGAAGGAGACAAATACATGTTCAAGGTTCCATCACTCAGAAACATTACCGAAACACACCCGTATTTCCACGATGGAAGCGTTGCCGATTTGGGTGAAGCCGTAAAAATTATGGCAAAAGTCAATTTGAACAAGGATTTGACGGATGGAGAAGTTTCAGACATCGTTGCTTTCTTAGGTTCACTTACAGGTGAGGTAACGGAAGAGATGTCTTCTATGCCAACCGAGTTGCAGTAACTCCATAACTTCGCGCTATGAGCGATGCCATACAACTAATTGAATGCCCTCGTGATGCCATGCAGGGCATTCATGATTTTATACCTACCGATAAGAAGGTTGCCTACATCAATTCCTTATTGAATTGTGGCTTCCACACGTTGGATTGCGGCAGTTTTGTATCGCCAAAGGCCATTCCGCAAATGGCAGATACTTCTGAAGTATTGGACAGATTGCACGAAGGAGCAGCCACCAAACTTTCTGTAATTGTAGCCAACAAGCGTGGTGCGTTAGACGCTGTCATTCATTCACGGGTAGATATTTTGGGCTTTCCGTTTTCGGTTTCGGATGTGTTTCAGCAACGAAACACGAATGCAACCAGAGAAGAAGCGTTGGATAGGGTGAAGGAGGTGCAAGAACTCTGCATCAAGCATGATAAGCAGTTGCTGATGTATTTGAGTATGGCTTTCGGCAATCCGTATGATGAGAAATGGCATCCAGAAATTGTGGCAGAATGGACACAAAAGATGGCCGAATTAGACATTCAACTCTTTATGCCATCAGATACCATTGGTTCTTCCACAGCAGCATCCATCACGGCTGTCTATAGCCTTTTGAATAAGGAATTCCCGAAGCTTGAGATTGGTGCGCATTTGCATACCACACCCGATTCTTGGAAAGAGAAATTGGATGCCGCTTGGGATAGTGGTTGCCGCAGGTTCGATTCTGCACTTAAAGGTTTAGGCGGTTGCCCAATGGCAAAGGACGACCTTACGGGAAACATGCCAACAGAAAGAGTTCTTCAGTTCTTAGAAGAGAAGGAAATTGTATCTGGCATCAATCAAGATGCTTGGATGGAGGCGATGATGCTTTCAGGGAAGACGTTTCCCAGCTTAAGAAGACCTTAAAAATTTTCAAAACCTGGAAGGTCAATCGACTGAACCATTTTTTTTATGATTAAGTCTCCTTAAAAGTATCTCACGGCTCGTACTCTTGCGGGGTTATTTCTATTCCATCCACCAGAACCACCACCGTCTCCACCAAAGATGTACGAGCTGTATATTCCCAAAATCGCAGAGGATGTCCAATAGTAGCAAATAGGTGGGGCTTCGCTATTAAATCCACCTATGGCATTTCTGTTAGATAGTACCCTGGCCATTTCATCATAACTGGGTAGATGCCAATCGCTGTATCCGTTCAGAACCAAATCAACACAGATGGCTGCAGCTGTTGGCGGATTTTCAGGACACAGGCTAGCTACACTTTCCGTGTTTTGATACCCGGCTCCATATTCTATGATATCCTTCTTCCGAGTTGAATACGTTTGCCCTGGCAGAACAACCGCTAGCAATCAATTTTGAAGGCGGACGGTGAGGGGTAGCTCCTGCTAATTGGGTAGGTTGTGATCAATAAATCTGATGTTAGCACACGAAGTTCGCTTATTGATGTAAGCGCCTTTTCAGTAGGTATTTATTCGGTAGCTCTGTATTGTGGCCGTTCTAAAACTCATGTAAAATTTGTGAAGTCTAATCGACAAACAAAAATTTTGAATATCAGGTTCATGGACAAACCAATCTCAGAAGTTTATCGGCTCAATACAAACGAGTTAGAGAACAATCCTTTCTCGGTAGCAACCATAAGTTGGTAAACACCTGTTTCTAAATTGCTTACATCAATGGCGTTTGAAGCGCTAGAGAATTCCTTCACCAACTGACCTGCTGTATTGAATACAGACACGTTCAAAATCTTGGCTTCCGTGTTTTCAATTCTTAAAATGTCAGAAGTTGGGTTTGGATAAATGCCAATGGTAGCAATGGCGTTCTCAGCAATTCCCGCAGGAACAAGATTTGTTGGAGACAATCCGAGGAAAAACTTCCAGATTTCGGTTGTGTAAAACACATCATTGCTTGGGCCTAACCACACGTGGTCAGCACCATGAACCTTGTAATGCACCGTCCTAGAATTGTTGTCGCATCCTGCATATTCTACGTAATCAACTGTAAATCCATCGTTAGCCGAATTCGGAAATTGTCCTTCCAGCGTAACGTTTCCGCAACCGTTGTTTGTGTTCCAAAAAGAAATCCAATCAACTACATTGTTCCCGAACGAATTGTCTTGAACACCACCACCAGCAGTTCCGTATCCAACTTGTGTGTCAGAAGTTCCATGAAAATGGCAAACAGGAACATCTTGTCCTGGAGCGCAAGTCAACGTGCCTCCAATCGTACCAGCAACGGACGCAATAGAAGCAATTCTGTTGTTGAGTTCGCACGCTAGTCTGTTGCTCATAAATGCGCCCATGCTGAATCCTGTGGCAAAAACGCGGCTCTGGTCAATATTGTAGTGAGTACTCACGGTATCAATCAACGCGTTAATGAAACCAAGGTCGTCTACATTAGCATTCAAGCTAAAACCAGCAACGCCAGCACCAGAATTCCAAGCAGTAGAACCAGTGAACATTTGATCAATGAGTGCTTCGGGAGTAACCACAATAAAATTGGCAGTATCGGCAACCTGACGGAATCCAACCTGAGCCATGTTGCCCATATTGTCGCCAAGTCCGTGCAGCACAATCACCAACGGAACGGCCTCACTTCCATCATAAATGGAAGGCACGTATTGAATGTACTGGCGATTGGTGCCATCAAAATCCCAATTCTGGGTGGTTTGCTGCGCCATAGAGCTGAAGGCGATGGAACAGGCGAAGATTGAGAGTAAAGTTTTTTTCATTGTTTAATTAGAATTTGGACGAAGTTAAAAATTGTAAGCATCCAAGCTGAACCACTTGATTAGCCTATTTATCCTGATGTTAACAAATCTCATTATTCATTGCCATCTATTCTACGACTTTGCCCGTAATTTGTAATGTGAAAAAGTGGTTTCTAGATATTCCGTTTATCAGCCGTATCCGCAAGTTGGCTGGCGAATATTTCCTTCGGAAGGAAATGCGCATCCGAACACGCGAAGTGCAGGGAATGGGATTGGATTCTGCCCGTAGCATTGGCATCATCTTCAATGCCAAGGACGAACGCACGTTCAAACTCATTCGTGAATTCTCTGACAAACTTCGTGGAGGAGGCTTGAGAAAAGTGCAATCCTTGGGCTACGTTCCTAAAGGTGATGTCGCTTCTTTCCTTCAATCCAGTCAGGATTTCGACTTTTTTACACGGGAAGATTTCAATTGGTATTACAAACCACAAGGCAGAAAAGTGGTTGAATTCATGAGTGAGCCATTTGACATACTCATCGATCTTCGCATCAATAAGTTCACTTCTCTTCTTTACATCGTTGGCCTCTCCCGAGCACACTTTAAAGTTGGTTGTTTCGGAAAGAATTATGAAGACTTCTATGATTTGATGATTGATGTGGAAGCCAATCCAGATGTAGCGTACTTCATTGAGCAGATTCAGCATTATCTGAAAATGTTGGAAAGCGAAAAGAAGTAGTCTGTTTAATGTAATTGCTGATTTCCAAGTTTCGCAAATCAGCACTTCGTAATAACTTTACTGCATGAAAGAACTGAAAGGAACAGGCGTGGCGATGGTGACGCCCTTCAACGTTGACGGAAGCATCAATTTTACACATCTCGAAAAACTAACGAATCATCTTATTGACGGTGGAGTAGAGTACCTCGTGGTAATGGGAACAACGGGCGAAAGCGTCACCCTAACCAAACAGGAAAAGGATGATGTGTTAGATTGTGTGGTGCGAGTGACTGATGGCCGTATTCCAGTAATATTAGGTGTTGGAGGAAACAATACCGCAGAGGTTTGTGCTCAATTGAATAACCTTGATACAACTGGATTGACAGCTATTCTTTCGGTTTCGCCAGCTTACAACAAGCCAACGCAGGAAGGAATCTATCAGCATTATGCGGCCATTTCCGATTGTTCGCTATTGCCAATCATTCTTTACAACGTTCCTGGAAGAACAAGTTCTAACATCACTGCCGAAACAACACTTCGCTTGGCGCATGATTTTGAGAACATCGTTGCCATTAAAGAAGCTTCAGGAAGTTTGGATCAATGCATGAAAATCATCAAAGACCGTCCAGAAGGTTTTTTAATGATTTCGGGCGATGATAACTTCAGTCTGCCGTTGATAGCCAGTGGGGGAGATGGCGTTATTTCTGTCGTGGCAAATGCGCTTCCAAGAGAATATTCTGACCTGATTCGTGCCAGTCTTGCAGGTGATTTTGAAACAGCAAGAACACTCCAATATCGCTTGTTTGATATAGTGAATCTGCTGTTTGTGGAAGGAAATCCAGCAGGTGTTAAATGCGCTTTGAATGCCTTAGGCGTTTGCGAAGAAAACGTGCGCTTGCCATTGGTTCAGGTTTCTGATAAGCTACGTTCGGAGCTTTCAGAATTGGTCAGAAATGTTTGAAACAATCCTACTAGGTTTTTTGAAATCCAGTAGGTCTCTCAATTACTTCCCGTATCGGTAATTCGTTTGAATCTCAGGATTTGAACTCCATTTAACCACCACTTCATTTCCGCCACTGTATTGCAGTGGTTTCATGTTGAATCGAAGTGTGTCTAATACCAATGCCCGACATCTGTCGTTGTTTGGATTGAGGTGTTCCAATGTAATGGCAGCCTGAGGCGGTAGACTTTTAGCCCAACCTCCCGAGAAATAAGCATTGAAATCGTGCTCTTCGCAACCACCTCCGAAACGGACAATTACCGTTAGCACGTCATTCTCATTACTCATTTCGATTACAGAGAAGTCTGGTTTTACGGGCGCTCGGTTGTTGTCGATGATGATTTCTTTCACCTTCGGAGCGGCTTTCTCAACCTCAGCCGATTTAGCCTGTCCCGTGTTCTGCCCGTTGTTTTTGCAAGCAACGGCAGACACGATAATGAGTGATAGAAAAATGAATTGCCTCATTGGCTTTTCGGTTTTAGTCTCTTAACAGAACCACTTTCTTGGTGGTAATGCCTTTGTCAGAGTTTAGGTTCACGTGATAAACACCATCAACCAAATTATTGAGGTTGATAACGGTCTTCGTGTTTCCGAAAGTTGAAAGCTGAGCAACAGTTCTACCAACCACATCTAAGATTGAAATACTGTTTAAATCGTCTGCTTTCTCCACTTCAATATTCAGAATTCCTTCTGTTGGGTTTGGGTAAACGCGAACGAAGCCAAGGCTTGCTTCTGAAACAGATAGGCCACCAACCATTCCAAATTCTGACGTTTCGTCTCCACCAAATTCATCACCTTGTGCCATAATGGTGTTGTTTCCATCACGAAGCGTATAGTAACCGTTTCCGCTAAATCCACAGCAGATACCATCTCCATAATCATCAACTATCAAAAACGTGTAGCATCCATCACCAACAAGTTGAATGGTTTCGGTTATTGTTGCGTTGGCGCCATAAGCACCAGGATCTCCATTTTGAGCTGTTTGATTGCCACCTCCGTTTGCGCCAACATCTGTATTTCCTCCAGAGGCAACCAATTGGTTGTTTGGTCCACGAAATTCCCAGTAGGTTTCGTATCCATATGAGTCTGTAAGAATGGTAAGTTCTATTTGACCTTCTCCAATGTTCAAATCAAATGAACGTGAAGTGGAATTGTTGTTCACGTTTTCATCTGTTTGTCCGTTTGGAGATGAAATACTTACAGCAATTGTATTTGTGCCTAATGCAGCCGTAAAAGTGGATAGCTGAACATTGGCTGTTGCGCTTTGAGCTAGGTTTCCAGTCCAATTGATTGTCTGGTTATTTCCGCCATTGTAGCTATACGTAATGGTGCAAGATGTAAGATTCGAGATTCCATTATTCTTGAGAACAAAAACTGGAGATACGGACTGGATTTCACACAAAACTTCAGGAACTCCCGTTAGGCCATTGTTCGCAGCATCCAAATTATAAGAGACAGCGCCAGTAGGGTAGCCGTCAAGGGTTGTTGTTCCAGTGTTTTGTGGATCAAGCCAATCTCGCAATCGCGTGGTTGAACTATTTCCATCCCAAGAAACACCAAGACGTCCGTACCAATCTGGTTGACCATTATTCGTGCTTCCCGAACAAGCAGCTCCACCACCATACAATTGGCCAATAATTCTGTGATCTTGATTAAAAAGAGGGCTACCTGAGGAACCACCTTCGGTTACGCCATCTTCCCATTCTCCAATGTACCATACCTCTGCACCACCTTGTGTGTTTTGCACAGGGCCATCTGTATCATGACAAACCTTCTTAACATCTCCTGAAGGATGATGAATTCCGGTAACGGAAGTTGCAGAAGAAAGATTATCCGAATTATCCCAGCCAGCCCATTCTGGGTTGAAATTTGCTGGAATGGCATTCCCTCCATTGATTTCGAGTAAGCCGAAATCTGAACCTCCGTTGCTAGCTTTAATAGTCGCACCAGAAACACTTTGATTCGTAGGTCCCGTATTTCCGCCACAGGTGCTTGATTCATGATTAAAGTAAAATACCCAGTTTCCTACGCCACCACCCAAACAGTGATTTGCCGTGAGGAAATACGGATGACCATCGTTGGCGGTGTTGTTAATCAACGCTCCGGTGCAAACAGCACTTCCCCCGCTAGCAATCAGCGCTACGGATTGCTTCTGTACCTGCCAATCATCGCCTTCCGGACAATTGATATTGATATTGCAAGCACCACTATTTCCAAAAGGTCCGCGGGCTAAAGCTTTCAACTCTTCCAACTTTGAGTCAAGACCTCGGTAGGCGTGAACAATTTGGCTGATAGAAAGCTCAAGTTCTGTTAAATCTTGAGAAATTGGAATTTGAAGTTCGATAACTACATTTTCGCCATAAACTAAGCTGGTAGCCAACATGCCATTGTTCTGCTTATTGGTATGATTGAAAGAACCAACGAAATGGGTTTTTTCTAGGTCATAAATGAACAGACTCGCAGACTTCGGCAAGTTGAATTCGTTGAATACGAAACTGACTCCTTTCGCTTGAGGAGCGTTCACTCCAAGTCGCCAAACATTCATGTCATTTTCAATGCTCCATGTTCCGTTGTTGTCGATGTTTAAATTGGCTGCATGCTCAATGCCAAATCGGAATCCGAATTCCTTGTATTGGTCATTTTCGGCATCTTCCGTTTGAATAGCTTCCATATCCAACACAGGCGTCCGGATAAATTCAATAGAAGCTACGTTTTCAGTGCCCCAATTAAGTGGTTCGCCACCATGATTTACTTGGGCGAAAAGTGTTATTGACGAAAATGATGCGGCAAAAACCGCTGCAATTAGTTTTTTCATGCGAAAAGATTGATTTGTTGCGAATATAGAAATGTCGTACTCCGAGAAATGTCTTTTACCGTTCGTTTGAAAAAAACGAAAGGCGTTTAGCGGTTAACAACTACTCTCTTAGTCGTGTTCAAATCATCTCCAATAATTCGTACGAAATAAAGCCCGTTGTCGGCATGTTTCATGTCAAATTGTTCCTCGTAAAACGAATTGATGTCAACCGTTTTTTGGATGAGGGTCTGACCTAAACTATTGATTACCGCAATGGTGTATTCACCAGAAAGGCCAGCCATTTCCAATTTGAATGCACCTTGATTCGGATTTGGATAAACCTCAATAAGTCGTTCTTTCTCCTCATTGTCAAATACACTAGCCAACACGCCAACAGAAAATCCGTGCGTAATCATTCCACCAAATTCAGGTTTAAATGTTTCGTAATACCCGCCACCGTTCTGCTTCAAACGGCAGTATCCAGTGCCTTGGTCTGGCCAAGCCCAATAGGAAAGGCCATCGTCCTCAGAATCATAAAGATAGAAGGTGTAGCAACCTGGTTCCAGATTCATGGTATCTTCGTAAAGCGTGTTGGCATCCGATGAATTTCTTGAAGCAGCCACATCTCCATTTATGTCCCTGATTTCCCAGTAGTTTTCTTGTGGAAAATTGTTGGTCTTATAACGCACAATAAGATTGCCTTCATACACTTCTGGCATTTCAAAATTTGTGGTGTACGTATCGTTTCCAGCGTATTGATCCGTTCCGCCATTAGGCTCACTTACGGTTGCAATAAACTTCCACGTGTTGTCGCCTTGCCAAAATGTTCCTTCATCAATTGGAAGTTCAACTTCTTCCGTTTCCATGAATTTGAGATTCCCCGTCCAATTGAAAGTGGATGGCTGACCACCCGAAACTTTATACGTAATGGTGAGGCTGGTCAAAGTTGTTTCTCCAGCGTTCCGAATAAGGATTCGAGCGTCATCGCAATACGGATTTGTACGAGAACGATATTCCCAGTTTGTAGGGGATAGGACTTCATAAACCTCAGCGTCAAGCGAATGATTCGCAGCACCATATTGAAGAAAGTGCATGGCGGTTACGTAGTTTCCACCAGCCATTCCGGGGTTGTTGGCTGGTACAGGAGTGATATCATAATCAAGATTTACGCTTGAACCAGAAACGAGGTTGGTGACAATGAATTCGTTGTCTTTCACCACATCACCAGGACACCATCCTTCGCGTGCTCCAGGCCATGTTCCGCCTTGCGGAAATACAGGGTTTTGGGCACATTCATGCGTTTGCCAAATGTGCCAAGAGGCGGCTTGATTTCCGTTAACCTTCAAATAATGCGTGTTGTCTTTCCATTCGCAGCAATGCGGATAGGCTCCGTTGGCATTGCTCGTGTTATGTCCGTGACCAGTCAAACGTGTTTTCATCTTGAAATGCTCGGCATTTGGATGAACCGCTACATCAATTGGAGGCAAGGAAACATCATTATCCAAATTGCCATAAGAGAGCGAAGCAGATTGTCCCCACGGACGGGTGAATTCAACTACTTCAGCCATGGGAGTTCCCTTAATCATGGCAAATTTTACATCGATTAATTCTTGTTGATTTCCGTTCTCGATATCTACGGAATCTAGTAATAGATGAGCATAATCCGTTACATCATAAACCCACGTAAATCCTTGAGGCCCTAAGCTTAGGTTGATTCCGTAAGGTGTAATGTATCGCGCAATTTCGTAGCGATCTACAACTTCGAATGGCTCTTGGTAAAACCAAAGTGTGTCGTTGTAAGAAACGGCATCTACAGCGATAAGAGTGGAATCAGCTGTGCCATCAGCATGGTATGTGTAAGAATATCCAGCATAGACATTTGTGTTTCCAATTGGCTGAATTCCGTTAGCCACAACTTCAAATTCCGATATAGTTGTTGGTGTTTGAGGAACCACGATTGTCGTTAAGGATGAATCTAAATGCGTTGCATAATCTCCTTGAATGAAGGTTAGCAGCGGTCTGTCGGAAGTAAGCGTGGCATCCAGTCCGTAGCCTTCAGTTTTTGCTTCAACGGATGGAGCACCCACTAGAATCGGAGTATTTCCGTTTCCAGAATTATCAGTCAATTGGTAGTCTGCTTGGTCAAAATTGTAATAAGCAATGAGGTCGGTGTAATTAGGGTGAGAAACATCAATCCGCTTATTCATCCAAGAAGCAATTGTGTTTGCATCAAGCTCCACATTCCAAACTTGGAATTCATCCATTTTACCGTTGTGCGAATTCGCTCCGGCAAAGCCTTTACCTACTACAAATCGGTCAATTTCTCCGATAGTCCGCGTTAATCCAGTTCCTGAATGCCAAAGCGAACCATTTTTGTAAATCTTCATGCTTCCTGTAGCCGCATTTTTCGTGAAAGCCCAATGCACCCAGTTTCCTTCATATTCAGCTACAGTCGCGGCCTTGTTTATTCGGTCGTAACTGCTTCCTTCTCCAGCATCCCAATAAACATTCTGGTTGCTCCACGGAAGGTGAACGTTCAAAACCCGCTGATCTGAGGAGTTGACGGCCTCAAACGAATAAGAATCGGCAGGTTGAATGTCCGGATTGCCGTAAGCCCAAAACGAAACAGTAATCTCATCTCCAAAATCTGTTCCTCCTAAAGGAATCTCCATGTATTTCGAATCCTCAAAAACAATGGCGTTATCAACTCCTGTTGCATACACACCAGAAGTGTCATCTGTGGTGAAAAAGCTTGTTTGGTTCAGGCTTGGGCTTTCCTCCATCTCATAAGAGAATTCAACCAGAATACTTGATGTTCCGTTCCATGTAAATGGCGTGAGTAAATCCAGATTGTAAACGTTTGCTCCGTTCGGGAATGCTGTGGTCTGGTCGTAAACCACCGTTCCTCCACCTTCGAATCCGATTGGAATCAACGTGGAAGAGTTTTTCATAGAAATGGTAAGTCTTCCCAAGTCTGTTTGATAATCTGTTATTTGAATAGCCAGCCGCTGAATATCTCCTGCTAATAATCCAGCAGTGTTCAATTCAGAAGCTGTCCAAATGAATTGAGACCTTGATTTTGAGTATCCGCCTAGAGGTTGAGTGTTGGAACCCATCACTCCTCCAATTGTAAAACCAGATTCCGAATTCACTACATCGATTACAGGAAAGTATTCATAGGACTCGATGGTGTTAAATTGGGCGGCAGATGTATACCACAGTGAGTCTAAATTATCTCCACCATAAAGGAAATGTGGATGATTTTGCTGATTGCTGTCCAATACTCCTGTGTGGTCGTAGACAAACGAATATGTGAGATAATCCCATTCGCCACAGGCGTAACCATCTTGAGTTGTGGCGGCATCACATTTCAATGTGTAGTACATCAATATCTTACGATAATCGTCTGCGCCATCAGGAAAAACGTACCAATCTCTTCGTTTAGTAATGTCGCTAAAATCCAATGTCTGAATCCAAGTAGTATCCTGTGCAAGAATAGATTGCGAAATAAATAGTATGCAAAAAGGCAGTAAAAGTCGTTTCATAGTTCGAAATGTGAGAGAATAAAGAGTGAATATAGTGCTGTCCGATTTGGTTACATGTCTTTTGCAGGACGCGTACAGCAAAGACTACCAAAGTGGCCCAGTTGATATGCTAAGGACAGTTCTAGTTAACACTATTAGGAGAACGGTTGCTGTAATTAGGATTGCTGTGGACACACCATTCATTCCTCCTTTTATTACTACAATATTTTTTGTGCTAAAAAGATGCATTCCGGCAACCATAATCACTGACATTGGAAAGAAGGTAGCAATTCGTGCAAACTGATACCCAAAATCCTTGGGAATAGTTGCTGCTCCCACAATCAGTACACCAATTGCAAATGGTATCACAACAACATTAATCCAAATGATAATTCTACCATTTTTCTGTTTAAGTAGAGAATTGGAATAATTGAGACTAAGAATGAGCCTTCCGAAGTAAAGGAGAATCGGTATGCATAGAAGTGTTTGGATGAACAGGACACCGTATATGGTTATGTCTTCCCAAAAGAACCATGCATAGAGACTTACAAATCCAGTGAAAAATTTTGAGTTAAAATTTAAACCTGAAAGATATGCTGTGGTTACATAAGAGGCATACATCAATAAGCCGTTTAGCGATAACCAAAACATGAAAGTTCTGAAATGAACCTGTTTAGTTCTAGCCAGACGAAGGGAAATTAACCCAACAATAAGAGCAATGATGCCAGTAAAAGGAGGCATAAGGAATATGAAGCCGATTTTCCGTGCACTCCAGCCAGTTGTGCCAAGTAGGCTATCCATACCATTGTATGAAAATAAAGGAGTGTATCCCTCAAGATGTGCGTTTGACGTGCTCCACGCATGCCCAATGTAATGCAGGGCAATGAAGGTTATAGCGAAGTATAAACCAGAAGTAAAAAGATTTAGGAGATGTTCTTTTCGATTGTCAATCGAGAAGAAAACTGTTTTGTGGAGATACTTGAAAATTCGGATGACAATTCCTGTAATCAATTTATTTACTCTTAGAAGTCCTAATCTTTAACACACTAAATCCTGCTCTAAAGTGAGAAGTATACCTGCGTTTCAGGGTTTGAACACTTTCCGTGAAAGTACTTCATTTATACTCATCACACACTCCATAATTCCCAAAACTGATATCCATAAGGAGATTTGAACAGCATAAAAATCCAAGTCGAGCTCCAAACTTTTGTGCCATGCAAGCATGTGCATGAAGAATGAGATTAACCGATGTCTAGTTTAATACACCTCTAAGATTTTGTATTCGGATTTGTTGTATTCAAATACATCTCCTGTTTTCTTTCCTTTCATCACTTTGTAAATAGGAGACTTGGCTGAAATTCCGAACAAATCTTGCTTATTCACTTCAAACTTTTCAATGCTCACCGATGCAAAAAAGGTTTGTTTGTCTGTTCTGACTATTGATCCAACTGCAACTTGTTCGTGTGCAGAATCTCCAATCTGAATCCTATTTAAAAGATTCATTTCCTCAATCACAAAATTCACCTGATCGGCTAAACCGTTTATGAGATGGTCGTTGCTAGCATCCATGGCTTGTTTGTCGCGATCCAACATATCTTCCTCAACAGTATCTTCATTACTGTTCAATTCTTTTATCCTCCGTTTGAAGTCTTCAATAATTTCTTGCTGTCTTTGCTTGGCTGCTTCGAGCACCAATTTTTTAAATTCAATCTTATTCATGGTGTTTATTCTTAGTTCTCTTCAAATAAACCAATATGGAATTGATAGTTGTATGATGGACATCAGGGTTGTGCCTAAGCCTTGTCATTATGGAAGGTCAGCACAGAGATTGCAGCACGTTATTCTCTAATCACTCTTCAAATTTCAAGGAGATAGAGTTAATACAATACCGCATTCCAGTCTTATCGCGCGGCCCATCTGGGAATACATGTCCAAGATGTCCGCCACAGTTACCACACAGCACTTCGGTTCGCATCATGCCATACGTGCGGTCTACTTTCTCTACAACAGCACCCTTTTCGGCTGTTTGATAAAAGGCAGGCCAACCGCAACCGCTATCGAACTTAGAACCCGAATCAAAAAGCTTGGCATTGCATCCAGCACAGTAGTACGAACCGTCCTCAAAATGAAGGTCGTACTCGCCAGTGAATGGTCGTTCTGTGCCTTTTTCGCGCAACACGCGGTACTGCTCGGGCGTTAGTTTTTCTTTCCAATCCTTTTCTTGCATGAGCTATTCGCTGTGCTTACTGAACAATCAGCTTCTCTCTTGTAAGAATGCGGTCTTTGTCGCTCACTTGAACAAAATAGATACCCGCGCTCAAATCGTTTTTGGTGATACGTACCGAGCTAGAAGTTACTGAACCGTAGTCGCGCACAATTTTACCTGAAGGGTCAACCAGTTGCACTGAAATCTTCGTGTTGAATTTGTTCTCAATCTTAATGGTTGAGAAATCATTCATTGGGTTAGGGTAGAGACTCAATTCAATACCGCCATCGGCTAGTTCATCGATTCCTGTAAAGGCTACAATACAAGCGTTGAACGGGTCAACTTGAGTAACCGTCTCTTCATAGTTCTGATTTACCACCGTCTTTATATCTGAGATACAGATAAGCGTATCGGTTAGAGAGAAGTAATGGATTCTACACAACGGAGAAGGAACTTGGAATCGTGGTACCAACGAATCTTGGTAGCTAATTCCAATTACTTCGCCCTGACCTAACGACCATTCTGGCGTAATAGGATAAGCAAGAGGGTCAACCAAATTCTCTACACTTTGAATGGTAAGACCTGAAATTTCGAACTGATAAGCCGCCACATAGTTGTGTGGGTTCTTCATGTAAATGTCGATGTAATGCTGCACGTGGTTCACGTTTCCAATGCTAAACTGAACCGTATCATAGATATTGGTAACGCCATATGGGAAGTTACAATGATCGTGAGCTGATCCAGTAACGTGTCCGTCATTGGTTAATGAACAATCCACCATCAGCGCCACATCATACACATCAATTTCTCCATCTTCATTCAAATCGTTACAGATAGTAGGGGTAATGTCGTTGGCTAAAATACCGGTGGAGTAGTTGTGTGCATCTACTATATCCTGATTAGAATCGGTGTTGATATCGCCACGTAGCGAAGTTCCTGCACAAACTCCGTTGCAATCTGGTTGAGCAGAGCCATAGAGTTGCCCCTGACAATCAACATAAGGCTGACAATCTGGTAGTTGATTCACATACATGGCTCCGTTTGCATCTCGACCTATGTAGATGCAAAGCTGTGCCCAGTTGTTGAGGTGATTGAGCTCGTATCTTCCTAATGCATCGGGGTCGTTGTCCCAATTGCAGGTGTTTACAAATGTGTAAAGTCCAGTGTCAACATCCGTTACATCAATCCATTGGCACGAAAGCCCTGAAGAGTAGATGTCGCCACAGCCAGCAGAAATTCCCATAGTGCTACAGCCATACTGAGCTGTTCCACCACCCGAACATTCAAGATCCATGACGCAGAATCCGTTCTTGAATCCAATAGGAAGTTCAATCCCATTCACATCATACAGCTTGTATTCGGCATAGCCTTTATAATGTGTATGGTTGTGGCAGTTAACAAAATCGAACTGACTTGGGTTTGCACTTGGACTACCGATGTAATAATCCAGATTTCCAATGTTCTTGATGTGGGTTGAGAAACGGATAATGTCGCGCAAGCCATAACCGTTCATGCAGCCTTCGGCTACCTGGCAGTCGTTGGCAGGAACAACTAAGTTGTCCATATAAAGTGAGTTAGATAACGCTGTTGAATCTACAATGAGGTCAGGTCCATCTGGACAAAGTGGATTGCCGGGATAAAAACAATTTCCATCAGAAACAGATGCCAACGGATTAAAATTGCAAGCCGTGGCATCCATGCAGCCAACTACAGGGCCGTTGTATGTAAGAGACCAGTCTATGCTTCCTGTGCAATTGCCAAGATGGCTTCCAATGCGAATCCAGTACTGTACTCCACCTTCAAGAAGAGCGCCTCCAATCATGGCTTGTGGGCCGCATCCGCCTTGGTCGTTATCGTAATAAATGGAAGCGGTATTGTCCTCAGCCCAGTTAAGTCCGTTGCAGTAGTCATACACCCAAATTTTTGTATTGCAATTGTTATTGCAAGCCTCAATAGCATACGTTCCGTTTTGTGTAGGAGTAAAGCTGTACCACGTGTTGGTATAAGGCGCAGTATAAACACCTTCTGAAACAACAAAGGCATCAGTACATGAAGAACCAGGAGGGCAGTTGAAAAGGTGGAATGTATGCGTAGTGAACGTGCCTCCTGTGTTCACTTCAACTCCATCAACATAAATGGTGTAGGAGCCCTGCCCATAATTGCAACAGATGCCATCGCCAAATTGATCGGTAATTTCAAAACGCATGCAAGTATTCTCTGGTACGCACACCGATTCTGTATATAATGTGGTATTGCCATAAACGCCACCTTGACCACCTTGTGCTAGCGTATCTCCATTGCTGTTTAGCAGATCCCACGAAGTCTCATAACCGTAATTGTCGGTTAGGATTTCGATGGTTACGAAGTTGTTTCCGGGAGGACACTGAGAAAATGCTGTGTTGATAGCTAATTCGAAAACAGCGATAAACGCGAGGAAAATTTTTGTCATTTGGATGGTATTTGATAAGCAAATGTAGGTACTGGGCTTTGAATGAACTCAGAAATCCACAACAGAACTTACATGCTCAAAAAACGCATTTCTCTTAGCTGGGTTGCTAATGCTCAGAAGACTTTACGTTAAATATAACTGGAATCCGTAGATGAAAACATATTTTATTTCGATTAATTGATTGATTATATCGATTAATGATTAATTTTAATAGATGAATGATTTGATTACTGGAGCTGAACTAGTCAGTGAATTCAATTTCTACGAAGATGCTTACAATAGAAAATCACCCCTATTCTGACGTATTGGAAAAAGTAATTACACCCACCGCGCTTGTCCTTATTGATGGAGACGTGGTGAAAACGTACCTCAATGCAGATGTTGATATTTCTAATGAAGCATTGGAAGAGAATGTAGAAGCCATCTGGGATTTGATTAAGAATCGTAGGGTATTTCATCTAGTGGTTCCAGATTCTACCACGCTTATTACCATGGATGCGCATCAGTACCGTAATCCACGATTCGAATCTATCAAGAAGGCGGAAGCACTCATTATAAAGACGCTAGGGCATCGCATCTTGGCGAATGTCTACATTACAACTCGAAAGGATGGGTGCCCGATTCGCGTATTTGAACATGAAAAGGATGCTATAGAATGGTTTGACTTGCTTAGAGCGCAGGAAGACGAAGCCTAATTACATCGGCTTTTTGATTCTATCTGTGGTGTCTAATCCAGACAGTACTTCAATCTTAATTCCATCCGAGAGGCCGAGTTTCACTTGTCGTTTTTCAAATGTCTGAGGAGTAGTTTCCACTTCTACGTAAGTCGAATCTGGATGATTTCCGAAGATGAGCAGCGATTCTTGAATGGCCAATACGCTGTCTCTTCTTTCAAGCACAATATCTGCATTGGCGCTATAGCCAGAACGAATAAAGACGCCTTTCTGTAACTGCACTTCGGCCTTTATTTTGAATTGAATAGCGCCATTTTCAGCAATTCCCTTCGGAGAAATATGTTCGAGCTTAGCGTTGAACGTGTGTCCTTCCAGCGCTCCAATAGTAATAAGCAAGTTCATTCCTTCCTTTATTTTGCCAACCTCGCTTTCATCCACCTTTCCTTCAAATATCATTTGACCCATGTCGGCAATGGTGGCAATGGTGGTGCCTTCATTAAAGGTATTGCTCTCAATAACCGAGTTGCCTTCTTTTACTGGTACTTCCAATACCATTCCTGTTGCGGTAGAACGGATAACGGTGTTCGAACTGCTTCCTTGGTCTTTGAGTGCGCCTTCTTCAATCAATTGCAAGTTGCTTTCTGCTGCAAGCAGTTCTTGTTTCACGTTTTTGAGCTGCATTCTTACGGGCTGAAACTCTGCTTCGGCAATCACGCCCTTGTCAATCAAGGTTTTCTGACGATCAAAGTTTAGCTGGGCATCTTGCACGGCAAGTTCTGCCATTTGCACGCGGTTTTTGGCGTTGTTTAAACTCACCATGTCCGGCACAATCTTCACCTTGGCAATGGCATCGCCACTCTTAATCATTTGGCCTTCTACCACATATACTTTCTCTACAATGCCCGACACGCGAGGCTTAATGGCCACTTCTTTCTTTGGAGAAATGGTGCCCGTTGCCACGGTCTTCTTTATGATGTCGGTTTGAAAGGCTCTTTCAGTTTCAAACACTACGGGCGGTTCTTGCGATTTATCGTACAGATGCCAAAGTGTGTATCCAAATCCTCCAAGGATGATGACAACGACAAGTATTCTTACAAATGATTTCATGTTATAGTTGATTAGCAGATTTGATAATTAGCAAATTAGCAGATGAGGTAGGCGGGTCTGACCACAGAGGTCACAGAGATTTTTTCACAGAGAACACAGAAAAGGAAAGATTTTTCATGATATTAACGACTATTCTCTGTGTTTTCTGTGCCATTTCTCTCCGTGTTCTCTGTGGTTAAAATCAATTTTCAGTTCGTAATGCGTCTACAGGTTTTATTTCGAGTGCGCGATAGGCAGGAATGAATCCGGCAAAACAGCCAGAAATGATTAACACGCCCAAGGCGATTAAGATGGTTTGAAAGTTCACTTCCGGATTCTTGAATGATTTATCCTCAATCAACGGCCCCGCAAATTCTATTACCCAAACGCCTAGCACAATGCCAATATAGCCAGCCATTGAGGTAAGCACCAAGGCTTCGAGGATAATCTGACTTACAATACTCAGTGGACTGGCTCCAATGGCGCGTCTAATGCCAATTTCTTTGGTTCGCTCCTTTACAATTACAAGCATGATATTGGAGATTCCAATCACTCCAGCTATTAAGGTCAAGACACCCACGAACCAAATAAGGAAATCGATGCCAGTGAATACGTTATCATATTCAGCAAATTCTTCTTCGTTATTGTTGGTGCCAAAGGCAAATTCATCGTCAGGATGTATGCGATGACGCTCTTTCAAGACCTTCAGCACCTTGGCTTCCAACTCTGCCACCGAGACGCCATCAATGGGCATGAATCCGTAATAGCTTACCCAATTTCCATAGTTAAAGGCTAACTGAAATGAACTCAATGGAATGAAAATACTCTGTGCATCATCCTCGGCTTCTCCGCCAGATTTCTTGGTTTTAATAGTGCCGATTACGGTGAAGTAAACACCATTGATACTGATATTGCTTCCAATTACTTCTTCACCAGGTTCATACAGGTCGTTAATCACCTTGGCGCCAATCACGGCAACTTTGCGTTTCTGATCTAGGTCAAATTGGTTCATCAATCGGCCTTCGGTAACTTGCATAGGTTGTATTTGAACCACTTCGGGATAATCGCCTTTGATGCCGTAAGACCCTGTGTTTGTGCCGCGCACCACATTGGCAGCACCACGCCATCCGCCAACCTCATTGCGTGGTGCAATCACCTTGGCTTCGGGAACCAATTCGCGTATTGCTTTTGTGTCTTCGTTGTTCAAACCGAAATTGCGCCCGCTAGGTAGTCCTTTATAGGGCTTGGTTGTCCGCTGTGTCCAGACGTAAAGCGAATTGGTGGCAAAACCATCAAACTCACTTGTCACTCCTTTTTTGAGTCCAGAACCAGCACCAAGCATGATAATGAGCATGAAAATACCCCATAGCACTCCGAAAGCCGTTAGGGCCGTTCGCAGTTTATTGGCACCTAGGGTGTCAAATACTTCGCGCCATCTATCTAAGTCGAAAATGCTCATTCTTCTCTTAATGCTTCGATGGGACTGATGGATGCTGCTTTAATGGCCGGAACGAGACCTGCGAGTGTTCCTGCTACAATCAGCACCAAGGTGGCAATGCTGGCGGTGGTTAAATCTACCGATGGGTTCTGAAAAATGCCGGGATCTTCAATCATACCACTTACGGCTTCCAACGTAAAAACACCTACCACCAAACCGAGATAGCCCGCAATGGTGGTAATAAAGATGGATTCCATAATGATGAGCGACACAACAGAGAAAGGGGTGGCGCCTAGTGCTTTTCGAATGCCAATTTCGCGGGTTCGCTCTTTTACCACAATCATCATTATGTTACCAATGCCAACAATGCCAGCTATGATGGTTCCAATTCCGATTATCCACACAAAGAGGCTTATGGCGTTTAGCACATTTAGTACCTGCATAAATTGGTCTGTGGTATTGTTAATCCAAACGGCACGTTTGTCTTCAGGAGAGAATTGATGCAAGGCAGCTAATCGATCGCGGATTTTTTGTTCAATAACGAGGCTTTCTTCGGGCGTGGCATCTCCAATGGTAGAACTCATGGCATGCACATTTCTGCCACGGTCAAACACCATTTGACCAACAGTCATAGGAATATAACCGCGTCTGTTGTCTTGGTCGCCACCTCCGTCTTTAAACGTTCCAATCACTAGAAACGAGATGCCGCCTACGTTAATCTCTTTTCCTAAGTGGTCGCCATTTGGGAATAACTCTTGCTGAATAGGAAGACCGAGCACAATTACTTTTCTGCGCTGTTCTATGTCTATTTCGTTCAGAAATCGGCCTGTAATCATGGTAGCATTCTCTGCATAAAACTGACCGGGGTGCGTTGAAATAAGCTGATAATTACCCTTTTTATCGCCATAGACCATGTCTTTGCTGTTTAGCCAAAGACGAGAAGCCACATTCTCCAGACCATCCACGCGACCATCTATTGCATGATGATCATCGTCTGTAAATCGGATGTGCCTACCTGGCTGCATTCCCTTATACGGAATAGTGGTGTTGCCTTGATACACCCAAATGCTGTTGATGGCATCTGCTTTGAACTCTTCTTCAAAGCCATTGCGTAATCCATTGCCCGACCCAAGTAGAATAATGAGCATGAAGATTCCCCAAAACACACTGAATCCGGTAAGAAAAGTGCGCAACTTGTTCTTACCGATGGTTTCAAATATCTCTTGCCATTTATCGAGGTCGAACAACTTTCAGTAATTAATAATGAATAATTAAGAATGAAAAATGAGTTTCAGAAAGCATTGTTATTATGTGAATTCTTAATTCTTAACTTTTAATTCATCATTATAGATGAGTCCATCCTTCATCAGAATTATACGGTTGGTTTGTTCGGCAATGTCGTGTTCGTGGGTAACGATTACCACCGTCATTCCATCCGCATTTACATCCTTTAGCATTTGCATTACCTCGCTAGAAGTCTTGCTGTCGAGTGCACCCGTTGGTTCATCGGCAAGAATCACTTTTGGTTTGGTAACAAGAGCCCTGGCAATGGCAACCCGCTGTTTTTGTCCACCGCTCATTTCGCTTGGTAAATGTTCTGCCCAATCCAATAGGCCAACACGTTCCAAGTATTCCAACGCAATCTTGTTTCTGGCTCGCCTTCCCACGCCTTGATAGTAGAGTGGGAGGGCCACATTTTCCATGGCATTCTTAAAACTCACCAGGTTAAAACTTTGGAAAACGAACCCCAGCAGCTTATTTCTGTATTGGGCCGCTTTGGTCTCGCTCAGGTTCTGAATGAGTGTATTATTAAGGTGATAGGTACCCGAATCGTAATCGTCTAAGATGCCAATGATATTGAGCAGGGTAGATTTTCCTGTTCCGGACGAACCCATAATGGAAACCAGCTCGCCTTCGTTGATGGTGAGGTCTATGCCCTTAAGTACATCCAAACGGTTGGTTCCCATTTGGTACGATTTCCTAATTCCTGTTAGCTTAATCATGCGTTTGCGAAAATAGACCTAACAATTGGGTAGACTTGTTAAGAACTATTGGCTAATGTTAAATAGTGTGAAGAGGAATCTGGGATTTAAACCAGCTTTGCGGCAGATGCAACATGTTTATTGGCATAAGAGGCGTTTGACTTGGTCACTTAACCATTAAAGCAAACGTGTTTCTGACAGTAATCTCGCTGGTACGGACGGTCTTTGTGCTTATGTAAATAGCGCTGATATCAGTGTCTTTAATATTAAAAACACGCTCGATAGAGCTAACACGAGTGCCGAGCGCACGGAGATGGTTTACTTAGCCATAGAGTGGGGTGGTGTTTGTTTGTTTAGCGTGGGCTTAGCCCTTAAACGCCACCACACTTATCTCCACATTTACGCCTTTAGGAAGGCCAGCAACGGCAACCGTTTCGCGTGCAGGGAGGATGCTTCCTTCCGGGAAATAAGAACCATAGATCGAATTCACCTCTACGAAAAGATCCATACTCGACAGGAAGATGCTGGTCTTCACCACATGCGTAAAATCCATCTCAGCCTCGGTCAATATGGCTTTCAGGTTCTCCATCACCCTCTTGGTCTCAGTCTTTACGCTTTGCATGTCCAAGCCACCCGTTTCGGGTATAAGCGCCACCTGACCAGCGGTGTATAAAAAGCCGTTTACAAGAATTGCCTGACTGTATGGACCAATGGCTGCTGGTGCTTTCGTGGTATGGATTGCTTTCTTCATTTTTGTGCGCTTACGTTTGGCTGTGAAAATACTCATCCTCGACAACTACGATTCTTTCACCTTTAACTTGGTTCACTACGTGGAGCAGTTTTGCGATGATATTACCGTAAAGCGGAATGATGCGATTACGTTGGATGAAGTGGAAGCATTTGACGCCATCATTCTCTCGCCCGGCCCAGGACTGCCAAAAGATGCTGGCATTATGCCCCAACTTATCAAGCGCTATGCACCCACCAAGAAGATACTTGGCGTTTGCCTCGGACATCAAGCCATTGGCGAAGCGTTTGGAGCCAGTCTCAAAAACCTCAATCAGGTTCATCATGGCGTTGCCATACCTGTCAATATCTTAGAGAAGGATGAGCCGCTGTTTGCTGACCTACCAAGCCGAATAGACACAGGCCGCTACCATTCGTGGGTAATAGACAAGGTGACTGTTCCTGCCGAGCTAGAAGTTACTGCCACGGATGATGACGATGAGGTAATGGCCATTCGCCACACCACGTTTGATGTTTGCGGTGTACAATTTCATCCAGAAAGTCTGTTGACTCCCGATGGTTTGAAGCTTATTGCGAATTGGGTTAGTTCTTAATCACCCGCTCCACCTGCATTCCTTTCTCGGTCTGAATACGAAGTAGGTAGATTCCTGTGCTCAGGGTTCTCATATCCACTTTAGAGATTCCGCTTCCTGTTTCTTTCGATAAGAGTCGACCTTGTGTGTCAATCACTTCTACAGAAAGAACCGCGTTGCGCGGACTTGAATTGGAAAGGAAGACCTCGCCCGTAGTTGGGTTGGGGTAGAGGCTGATTTCGCCCATGGCCACTTCGTCATTTCCAGTTATCAGCTGAATCTCGTTCTCTGTGGTATTTGTAACCACGGGAGCATTGAAATCGAAGTAAATCTCGGCCTGATTCTCAATCAACGTTCCCATTGGGTTTCCGTACGGTTGGTTTATCCTGTAGATGAAATAGCCCTGACTTCCCAACGGGTCAGATGCACTATCAGGCAATTGAATACCAAGGAAATGAACGCTCAGTTCTCCATCCGTCATTTGCGCATAATAGTCGTGACTGGCAGCTACCAGTTCAATGGATTGATGGTTCAGGTGAGAAGAAAGCGGATTCTTTACAATCACGTTGTAAGCCGGGCCAGTTCCCGTATTCTGGAAACGCACCATGTAGGTCATTTCATCACTATCGTCAATGTATTCTTGTGTTCTCCAACCTTCTCCTAGATATTGAGACAGCACGCGAATGTCATTCGGGTCGTACGAAACGCCAACCGAATCGCAGAACCACATCTGGTTATTGCTTGGGTCAACATCCGTATCTGAGCTTGATATTGAAATGGATAGGCACGCAACTTGACCAATCATGCTCGAATCGCACGCGGCAATGCCCGTAAAATTATAGGTTAAGCAGCTTCCGGGATTCAGGGTCGGAAGGTTCAGCGTCCAAGTAGAATCTGAAGTGGAGGTAAAGCTGGAATTAGATGTGCCCGTAAAACTTGGAATTTCTAGTTCAATAACCACGTTGGTTGCGGGAATTGTTCCATAGTTGCAAATAGATACGTGCTGAGAATTGTTGAAACATGCATTGATGGCACCTGTAGTGATGGTTGCAGCCAAATCAATTACGGGAACAATACTATCTCCAAAGCAGATATCTACCGCGTTTGAATCTGCTACTATCGTAACAGGTATAGAACCATTCTGACAATCGTTTATGAGATACCATGGATTTTGGCTGCTGTGTGTAAAGGTGTAGTTACCCGGTTCCATTAGCACTCCGAATTCCCCATTGTTGTTTGTCCACGCAATGCCATTGCCCGGTTGAATGTCAATCTGAACATTTGGGATGCGCCATTCGCCTTGGGTCAATTCACAATCACTGTTCTCATCCCAAAAAACTTTTCCTGGAACTATTCCAAGGCCATTTAGAGAGTCCGTTGGGCAATCGCAAAGCGGAGTAAATCTGTAGGAGTCATATTGAGCAGTCCATTGTTCTGGAAAGTTTCTGCCAGGTACCGCGTATCCCTCCGTTCTATCCTGATTGAGAATACCTTCGATGGCAACACCATCATTCCAATTTGCGCACAATGGTTTGTCGGCAATATTGATGTCTACAACATTCATCGATTCGTAAATCACAATTTGGTTAGTGAATGTTATTGTTGTGCAAGAAAACATGGATACTGCATCATAACTTACGATGAAACGTCTATAAGGCGGAACGCCATAGGTTACAAATCTTACCGGTCCACTGCCAGGGGTACCAGGGTTTAAGTCCTGCCAAGGAGCCATGATGGAAAATACCGGCCCTGAACCAGGTATAGAACCGTTGATGGACCAAGGAGAGCCAGTACTTGCTAAAGACGTGTCAAATGAAATGAAACCATTAGAAGAAATAACACACTGTGTAACGGTATCACCAAAAAAACAAAATGGAAAACCTAAATCAACAACAGAGGAATACACATCATCAGTCAATACGCCCGGTGCAGACAATATGCCAGCTGAAATACCGCCACTATAAGGGTCTGGATAATAAGGCCGTTGCTGAATACTGTAGCACTGGGAAGAGGCGAAAAAGGGAAAAAAGATGACGACAAGCAAAAAGTAGAATCGTTTCATTTTCGAGTATTTGATGTTAAAGGTACAAAATGATATGATTGGTGGAAACAAAAAGTGAGTGAGATATTACATTTCTAAAGCCAAAATTGGCTCCTGCATGCTACGATATACTTCGTCAAGCTCAGCACAGGCTCGCCCAAAAGCGTGGCTACTCAGGATGATCATGAGCGTAGGGGTGTATGGAAATACGCCCAAGTGGAATAGAGGAGAGGCTGAGTAGTGCAAATAGGTCTTAAATAATGGACATGAAATAGCCACAGAGAAAAAATCATCATCCGTGTAAGATCAGTGAGAATCTGTGTATCTGTGGCTCAAAAATGTGTTTTCAATAGGTCTGGAAATACGCCCAAGTGGAATAGAGGAGAGGCTGAGTAGTGCAAACAGGTCTTAAATAATGGACATGAAATAGCCACAGATGCCTTTAGACTTGCACAAGTAAAAGGATCAATAAATTTATAGGAACATTAACCGCGGACAATTCCGAAGAACCGGAGAAAGAAAGGTGAACTAAACAGATGCTTAGGTCTTACCTATTCTGTGTATCA
>JAIOYP010000025.1 GCA_021741155.1 Flavobacteriales bacterium | reverse complement strand
ATCTTCATATGAGGCTTGGCGAGACCGATAACGCACAGCAAGTGCTGAAAAGAGGATTAGCAGCTTATCCGAACAGTCAAGAACTGAATAATCTTAAAGCAACGGTCAATCTTAATTGACACAGCTTCCTAAAGCCGATATTTGACAGTGAATGAATTGGCTGGATAAGAAATATGCGATGTTTATCGTGGTTGCCATCTGTAGTTTTCTGCAGTTTTCAAACACGCTCAGTCATGATTACGCTTGGGATGATAAAATTGTCATACTCGATAATCCGGATGTGAAGGCTGGAATTGCTGGGCTGGGAGAGATCTGGCACAAGCAACATTCTGATTATCTGCACGATCAGCTTGGATACCGTCCCATCGTGCTTACAACATTTGCGCTGGAGCAGGAATTCTTTCCAATGAATCCGAAGATTGGCCACTTGATGAATGTGGTCTATTTCTCCTTGCTCTGTATGGTTATTTTGCTTTTTCTACAGGAAGTTGTCCCTCAGAGTTGGCAGTTTGAAGCATTTCTCGTTACCATTTTGTTTCTAGTTCATCCACTTCACGTGGAGGTGGTTGCCAACATCAAGAGTCGCGATGAAATTTTTCAGTTGCTCTTCAGTCTACTCAGCATTCTGTTTTATTGGAAATGGTTTGAAGCCAAAAAGTGGTGGTTCTTGGTTGGATCTGCCCTTTTCTTTATCGTTGCTATTCTGTCTAGAGAAAATGCCATTGTTACCGTTGGCCTCATTCCGCTAACGATTCTACTTTTTGGCACTGGTACATTCATTCAACGATTAAAAAGATTGCTCCCTGCCGCAGCTTTTGCTTTAATAGGTGTAATGATTCTTGCATTAAGCCTGTCTGGTGATATTGGAAAGGCCGAAACGGCCGGAATGGGAATCGTTTATGAAGATTCTGATTTAGGAAACGGTTTGTTCTATAATGGACTGTACGGACTAAAGCGTTATCTCAACTTTAATCTTGTGATGCTTCGCTATTTTAAAAATTTCTTTTGGCCTGTAGACCTCGCGTATTATTACGGTTACAACCATTTGAAACTTTACGAAATCAAAGATGCGGCTTCCATCATTGGAGCAATAGCAACAGCTTTTCTAACCTTAATAACACTTGTTTCCATAAAGTTTAGACGAATATTTGCATATGGAGCACTGTTCTTTTTCATAGCTATTTTTCCGTTTCTGCAATTCGTTAATTACATGAACGATACCATGGCAGACAGGTTCGTCTTCGGTCCCTCGCTCGGTCTGTGTTTAGCCAGTGTTTCGGGCGTAGGGTGGATGCTTGAAAAGCTGTTCAAAAATGCTGAACAGTTGCGCAGAACAGTTGCGTGGGCATTGATAATTTCGGTACTCGGATTCTATTCTTTTCAAACATTTCAGCGCAACAAGGCGTGGAAGAATAATTACACACTTTTCAGTACGGATATTGTAAAGCTTGAGGATTGTGCTAAGGCGCACGAGCATTATGCCGATGTGTTGCACGAAAAATATCTGAGAACGAATGATGCGAGCCTCATTCCTGAGATCACCTATCATTATCAAGCGAGCATCGAAATAAGTGATAGGAGTTATTATTCATTCATCAAGCTTGGCTCTAATTATGCCTCATTCGGAAACCCAGAAATGGGAATTCAGGTACTGAGAAAAGCGGTGGAACTCTTTTCAGATAAGGCCGATCCCAATTTTTATTTGGGAAGTGCCCTTTTCCGTCAAAAGCAATATGCCGAGGCCATTCCTTATTTTAAGAAAGGAGTGGAATATTCTCCCAAAATTTCAGATTCGCATGAACTGCTGATAAGGTCTTACGAAGCGGTTGGAATCCTTGATAGCGCTCTACTTGTTGCCTCCAATGCGGTTGTAATTTTTCCACAGGATATAAAAATAAGAGACGCCATCTGCGATGTCTATTTTGGAATGAAGAATTACGATGTGGCATTTGCTCATGCAGATACATTGCTTGATCTTGCAGGGTTAAATTCAGTCTATTGGAAAAAAGCAATAGGTATCAGGCAATTGGCTGGAAGAGATGTAGAGGCCAATGCGCTTTACAGAAAAGGACTCGAAAAAGGCGTCTCTTTCGACAACTGACCGTTATTTGTCGATAAACCATACTGAATTGATCGAAGAATTCCGCAGTCAGCAAAAAAATCTTCTTCTTTACAGGTTGAAAACAGTACCCCTGAATCCATAATAGGTTTTTCATGAAAAGAATTTTTACGCTAGCAGTTCTTGTTTTTTCTTTTGTTTATACGCAAAGCGTTGTAGCTCAGTGTTCATGGATTGCAGGGAGTTCACCCGCACCCAATGCTATTGCCTATCAATTTGGGGAGGTGGTTCCGAATGCTGGTTGCGGGGTTTTTACGGATGTTACAAACTACAGTCCAGGGCGAAATTTCCTAATGCGAGTTCTCGCTGGCGGAAGTTATTCCATAAGCACGTGCAATAGTCCAGGATTTGATGCACAGTTAACCTGCTACCAAGGCATTACTAATAACGGGGTCAACTATTTTGCCTACAATGATGATAATGGATCCATTTGTGGTGGTGCTCCAGCTTCTGTTACTATTGCTCCAACGTTTACAGATTATACTCGCGTACAGGTAAGTCAGTATAACTGCCAAGCTGTAGGTAGTGCCTCAATAACGGTTTCCGTACGGCAGAACAATAATCTTAGTTTTACTTCGAGTTCTGCGGACATGTGCGCAGGGCAAACAAGAAATCTTAATGCAAATCCGCCTTCTGTTGCAGGAACTCTTGTTGCTAACTACGGCAATAGAGGAACGTTTTCTGGAACTGGAACTAGTGGGACTAACGGCTCGATATTCACTGCCCCAACTCCAGCGGGAGCATCTCAGGTCTATACAATTACTTATACCTTCGGATTTTGCACTACGACACAGAACATCACGGTTTATCGTGCCCCTTCAACGGCTTCCGCAGGAACAGATCAGGTCATCTGTGGTACCACAACATCTATTTCGGGTAATGGACCAACTTATGGAACAGGTCAATGGACACTTGTGGGTGGTAGTGCAACTATTGCTCAACCAGGCAATGCCACCACCAACATCACCATTACAAGTGGAAACTCGGCCTCATTCCGTTGGACTATAACCAATGGAAGCTGTGGTTCCTCATACGATGATGTGGTGGTCTATCGGGACAATGTGGCACCTACGATAACCTGTCCTGGAAATCAGACCGCATATGTTACCCCTGGAACATGCTCGAAGTCAATTATCGGTCTAGATCCTTCTGTTTCTGATGCTTGCGGAACAAATCCTTACACATTCACCATGACCGGAGCGAATACGGATTCTGGAAATGGTAGTGTAAGTGGAAACACATTTAATGGAGGAGTGACCACGGTAACCTACAGCGTTACCGATCTTCAAGGAAACCCAGCCAGTTGTTCGTTCACGGTAACGGTTAGTGATAATATCTTACCTACAATTACTTGTCCGTCAAACTATTCTGTAAACAGCACATCAGGACTCTGCGGTGCAGCCGTTAGCTATGCGGCACTCGCATATGGCGACAACTGTCCGAATCCAAGCGTTACAACTTATTCGGGTCCAGCAAGCGGTGCAACCTTTCCTGTAGGTGTCACCAATGTTACTCTTCGGGTCACCGATGCTGCCGGAAATAGAACAGACTGCTCGTTCTCAGTCACTGTAACAGATGTTCAGAATCCAGTAATCGCCTGCCCGGGAACAATCACAGTGAATGCAATTGCTGGTCAGTGTGTGGGTAATGCCACGTGGCCTACGGTCACGGCAACAGACAATTGTGTTGTGGGTACGCCTACCAAAACCTCTGGCCCCAATCCTGGGCCTAATTTTCCAGTTGGAACATCCACTGTAGGTTATTCAGTTACGGATGTGAATGGACTCACTGGGACCTGTTCATTCAATGTGGTCGTAACGGATAATCAGAATCCTGCGATTACCTGTCCAGCAAACATTTCGGTAGCTGCGGCAAGTGGAACTTGCACTGCGAACGTCACTTATTCGACACCTTCCGCAACTGATAATTGCACAGGAGTAAGTGTTACATATTTAAGTGGTGGTGCCAGTGGGTCTAGCTTTGGTGTGGGAGTCTCTACTGTTTCGTGGAGAGCGACAGACGCTGCAGGCAATATTGCAGGTTGCAACTTTACGGTTACTGTAAACGACATACAAGCTCCTACCATCTCGTGCCCTGCAGATATAAATGTAGTGGCTGCCACGAATACATGCGCTGCAAATGTGAGTTATCAAATTCCAACGCCATTTGACAACTGCCCTGGAGCTGCTGCTGCTAGAACGGCTGGTTTGGCTCCGAATTCTTCTTTCCCAGTTGGGCAGACCGTGGTGACCTACAGGGCCACGGATGCATCAAGTAATACGGCCGATTGTTCATTTACAGTGACCGTTGCCGATAACCAAAATCCGATCATTTCAGGCTGTCCTGCTCTCAATCTCTCGTTTAATAACGACCCAAATCAATGTAGTTATGTTTACAACTATACCCCACCTACGGTTTCTGACAACTGCGCGGGTTCTTCTATTGTAATGACTGCAGGTCTTGCGCCAGGCGCAGCATTCCCTGCTGAGACGACCACAACGGTAACTTATACTGCAACGGATGCGGTCGGAAACACGGCCACTTGTACCTTCAATGTAAGGGTTGAAGACGTTCAAGCACCTGCGATTGCCTGCCCTGCAAACATCACGGTAAACAATAGTCTGGGACTTTGCGGAACGGCAGCTGGAGTGGTCACTTTTCCGAATGCTAGTTTTAGCGATAACTGTGCTGGAACAACCTTACAGCAAACCGCAGGGAATGCGAGTGGAGCGGCCTTTAGCGTGGGAACGCAGACCATCACTTATGTGGCCAGAGATGCCGCGCTTAACACAAGCACTTGTTCGTTTACGGTAACGGTGATTGACAATGAAGCACCGATTTATTTGGTGTGTCCAACAAACTTTACGGTGAATACCGGAAATGGTGTGTGTAATGCAGTTGTTACCTATTCGAATGTTATAGCAAATGACAATTGTTCAGGTACCGTGCTTCCTACAATGACCACCGTGGGAACTGCCAGTGGATCTGTGTTCGCTTTCGGACAGACAACCGTAACCTATACTGCAACAGACGCTGCAAATAATACAGGAACCTGCTCCTTTGTAGTGACCGTGAGAGATCAGGAAGCACCACAGCTCAACTGCCCGTCTAACCAAACGGTTACGTTTGATGGTAACTGCCAATATCAATTGCTCAATTATCTTGCTCAGGTAAGTTTCCTTCAGGATAATTGCGATGTGCCGACTTTGGTTCAGAGTCCGGCTGCTACTACCACGATTTCGGGGAGTACGGTAATTACGGTCACTGCCACGGATTTGAGCGGTAACAGTTCTAGCTGCACCTTTAATGTGAACCCGAATGACGTTGTCGATCCAGTAATTACTTGTCCAGGTGATCAGCAGGTGCCCGTGAATGCCATCTGCCAATTCACCCTTCCGAATTACGTGAACGCGGTTGTAAGTGATGATTGTGATCCGAATCCGGATGTGGTTCAGTCTCCAATTTCAGGGGCAATTTTGACAGCCACCACGCCTATCACATTGACAGTGACCGATGCCAGTGGTAACAGCAGTTCATGTACGTTCAATGCTGGACCTTCGGATGCCACGAATCCAGTCATTAGCTGTCCAAGCAATCAATTGGAAGTCTTCAATACCAATTGTAGGTTCGTATTGCCAAGTTATACCGGACTTGGAACTACATCCGATAATTGTGGTGGCTCACCAACCGTTACGCAGGGTCCAGCTGTTGGAACGATTATCGCAGGTCAAACATTGGTAACCTTGACAGCTACTGATGGGAGCTCTAATTCTGGAATCTGTACATTCTATGTAATTCCGCAGGATCATGTAGCTCCAACTATCACTTGTCCTGGAAATCAGAATGTTGCTTTCAATTCAAACTGCCAGTTCACCGTTGGTAATTATGTAAGCTTGGGTACGCCTTCTGATAATTGCGATGTCAATCCATCGGTTACACAATCGCCTGTTCCTGGAACATCGATCTCAGGTTCCACTACGGCCATACTTACAGTTACGGATGCAAGTGGAAATACGGGCAACTGTAGCTTCCAGATTATTCCTACGGATCAAACAGCACCGAACATCACATGTCCTGCAGATCAGTTGGTCAATTTGAACGCCAGTTGTCAAAGAGTTCTTCTCAATTATGCTCTTCAGGCTACCGCAACAGACAATTGTGATGGTGCTCCTGTTAAGACACAGTCGCCAGCGGCTGGAACTACGATAACCACAAATACCACAGTCACAATTACCGTGGTTGATAATTTGGGAAATACTAATAACTGTTCTTTCTTAGTTGAAGTTCAGGATGTAACTCCGCCAAGCATCACCTGCGGACCGAATTTAAATCCAAATTTTAATCCTAGTTGCCAGTTTTCAGTAGGAAATTATGTGAGCACGGTAACTGCAAATGATAATTGCGGTGGTACCCCAACCATTACTCAAAGCCCAGCTTCGGGAACAATCATAACTGGATTGACAACCGTGACAATGACCGCCACGGATGCAAGCGGTAATGCAGCCAATTGCACTTTCACTATCACTCCTAACGATAACCAGAACCCGACCGTTACTTGTCCTGGAAATATGAACGTGAACCTTAGCGCTTCATGTAACTTTACACTTGCGGATTACACTGGTCTGGCAACGGCAACGGATAATTGCGACATCTCTGTTGCAAAGACCCAAAGTCCAGGATTTGGAACAGTCATCACCAGTTCAGCTACAGTTACCATTACGGGAACTGATGATGCAGGAAATATCGGAACTTGCTCTTTTGCAGTTGTTCCTGCCGATCACACCATCCCAACGATTACTTGTCCCGGAAATCAATCGGCAGCCTTCACCGCTTCTTGCAATTTTGTTCTTCCGAGCTATATAGGATTGGCTAGCGCTTCTGATAACTGCGATAATAGTGTTCTCATCACGCAATCGCCAGCAGTTGGAACAACCATAACTGGTTCGCAGCAGGTAACGCTTACAGGAGTTGATAATAATTCTAACAGCGTTTCCTGCGTATTCAGCATCAATCCAATCGATAATACGGCTCCAGTTATCACTTGTCCAGCAAATCAGCCTGCTACATTCAACGCGCAATGTCAGTTTGCAATCATCAATTATACTGGATTGGCAACAGCAACTGATAACTGCGGAGGTACCCCAGTTATCACCCAATCACCTGTTTCCGGAACTTCTATCGCCACTACGAGTGCAATCACATTGACAGCGACCGATGCAACTGGAAACATCAGTACGTGTTTCTTCAACGTTGTTCCTGCGGATCATACGGCTCCAAGCATCAATTGTCCTGGTAATCAGTCTGTCAATTTCAATGCAAGCTGCCAGTACAACCTACTTTCATATACAGGACTGGCGAATGTGAACGATAACTGCGATCCATCATCTGTAGTTACTCAGAGCCCAGCTGCTGGAACACCGATAACGGCTTCTACACCGATCACATTGACCGCAACTGATGCCGCTTCCAATGTCAATACGTGTACATTCTCAGTTATTCCGGTTGATAATACGAATCCGACAATCTCATGTCCATCCAACACAAGTGTGAGTTTTGATGCGGGTTGTCAGTTTGCGTTGGGCAATTATACGGGTGGGGCAACCACTGCAGATAATTGTAATCCTTCACCAGTTGTAACGCAAAGTCCACTTTCAGGAACAGTCATCACTGGAATGCAGGTAATTACGCTGACATCGACTGATGCCGCTGGAAATCTTGCCACGTGTACATTCAGCATCACCCCGTTGGACAACGTTATTCCAACCATTACCTGCCCTAGCAATCAGACCATCAGTTCCAATTTCGATTGTGATGTACTGATTCCCGATTATACTTCAAGTTCAACAGCAGCCGACAATTGCGATCAATCATTGGCATTTGGTCAGTTGCCTGGAAGCGGAACATTGATCACCATTGCTACAACGGTTACGATAACCGTTATGGATGACAATGGTAATTCCGCTAACTGCTCGTTTTTGGTTACACCTGCCGATAATAATAATCCGAGCATCACGTGTCCCGGAAATCAGATTGTGAGTGTTGATGCTGCATGCCAATTCCTCATGATTGATTACACGGGAATGGCAACCGCTACGGATAACTGTAGTGCATCGCCAGTAGTTACGCAGAGTGTCGCTGTTCTAACACCCGTTATCGGAACGACAACAGTCACCTTAACTGCAACCGACTCCGATTTGAACATCGCCACGTGTACGTTCGATGTCATTCCAGAAGATGCCACCGCTCCAGTTCTTACCTGTCCGGGAGTGCAAGCACCTGCGTTTGGTGCCCAATGTCAGTTAGTGATGCCGAATTATACAGCTTTAGGTTCTGTTTCTGATAACTGCGATACTGGTCTGAACATTTCTCAATCTCCTGTTGCTGGTTCTGTTATCGGAGGTAATGCCACCGTTACATTTTCTTCCGTTGATGGTGCCGGAAACATCGGAACATGTACGTTCCAGATTACGCCATCAGATTTGACTATGCCTTATCTCGCATGTCCAAGCAATCAAGTTGAGTCGGCTGATGCCAATTGTCAGTTCACACTTTTGAGCTACGTGTCGTTGGCAACAGTGAGCGATAACTGCGATGCACCTCCGCTCACCGTTACTCAATCTCCTGCTGCCGGAACGCTGATAGGAGGGAACACAACGGTTCAACTGTCAGTATCTGACATTGCTGGAAATTTGGCTACATGTACGTTCAATGTTGTACCTGATGATAATGAAGACCCAACGATTGTTTGTCCAACAGGACAGACCGTAAACTTTGCTGCCAACTGTAGTTTCTCTTTACAGAATTACGCTTCTACAGCATCGGTTGACGATAATTGCGACCTGACACCAAGCGTGGTTCAAAGCCCAGCGGCTGGAACAACGTTGACTACAAATACATTGGTAACTATCACTGCCTCTGATATATCAGGAAACTCAGCTAGCTGTAGTTTCAACGTAACTCCGGTTGATGCCACCGTTCCAAGTGTAAGCTGCCCAAGCAATCAATCAGTAAATGCAAATGCCAACTGCGGATTCAGCGTGGCTGACGTAACTGGTTTGGCTACCATTTCTGATAACTGCGACCATACACCGTTCATTACGCAAAGTCCAGCTATAGGTACATCGGTTACTGGAGCAACGATTATGACCGTCACAGCGGTTGATGATGCAGGAAATTCGAATTTCTGTACGTTCACCATCACTCCGATTGACATTACGGTACCAACAATTCAATGCCCAAGCAATTTGAATGTCAGTCTTGCTGCCACGTGTGATTATGTGCTAGGTGATTACCGTTCGTTGGCAACAGCAACGGACAATTGCGACAACAGTCTTACACTCGTTCAAAGTCCAGCTTCAGGAACTTTAGTCGGAAGTTCAACTTTAATAACTCTTACAGCGCTGGATGATGCTGGCAACAGTTCTACTTGTACCTTCCACGTTGTACCTACAGACAATACAGTTCCAAGCATCAGTTGCCCCGCAAATGCTTCGGTCAACGCGAATGCAAACTGTCAGTTCGTTCTTCCAAGTTATATTGGTTTTACCACTTCATCAGACAACTGTACATCTAGTCCGATAGTGACTCAATCACCAATCTCTGGTTCGTCTATAGGAGGTGTAACCACGGTTACGATGTCTGCAACAGATGCTGCTGGTAATGTTGGAACATGTACGTTCGTTCTTACACCGGCTGATCATCAAGTTCCAGTGTTTGCCAATTGTCCTGTCAGTTTCCAAGTGAACAACACGCCTCAAAGTTGTGGTGCCATTGTGAACTATGCAGCTCTTTCTGTATCTGATAATTGTGCTGGCGCTATTACTCCGATCCAGACTGCTGGCGGTGCTAGCGGAACGGTTTTCCCAGTAGGAGTTACTACAGTAACTTATACAGCAACAGACAACAATTTCAACACTGCAACTTGCTCCTTCAACGTTACGGTTGTCGATTCGGAAGTTCCAACAATTGTTTGTCCTTCAAACGTTTCCGTAAATGTGGATCCGAATACCTGTGGTGCGGTTGTATCGTATACAACGCCAACCACTTCTGATAACTGTCCTGCTGGAATTGTTCCTTCACTTCAAGCAGGTCTAGCCTCTGGTGCAACATTCCCAAGAGGAACAACGGTTGTAACGTACCGAGCAACAGATGTTGCAGGTAATTTCTCTTCATGTAGCTTCAATGTGACTGTTCTAGACAATCAACTTCCAGTAATTACATGTCCGGCATCGGTCACTAGAAATGTGAGCCCGAACAGCTGTCAAGCGTTTGTGAGTTATGCTTTGCCAACAATCACCGATAACTGCGCAACTGGATTAACACCAGTTCTTGTTTCAGGAATGACATCAGGTTCTGCTTTCCCGCTTGGCACAACCAATTTGCTTTACCAAGCAAACGATGGATTTGGCAACAGTGCTTCGTGCTCGTTTACTGTAACAGTGGTTGACAATATTCTTCCAATCATGTATGGTTGTCCGATTGCCATGACTGTAAACGTAACTCCCGGAACGTGTGGTAGAGTGGTGCAATTTGCGCATCCAACAGCAACCGATAATTGCATTGGTTCAATAACGCCAACAGTAACCTCAGGTCTGCCTAGTGGTTCTACATTCCCGCTTGGGCTGACAACCGTTACCTTCCAAGCTACTGATGCAGCTTTGAATATGGCGTCATGTTCTTTCGGAGTAACGGTTATCGATAACGAAGACCCAGTTATCACGTGTCCTGCAAACATTAGTGTTCCTATTATTGCAGGAAGCTGTGGTGCAACGGTAACTTATTCTCTTCCAACAGCTACAGATAACTGCACAACACTTGTTGGCCCAACCTTAACTGCTGGCCAAGCATCTGGAACAACCTTCCCAGAAGGATTGACTACCGTTTCTTACATCGTTACTGATGGAAGTGGAAACACGGATAACTGCAGCTTTACGGTTACAGTAATTGACAACGAAGACCCTACGTTGACGTGTCCAGCTGATTTTGTTGTCAGTAACGATCCTGGTATTTGCGGTGCAGTTGCCACTTACAGTTTGCCAACAGTGGTCGACAATTGTTCAACCGGAATCGTTCCATACGTAATCATTGGTTCAGCTTCTGGTTCAACATTCACGTTTGGAGACAACACAATTACCTACGAAGCAGCAGATGCAAGCGGAAACACAAACACCTGCACATTCACCATTACGGTTGAAGACAACGAGGCTCCGATTTTAACTTGTCCGAACGACACATCTATTTCTTGTGATGCTCCAGTTGCTTACGCACTTCCTGTAGCTACAGACAATTGCAACCCAAGTCCTGTTCCTGTGCAGACAAGTCCAGCCAATGGATTCATATTCCCATTTGGATCTACAAGCGTGACATTCACTGCTAATGACGGCAACGGAAATACAGGTACTTGTACGTTTGTCGTTACTGTTATTGATTCAACTGCTCCTGCAATAAGTTGTCCAGTTAATCAATATGAATTGTTCAGCGCACAGTGCCAATTGGTTCTGCCAGATTACACTTCTTTTGGAACAGATAGCGATAATTGCGATGCTGCTCCAACGGTAACGCAATCTCCTGCAATTGGAAGTACCGCTACTGGTGCTACAACAGTCACGTTGACTGCTACCGATTTGTCGGGAAATACAAGCACTTGTTCCTTTGATGTAATTGACGCCACACCCCCTGTGGTCACATGTCCGCCAAATCAAACAGTTAATTCAGATATCCACTGCCAGTTCATGTTGGAGGACTACACACTGGTTAGCACTGTTTTAGATAACTGTGGAGGTGCAACACTTTCTCAGACTCCAGCTGTGGGAACCATGGTCTCAAATCAGGAAACAATAAGAATTGCTGCCGAAGATGATTTTGGCAACATATCTACCTGTACATTCGATATTATTCTTGATGACAACATTGCTCCAAGCTTGACTTGTATTGGAAATCAGGTTGGTCTATTTGATGCAGACTGTCAGTATCAGCTTCCTAACTATACTGGGCAAGCATTCTCGGCAGACAACTGCGATTTTACTCCAACCATAACTCAAATTCCTGCCGCAGGAACCTTGGTTAGTGGTGCATCAGTTATCACGCTTACTTCTACAGATGATAGCGGCAACGCCATTTCATGTTCGTTCAACTTGAGTCCTATTGACAACGTTGCTCCGGTCATTACGTGCCCATCAAGTCAACCAGTTGCGTTTAATGCCAACTGCGGATTTGCCATGCCAAATTTCACTGGATTGGGAACCGTAACCGATAACTGTAGTACTACTTCAACCGTGACTCAAATTCCAGCAATCGGATCAAATCACACCAGTACTACCATTGTTACCCTAACGGCTAACGATGGAAATGGCAATACTCACAGCTGTTTATTCCTAGTTGTTCCGGCCGATCATATTGCACCAACAATTGTTTGTCCTGCAGATTTGACGGCAGCGTTAAACTCAAACTGTGAGTTCATCCTTATGGACTATACAGCTCAGGCAACCACTACGGACAACTGTTCTAATTCAATTTCTGTATCGCAGAGTCCATCTGTTGGATCAGTATTGTCAGCTTCATTGGTGGTAACCTTAACCGCAAATGATGGAAATGGAAACACAGCAGCTTGTACGTTCAACCTAGAACCAGAAGATGCAACTGCTCCAGTTGTGGCATGTGCACCAAATCAACAAGTTGAATTTGATCAAGCAAACTGTGGTTTCGAGATTTTGGATTATGTAGGCTTCATTACAGCAACAGACAATTGCTCAAACAGCCTTACGTATTCGCAATCTCCAGCGATTGGAACAGTCATAACAGGTCAGGGAACCTTAACGCTTACTGCTACAGATGCAAGCGGTAATGCAACGTCTTGTTCTTTCCAAATTATTCCTCAAGATGTTACACTTCCGACCATAATCTGTCCTGCAGATCAACAGGTTAATCTTAGTACAACCTGCGGATTTACCGTGCCTAATTATACAACCATGGCCACAGTTAATGACAACTGTACTATTGCTAGTGTTACGCAAAGCGTTGCGGCTGGTACAGTCATTTCTAATACAGTGGGAGTTACGTTGACTGCCACAGATGCTTCTGGAAATGTTGCAACTTGTACTTTCAACGTCATTCCGTTTGATGTAACTGCCCCGGCCGTATTGTGTCCGCAGAATATTCAGGTCAACTTTGATGGAAACTGTGGTTACGTTCTTACCGATTATCACGGACTTGTTCAAATAGCTGATAATTGCGCAAACACCGTAATAGCACAGCAACCGGCAGAAGGCACCGTTATTTCTGGCACTACCGCTGTCGTATTCACCGTTGAGGATGATGGAGGCAATACTGCAACCTGCTCATTTAATGTGATTCCTTCAGATAATCTGGCGCCAACAATTGTTTGCCCAGCAAATCAAGTGGTTGCGTTGGGGCCAAACTGTCAATATCAATTGTTGAATTATGCTACACAAGCCACAATTGATGACAACTGTAGCTCAAATCTGTCCATATCGCAGTTCCCTCCAGTTGGTTCTATCATCCTTACAAATACTACGGTCACAATTACAGTTGAAGATGATAATGGAAATGATGCGCAGTGCTCGTTTGCAATTCAACCTACCGATCAAACAAATCCGGTTATCACTGCTTGTGCTCCGGGTCAAACGTTGATAGCGTCATCAAATTGCGGAATAATAATTCCTGATGTCCGAAGCCTTGTGTCGGCACATGATAATTGTGATGCAACGCTACAGATAACTCAATTCCCAGCAGGAGGAACCTCCTTTAATGTTGTCGGTTCTGGCTTGGCCACCATTGTGGTTACCGATGATGCGGGAAATACAGCTGAATGTCAATTCAACTTGACTGCGATTGATAATACCAATCCGCTTGTTACTTGCCCAACAGCTCAAACCTTGAGTTTGAATGCCAATTGCCAGTTCGTGTTGCCTAACTACACCTTAATGGCATCAGCATCAGATGCCTGTGGAGCGGTTACACTGACGCAATCGCCATTGGCTGGTTCTGCCATTACGTCTCAGCTTAACGCCACTGTTATTGCAGAAGACGAAAGCGGCAACACCGCCACGTGTACGTTCTTCGTTACACCTGTTGGAATGCAGGTTTCGGTACAAGGAACAAGCGCAACGTGTAATACAGGAAACAATGGTTCAGCCATTGTTACTACAACAGGTGGAACCCCTCCATATTCGCAAGATTGGGGTGGATTTAACCCTACGGCACTGGCAGCTGGAAACTATGCGGTTATCGTAACAGATGTCAACGGATGTCCTGCAACAGGAAACGTGACCATCGGAGCAGGTCAACCGTTCCAGATTCAAGTTACGCCTAACGGAGTGGTCGAAGTTTGCCAAGGAGAATCGGTTCAGTTGAGCGTGCCTTCTGGTTATGCTGCGTACAACTGGAGCACAGGCGCAACGGTTTCTACTATCAACGTTTCCAACGAAGCTACTTACTGGGTAAGTGTGACCAATGGAAATGGTTGTTTGAGCAACACCGATACTACGCACGTTGTGTTCTACGAAGAAGTAGCGCCACTTGTACAGGTTGGTTCTAATGGATTGCTTACTTCATCCAACGACACAGCCCAATCATACCAATGGTACTTGAATGGTAATCCTATCCCAGGTGGTACCAGCTACGTGCATTGTCCAACGGTAAGCGGCAACTATATGGTCGCAATTGTTGATGCAAATGGCTGCGAGGTCGAGAGTATTTCAAACGAGATTACCTTCAATCCAAACGCGCCTTGTCTAGTAGGCATCGAAGAATACGGCTTATCATTAAACATCTATCCAAATCCATCAAACGGTCAGTTTGCCGTCAAGTACGAATTAGGACATGATGCCAAGATGGACTTGACTGTCTATGATATGATGGGCAATCGAATAACTGCAACCATGCGAATGAAATCGTCAAATGGAGTTCAGGTAATCGACCTTTCTAATCAGGCAGATGGAGTGTATATGCTCCGAGTATTGCTTGATGATGCAGAAATGATTCAAGAACGACTGATTCTGGTCAAATAGAAACCACTAATTGAATTTGAAGAACCCCGTTCATAATCTAATGAGCGGGGTTCTTTTTTTGAAAGAACCCGTTCATTTATCAATGTGCTTACAGCCTGCCCTGAGCTTGTCGAAGAGTTCATCCGTTCAATCCCTGTCATCCGTGTTCCATCACGCAGCTTCCGTCCCTTCGCGTCTTAGCGCCTTTGCGAGCACCTTCCCAAAGCATCCGTCCAAATCGTAATTCGCAATTCTAAAATCGTCAATCTCCTCATCTCTACTCTTCCGCGTGCAAAACAACAGCGCAGCGAACCCCTCCGTGCAACTCCTTTTTTCTCTATTTCCCTCTGTGCAATAATCAAGAGCGCAGCGACCACATCCGCGTTCTATTCACGCAGAATCCGAATTAAAAACACCACCGTACATTTGTAGCATGAAACTGGACAATAAAAAGAAACAGCTCATTTCAGATTACCTGAGTACACGTCCCGTGTTGCGGGCATATCTCTTCGGTTCGTATGTACGCGGAGAAGCAGACGCAGAGAGTGATATAGACATCTTGGTAGATCTAGATCATTCCCAGAGGATTGGACTGCAATTCATACAGATGCGCATCGATCTTGAAAAACTACTGAACGCAAAAGTTGACCTTGTTTCATCCAATGGGTTGTCCAAGTACATAAAGCCACTTGTTGATCGCGAAAAGCAGTTGATCTATGCGCGGTGATCTTGGAGATAAGTCACGCCTGCAACATATCATGGATGCTGTCCTTGAGATAGAATCCTATGTTGCTCAAGCAGGCTCAAAAGAATTCATGGATAGTTCGATGATGAGATTTGCCTGCATCAAACAACTTGAGATTATCGGAGAAGCAAGCAATCATATTTCCGAAAAAACTCGGTCACTTTTTCCCAACGTTGAATGGGCACAAATAGTCGGAATGAGAAATATGTTTGTGCACGAGTACTTCGGCCTCGACCCCAATATAGTTTGGGATATTGTTCAAAAAGACCTTCCAGAACTCAAAGAAACCGTGTTGGAAATGTTGAGCACCTTTGAATAGGAAAGCCAATAACATCTACCCAAATAAGGAAGGTTCATATAAGCAAACAATTCGTAAATCGCATCCGAGTGCAAAGCAACAGCGCAGCGAACCTCTTCTGTGCAACTCCTTTCTTCTCCATTTCCCTCTGTGCAATAATCAAGAGCGCAGCGACACATCAGCATAGCCTCCGTCCCTTCGCGTCTTAGCGCCTTTGCGAGCACCATCCCGTAGCATCCGTCCAAATCGTAATTCGCACTCCGCACCCCGCACCCCGCACCCCGCACCCCGCACCCAATCAACAGCATGGGCAAAACCGACTATGAGAATTCCAAGGCAGAAAGGCCCAACAGAACAATCAAGAACTACTACCTGATACCCCCTATGTTCCAAGTGATTTACGTGGCCCGAAATGTAGCAGGCCAATAGCGTTAATTTAAACTAACGTACTTAAACCCTGCTTCTTCAACCCCATTTAGACTTTGAACTCGAATCAGAAACATTCCAATTCCATTAGGAAGTGAAAGGGTTTCTCGGGTCGATGTCAGCGTTGCGGTTTGCACCAGACCACCATTAAGCGAATATACATTGAGCGTGGCTGGCAGCACAGAATTGTCTAGCTCAAGGATGTTTCCATGGAGTTTGAACAGTTCTTTTTCACTTAAATTGGTTTGAGTAGAGGTAACCAGCTCGGAGCAGTTCACAAACTCCTCAGCAATAAACCGTTCTTCGGCAGGAAGTAATTTGGCGTTCATGCTCAACGGATAGCCCACCATCGGCAGCGTTTGCTGCAATAGGAAATTAGGAAGCTCGTTCTCATCCAAATAAAGCGAATTGACCGTCAGATTGGATGTTCCCGAAGGGTTTGTCGTTCCACTCACATTATTCCCAAAAGAATAATATCCGACACCGCTAATGATGAAAAGCCCGAGCGGAAACCCAGAATTGGTAATCTCGTTGCCCACCACACTCATAGAATCGGTGGCGGGAGCAGTATTGTCCGAAAAGAAACCATACAGCTTTGCTCGATTTCGGAAGAAAGTATTGTACGGACCGTTATTTGCGTGAGACGCATCAACCACAATGTTCTGAATAGTGTTTCCCTCAAACAAATTCAAGTAGGTGTAGTTTCCGTGAAGCACAGCATCGCCAGCAGCATTTGTGGGCAGTGTAGATTCTTGCCAAAATGGATCGTGAGAATAGTTGTAGCCAAATACATTTCCATTCGCCCCAGCCTGAATGAGCATGGAATGGCGTTGGTGATTGAAAACGTTGTTCTGCGTAAGGCAGAAACTGGTAGCATACTGCGTTACCACGCCATACCCTTGTCCGCCACCGCCATAGGCAAATGCGTGATGAAGATAGCAGCCCTCAACCAAAATGTGTGCAGAGGAATTGATGCTGATGTGCGCGAAATTGCTGTTCTCCATCTCCACATTTCTAACCACGCAATTATAGGCGTAGTTGAATTGAATATTGTCGGTCTGCCCAGTTGTAGCATCCTCTCTTACAATCTTCATGCATTCTACACCAGATGCTCGTCTTGGCGTCAATTTTTTGAGATACGGATTTCGCGAAAGCGGATAATGATGATTCAGTGGGTCAGATAGCGTGAGCGTATTTCCATCAATGGCCGAAATTTCCACCACCTGACCGAGCGTTCCGTATGCCCAAGAAGAGAACATTTTGTCCTCATCAAACTGATACAGTCGAATCACATCGCCAGCTGCAAACTCGGATGCATCCGAAAGCAGAAGCTCGTTTGTGCCTTTGATGGCGTCTTGTTGCAGCGCATATTGTGTAGAACTGATGGTGCCAGTCATCAGAATCAGGTCGCCATTACCACCTAGATTAAACTGCAACTCTGTTTCTGTCGATTCTCCCTTCAAGAATACACTGTCGGGAATAGAAATACCAGCAGTAAAAAGGTATTCTCCCTGCGGAAAATAGATGGTTCCAGCACTTCCACTCAAACTTGCAAGAGCTGCGGTGTAGGCAGAATTACTGCTATTCACACCTGTATTGTCTGCCCCAAAATCGGTAATGAGAACGTGGTTAGATGGAGCTTGAAGTTCGATTGTTAAACCTGCATTTTCCCAAGTGGTGATGCGTTCAGGAGAGAACGTCTGTGCACTGACGTGAAGGGAAAAAAAGGTGAAAAGAAAAATGAAAAATGTAAAAGGAAGATGTGCAACTGTCGCTCTTATCTCTTGCCTCTTGTCTCCTATCTCTTGTCTTTTGTCCCACGTCCCACGTCCCTCGTCTCCCGTCCCTTGTCTGTTTAAAACCATTGCGTAAATAATGAGCCAATTGCACCACCTGCTTTGATGGTGAACACAACCAGTACGGCAATGCAGTAAATAAGTTTGATTGAAGTTCCAACGAGGAAACCGAGCACCGAACCAATGCCGCTGTTCAAGGCTTTCGTGAACGTTCCGCCAGCAATCATATCGCCAACAATGGTTCCTACTAAAGGGCCAAGAATAATTCCGATAGGAGGGAAGAAGAAAAGTCCGACAACGATACCAATCATTCCGCCCCAGATTCCTTCACGAGACGAGCCGAATTTCTTAGCACCTAAAACCGGTACGATATAATCTAAAGCAGTAACAATTACCATCAGAACGCCAGTGATAATCAGTGTAGTTGTTCCTACTTCGTGTTCTGGAAGTAGAAAAAACAGAAACAAAGAAGCCCAGCTAATAAGCGGACCGGGTAATGCAGGAAGAATGCATCCAAGAATACCCAGTCCGTTAAGTAGCAACCCAATGATGAGAACTGCTACTTCTGGCATTTTAGTAGTCCTTTGGCATAACTACCGCAAGGATGAGATACAGTAGAACTCCAGTTCCCAGTCCGAAAACGAGAAGGAGAAATCCGAGGCGGATAACCGTTGGGTCTATGTCGAGATAATCACCCAATCCAGCACAAACACCAAGAATTTTACCTTCTTTTCTGGTTAGTTTTTTATCGCTCATGGCTCAATTTTTTTTAGAAAGGTAAATCATCCTCGCCAATATCATCAATACTCGTTGGAGCTGGGCCAGAAGACGCAGTTGCTGTTGGCATATCAGCCATTGGGTCAAGCGGAGCAGGAATGGAGGCTCCAGCAGTTTCAGCTTCTACTCTCCAAGCCTGGAGATTGACAAAATACTTTCCGTTGTATTCGTTTCCACGTAGGTTGAAACTCACCTTGATGGTGTCGTTTTCTTTGAACTTGTCTATAGCAGATGTTTTATCCTTTATCAGTTCAAACTTGATGTCTTGTGGATATTGCTCTTCCGTTGTTGTTAGAACAAATTCTCTCTTGGTAAAACCACTGCTAAAAGACTGCTCTTCCATTTTTACCTTCAACTTACCGCTTACTTCGTATGATGCCATTTTTCAAAATATTTTGGACAAAAATAACCCCGAAGAATCGGGGCTAAAATTTTCAGAGTGTAAGTTTCTACGAGTTGTTCACCACCCACACAATTTATTCCTGAAATTCCTCTTTATATCGGCTGAAGTACAGATTTGTTAACGATTTGCCAGCACTCAGTTCGATGAAAGCAACCATCATGGCATATGCAACCCGTGCCGAGATTTTTTCATTTCCACCAACGGTTTTGAAAGCAAGGAGATTACGCAGTAACTCATCCTTTTTCTTTTTTGGTATTGATGCGTTCTTAAAATGCACAACCAGTTGCTCAACAAACTCATCTAATTCTACATCGGGAATCTCGCTAAAAACGATTTTGGCTCCGAGCTTGGAAAGTCGGGAAGACAGTTCTGGCGTAACCGAAAAATTAGGGCTGAAACTACTTGTAGATTCAATGTCAAAGATTATTTCGCCAACCTTAGACTTTTGCAAGGATTTTTTTTGGTCAAGGAGTTTATCGCACCATTCCAAAATAGCTTTTTCGTTGGGAGCAATTTTTAATAATGCAATGCCGTAAGGAGAGGGGACTCCACGGTATTTTCCCTTGGTTCCAACCTCACCAGACTCAACCAAAATTTCCAAAGGAAATTTGGTGAGTGCCTTTAGTTTTACTGGAGAAAACCCATCTCCCTTAAACTGTATGTCTATGTATGCGTTCTGCGACATTTGACGTTAAAGATAGTCTTGAATCGTTAAATCCGTCTCAATTATTGTGGTTTGGTCGGAACTCCTGAGATAAATGGTTTGTTTGGAATCAATACCAATATCCGGATTAGCGATGTTGTATTCATCCAATAAACTTTTGGAGTCAGCGACAATGAAAGGCTTTATTTCTCGGTGGAATTCCCGTCTCGTAACGCCAAATAATTTAGCAAGTTGATTTGAATCTGGAAACCGAGCATTCATCGAGGTGCAGCCTTATTTCTCCACCGTGGCATGTATTGTCTGCGTTGGGAACGCAAATTCAAGCCCAGCAGCATTGAACCTTTCGAGGATTTCCATTTTGATTTTGGAGTCAATCTGAAAAATGTCTTCCCCCTTTTTGATGTAGAAAACAAATTTCAGTTTCAATGCGAAATCACCGAATGAATCGAAAAGCTCTAAATGTTTTTCTTCCAAATGCACAGAGAATTTTTCATGAACTCCGGCTAGAATGGTCAAAGCCTCTTTCATTTTTTCAGGAGTTGTATTGTAGGTCAACCCCAACATTTGGATAACCCTTCGGCTTGGTTCAGCAGAAACGTTTTCGATGGCAGATTCGGCAAAAACCTTGTTCGGAATGGTAACGAGCCGTCCTTCAAAAGTTCTTAAACGCGTGCTTCGGATACCAACTTCTTCAATATTTCCTTCATACGAACTAATCTTAATGTGATCGTTGATAGTGAACGGCTGATCCACAAAAATTGTGATGCCGCCAAAAAGGTTGGCAACCGTATCCTGAGCCGCTAATGCCAACGCCAAACCACCAATTCCGAGTCCTGCAATCAGAGCGCCTACATCGTATCCAGCATTGTTTAGTCCAACAATCACTGCCATAATCCATACCGCAGCATGGATTCCTTTTCTCAAAACAGGAAGCAGTTGGTCATCCAAATCACTTTCTGATTTCTCAATGATTGGAACGAGATATTCTTCAATTACTGCATCAATCACACGATTAATAAGCCAAGCAACGTTAAAGATGATGAGCAGGTAGTAAATCCTGTTTATCCAAACATGGCCCGCGTCTGGAAGATGGAGCGAATCGAGCCCGTACCAAATACCAAGAAGCGCTATGGCGAATGAAAGTGGCTCTTCAACCATGTCGATGATGATATCATCTAAATTGGTTTCCGTCTTGGCAGTAAGTTTCTTTACCACATTTGAGATAAACCAGAACACAAGCTTTCCTAGCAATACACTGCCAAGGATAACAGCTAGGGCAATCAGCCATTCGCCAACCGTGTTCCAGTAAAATTCTTTGTGTAGAAAATCCATTTTTCGAATGCGAAGTGGTCGATAATCCATAGAACATTGTCCATGGACTATCGACTTTTATAATTAGTTCAATTTGGCAAGTGCAGCCAAAGCTTTATCGTAATCAGGTTCGTAGGTGATGTCTTCTACCAACTCCACGTAATGGATTTTGTTCTCTTTATCAAGCACAAAAACGGCACGCGCCAAAAGATTTTTTAGCGGACTGTTCACCATTTCCAAGTTGTACTCGGTGGAAAAGTCTCCATAACGGAAATCCGATACGGCTTTCACGTTTTCAATTCCTTCTGCTCCGCAAAATCTTTTCAAAGCGAACGGAAGATCTTTGGTAATGGCAAGGCAAACAACATTATCTAATTTACCAACGGCTTCGTTGAATTTTTTCGTTTCCATGGCGCAAATGCCTGTGTCAACACTTGGCATTGATAGGATAATCTTATTCAATCCTTCTAGATCGTAAAGACTTTTCTCGTTCATATCGGCCTGTACGTATGTGAAATCGGGGGCAATTTCGCCCACTTCAGGAATATATCCTTTCAACAATACGAGACTACCTTTTAGCTTAACTGTTTCTTTTCCTTCTGACATGAAATTTGTTTTTGGTGGAGCGCGAAATTAGAAATTTGATATAAACCAATCAGCTGTATCTTCGTGACCCCAACTAGGAAACCATGAAATTCTTAAAGGCCTTTTTGGTCGTTCTCTTACTGATTGTTTCAGTTTTGCTGCTTATTGGCGTATTTGTGCCAGCGGTAGATGACCAGTTTGAAACAAGAATCGACCGTCCAGTTATTCAGGTTTACGCTGCAATGGCCAATCTGCAACGTGCTCCAGAATGGGTTGTCGGATTGGATAGCGTGGTACAAACTGGTGGTTTTTTAGCTATGCCCGGCAGCACCTTCAAACTTTATTATTCTGGCACGGAAACCAATACCGTGTACGACATGGAGGTGCTAGAAATGGTGCCGTTGGAATCTGTAAAATTCAAGTTAACTAATGACGACTTTGAGTTTGATGTAACGGTAAACTATGAGCGTGACGGACTGTCAACAAATCTTGATGTTTACGTTCAAATGAAAGGAAAAGACCTGTTGTCTAGGTCTTTCTTGCCGTTGATGAAATCAGCGATTATGGATGTGTGTAAAGAGAACTTTGAAGCGTTGAAAGAACTTCAGGAACAATAGTTTACGTATTCTGTAAAGGTTCTTCGGCTTTACTGTCTCGTATCAATTCTTTCTCAAGCCGATAAAGCAAGTGGTCGGTAAGAACGGCCAAGCCTTTGTCAAAAGTGATGTTATTGGTAACGATGATGTGCGAATCATCACGATAAGGCTTCAGAAATTTCTTGTAAGACGGCAACACATGGTGTTCCCACTGATAGCGTACTACAGCTTCAGGATAACCGCGTTCATCTCGGTCACGCTTAATTCTGCGTTCCAATTTTATTTCTTCCCTAACATCCAAATAAACCCGTAGGTCAATCAGTTTTCTAATCTCAGGGTAATGGAAAACAAATAGCCCTTCTACTACAAGAATCTTTGCTGGATTAACTCGTATGTGTTTTGGAGTAGCACCTTGCTTATTGAAACAGTATTCAACAATATTGATGGGATAGCCGTTAAGAAGTGAATTTAAATCGGCCAGAAAAGCGTCTTTGTCAATAGAGGTGGGAAGATCATAGTTCACCTCACCGTTCTCGTCCAACAGTTGTTGATTCTTTGGTTTGTAGTAATTGTCTTGCGAAAGGATGCTGACACTTCCAGCTGGTAAATTTTCCTTCAGTCTTTGCAGAAACGAAGTTTTTCCAGATGCACTTCCTCCTGCAATACCAACCACGTAATGCTTTTCAGCCATGGGTGCAAAAATAGATTCTTTAAGTCGCGTGCCGACATCTAAATTCAAGCATCGCTGTATATTGCCGCTGTTTGTACGACTTTAATGAGCTCTAACCTAAAAACCAGTTTTCTGCTTGACGTGAACAACCCAGTTGGATTGGAGCGCTATCTCTTGCAGAATAATCGTCTCAACGAAGGAGAAAAACTGGAACATCTTGAAGTTGCAGGAGATGGCAACATGAACATGGTCGTGAGGGCCATCACTAATCAACGGCCTCTCGTTCTCAAGCAATCACTTGCTTATGTACACAGATTTCCAATAATTAAGGCACCGAGAGAACGGATTCTGACCGAGTTTGAGTTTTATGGCATTGTAAGAAAGAACGAATCAATCCGAAAACTCACGCCAGAAATGTATTGGCTTGATGTGGAAAATTTTCTGCTTTGTATGGAAGATTTTGGCCGTTCTCAAGACTTCATGCACATCTACAAAAAGGGCCAAAACCTTGAAAAAGGAGAGATGGCTGATATTGCCCGTGTGGTTTCTGAACTGCACTTTGGGTTTAAGCATGAGCCGAGCGATGTGGTGATTCCGAATATGGAAATGCGTTTGCTCAATCATGCACATATTTTTGAGCTGCCTTTGAGTGTGAACAATGGTTTTAATTTGGATGGCGTTTTGCCCGGACTTCAATCGGCCACTGAAAAGTTCCGAAGTGATGAGAAACTAAAAAAAGCTGCCAAGCAATTGGGCGAAGTTTATCTGTCAAATACTGGAACACGCTTACTTCATGGTGATTACTATCCCGGAAGTTGGCTAAAAACCCCGAACGGTTTTAGGATGATTGATCCTGAGTTTTGCTTTAAAGGTCCAGCCGAGTTTGAATTAGGCGTGGCAGTGGCACATTTGAAAATGGCGCAGCAATCAGAAAGTATCATGAAAGACCTGTTCGTTTACTATCATTTCGATAGCAAATTCGATGGTTCGCTTTTCTCGAAATTTGCGGGAATGGAGATGATGCGAAGAATGCTTGGTCTTGCACAATTGCCGCTCGAACTTGATCTAAACGAAAGACTTACTCTTTTAGACGAAGCCTACGAACTCATTTTGCATGGATGAGGCCTAATACATTTCCCCGTTTTCTCATTTTCTCTTTTTTCCTTTTTACCTTTTCCCTTTTCCCTTTTTCTCTTTTCGCCCAAAAGCAACGCGTCTGGATTGACACCGACATTATGATCGGAAAATTCCGAAGAGATGTCGATGATGGATTGGCGTTGATTCTGGCTTTACGCGACTCATCCATTCAAATTGAAGGAATTAGCTTTGTACATGGAGTAGATTATGCTGAAAAAGTGACAGGTAAATTGTTGAATTGGTATGCACCCAATCGTACCATTCCAACCTTTAAAGGTTCGGATGATAGCACTGGTTTTGGTAAGGAAACCGAAGCGGTAAGGGCGATGATTTCTGCCTTGGAAAAAGGCCCGATGGCAATTCTCGCGCTCGGCCCAATGACCAACGTTGGAACCGTTCTCAAGCTTCGACCAGATTTGCATAAGAACATCACAGTAATCTCTTATTGTGCTGGTCGCAGACCCGGAATGCTGTTCAATCCTGGCTCGGCAAACGTGAAGTTTGCAGATTACAACTTCGACCTTGACCAAGCTTCATCAGCAGTTTTATTAGAGACCGAAATCCCCGTTTTGCTTGCTGGTTACGATTGCTCTGATAGCCTTTTTCTCAGTTTGGATGATTTCAAACACTTGAAAAAAAGCGAAAACGAAGGCGACCGTTGGCTTTATCGCCAACTCAAAAGTTGGCACAGCCTGTGGCGTACATTTATTGGGTCTAAAAAAGGCTTTATTCCGTTCGATTGCTCCACAGTTGGCGTGTTGCTTTATGCTGAGGAATTCAACATCATTCAGGAAATTCCTTCCTACATCAAAGTTGATGTGAACGATACCAAATTCACCGTTTCAACGCCCACAAAAGCGTATTTATATGTGGATGAAAATGGCTCTGGAAAAAAGCTATCGTATTGTGACTTCACAAAAGCAGAATTCAAAGTTCGGTTATTGAAGTTGTTAGATCATCCAGAATATCAGTAGATTTCTGATGATGAAAAGCAACAAAGAGTTCGTAAATTTGGGTTTAGCAAAAGTCGAAATGAAATCTGTAAACGTTCAAATATCGGATCGGGAGTTCAAGCAACTCGGATTGAAGAAGGAATCATTTTCTTTTTCTGAGCTAATGGACATCATTACCAAGAAAGTCAATAGAGATAACCTTAAGGAATGCTTGGAGCTTTCCGAAAAGCATGGCCTATCAAAAATGACATTAGCAGAAATCAACGCGGAAATTCGCGGAAATCGGGATGCAGCGTCTGATTCTTGATACGAACGTTCTCGTTTCTGCGCTCATACAGAAAAGTTTCCCCTACTTTATATTGGACTATTGTTTGGATGGGAAAGCCAAGGTGTGTCTTTCTTCTACCATTCTTAAGGAATATGTTGAAGTACTCCAAAGACCAAAGTTCTATAGGTTTGCAGACTTCGTAATGGCGGCTGAAACCATACTTGCTAGATTGAATTTGGAGGCAGAGATATTCGAACCAACTATCAGGTTAAATGTAATTATGGACGAGGCAGACAATCGGTTTTTAGAATTAGCGCAGGAATCAAAAGCTGATTTTCTGATAACAGGAAACACAAACGATTTCGACTTTGATGTATTCGGAACAACTCGTATTGTTTCTCCTAAAGAATATTGGGAAAATTGCCGATCTTGAAATCATTTCTAACACTCGTTCTTTTCTTCATCGGACTTCGCTCGTTCGCTGGTTCTCTAGACGGGCTGGTAACGGACGAAGAAGGCTTGCCTGTTCCATTCGTCACTGTTTATATTGAAGGAACAACCATCGGAACAACTACCAATTCAGAAGGAAATTATCATCTTGATTTAGCTGATGGTTTCCACACAATTGTGTTCCGATATGTAGGTTACAGAACAGAAGTAAAAGGAGTGACCGTTTCCGGTCAAGCGCAATTGGATTTAGTTTTGAAACGGGTGGTTTTCCAATTGGGAGAAGCACAGGTTGATGGCAACGAAGACCCCGCTTACCGTATCATGCGTTTGGCGCGTTCGCGAAGGAAATTCTATCAAAAACAGGTTCGCGAATATTCCTGCAAGGTCTATGTGAAAGGCATTAATCAGGTTAAAAATCTGCCAAAACGAATCCTTGGTCGTTCGTTGGATATCAGTGGTTTAGATGCCACCAGAAGCGGAATCGTTTATCTCTCAGAAAGTCTTTCGGAATTTCATTTTAAAGAACCTGACAAGACCAAAGAACGGGTGATTGCGTCTAAAGTGAGTGGTAATTCGCAAGGTTTTACATGGAACAACGCCACCAGCATCAATTTCAATTTTTACGACCGTTCGTATGATTTGGAAGGACTGAGCGACCGCGATTTAATCTCGCCACTTTCACCATCCGCCAATCTCTATTACCGCTACGTCTATCGTGGATTTTATGTAGAAGATTCCATCATTGTGAACAAGATTGAGCTGATTCCGCGTGTTACAGGAATTCCACTTTTTCAAGGACATATTTTCATTCAAGAAAATACGTGGAGGATTCATGGAGCCGACATTTTCATTGGTTCAGAGGCTGGAATTGACTTTGTAGATACCGTGAGGATGAAAGTCGATTTCTTCCCTGTTACCAAAGATCTTTGGATGAAAAGCAATCTGAGCTTCGATTTCGCTTTCAACGTCAAGCTCTTTAAGGTAAAAGGATGGGGAACGTTTACCAGTGTATTTTCTGATTACAGCATCAGAAGTTATGTGAAGGATACCACGCTAATTGATCGCTACGCGAAAGTGGAGGAGCCAAGCGATGAAGCGGACGAAAAGACCGAAAAGGAACTCAAAACCTCAAAAACTGCTGCCGTTGGCGGAGAGGTCACCAAGTTCGATTTTGATAGTTGGGACAAAGGCCCGATGCTAAAGGTGGAATCTGAAGCCAATGAAAAGGACGAAGCGTTTTGGGAAGAGATTAGAACCGTTCCGCTTACAGCATTGGAACGCAAGGATTACGTGCGAAAGGACAGTATTGAGGTGGTCAAAGAATCACCAGTTTACAAGGATTCCGTTGATAGAAAGAACAACAAGTTCGCTATTCGGAATCTGCTTTATGGCTACACATATCAGAACAGTAAGAAGAATTATTCCATTGATTTTCAGTCTCCGTTCACCGCGGTCCAATACAATACAGTAGAAGGTTATTTAATCGATTACAAGATTGAATTTTCCAAAATCGATGATAAGAAGGGAACGAACTTTTCGGCTGCTTGGGTTAATCGTTATGGGTTTCACTCAGAGAAATATTACTCAAAAGCGCGCCTGTATTATCGCTTCAATCGTACCAATCGAATGTCTATTCGTGCCGAGGGCGGACATTACGTAGAGCAGTTTAATAGAGGTGCAATTAGCAGTGCAGTAAATTCACTTTATTCTGTTCTGCTCGAAGAAAACTACATGAAATTGCAGCAGCATTCTTTCGGAGAAGTTTCTTGGGGAGTAGAGGCATTCAACGGTTTTCGATTAGAGTTGGATGGATACTACGGTCAGCGCAGAACTTTGCAGAACGCCACCAATCTGGCGGGGACTCACGTGGATTACAAGAAGAAGTACTTTTCGTTGAATGAGCCTGGAAATGAAAGTGTGGGCTATAACGACCCCGTTTTTGGTGATAATAACGCCTTGGTGTTGACGATTGGTTTCAATTATCGGCCAGGAATGAAATACATGGAACGTCCGAATGGGAAAATCAATCTCGGTACAAAATGGCCAGAATTCGGATTCAATTATGAGAAGGGAATTGGCGGTTTTGGGAAGCTAGATGCAAATTACGATTTATTGAAATTCCGAATCTCAGATGACCATTCATTCGGAATGGTAGGTCGGTTTGAATGGGAAGCAAGCGCAGGTTGGTTTCCGAATCGTGCGTTTGTTCCTTTCATGAACTGGAAGCATTTCAATACATCGCAGGTTCATGTCACATCAAGCGGATTGAATCGTTTTATGGCGCTTCCATACTACGCAGCAAGCACAAATAACTATTACGTTCAGGCGCATGCTGAACATCATTTTCACGGTTTTATTTTGAACAAAATCCCGCTTATCAAGAAGTTGAAATGGCAAATGGTAGGCGGTGTCCATTACTTGTATGAACCGACTTATGGCAACTATTGGGAAGTTACGGCTGGAATTGAAAACATCTTTAAAATTATCCGAGTTGATTTTGTGGCACCGTTCCGAGAAAGCGATGTCCAGCAATTTACCTTCCGATTTCAACTCGGTTTTTGACCTCAAGCGGACAACCTGAACGTTTTAAGTAGATTTTGACCATTATTAAGCGCTCATTATCAGCTATCTTCGTCAGCTTCATAAGAAATCAAGTATGAGAAAATATTTTTACGCGCTTGCAGTTGGCGTTTTGAGCCTAGTTGGTTCTCAAGCTTTCGCCCAACTTGTTATTGACAATACATTGACACCCACCCAAATGGTGGAAGACGTTCTATTAGGACCGGGTGTTACCGCTTCCAATATTTCGTTCACAGGTGTAAGCGGCCAAAGCGGTTATTTCAATGGTAGCAATTCAAACATTGGGCTTGCTGAGGGGATTATCCTGTCAAGTGGAAACGTAGTAACCGCAATTGGTCCTAACAACAATGGTGGAGCTGGAAATAATGTTGGTTCTCTTGGAGATGCGGATCTTGCGTTGCTTAGCGGAGTGGCTTCGTTTGATGCTGCCATTTTGGAATTCGATTTTGTTCCAACAGGTGATTCTATTGATTTTAGCTATGTTTTCGGTTCAGAAGAGTACAACGAATTCGTTTGCGGAACAGTGAACGATGTTTTTGGATTCTTCCTTAGCGGACCTGGAATCACCGGTCCTTACACCAACGGAGCCACTAATATTGCTTTAGTTCCAGGTACAAACACTCCAGTTTCTATCAATACAGTAAACAACGGAACGGCTGGAACATCGGGAACAGCTTCAACTTGTGCCGATCTTGATCCTAACTGGGCGAGCTACAACATCTATTTTGCTGGAAATCCTGGAGGCGCTACAATTCAATATGATGGATTTACGGTGGTTCTGAGAGCAAAAGCTGCCGTTGAATGCGGTGAAACGTATCACATCAAATTGGCCATTTCAGATGGTGGTGATGGAATCTACGATTCAGGTGTTTTCTTGGAAGCTCGTAGTTTCCGGTCAAACATTGTCGAAGTTCAAATTGCAACTGCATCAGGAAGCGTGGAAGAAGGCGGAGGTTGGATTGTTGAAGGCTGTACTCCAGCAACGATTGAGTTTACACGTCCTTTCGAAAATGCCGATACACTTTTGGCTGTGCCAGTTTATTTGGGTGGTTCAGCCATTAATGGAGTGGATTATTCAGGAGTGCCAGACACGGTTTTCTTTGCCATTGGCGACACCTCTGTTTCAATTGAAATTCAAGCCTTACAAGACGGTTTGGCTGAGGTCGGAGATAGTATAATTATCACGGTTTACACCATCAGTTTGTGTGGCGATACCATTATTTCAACGGGAGTTATTCAAATACTAGATGTCGGACCTCCGTATCCTGCTATGGCTCCAGCTGATTTTGTTTGGTGTAATTCCGATTCGGTTCTATTGACAGCCACAGCCATGCAGGGAAATCCGCCTTATACGTTTGAATGGAGCAACGGAGCAGTTGGAAATGCCATTTGGGTTCACCCGAACTCCGATACTTCGTTTGTTGTTCAGGCCACTGATGCTTGCGGAACGCCATCTTTTACAGATGTGGTCAATATTGATTTCATCATCATGTCATTACAAACAAGTATGGATGTGACGCTGTCTTGTCCTGGAGATAATGCCACGCTGACGGCCATTGCGACCAACGGTATTCCGTCTTACAGTTACTCATGGAGTTCAGGTCAGTCTAGCAGCACCATTACGGTTCAACCTACACAGACAACCAATTACGTCATTTCTGTAACGGACAACTGTCCACAAGGCTCAACCGTTAGAGATACGATTACGGTAACGGTACTTCCATATTCGCCAGTTTCAGTTTCGTTGGCAGATACAACGGTTCTTTGTCCGGGAGATGCGGTTTCGATTTCTTCAACTGTTACAAATGGAGCTTTTCCGTTTGATTATAGTTGGAATAATGGAGCAAATGGTCCAAGCACTACAGTAAATCCGAATTCAACATCTGATTTGATTCTTACGGTTACAGACCATTGCGGTGCAGTTGCAACCGATACCGCCAGCGTTCAGGTTCCGGTTTATGCTCTATTGTCAGTTACAATCTTGAATCAGGATTTGCTTCTGAGCGATACAGTGACCATCTGTGAATTTTGGGCAGATACGTTGACCTTGGCGGTAACTGGAGGACTTTCTCCTTATGCGTATTCTTGGAACGGCATGCTTATTGAAAACTCGCTGACAAACGATTCTGTGATAGTATCAGCACCATACGAACTTGCTCCCGATTCATCTATTGTTGGAATTTATTCCGTGATGGTAACAGACCAATGTTTGGAAGATGCCACATCGGAAGTGATTGTTCAGGCTATCAGTTGCGACATTATTCAACCTAGCATTTTCAATCCAAATTCAGATTTTGGTGGAGCAACAGATTTCTGTGGAAGCACTCCACAAAACAATGTTTTCAATCTTCCGTGCTTGAATCTCTATCCTGGAAATACGGTCACAATTTTTGACCGTTGGGGAAGAAAATGTTACCAGACAGATGATTACCACGTTCATCCTTGGGATGGCGGAAACCAAGCAACAGGAACATATTTCTATGTTTGCGAACTGCCAAACGGCAAAGAAGCGGTTAAAGGATACTTTCAATTACTAAGATAAAGAAGCATGAAAAAGGCATTATTTCCCATCATTGTAATCTTCTCTTTCGTTGGATTGAGCTTAACGTCATGTGAGATTATTGAAGATTTTTTGAGTTCAGGAGATGCAACAGAAGCACTGAAAGAAGCACTACGAGTTGGTTCTGATACTGCGGTAACCAGCGGAAGTAAGCTGGATGGATATTTCGCCAATCAAGCAATTAAAATCCTATTGCCAGAAGAAGCACAAGTAATTGTGAGTGCAGTTGGAAGCGTACCAGGAATTGGGCAGCCTTTGATCGATGAGGTAATTCTAAAACTAAATCGTGCAGCCGAGAATGCCGCACCACAGGCACTCGATATTCTGGTTGGTGCAATTACCAACATTACCATCACCGATGCTATCGGAATTGTGAACGGAGATAGGGATGCTGCTACCGTTTATCTCCGCTCCGCAACTGAACAGCAGATAAGTACTGCTTTTCGCCCACACATTGAAACATCGCTCGAAACAGTAGGAGCGCAACAGGCTTGGGGACAAATGACAGGAATTTATAACGCGGTTCCATTCGTAGATGATGTAAATACAGATTTGGCCGCCTACACTACCGATAAAGCACTTGACGGACTTTTCCATCTTGTGGCTGAAGAAGAAGGCAAAATCAGAGAAGATCCTGTTCATCGCGTTAGCGAAATTCTACAACAAGTATTCGGAGGAAATTAAAAACTAAATCAAACAAGCAATTACACTAATGAAAAACCTAGTATTAGCATTTGTGGCTTTGGCCATTGCGCTTCCAACCTTCGCGCAAAAGAAATTTGAGGGTACAATTACATTCGGACTTGAGTACCAAGATCTTCCAGCTGAAATGGCTGCCATGTCGGCCATGTTGCCAGATGAAATGACAACTCAGATTAAAGGAGATAAAACACGTTTGGAGCAATCGCTCGGAATGGGAATGAGCCAAGTAACTATTACCGATTTGAAGAAAGGTTCAGGAACACTTTTGATGAACATGATGGGCAAGAAAATGGCTGTTGAAATGTCAAAGGATGACTTGAAAGATATGGACAAGAAAGGTGATAAGAAGCCAGAGTTTAAGTATGTGGATGGCACCAAGAAGATTGCTGGTTACGAATGTAAAAAGGCGTTAGTAATTGTGGAAGGCGCTGGTGAAATGGAGGTTTATTATACTGAAGCACTTCCTTCAGGCGCCAACAAGCAGTTTGAAGGATTGAACGGATTTCCTTTGGAATATGTGATTGATAGCGGACAGTTCAAAATGAAAATGACTGCAAAAACGGTAAAGGCGGAAACATTGGGAGCTGATTTATTTGCCATTCCTGATGGATACGATAAAATGACATTTGAAGAATTCAAAACTGCCATGGGCGGAATGATGGGAGGATAGTCTCACTTCAAGATTAAAAACATTAAAAGCGCTCTTCGGAGCGCTTTTTTTTGCCCGATATTTTGTTCTTCAATGAGTAGGGAATAAACTGCACCTTTGCTACTGATGAAATTTTCTGAACTGAATCTGCACGATAGCCTCATGGAAGGTCTGGATGCAATGGGCTTTGAAGAAGCCACTCCGATACAAGTACAAGCCATTCCACCACTCATTGCGGGAAGGGATATTGTGGGCTGTGCACAAACAGGAACTGGAAAGACGGCTGCATTCCTCATTCCTGTGATTGAGCATGTGTTGAAAAGCAAGAATACAGGCGTCAAAGCGTTGGTTATTGCCCCAACACGCGAATTGGCAATCCAGATTGACCAGCAACTTCAAGGGTTGGGCTATTTTGGAGGTGTTTCTTCCATCGCCATTTATGGTGGAAAGGATGGAACATCTTGGGATTTTGAGAAATCGTCACTGCAAGGCGGAGCAGATGTAATCATCTGTACGCCTGGTCGTTTGATTGCCCACATGGGATTCAATTATGTGAATTTCAGCAAGCTGGAATGTCTGATTTTGGATGAAGCCGACCGAATGCTAGATATGGGTTTTCATGATGACATTATGAAGATTGTTGATTTGACGCCAGCTACGCGTCAGACCATGCTTTTCTCAGCAACCATGCCGCCAAAAATCAGAAAGCTGGGAGAAAAGCTGCTCAATAATCCAATCAGCGTTGAGATTGCTGTTTCCAAGCCATCTGAGAATATTAAGCAATTGGCCTATTTGATTGATGATGATCAGAAGGATAGACTATTGGAGCTCTTGATGGACGAGCAAGAAGAGGTAAATAGCTGTATCATCTTCTGTTCGCGTAAGTCAGCGGTTAAATCTGTGAACAGAACATTACAAAAGAAAGGCTGGAAATCAAGAGCTATCTCTTCTGATTTGGATCAAACGGAAAGAGAGGATGTGCTGTCTGGTTTTAGAAATAAGAAATTCAATTTTTTGGTTGCTACCGATGTAATGTCGCGTGGAATTGATATCGACAATATTGAGATTGTAGTGAACTACGAAGTGCCAAAAGATGCCGAAGATTACGTGCATCGAATTGGTAGAACGGCTAGGGCAGGAGCCTCAGGTTTAGCGATTACGCTTATCAATTCGTTTGACATGAAAGGTTTTGGAGACATCGAAAAGCTTATCGAAAAGACAATCGAAAAACCAGCATTACCCGGTGGACTAACAGGGCCAGAGTACAACCCTAACGAACGAATTGCAAAGGGCGGAAACCGAAGACCCCAAGGTGGCGGAGGTGGCAAACGCTTTGACAATAAAGCGGGAGGCGAAGGAAAGAAGCGTTCGTTCAACCCAAAGTGGAAGAAGCGTAAGAAGAGTGGAGGTTCAGGCGGTGGTGCTCCTAGCGGAGGTTCAACTCCGAGCTAAGATTCACTCCAACTCACTCAGTTCCAACCATCTCAATTCCTTCCCTTCCAACTCGTCTGAAACACGTTGAAATTCTGCTGAAATGGCCATGATTTTTTCATGGTCGTCAACCACGGTATCCAATTCTTCCGTTAGTTCAATCTTACGCTTTTCCAGCTTCGGGATTTCTACTTCGAGCAAGCCGAATTCTCGCTTCTCATTGAAACCCATTTTACCTTTTGCAGCAAGGCTTTCAGTTTCCTTCTGAGTCTTTTTTGCAGCAGTCTTTTCCTTTTTCTCGTCCTCCAACGCAAAACGATATTGGTCGTAGTTGCCCACAAAACCACGGATATGACCATTTCTCTCGAAGATGAAAAGCTGATCTACCAGCTTGTTCATGAAGTGCCTATCGTGTGTTACAATCAGCAGGCAGCCTTCAAATTCCATCAAGAAATCTTCCAAGACGTTCAATGAAAGAATGTCGAGGTCGTTGGTCGGTTCATCCAGAATAAGGAAGTTCGGATTTGCCATAAGTACAGTAAGCAAATAGAGACGTTTCTTCTCTCCACCACTCAATTTCTCCAAATACTGATAATGCTGATGACGAGGAAAAAGGAAACGTTCCAGCAACTGCGCAGCTGAAATGGATTTTCCTTTTTTCAACGGAATGTGGTCGGCAATGTCGGTGATGACCTCAATCACGCGTTTACCATCTTTCATCTCTAATCCATCCTGACCGTAGTAACCGATTTTCACCGTATCTCCAATCACAATTTTGCCACCGTCAGGCTCCACTTGACTCATAATCATTTTGAGCAGCGTGGATTTTCCGCAGCCGTTTGCGCCCACAATTCCAATGCGTTCTCCTCTTCTGAATTTGTAATCAAAACCATCCAATAGCAAGCGCTCTCCGTAAGCCTTGCGCACACGATGGAACTCAAGAATCTTGCTTCCCATGCGTTGCATATTCACCTCCATGGTCAGCTGATCCTGCTTCAGATTGGTCTTGGCAACAGCCTCGGTTTCATAAAAAGCATCCTGCCGAGATTTGGATTTGGTGGTTCGCGCCTTGGGCTGTCTGCGCATCCAATCCAACTCCTTACGGTAAAGGTTTTGCGCTTTATCCACATTGGCGTGTTCCACTTCCATTCGGGTGGCACGGTTGTTCAGATAGGTGGAATAATTGCCCTTGTGCTTATACAACTGGCCGTTGTCCATCTCCAGAATAGTATCGCAGACCTTGTCTAGGAAGATTCTGTCATGTGTCACCATCAAAATCGTTCGTTCCGAGGCAGAAAGAAACCCTTCAAGCCACTCGATCATTTCAATGTCCAAGTGGTTGGTCGGCTCATCCAGAATCATCACATCGGGCTGTTCGATGAGCATTTTTGCCATTGCCACACGCTTCACTTGTCCGCCCGAAAGCGTGCTCACGCTTTGGTCAAAATCTGTTATATTGAGCGAAGTGAGAATTTCCTTGGCCTGTGCTTCAATATCCCAAGCGTTGTTGCGATCCATTGCATCAAAGGAACGCTGCATCCGCTCAGGGTCGGCTTCATCTAACATGGCCAGTTCGTATTCGCGAACCACTTGCATGATGGCATTGGTTGGGTCGAAAACCGAATCCATTACCGTGTGTTTTGGGTTCAAGAGCGGTTCCTGTTGGAGGTAACCGATGGAGATGTTGTTCCGTGTCACCACATTGCCCTCTTCCGAAGGCTCCAAGCCAGCCAGAATGCGTAGCATGGATGTTTTTCCCGTTCCATTTTTGGCAACTAGTGCCACTTTCTGACCACGGTCTATGCCGAAGGTGATGTCTTGAAATAGAACACGTTCTCCGTAAGAACGTTTAAGATTTTCGGCTGATAAGTAGTTCAAAAGGAAATTTCAGATATGAGAATTCAGACGTCAGAATTTTGCGCGAAGGTCGTTCTTATCTAATGAATATCTTATCTGTTTTTGGTAAATCTGAAAGATGAGCCTTTCAAAAAACAATCCCCCTTTCCGAACTTCGGAAAGGGGGATTGAACACCTGAATTGACAGGTCTATTTTTTTGCAGGCGTCTTTTTTACAGCAGCTTTTTTTGGTGCGGCTTCCTTAACGTCTTCCTTCTTAACCTTAGGCGCTGGCGTTTCTATATTTTTCATGGCAACGTGTGTAGCTCCACTCTTTTTTTGTCTGCGCTTTCCGTAACTCCCGTTGGCAACCTTGCCGCGTCTTGATTTGATGTCTCCTTTTCCCATAGTATTTGAATTTTTTGGTTCGAGTCTATTACAAACTTAACAAATTTGAATGGGTAAGTCGGTGTTAAAAAATGTTGTATTAAAAAGCCCAAGCAGATTCTGCTTGGGCTTTTCAAAAGGGCATTAATTAATGGCTATTTCGTCAAAATCAATCGTTCCGAAACATTCAGTCGGTCACCTTTTACAACAAGTGTGTAAATACCTGTTGCAAGTCCGCGTGTATCAATCTGATGTGTACCAGCGGTTTGTCCTGATGTCTGATAGTTCCAAACCTCCTGTCCAAGAGAATTCAGCATTCTAAAATCAAGCTTAGACGATACATCTGAACTATAGCTAAACGTGAAATTATCGGACGATGGATTTGGATATACTCTCAAATCAAACTGCTCTGTTTCGCTTACGTCAACGGTGATAGAGGAACAACCTTCTACAATGATGTCATCAAGATCCAAGAAAAATTGATCCAAACCAGTATGTCTAAATCCAATATAAATGCTCTGAAATGCATACGGATTTGAAGGAAGTGATACCGTTTGTGCTGTCCAAGTGGTGTCTCCATCGGTTGATACTGCATTATCAGCATACGTACGAAGCGTAGTAGCACCTGTGAAGTTGGCTACTGCCGTTCCAGTAGTGTTCAATAAGACACTGTAACCATCTCGGTAATCATTGTCTCCGAAGCGATGATTCCAAGTAAGCGTTCCACCATCAGAAGGCATGGTAATGGGGCCAAAAGTTATCCAGTTGTTGGCAGGAACGGTGGCATTGACAAACCATGATGCCGCTCTATAGAAGAAATTTGTGTCTCCAGGGGCAACAATTTCATAGAATCCCATCCAGTCAGAAGTCCATCCTGCAGCGGTAAGAGTGGAAGCCAGTGTTTGCGCGTCAACGTCAAATAGCTGTGCAGCAAAGTTTGGGGCATCTGTATCATTTACATAGAAATATTGTCCATCAAATTCTACCAAATCATCACAGACAACGGTTGTTCCACCACCTCCAATGCAGAAGTTGTGAGTTGCAGAGGCACCGTAGGCAGCATTTTGTGCGGTCATCTGAACAAGTGTATTGCTGCCATCAGTAATGGTGTAATTACCATTAACAGTACATCCTGACCATTGCGTACCATACATGCCGTCACCTTGGCTATCGTAAATGGTGAAATCATAGCATCCCTGAGCAAGACAGAAAGATTGAATAAACTGTTCGCCACTTGCATTATCAGTGTATGGGCCTCCTGATGCTACAACTGTATTGCTGCTATTCTTGATGTCCCAAGTTACTTCCGATCCCCAGCAATCAACATTCAGCGTTAAGTTTACGGCACTTCCACCAGTAGCCACACTGAAGTTGGTTACCGTTTGATTATTACTTGTTACCTGATCGGTATTACTTCCATTCAATGTGTTGGTAACTGTACGTGCTGTGAACGTATGCGCTCCCGTTGTAGTTGATACCGAGTTCAATGTCACATTTACTGAATTGTTTGATGCCAAACTTCCAGTCCAGTTGTAAGTAGCAGGCGTTAACGCATCTACAAAATATTGAATTTGAACAGAGGTCAAAGTTGTTGCTCCGTAGTTATTCAAAGTCACAACTGGAGTAAAGCTTGTTTGACACAGGGAACCAGAAGGAGTTGAAATGGCCGAAATAGCAGCATCAAAGTTTGTAGAAATACCACAATTACTTGTTTGCACCAATAAAGTTCTTACTCCAGTAAGCACGCCTCTCATGTACGTTTTTTGATTTTCCGTAAAACGATTTTGGCACACATCATTCGTGTAATCCATATAGTTTTCAATCATCTGATTGGTACATGCACTTGGATAGCTACAGCTGTTTGAAGAAACTTGCTTGGCATTAGGCGTGTCGGCAAAACCATCACCATCAGCACATGTGTTCGGATTATTATCGTTGAAAACATGGCTTATCCCTAAAAAGTGTCCCGCCTCATGGGTCAGTGTTCTGTTAAGCGTTGTAGCAAACCAAAGTCTGTATCCGAGCGAACCATTAGGATCATTACCAACACAAAGGTTGAGCGCAACAATCCCATCATAAGCACTCATTGCCGTAATGGGGCTTTGTGGGATATATGCGTAACCAAGTACGCCACCTGAGAAGTTGTCCGGATTGGCTACATCAGCTCCATTATTTTCAATTTCAGAAACAACCCAAACGTTCATATAATATCGGTTATCCCACTTACTTAGTGCTTTCACGGTCTCCTCATTACTACTGGTAATTCCGCTACCAGAATAACCACTAACTGTTGTGCCGTTAACTCGGTTTATACCTGAATGAGGATTTCCCTGTGGGTCAACTCCGGCCAAGCAGAATTGCACTTCAATATCAGGACCAGCACCTTGGCCAACACCTCCATTGGCACTGGTTCTTCGGTAATCACGGTTCATTGCATCTACAGCACTTTGAATTTGGGCTGATGAAATGTTCGTGCCGCTACCTACTGCTTCTCCTTTATGAATCACATGAAACACAATTGGAACCGTGTAAACAGTAGCTGCGGCATTACGTTCTCCCGATTCAAATTCTCGTACAATTTGGTTGGTTATTTGTCTTGCTTCCTCAACTCCTTGACGGTATGCCAGATTGCTCTCCATTCTAGCTTCCGTAACGCTATGCTGAAGACAGCGTTCTCCAACAGTTCCGTTCTCATAGTTTGCATTAATGTCGTCAAGCGTAAGAACGGTCTTATGAATTTGGACGGTTTGTTTTGCCGGTTTGTTCGAAAACGGGGCAATTGTGCTGTTCTGACCGAAAACGGTTGTTGAGAACAGAAATAAGGAGCAGATTGTAAATAGTTGTTTAATCATTTTGATGTGGTTTGAATATTGCGACAAACAAACGAAAAAAACCAAGTTCAAAGAATGATTCAGGAGGTGGAAACAGGAGAATTGTCTTAAATGCAACGAGTTGAAACATAAACTACAGCACTTGAAGGTGAATATCGAGGTCAGAAGGTTAATAAAACGGTTCATAAGCCGTTCATAACCTGTTAGTAAGACGGTTGATACAGAGTGCATAACTCTAGCCTAACTTTTTTGGAGCGGTAGAGGTGCATGCTCTACATTTGGTATCAACAAGTGAGGGATAAAAGGCTGGTCGGAAGACCACTCTCCTAAAAACCCCAAGGGGATTTTGAAGAGAGACACCCAGAATCTCATTCGGTCTTCGGAAAGGATGGGTGAGGTAGAACTAAAAGAAGTGGATCTTCGGAGAAGCAGAAGTTAGGAAAGCCAACAGAGTAAGCGGCTTGCCGCAGAAACGGAAGGGAAAGTCAGAATAACAACAGCTTGTCGCTGAGATGAGACTACGGTCTTTTGGAGGTGAAACGGAGAGCAATCGTAAGGTTGGTCTCCGTTTTTGCTTTTTATCCAATCAGTTCTGCCGATTGTTTGCCTACCGAAGTTCCAATAGCAACTCCCATTCCTCCTAATCGAACAGAACAAGAAACGTTGTTTGAAATTCGTTTTACAATTGCCTTTTTCGTTTCTCCAACCCCCATAATACCAGCCCAGCGATGCTCAATTGTAAATTCGGAATTGGGAAGAATGACCGTTTTCAAAAGGTCATCAAGGTTATTCTGAATAAGCTCTGTTGTCTCTAATTCCGTTTTGGTCTCGCCTTCTTTGTCTAACTGGCGGCCACCTCCAAGCAAAAGCCTGTTTCCAGCGTTTCTAAAATAGTAATAGCCTTCATTCATATGGAAAGTGCCTTTTACTTTCAAATCATTTATTGGTGCCGTAATTAAAACCTGAGCGCGTGCTGGTTTTACATCCAAATCAGGCAAAAGACTGGCTGCAAAACCATTGGTTGCAATATGTAAATGCGTTGGTTTTAAAATGAAGCCGTTTTTCAATTCAACCTCAACACACGAATCAACGTCTTTAAACCTAGATACCTCTGAGCCATTCAGGATAATAATATCCATTTGAGACGCCAGTTTAATCAGGCACGACATCATTTTTCCAGTATCCAACGCACCTTCGTGCCGATTCAATAACAGATGCTCCACACCAGAAAATCCGAAGTCCAAAATCCGATTATCAGCAAGCGAATAGGTTTGTTTTATCCCCGTCCGACCTTCAATTTCCTTATTTGCTTTCGGAATAAAACGCAGGCATTTTTCGAATAGCTCCGAATCTTCTTTTCTGAAAATCTCAAACCCACCACATGCTTCGTATGCAAGATTCCTATCACCTACTAGCAAACGAAGTTCATTTAAGCCAACGATTCTATCGTTCACCAATTCGTAAACCTCTTCTTCAGAAGCGCCTTTTAGATCTGACAGAATTTCGCTGGCGCTTCCAAAACAGGCGAAACCTGCATTTTTGGTGCTTGCACCAGAAGGAAGCATTCCTTTTTCTACAATAAGTACCTTGGCGGTTGGATGGATTTTTTTGTGGAATATCGCGGTGGTTAGACCAACTATGCCACTTCCTACGACCAATAGGTCAATATCTCTGAAATATTGATTGAGTTCCCAGTAACTGATATTTGAAGAAAATGACATGTTTTTTGAACGTAAACCCGACACAGATTAACTTCGCCAAAATTGAAACAAAAAGTCCGAATTCAGGTAGTATATCAGTTAACGGCAAAACTGTGCAATAGATGATTGTGAGAAGATTGATACATACGGCCGCGAAATTTGTTCTGATAATCGGTCTGTTTTGCTTGCCTTTTTTGGCTTCAGCTCAAGACAAAGGACTTGACGTTACAGGTTCGGTAAAAGAGGGTTGGAAAGGACTCGAAGGAACCAAACTCACACTTTACAAGAATGGCTCGGTTGATAAGTCATTCACTACTGAGGCTAACGGTAAATTCAAGTTTTTCTTTGATGTGAATGCCACTTACATGTTAGATGTAAGTAAGTCTGGCTATGTGGCTAAGAAGATTGAATTCAATACAACTGTGCCAGCCGATGCTCCAATGGTTTGGGAATTCGATTTCATTGTAGAGCTTTTTCAAGATCAATCTGGACTTAACAAGGCCATTTTCTCCAACCCAGTTGCTAAGGTTCATTACAGCCCTCAACATAACGAGTTCGATTATGATTTGGATTATTCCATGGAATTTCAAAAACAAGAGGAAGAAGTTTTTGAGGAATTGGAAAAACTTAAGGAAGAGAAATCTAAGGAAGAAGAACGTTTACGACAATTAGCTGAGCAACAAGCAAAGGATCAGGCCAAGCAACTTGCAGCAGAACAAAAAGCTAAAGCAGAAGCAGATCAGAAACGACTTGCCGAAGAGGCAAACCAGCGTAAAGCAGCAGAAGCTGAGACCAAGCGATTGGCAGATGAACAGAAAGCCAAAGAAGAAGCGGATCGTGTAGCCAAGGCAGAAGCTGAGAAAGCAAAGATTGCCGAAGAAGCTCGATTAAAACAAGAAGCCGAACAAGAAGCAAAACGATTGGCTGATGCTGCAAAAGCAAAGGCGGAAGCAGAACAGAAAACGAAAGAAGAAGCAGAGAAAGCCAAATTGGCTGAAGAAGCTCGCTTAAAACAAGAGGCCGAACAAGAAGCAAAACGATTGGCTGATGCTGCAAAAGCAAAGGCGGAAGCTGATCAAAAAGCAAAAGAAGAAGCAGAGAAAGCCAAACTGGCTGAAGAAGCTCGCTTAAAACAAGAAGCCGAACTGGCGACCAAAGCGAAAGCTGACGCGGCTTTGAAGGTCAAAGAAGACCAATATGCTGCGCTTATTACTCAAGCCAACACATTAGCAGGACAGGAATCTTTTGTAGAGGCAAAAGCAAAATATGAGCAAGCAGCCCAACTATTTCCAGAAAAGCCAGAAACGAAGTCAAAACTGGCCGAAATAGAAAAGTCCATTGCCAAAGTCAAGCAAGAGCAAGAGCGAAGAGACCTCACCCAAAAGCAGTACGACAACATGATGGCGCAAGCCCAAGAGCTTGCTGATATGGGTAAATATGAGGCGGCCATCAACTTATATGGAACAGCATCAGGCATCAATCCTGATTCGGAAATGCCTGTGTTCAAAATGAATGAGCTGAAGGATAAAATAGCCGCAGCTAAAGAGGAAGAGGAGAAGCGAATTCGTCAAGAGAAGTTCGATGGCTTGATGGCACAAGCTAGAGATGCAGAACAAGCCAAAAATTTTATTGATGCCAAAAAACTATTTGGGGAGGCTTCGAATCTTATTCCAGAGATAGGTCAACCAAAAGAAAAAGTAGCAGAACTGACCAAGCTGATAGCCAAGCAGGAAGAAGAAAAAAGACAAGCTCAAGAACAGGATAAGCAGTTCAATATTCTGATGACAAAGGGCGAAGAAATGCTCAAGGCGAAGAAATTGGAAGGAGCGCAAGTACTTTTTTCTGAGGCAACAAGCTTGAATCCAGCAAATGAAACTGCCCGCAAAAAACTTGCGGAAGTTGAAGCATTGATTCAAACAGCAATGGTTGCTGAAGCTGAATCTGCCAAAAAACAAGAACAATACAATAAATTGATTTCAGATGGGGCAGCACTTAAAGCTGCGTCTGACCGAGTTGGTGCAAAGGCAAAGTATGAAGAAGCCTTGGCTATGAATTTTGACAACGCTACAGCCCAAAAGCAATTGGATAAGGTGAATGCTGAGTTGGATGAAATCGCCAAAAAAGAGAAGCAGTACACAGACCACCTCGCCAAAGGAAAAGACTTCTTAGAACAAGGAAAGTATGATTTGGCCACATTAGAGTTTAAGACTTCCCTAGCTTTAAAGCCAGATGCTACCGAACCAGGTCAGCAAATAGCCAAAGTCGAGGCTAAATTGGCTGAGGCGGCCGCTCAAGAAGAAGAACGAAAGAAGAATGAGGCAGCATTCGCAACCATTATGTCAACTGCAGACGATCTTTTTCGCCAGCAGGATTACAAGGCGTCTAAAACAACTTATTTATCGGCTCAAGCAATTCAACCAGAGAACGCAGATATTTCTAAACGTTTGAAGGCCATTGATGAGCTGATTGAGAAAGAGGCTGCAAAGCAGGCTTCTTTACTAGCAAAACAAGAAGCTGAACGTAAGGAAGCCGCAGAGAAAGCCTTGCTTGAAGAAGAAATGAGATTGGCTGCAGAAGAGCAGTTGAAAAAGGAAGCAGAAGCCCGAAGATTAGAAGAGGACAGGCTTCTAGCTCAAGAGGCCGAAAGAGTGGCTAAAAAAGAGGCAGCCGATAAAGAAGCAGCCAGATTGGCTGAATTGAAGAGATTGGAAGATGAGTCCCAAGCTAAACTTGCTGAAGAAAAACGCCAAGCTGAAGAACAAGCTAAGTTGACAGCTGAGGCACAAGCCAAACAGGCGAAGGAACTAGCAGCAGCACAAGCAGCAGAAGAAAAGCGACTGGCTGACGAGCAAAAGCGGTTGAAGGAAGAAGAGCAAGCTCAAGCAAAAGCAGCCGAAGCACAACTTGCTGAAGAAAAACGCCAAGCTGAAGAACAAGCTAAGTTGGCTGCCGAGGCAGAAGCCAAAAAGGCAAAAGAACAGGCGGCAGCACAAGCAACAGAAGAAAAGCGATTGGCTGACGAACAAAAACGATTGAAGGAAGCAGAGCAAGCTCAAGCAAAAGCAGCCGAAGCACAACTTGCAGAGGAAAAACGTCAAGCAGAAGAACAAGCTAAGTTGGCCACTGAGACAGAAGCCAAAAAAGCTCAAGAACTAGCCGCAGCACAAGCAGCAGAAGAAAAGCGACTAGCTGATGAACAGAAGCGTTTGAAGGAAGAAGAGCAAGCTCAAGCAAAGGCAGCCGAAGCACAACTTGCAGAAGAAAAACGACTTCGCGAAGAGGCCGATAAGGAAAGTATTCGCTTGGCAGAATTAGCAGCAAAAGAAGCAAAAGCTCGTTTAGAAGAAGAGCAGAAACGATTAACAGATCAAGCCAAGCTTGAAGCAGAAGCACTGACAAAAGCCAAGACAGAAGAAGACAAGAGAAAGGCACAAGAGGCAAAGGATCAGCAAAAAGCGGATGCACTTAAATCCAAGGAGGAGCAAGCAAGATTAGCGGAAGAGCGTAAGAAGCAAGAGGAAGCAGATAAGGAGATTAAGCGTCTTGCAGAGGAGGCCGCTAGGTTGGAAGCTGAACAGCAAAAAGCGTTGCTTGCAGAGCAATCTCGGTTGGCTCTGGAGGAGCAAGATCGCCTTGCTGCCGCAGAACAATTCAGAGTGGCAGAAGAAGCACGTATAAAGGAGCAGCTACGTTTACAAGCGGAAGAAAACGCAAAGAAAGAGTCAGAATTGGCACAGGCCAAAGTTGAGGAAGACCGAAAGAAGGCAGAAGAGCTCGCTAAGTTGAAGGCTGATGATAAGAAGCGACAAGCTGAAGATGCAGCCCGATTAGCGAAGGAAGAAGAGGAGCGAAGATTGGCTGAGGTTCGTCAAGCAGATGAGGAAAGGCGAGAAATGCTGACTGAAAAGCAAATGCTTGAGGCGGAGGCAAAGAAAAAAGCAGAAGCCGAAGTGCGTGCCAAAGCTGAGGCAGAGCGCCAAGCCGAATTAGATCGATTGGCAGCATCGGATGCAGAAAAACAACGACAGTTAGAACTTGAGGCTGCTAAACGTAAGGCTGAAGAGGATGCTTTGAGAAAGCAAACTGAGGCTGAAGAACAGGCTAGGATACGCAAAGCGGAAGAAAAACGTCAACAACTGGCAGCAGAGCAGGAATCAAGGGCCCAAGCTGAAGCGGATGTCCTTGCAAGTGAAGCTGAAAAGATTCTTGCGAAGGAAATGACCGAACGAGAAAGTCGGATGAAGGCTGAGATTGAAGCCAAAGTGAAGAAGGAAATGCAGACCGAGTTGGAGGTTGAATTGCGTCAAAAAGAGTTGACTGATCAGACTGAACTCGCAGCTCAAGCTGCATTTGAGCGTGATGAAGAACTCAAACTCCGAAAAAAGGAAGATGAGCGTCAGCAAAAAATTGCCATGATAGAATCCCGCAAGCGTCAAGAAATGGAGGCTTGGGAGCAGAAAGAGGAAGAACTTTCTAGACAGCAAGCGGAGCGTGAAGCAGCAGAAAAGGCAAGGGCTCAAAAATTGGAGCAAGAGCGCGTAGAACATGAGGCAGAAATGGCACGAACCGAAGAGGTTGCCAAAGCAGCTGCTGAACGAAACGCTGAAAAGGCCGCTGATTTAGAGCAAAGAAGATTGCGTGAGGAAGAGAATAAAGCTCGGCAGCTTGCTGCCGCTGAAGAATGGAGGCAAATGCGTGAAGCAGCCGAACAGGAGCGTAAAGCCGCGCAGCAGCAAGCAGATCAGGAAAAAATTGCACGTGCACAGAATGAGAAAGAAGCACTTCAGAAATATGAATTAGAGCAGGAAGAAAGACGAAAAGCAGAAATTGCTGAGGCTGGTCGTGTTTCTAAGGATAAGAAAGATTTTGAGGAGACATTACGCCTAGAAGAAGAAGCTAAACGAAAAGAGGAAATTGCTCTAAAAGAGGAGAATTTCCGTAGTAAGAACGAGTTTGAGAAGAAGGCGAAAGAATTGGCGCAAGGTGCAGTTGATTCAAACCGGGATACGTACGAGGCGGAGGTTCGTGCTAAGTTAAAAGCAGAATACGATGCGAAGCGAGAGGCTATCTATGCGAAGGATGCTCAGAAAACGATTACTACATTCGAAGAAAAACCGAATCAATACCAAATGGATTTGGCTGAGCGTTATCCGATGGGAATCACCGAGGAATCGGAGGTAATGGGAAATCGTGAGATTAAAAAACTCATCGTAAAACGGAAGGAAGGGGTTGCCAACGAATACAGCCGCGTGAAGTGGAACTGGGGTGGTATTTACTACTTCAAGAACGAGCAGAGCACGTCTAAAGAGATATTCGATCAGGAAACCAAGTGGTAAACTATTCGAGGAAAACCTTCCTAGTCAACTGTCTTTCTCCATCCGAAATTCGACACAGGTAAATGCCAGTTGGAAGTTGAAGGTCAAACCTTCTGGTTGCCTCTGGATTTATTTCGGCAGAAAGAACCTCGCGACTGGCATAGTCGAATACGTTGAGTTGTATGGCAGAAGTAAACACGTTTTTTAAGTACAAAGCACCATTAACTGCCAGTATTTCCAAATTAGAGAGCGAGCCTTCATTAATTGAAGATGGACTCAAATTGACTTCGAAAATGGTTGTGTCTGCATCGCAATCTGAACTTGCAATATGAGTTACTGAGTAAGTTCCAGAGTTGGGATATGTGTACTGAGTATTTTCTTGATTAGATGTTCCTCCATCTCCAAAGTCCCAATGATGAACTGTGGCGTTTTCTGAAGAACCTATAAAATCTACTGTTAGTCCCGAATTAAGACCATAAGAAGCACTTGACACAACATCTTGATGACCGATATACCAATTGCTCAAACTATCTAAGACAATATCCTCAGCCAATTGCTGCAAGTCCTCGGCATCTTGCTGACCAATGCTCGAATAATATTCAATTCCAACGGGTGATTTCCTGTAAATGGTGGCGTAAAAAACACACGCATTTAAGTAGGTTCCCCAAGCGCTTGGGTGGCTGCCGTCTCCAGAATAGAGTCCGTTCCAAAAGAAATTATCATCAACGGACATTTGAAGCCAAGCTGCTCCGCAGGGAGCAACAGTTGCATTATTGTCCGCTCCCATTTCTAGGTAACTTTCTCTGAGGCGAGCGTTCATCCCTTCAAACGTGCAGAGTGGCGGATATCCAGCACAATTGCTTTGATCGCCATCTTTTCTTCCCCAAGTCATGAAGAATATTGGCTCGGTACATTCGTAATTTGATTTGATAGAATCCACTAGAATTTCTGCGTACGGATATGTTTGAGAAGCCACTTGCGAAGGCGGAAAAGATGGCATTTGGCTTTGTTCTTGCAGCACCACAAAATCCCATTGTCGGCTTGCTATTTTGCCTAACGTGGTTGAGTTGGTAGAATGACCTTCAAACGTGTAGCCACCAGGAGTACTAGACTCGTGATAAATGGAATCTCCACCAGCCAAAGCCAGACTTTTTAACGTTTCGGGTAAATCGCCTGTGTAGATATAGCTGTTTCCTATAAAAAGGACAGACGTTTCTTGTGCTTTAGCGAAAAATGAAGCCAAGCCCAAAAAGGCAAGGCAGAAAATGAAATTCTTCATATTGGTTTACTTAATCTGGACTTTAGACGTCCCGGGTCAGAAATGGAGGCGTGCTTTCGGCATTACCGAAAAACCAGCAAAATCTGAGTTCAAGTATTTGAAATAACCAACAATTCCAATCATAGCGGCATTGTCTGTGCAGTATTCAAACTTTGGAACGTGTGATCTGATTCCATGCTTTTTAGCCAATTCCTGAAAACGAGTTCTTAGTTCCGAATTAGCAGAAACACCACCAGCTAAAGCAATGTCTTTTACGTTATGAACCAAAATAGCTTCCTCCATTTTGGAAAGAAGATAACTCACCAAATGATTCTGATAGGAGGCGCAAATGTCGTTCAAATTCTCTGAAATGAACTCAGAATTCAGCTTCATTTCCTTCTGAAGATGATAGAGGAATGAGGTTTTAATTCCACTAAAACTGAAATCAAAGCCATCCGTTTTCGGGTTTGCATAGCTGAATTTAGAGGCATCGCCTGTTTTGGCCAGTTTATCAATCATTGGGCCGCCAGGATAACCGAGATTGAGAATTTTGGCCGCTTTATCGAAAGCTTCGCCAGCCGCATCATCAATCGTTTTACCGATTATGGTCATTTTCAGTGGCTCTTCCACCAACACAATTTGTGTGTGTCCACCGCTCACCGTGAGGTTTAAAAACGGAAATTCGGGAGCGTTTCGTTCTTCATCGTCAATAAAATGAGCCAAAATATGCGCCTTCATGTGATCCACAGCAATGAGCGGAATCCCTAGCGAAAGCGCGAAAGTCTTTGCAAACGAACCTCCAACCAGCAAACTTCCCATCAAACCTGGACCTTCTGTAAAGGCGATGGCGTTCAGGTCATGTTTAGAAATCCCAGCATTTTTCAATGCTTGGTCAACTACTGGAACAATATTTTTTTGGTGCTCACGCGATGCAAGTTCTGGAACAACTCCGCCAAATTCTCGGTGCACATCCTGATTGGCAATAATGTTTGAAAGAACACGGTTACCTCTGAGAACAGCGGCAGAGGTATCATCACAGGATGATTCAATCGCGAGTATGAGCGGAGAATCAACCTCGGTATTGTTATTGGTTACTTTTGCCGACAAGGGTTTCTGAGGTCGATGATTTTCAAAAGTATCAAAAAAGCCTTCGCTTGGTTTTCGGTTCTGATCGTGCTTTTTATGCTACTGATCGGAGGAGGATACTTTGCGCTCAGAAGTCCCAAGGTTCAGACTCGGCTAACCCAATACATTGCGGGATATCTTTCCGAAGAGCTGAAAACAGAAGTTTCAGTTAAAGGAGTTGATATTGGCTTCTTCAATCGATTGATTCTCGAAGGATTGTACGTTCAGGATTTGAAGGGAGATACACTAGCGTATTTAGGCGACCTACATCTAGGATTAAAGTCGATAAGTCTTGATAAACATGAGGTAAGGTTGAATAAGGTTCGGATTGACGACCTCAAGTTTTATCTCCATAAATATGAAGGAGACGAAAAGTTGAGCATTCAGTTTTTACTTGACTATTTCGCAATGCCAAAAGACACAACTAAAAGTCCAACTTGGGGATTAACTTCCACTGCTTTGGAGCTTCGAAATGCTTCTTTTCAGCTTCGAAATCATTATTCAGAATCCACCAACATCGGAATCGATTACAAGGATTTGGATGTGAAAAGTATTAATCTTCTCATTTCCGAGATTAAAATTGACGTTGATACCATTTTTGGAAACGTAGATCGATTGAGTTGTCGCGAGAATCGCGGATTCTTCCTTAAAGATTTTAAGGGAATAGTGAAGGTTAGCCCTACGGAGTTAAAGGTTGATGAACTGCTTATTCAAACAGCTTCGAGTGACCTCAATCTAGACTTGCATTACACCTATCACGACTGGAGTGATTATCTCACATTCATTGATTCGGTGCGGATGGATTACACATTCCGTGAGTCTGTTGTCAACTTTAAGGACGTTTCATTTTTTGCTCCAGCTTTGAATGGTTTGAATGAAGTATTGAAGGTTTCTGGACACGTTTATGGACCTGTTTCTCGGATGAATGCGCGAAACTTGAAACTGGCATACGGAAATTCTACAACATTGCAAGGAGATCTTGACCTTGATGGGCTTCCAAATATTCGTGAGACGTTTCTTCACTTTAATCTCAAACGTTTCACCACACAATATTCTGACCTCGTGAAAGTGCCAATTCCTCCGTTTGAAAAAGGAAATCACCTGATTGTTCCGAAGAACATTTCAAATCTAGGACAATTGGATTTTAAGGGAACATTTACGGGCTTTTTGAATGATTTTGTGGCAAATGGAATGCTGAATACATCTGTAGGTCAATTAAGAACAGATATATCCCTGAAACAGGATGAGAATACTGGTAAACTGGCCTACAATGGAGAACTTCAATCTTTAGGATTTGATGTTGGGAAATTCTTAGAAGATGAACGCATCGGTAAGGTCACGCTCAATGCAAAAGTTACAGGTTCGGGAATTACGAAGGAAGAGATTAATGCTGTGCTGATAGGTAATGTGAAATCTGTAGAACTGGTCGGTTACGACTATAAGAATATTGAGGTGAATGGAGAGTTCGCGCGCAGCATGTTCAGTGGAGAAGTAAGCGTGAATGATACGAATGTTGCGCTGGTTTTTCGGGGTGGATTTGACATAAGTCAGCAGTTACCCCAGTTCAATTTTCATGCAGATGTGGCTCACGCTAATCTGTACGAACTCCATCTTTTAAGTAAGCGCGAAGGAGCTACCATCAGTGGAGTCTTGGATGTGGATTTTACGGGAGATGATATTGATAATCTGATTGGAGAGATTGAAATATCTAACGGAACCTATCAACAGGATGGAGGCGAACTGTTTAAGATTGAAAACTTTTCGCTGGATGTTACTGAAGCTACAGGAAAAAAGAATCTCAAACTACGATCTGGAATTGTGGATGCTGATTTCAATGGAAAATTCAATTTCCGAAATATCCCTAAAGCGGTCAATAATCTGCTTCATAAACACTTGCCGAGTTATGCAAAAGGAATTGAACAACTCAAGTCGGACGAAGGGCTTGAATTCGATTTCAATATCGACCTAAAGAGTACAGAATTGCTCACTTATTTATTCGCCAAGGATTTGGCAATTAGCGATAGTTCAAACTTTAGCGGAAGCTATTCCTCTGTTCACGATGAGATATTTTTAAGAGGAAAATTGAAGGAAGTAAGTTACAAGAGTATTGTTTTTGACAATATTCAGATTGAAGCTGAAAACCCACAAAAGGAATTCCGATTAGGCATTTTTGCGGATAAAGTGCGGTTGACTGACAGCCTGTATTTGGCTTCGTTTGAAGTCACTTCTTTCACATTTGAAGACAGCCTCGGACTGGTTGTGAAATGGGACAACAAGACTAAAATTGCGAATAAGGCATTTGTCCAGGGAGTTGCCTCGTTCCCTAAAAACAAAGAAGTGAGTTTTCATCTTGAACAGTCTCTGATTACGGTTGCAGGTTTGGATTGGGTAGTTCAGTCAGACAACCTCCTTCAAATTGATACTACAGAAATGACATTTACGAATTTTCGTTTCTTAAGTGGTGACCAGAGCATTGGTTTGAATGGGAAAATTGCCAAAGATCCGAATGCGAAATTGAATATGAAGTTGAAGAATTTTGACCTCCAAAACTTCAACTTGGCTACGCAACGTTCGGGAATAACGCTTGATGGTAAAATTTCTGGTAGCGCTCAGATTTCAGGAGTTTACGATAAACTATTCCTTACCAATCAGCTTGAAGTCGATTCTCTAGTGGTAAATAACGTACTTATAGGAACTGGAGAATTAAACAACACGTGGATTCCAGCCACGAGAAGCGTGCAGGTATTTGGTCTTTTTCAACGCGGTGATGCGACTAGTTTGAGTGTGGTAGGAGAGTTCTTACCAGGCAACGATCGCAAGCAGAATTTCAACATCAAAGCGATGATTGATCAAATCCCGCTCAGCGTTTTCAACCCTTATATCGATAAGGTAATTACGGATGTGAAGGGGACAGCCAAGGCAGATTTGAGTTTGAAAGGAACAATCAAGAAACCAGAGCTTTCGGGGATTGTTATCTTAAAAGAAGCAGACCTACTATTCACGTATCTCAATACGCGTTTCAGTATTTCAGATACGGTGGAGGTGAAACCAAACGGATTCTTTGGCAACAATCTTGAAGTGGCTGATGAAACAGGAAAACTGGGCTACATAAATGGTTGGCTCAAGCATGAGAATTTTAAGAACATCCAGTTTGATGCAAGGTTGGAAGCAAATGATTTCTTGGCTTTGAACACCAATTCTGCTATGAATTCCTTGTATTACGGGAAAGCCTATGGAACTGGAAATGTTCACTTTTATGGCGAACCGAAAGACATGCACCTTGAACTTTCAATGAGAACAGAACGAGGAACTCGATTCAATATTCCACTTTTTGGGGCCAAAAGTGTGAACGAATCTGACTTTATAACATTCGTTAAACCGAAAGGAACGGAAGGAGTAGTTCAAATTGAAGATGAGTTTAAAGTGACTTTTAAAAACTTGACTTTGGATATGGATATTGAAGTGACTTCGGATGCGGAGGTTCAACTCATTTTCGACCCAAAGGTTGGCGACATCATCAAGGGAAAAGGAGATGGAGATATCAACATGTCGCTCGACAAATCAGGGAATTTTAAGATGTTCGGAAACTACTACATTAACAAAGGCGAGTACCTTTTTACGCTTCAAAATGTCATCAATAAAAAGTTTCTGATTGAGCAGGGCGGAACCATCAATTGGAGTGGCAGCCCGTATGATGCACTTATCAATATTGAAGCTCGATATGGTGTAAGAACCGCTCTTTACGACCTTATGTACCCAGACACGAGTCTCATATATAAAAAACGTATTCAGGTAGATTGTATCCTCTATATGACCGATAATCTCTTGAATCCGAATATCACGTTCGATGTGGATCTTCCTAATTCTGACGAACGGACCAAAACCGATGTAAAGAATAAGATTGGGGTTGGAAACGTGCAAGAGATGAACCGACAAATTTTCGGATTACTCGTGCTTAATCGCTTTTTCCCCACAGAAGATCAGAATCAAGCATTGCAGCAGGCTGGTGGATTTCTCTCATCCAGTTCCGCAGAAATGGTTTCCAATCAGCTGAGCAGTTGGCTATCTAAGATTAGTAATGACTTTGATATCGGACTAAACTACCGCCCAGGCGATAACGTGACAAGTGACGAGGTGCAGGCTTCTCTCTCAACTCAGTTGTTTAACAACCGAATTCTTGTAGACGGAAATGTGGGCGTGGCAAACACCCAATCTAGTTCGAGTAATATCGTTGGAGATGTGAATATTGAGTACAAAATTACCTCAGATGGTCGGTTTAGAGTACGAGCCTTCAATAAAAGTAATGACATCAATACACTAGTAAACAATGCTCCGTTCACGCAGGGAGTTGGGCTTTCCTATCAGCGAGATTTTGACAGATTGGGAGACCTCTTCAAAAAGTGGAAGAAGAAAACCGATAAGCCTAAATAGCTATTATTAGATTAAAGCACGTGCTTAAAAGGAAGGCACTGAGCGGTCATTATTTTTTTCATCACCGCAGGGTCAGATTGCATGAAAAGTTCTGCCGTGGTGTCGTTTTCAGATTCAAAAACCACCAATCCGAAGTTGCTTTTGTTCGTTATCGGCAAATCGGTTTTCCCAACATATTTTACCGTTCCGCGCTTGTGTTGCCGTTCAAGCCGAGCAAAGTGGTCTTCAATAATCTTGTTTTCCTTTTCTCCCCAACTCGATTGATCTTGAAATTTTGGGACGAGGTTTAATATGTAGATGTAGTCTCTCACGTTGATGAATTGAAATTGATGAGCAAATTAGGCAATTAGCGAATTAGCTAATCTGCTAATCATCCCATTTGCTAATTGGTCACTTACTCAATGATTGGGCATCTCTCAAATAGCTTTTTCCTGTCAAAAAGGTAGCGATAAGTGGCGTGGGTTCGCCAAACTTCGGCTCCCAATTGTTCGCAAACCTTCATCATCTTCGGATTGAAATCTCCAATCCAATTCATCTCAATCGTTTTGTACGGAAGACCTTTGTTCCACGCAATATCTGAGTACGAAACAACCATGGCACTTTCAACACCTTTGCCATGCCATTCTGGAATAACTCCAAACACAATTCCGAGCATTTTCTTGCAATGCCCCATTTTCATGTGGTAAGCGAATTTCAATTTCCCGAACCAATTCATGTTGCCATCAACATATTTGAAAAGTTGATTCAATTCTGGAATGGAAAGGAAGAAAGAAATCGGCTCGTCCTTATAGAAACCGAAGTAGATGAGCCTTTCATCTGCAATTGGTTTCAGTTTTTCAAACATCTTTTGAGCTTGTTCCAGCGTCATTGGTTTTACGCCAGAATGTCCACCCCACGCTTTGCTATAAACCGTGTGAAAATAGATGGCAGCCTTGTCAAAATTCTTCTTCTTGATGTAGCGGAAGGTGATGTCAGGATTGTTCAGCGCTTGCTGTGCACGTTCGTAGAATCGCGGCTCAAAATCCTTTGTTTTCTGAACGTCTCTCCCGTATGTTAATTGATTGAAATAAAGTCCGAAACCATAATTTTCGTACAGTTTCTGGTAGTATGGAGCGTTGTAAAGCATTCCATAATTCTGCTCGGCAAATCCATCGATTAATACGCCCCAATTCTTATCACGTTCACCAAAATTAACGGGGCCGTCCATAGCTTCCATACCTCTATGTTTCAGCCATTCATAAGCGACATCAAATAATCTGTTAGCTGCCTCTTGGTCGTCAATGCAATCAAAAAATCCGCATCCACCTATAGGTTGGTCTTCGGTATTGTAGGTCTTTCCGTTCACAAAAGCAGCAATACGTCCGATGGTTTTTCCATCTTTCTGTAGGAGCCAACGAATAACTTCGCTTTTGTCATAGGTAAAAAAACGATTGGTTTTCGGGTCAAAAACATCCTTTATCTCCTGATCGATGGGACGGATATAAAGTGGGTCATTTTTGTAAAGTCGGGTAGGGAAGAGCACCCAGTCGTCTTCCTGTTGTTTAGTTTTAACTTGAATAAGATTCATGATGAGAGAATGAATTTCGGCTAACATAATAAGAAATGGGGGTTTACAGTATAACTGGTTAGTCCATTAGCTAATATGCTTGTCCGCAACTTTCCCCAAATGGTCAGTTTAGAAAGAAAATAGGGTTTGAGAAATGGAAAAGAACATGTTTTTAGCCACAGATACACGGATTTCCACTGATTTCTCTGATGGACTTCCTTCTATCCGTGAAAAATCAGTGGAAATC
>JAIOYP010000024.1 GCA_021741155.1 Flavobacteriales bacterium | reverse complement strand
TGATAGGCTTTTTATTTTTGGGCGTGTCCCAAGCTGCGCAAGGGGTCGGGTCGTCCGCTGTATCTTTTCTTCGTTCCTCAGAAAAGGATGCCGCTTCCACCCCTCACGCGAGCGTTTCAATCAAAGTTCACTTGGCCTTTAAGAGTCAGCGCAATTGCCTTTGTCGTCAAATTGTGGCCAGCATCAAGCATAATTACTTCAGCAGTTTTGCAATTCTCGCCAGAAAGTTTCTTCGCCAATTTTGGGTGAATCACTCGGTCCCATTTCCCGAAAACAAGCGTTGGTTTTATCTTATAGCGCCAAACACATTTAGGTACTTGATCTAATGAAGGAGTTATGTTTTTGAACGTAATCCACGTTTTGAGAACTTTTTTTCGCTTTTCTCGAGTTCCCATTTGGGCTGTCACAAACTGGTCAATCTTCTTATCCATCAATCCGAACTTTGCCAGCAATCTGCTGGTTCCAAGAAATGGCTGCGGATATGCAATGACGAATTCGAATAACAATTGCCCAATAATCGTGTGGGTCACAAACCAATAAAGTGGATTCACTTTTAGTCCATCAGGCGCCATCAGGAGAAAACGGTCAATTTTAACTGGGGCCGTTTCCACCATTTTCAGTACCATTTTGCCGCCAAGACTAAATCCAACTAGCGAACACTTTTTGGCGTCAACTTCTTGCAATGCAAAAACGAGCAGTTCTCCAACATCACTTGCCGAGAGAGATTGCTTCTTGTTTATCGTGGTTTCGCCATGCAATGGAAGGTCAAAACTCAGAATTCGTGCATTGGGGCGCAGCGTTTTCATAAAATGAAACATCACTTCAGCTTCCTGACCGTAGCCATGAAATGCCAGCCAAAGTTCATCTCCACTTTCGTTGTCCAGATAACTCCAATCAACCAATCCAACCTTCAAATTCTTTCGCACGCCCAATGGTAGATAAAATGTTTAAAACTGAAGCAGATTTGTGCGGATTTCGGTCATTCAAGGCGCTAACTTCGCAGGAATTTGCGTAGTCCAAAAATTAACTGAAATATGCCAAAAGATACTTCGATTAAGCACATCCTAATTATTGGTTCTGGTCCAATTGTTATTGGCCAAGCCTGTGAGTTTGACTATGCTGGTTCTCAGGCATCCAAATCATTGCGAGAAGAAGGAATTGTAGTAACACTCATAAACTCGAATCCAGCCACCATCATGACTGATCCCGTGACGGCAGATAATGTTTATCTGAAGCCACTCGAGCCCAAAAGCATCATCGAAATCTTGGAAGCGCATGACATCGATTGCGTACTTCCATCGATGGGTGGTCAAACGGCTTTAAATCTTGCAATGAAATGCAAGGAAATGGGCATTTGGGCGAAGTATAATGTGCGGATGATTGGAGTTGATGTGGAAGCGATTGAAGTGACCGAAGACCGCGAAAAGTTCCGAAAGCTGATGGGGAAAATCGGTATTCCGATGGCACCACAGGCAACTGCCAAATCGTTTTTAGAGGGAAAGGAAGTAGCTCAAGAGTTTGGTTTTCCACTATGCATCCGTTCGTCTTTCACGTTAGGGGGAGCGGGAGCAGCCGTTGTGTATGAACAAGCTGAATTTGATAAACTATTGAATCGCGGCCTTCACTTATCACCCATCAAAGAAGTGATGATTGATAAGGCGCTTTTGGGCTGGAAAGAGTTTGAATTGGAGTTGCTGCGTGATAAGAACGACAATGTGATTATCATATGCTCTATCGAGAATTTTGACCCGATGGGAATCCATACAGGAGATTCCATTACGGTTGCTCCAGCCATGACGTTAAGTGATAAGACCTATCAGCGAATGCGAGATATGGCGATTCACATGATGCGTTCCATTGGAAATTTTGCTGGCGGATGTAACGTTCAGTTTGCGGTAAGCGATGACGAAAATGAAGACATCATCGCCATTGAGATTAATCCTCGCGTGAGTCGTTCTTCCGCTTTGGCATCAAAAGCAACGGGTTATCCAATTGCTAAGATTGCTGCCAAGTTGGCCATCGGTTACAATTTGGATGAACTTCAAAATCAGATTACAAAAACAACATCTGCTTATTTCGAGCCGACCTTGGATTACGTAATTGTCAAAATTCCCCGTTGGAACTTCGATAAATTCAAAGGTTCGGACAGAAGACTCGGCCTACAAATGAAGTCGGTTGGAGAAGTCATGGGAATCGGACGCACTTTTCAGGAAGCGTTGCAAAAGGCTTGTCAGTCGCTCGAAATCAAGAGAAACGGACTTGGCGCTGATGGCAAGGAGCTCAAGAACCAAGATCAGATTCTTGATAGCTTGAAAAATGCAAGTTGGAATCGACTATTCCATATTTACGATGCCTACAAAATGGGCATCCCAACCAAAACAATTCAGAAGATTACGCGCATCGACCCTTGGTTCTTGGAGCAGATTCACGAGTTGATTGAGTTGGAGAATCAGATTCAAACCTTCAAGTTGGAAGACCTTCCAAAGGCTTTGCTGTATGAAGCAAAGCAAAAAGGATATGCAGATAGACAGATTGCTCACTTGTTGAATTGCTGGGAAAGCGAAGTCTTCAAAAAGCGTCAGGACTTCAATATTCAACGTGTTTACAAACTCGTTGATACCTGTGCCGCTGAATTCCCAGCACAAACTCCATATTACTATTCAACGTTTGAAGAGCGCAACGAAAGCGTTGTGACTGATAAGAAGAAAATCGTTGTTCTTGGTTCAGGGCCAAATAGAATTGGGCAGGGAATTGAGTTCGATTACTGCTGTGTTCATGGAGTTTTGGCGGCCAAAGAATGTGGTTATGAAACCATCATGATTAACTGCAATCCCGAAACGGTTTCTACCGATTTTGATGTGGCGGATAAGCTCTATTTCGAACCTGTTTTTTGGGAACACATTTACGATATTATCCTTCATGAAAAGCCAGAAGGCGTAATTGTTCAGCTTGGTGGACAAACAGCTTTGAAATTGGCTGAGAAGCTCGAACGTTATGGAATTAAGATTATCGGGACAGATTTCAAATCACTCGATTTGGCCGAAGACCGCGGACGGTTCTCCGAACTTTTGAAAGAGAACAACATTCCTTACCCAAAATTTGGTGTGGCGGAAGATGCAGAAACTGCTTTAAAGGTTTGCAAAGACCTCGGTTTTCCATTGCTTGTTCGTCCGTCATACGTTCTTGGTGGACAGAACATGAAGATTGTAATCAACGAGCAGGAGCTTGAAAGTCATGTTGTCAATCTTCTAAAAGACATTCCAGGCAACAGGATTCTTCTCGATCATTTCCTTGAAGGTGCAATTGAAGCTGAAGCCGATGCCATTTGCGATGGAGAAGATGTTCAGATTCTAGGAATCATGGAACACATCGAACCAGCTGGAATTCACTCTGGCGACAGCTACGCGCTGCTTCCATCCTTCGATTTGAGCGATAACGTGCTGGAGCAGATTGATCGATATACGCGAGTCATTGCTATGAAATTGAATACAATCGGACTGATTAATATTCAGTTTGCGGTGAAAGATGAGGTGGTTTACATCATTGAGGCAAACCCACGGGCATCCCGAACTGTTCCATTCATCGCGAAAGCGTACCGCGAACCGTATGTAAATTACGCCACCAAGGTGATGATGCGCGAGAAAAAGTTAAAAGACTTTAAATTCAATCCATACAAAAAGGGCTACGCAATTAAGATTCCTGTGTTTTCGTTCGACAAATTTCCCGATGTAAACAAGGAATTAGGGCCAGAAATGAAGTCAACAGGAGAGGCAATTCGCTTCATTGACGACTTGAATGATGACTTCTTCCGCGAGATTTATTCGGAGCGTAACCTATACCTTAGCCGTTAAAATTGTAGCCATGTCAAGTGTAAGGGACGAAATATTGAAAGAAACGGAAGGATTGCCTGAAGGGATTCTTCGGCAAATTCTACAGTTCGTACGGTTTCTGCGTTCTGGTCGTTCTTCTGGAGCAGATGAATTAGAAAGAGAATCAACAGAATATATCGATGAGGAGGTAGATGAATTCACCAAAAAGAGGCTAGTAGATCAGGCACTGCGAGCGGAAGAGGAGATAAAGGCTGGAAAATGGATTTCGCCAGATGAGGCTCGAGCTCAGATGATAGGCCACTTAAGGAAGTGAAGAAGGTAAGATATATGCCAAGCGCACTTGAACGCTTGACTGAAGTTCTAGACTTTTATAAGAAGAAACTATCGGAAGACCAATTGACCGAACTGCTTATCGGTATCATGGATCGAGGGGATTCTTTGGGACATAGTTACGGTCTAGGTCAAATTGAACCAACACTTGAAAATCTAGAACTCGGACATCGAAGAATCATTGAAGGTCATGTTAAGATTATTTATAGGATTGATGGAGAAGTCGTCACAATCATAGATTTCTTTGATAGCCGTATGAACCCTCAAAAAGTTAAGCGTTGATTTTTCTTAATGAACAGTTGTTAGACAACGTGGTCTTTTATGAACTCGTAAATTGCGCGCTGTAATGACTGGCGTATTTAAAACCATACTTTTTCTTGTAGTTGTCTACTACGCTTGGAAACTACTTTTCAGGCTTTTTTTTCCAGTAATGGTGAAAAAAGTGGTGAATAAGGCGCAACAGAATATGGAAGACCGAATGCGTCAAGCTTATGAGCAACAACAGGGTGGCTCTTATGCTGATCATGAAGGAGATGTCATTATTCAAAAAGGAGCGGAAAAGAAAAAGACAGGTAGCATTTCCGATTCAGACGGTGAGTATGTCGAGTTTGAGGAAATCAAAGAATAGAAGCTTTTCGATGGCTTCAACCCAAATTATAATTCAACATCATGGATAAATTGAAAAAATTGCTTCCGCATATTGTGGTCTTGCTGGCGTTCGCTGGAATTTCCTTGGCATATATGAGCCCTCTTTTACAAGGTAAAGAGTTGTTCCAATCGGATATCGTCAACTTCCTTGGCATGAGCAAGGAGATTGTCGATTTCCGTGAAGACACAGGCGAAGAAGCACTTTGGACGAACTCCATGTTTGGTGGAATGCCAGCGTATCAGATTTCGGTGTTGTATCCAAATAATTGGAGTCAGAAGATTCTCAAAATCATCAATTTCGGTATTCCACGCCCCGCTAATTACCTGTTTCTGATGATGGCAGGAGTCTATTTCATGTTTTTGATGATGGGCGTTGGATGGCGCTATGCGTTGATTGGTTCGGTCGGGTTTGCGTTTGCGAGTTATTCCGTCATTATTCTTGAAGCTGGGCACAATTCCAAGGCGCATGCCATGGTTTTTATGGCGCCAGTTATTGGTTCAATTCTTCTTACTTATAAAGGACGATACCTGCTGGGGGCTGCTTTACTTGCGTTTTTCCTTTCGCTGGAGATTGCCACGAATCACCTTCAAATAACGTATTACCTATTACTTGTCGTTCTCATTTTGGGAGCGGTGAAATTGGTTGATGCTATCAAGAAAGGTGAATTGCCAAACTTCGCCAAAGCCACTGGAGTGATGGTAGTAGCCGCGTTGATTGCAGTTGGCCCGAATATCTCAGCACTTTGGACCACTGCCGATTATGGCGCAGAAACCATGCGCGGCAAATCCGAATTATCATCTCAACAAGAAAGCTCAGGATTGGACAAGGACTACGCCATGCGTTGGAGTTATGGAGTAGGAGAGACGTTCACCTTGCTCATTCCAAATTTCATGGGAGGTTCATCTCAAGGAAGTCTGGACGAAAAGTCGAATTCCTACGAAACCATGGTTGATAAAGGAATTCCGAAAAATCAGGCAAAAGGAATCATCGGCAATCTGCCGCTTTATTGGGGAACACAGCCGTTTACATCTGGCCCAGTTTACCTCGGAGCAGCCATTTGTTTCCTCGCCATGCTGGGTTTTTTAGTGATAAGAACGAGCAATCGTTGGTGGCTTTTAGTTGCATTCATTTTGTCCATCATGCTTTCGTGGGGACACAATTTTGCGGTTTTCTCCGATTTCTTCTTCTACTATGTCCCTGGCTACAATAAGTTCCGAGCCGTTTCCATGACCTTGGTAATTGCGCAGCTTATTTTACCAATTGCTGCAGTTCTTGGTCTAAAAGAATTCTTGGAAATGACCGACAAACAGGCCATGAAGAAAAATCTGATGATTGCTGCTGGCGTTGTTGGTGGTATTTGTCTGGTGTTTGTGGCTATGCCAGGAGCTTTCTTTGATTTCTCATCAGCAAATGATGCGCAATTGGCGCAGGCAGGTTTCCCGGATTGGTTGGTTGCGGCCTTGCTTGATGATCGAGAATCGTTGTTGCAATCGGATGCCATGCGTTCTCTTTTCATCGTGCTACTCACGGCAGGACTTCTTTTCGCGAGCATGATGGGCAAATTGCAAGCCAAAGTTGCTGTCCTTTTAATAGGTGTGATTACACTTTTTGATTTGGTTCAAGTGGATAAGCGTTACTTGGATAACGATGATTTTGTAAGTGCTAAGAAGAACAAAAGCGCCATTTCTCCAACGGCAGCTGATGAGCAAATTCTTCAAGATCCTGACCCGAATTTCAGAGTTGTAAACTTGGCGGCAAATACCTTCAACGATTCTAAAACTTCGTACTACCATAAATCGATTGGTGGTTATCATGGAGCAAAGTTGAAGCGCTATCAAGAGTTGATTGATTCTTGCATTAGCAAAACCAATTTGGCTGTGCTGAACATGTTGAATACCAAATATTTCATCACTCCTGACCAAGAAGGTCGCCCTTCGGTGAGACGAAATCCGTTGGCATTGGGCAACGCTTGGTTTGTGGATGAAGTGAAGATGGTGGAGAATGCTGATGAGGAATTGGCCTCGCTTTCTGATGATGGCTTTAATCCTCAGAAATTAGCCGTAATCAACAAGCGTTTCTCTGAGCAATTGAACGGATTTCAAGCTTCATATGATAGCACTGCCAGCATTTATTTCTTGGAGTACAAACCCAATTATTTGAAGTATGAAACCGAAGCTTCTACAGAGCAATTGGCTGTTTTTTCTGAGATCTATTTTGCCAATGGATGGAACGCTTATGTTGATGGAGCGCTACAACCGCATTGGCGTGCGAATTATGTGCTTAGAAGCATGCGAATTCCGGCAGGAAACCACGAGGTTGAGTTCAAATTTGAGCCGCAGGTTTATTATACTGGAGAGAAAATGTCGCTGGCGGGCTCAATTCTACTTGTTCTGTTTGTGATTGGTGGAGTGGTTGCAGATGCGCGTTCAACAAAAGCCGCGTAACCTTGAAAAAGGTTCTCGTCATCACGTACTACTGGCCGCCAAGTGGTGGGGCGGGAGTACAGCGATGGTTGAAATTTGCCAAGTATCTTCCTGAATTCGGTTACGAAGTTCATGTGTTGACTGTAAGACCTGATAGAGCGACTTATCCTCAAATGGACGAATCGCTTCTGAAGCAAGTTCCTGAAAACGTGACGGTTCATTGTACCGATGCTACCAATCCGTTTGCCATCTATTCGGTTTTTGGCAAAGGCGCGCCATCCAGCGGATTTGCAAATGATGATGTTTCTGGATTCAAAGGATTAATTAAGACGCTGGCGCGTTTTGTTCGTGGCAATGTTTTCATACCTGATCCTCGGAAAGGTTGGAATCGTTTTGCCATCGCAAAGGCGAATGAGCTGATTGATACGCTGGGAATTGAAACGGTCATTACCACGTCTCCGCCTCATTCAACCCAACTGATTGGTCTGGAGTTAAAGAGGAAAAAGAGCATCCGATGGATTGCCGATATGCGTGATCCTTGGACAAAGATTTACTACGTTTCTGAGTTGCTTCAGACCAAATGGGCGCAAAAAAAGAATGCTAGTTGGGAACGTCAGGTATTAGAGAATGCTGATAAGGTTGTAACCGTTAGTCACACGTTGGCTGACGAGTTTTGTGAACTCGCTCCAGCTTTGAAAAGAGAAAATGTCGAAGTCATCCCAAACGGGTTTGATGAAGATGATTTTCAGATTTCCGTTCCGTTGGAGAAACAATTCACCATCGGATATATGGGAACGATTACGGAGCAGTACGACATCAGTTCGCTTTTATCAGCAATTGGTTCTGGCAATCTTGATGTTGGATTCCGTTTTATAGGAGATGTTCAAGCTGGTTTGAGAAATCGTGTTGGAGAAGTGGCTGCTAGATGCGAATTCACTGGTTATCTCAATCACGATAAGGCGATTGAGAAAGCCGCTTCGTGTAGCATTTTGCTGCTCGTAATCCCTAAAGTAGAAGCCAATAAGGGAATTCTCACAGGGAAAATATTCGAATATCTTGCTCTGAAAAGACCGATTCTTGCCATCGGCCCAATTGATGGAGATGCTGGACGAATTCTAAACGAAACAGGTGCAGGGAAGATGTTCGGTTATTCGGATGAAGATGGAATCGCAAAGTTTTTGAATGAGAAGGTCATTCAGTTTCAGGTCGGAGAACAGCTTTCCGATTCTTCGGGTATCCATAAGTATTCGCGCAAGGGATTGACGCAGCAGCTTGTGCAGATATTAGAAACTAGGGTTTAACTCTTTATTCTTTGCACCTGAGGAGTCTGAACTTACAAGGGCTCTGATTTTCGGTGTTGAAGTGTAATTATTGGATAAATGTTGGAAAACATTTTGTTTGAAGATTAATGCTGATGACCTACTTTCGGTCATGCGTTGTTTGTTTCCGATTCTTTTGGTAGTTCTGTCAGTATCAGGGCATGCTCAAAACTTGCTTAATGGACTTATCGTTCATTATCCAATGACTGGCAATGCTTTAGACATAGGGCCTAGTGGATTTCATGGAATTGTCAACGGAGCCGTTCTTGGAACTGATGAAGACGGGAATCCGAATGGCGCGTACTATTTTGATGGGGTGAATGATTTTATCGACTTCCCCAATGACCCTTTTTTAAAACCTCAGTTTACATTCACTATAGCCTGTACGGTAAAATTTGACAACCCCTTGGTGATTGAGGATACGCCCATATTCACACTGGATTTTTTACAGGATAATTATCACGGAGCATGGTCAAATCTCGTAAATGGACAAATTGGGATTTCTTTCGGTGGTGGCCTTGGAGGGAATAGTTCTCCAAACAGAAGAACCAAACTTGGCACAACAATTCTCAACGCAGGCCAATGGTATAATATAACGCTGATTGTGAGAGGCCAAAGCAATATGGAGATATACATTGACTGTGTCAACGATGGAGGTAGCTATTCTGGAACTGGATCCTCCCAAATCGTCTATTCAAACGTGCCAGGCTGCCTTGGTCGCGGTGATGGCAATACCAACGGGGCCGCCAACTACTTCAAAGGTGCTATTAGCGATTTCAGAATGTGGGACAGAGAGCTTACAGAATTGGAAATAACCTATCTCTGTAATCCACCTTGTGGGATTGAAACCTCGGCCGATACGGCAATATGTGTCGGCTCAAATGTGACTCTCACCGCTACTACCGCTGGTTTCATAGGATGGTCGGATGCTTATGACCCGGGAAACATTCTTTCTACAGACACGGCATTTAATGTTGCCCCAACAAGCACAACTTCGTATTTGGCACAATCCGATTGCGGAACAGCTACGATAGTTGTTGAGGTTGATTCTTCAGGTGATATGAACCTTGGGCCCGATACCCTCACATGCTCTAATGAAACGATTGTTCTAGGAGACCTTAACTCGGTTCAATCACTATTGTGGTCTGATGGGAGCACTGATAACATCTATGAAGTAAATTCTTCTGGTACATACTGGGCGGAATTTGCGAACGCTTGCGGAACATATCGTGATACTGTTTCTGTTGGTTTCTTGGGTTACGACCTCAATGCAGATTTCCTGACACGCTCAAAACCCGTTGAATTTCTGGACCCTAATGTTCAATTTGTGAATGAAAGCAATGGAGCAACAAATTATGAATGGCATTTTGGAGATGGAGAAGTTTCATACGAAGAAAACCCAGAACACAATTATGATACGTCTGGAGTTTACTTGGTAATGTTGGTTGCGTACGGAACGGATGGCTTGGGATGCGCAGATACAACATACGGCTACGTTAGCATTGATCCAATGTTCACGTTTTACGTTCCAAACTCGTTTACACCCGATGGCGATGGCATCAACGATACTTGGGGCGGAATAGGGTTAAACTTTGAATACGAGAGTTTTGAATTGGAAATATTTGACCGTTGGGGAGGTTTAATTTGGCAAACCGATGACCCGTTTAGAGGTTGGGACGGTACGCACATGAAGAGCGGTAAGCGAGTAAAGCAAGGGATGTATGTTTATCAATTCAGATTGCGGCAGTTCAACACATTTGAGCCAAAGGTTTTAAAAGGTACGGTTACCCTGTATCGACACAATTAACTCTTTTTGGAAAATCATTTTCAATAAGCGCCATTGAATTACGTCCTTTGCCCGACCGATGGGGATAATTCGTAAACAGAGTATTCAAACTTCGCTTCTCTCTTATTTGGGAGTTGGGCTCGGATACATTAATGTCGTCCTTCTTTTTCCGAAGTTCTTCGCTCCAGAGGAGTTCGGACTGACGCGTGTTCTAATTGCGGTGGTTGGAATAGCAAGTCAGTTTGCGCTTTTCGGTTTGACGAGCGTCATCATTCGTTTCCTTCCCAAATTCAGAGATGGTGATGAGAAAAATCATCACGGTCTGCTTGGCGTGTCACTTTGGTGGAGTTTATTGGGTGTTGCGTTGGTTGGAGCAATTCTTTTCATCGCTCAGCCGTGGGTAGTTGAATTCAAAAAAGACTCATCAGGTTTGTTTTTCGACTACTATATTCTGCTTTTTCCGCTGCTGGTTTTCGAAGCCTTCTATCAAATCTTCGCCAGTTATACGAGAGCACTGTACCACTCTGTGGTCAATGTGTTTTTTAAGGAAATATTGCTTCGCGTAACCACAACGATCTTAATTGTATTGTTCTATTTCGATTGGCTGAATGTGTCTCAGTTCATGTGGCTTTTCGTGATACAACACGGAATTCTTGTAGTTGGAATGATTATTTATCTGAAGATTATCGGTCATTTCAACCTGATTATTGACCGAAACTTTCTTTCGCCACAACTCAGAAAGGAGATTTTACATTATCGTGCTTTTACCATGCTTACCAACGTGAGCTCCTACATGCTCATGTCCGTTGATGTGGTGATGATTAGCTACATGATTGGCCTTGAAGACACGGCATTTTACACTGTGGCCTTCTATATTGTTGCCCTCATCAACATTCCACGGAATGCGATTACCAACATATCGCTGCCCGTTGTTTCCGATGCATGGAAGAGTGATGATCGAGAAATGATTCAAAAGGTGTACTCCAAAACTGCGATAAATCAGTTGTTTATTGGCGTGTTGATTTTTGTTGGGATTTGGGCCAATCAGGCGAACATTTTTCACATACTGCCTGACGAATACGCAGATGGAAAATGGGTTCTGTTTTTCGTTGGCCTTGCGAGGGTAATGGATGTTGGGTTCGGAATCAATGGCGGAATTATCAGTAATTCATCTGCCTACCGCTTTGATACCTATGGAAATATTGTGCTGCTGATTATCACCGTTGTGCTGAACCTGATTTTTATCCCATTGTACGGGATTGTTGGTGCGGCTGGAGCAACAGCCATTTCTTTGACGTCATTCAATTTTGCAAAGTATGTTTTCCTGAAAGTGAAGTTCGGTTTTGATCCGTTCAGTTGGAGAACACCAGTTACCGTACTTCTCGGGCTTTTGGCCTATTGGTTGAGTTGTCTGGTTCCTGAACAGTCGAATTTCATTGTTGACATCGTAATTAGATCAAGCGTGGTTGTAATCGTTTACCTGCCTATTTCGTTTGTTCTCCGACTCTCGGAAGACGTCAACGAATTCATAAAACTGGCTTGGAATCAACTTGTTGGCAATCCTTAATCAAGAGTATGACCACTCTTTTTTCAGAATCTGATTACTTCTAAATCAGCCCTTTACGGATGAAGGAAATTTCTTCGTAGGTGTTTGAAGCAGCAAAAACGTCATAACCTTTTGCGTTCATCAATTCAACCACTTCTTTCGATTTGTAAGTGTCTTGGTCAAAGAGTCTGTCATGAAATTCAATCAGAATCTGATCAATTGTGACAGTCGATTCTAGAATTTTTGGCAACACTTCGTATTCAGAGCCCTCAATATCCATTTTCAGAACATCGATATGCGTATGTCCCAATTGCTGTACGATATCATCAAACGACCGCATTTTAACGCTAATACTGTTGTTCGAATCTACACACTCACTTTCGACCAAGCTTCCCGAAACTCCTCTCGGATTGGTTGGCAGGTAAAAGGTTACCATTCCAGATTCTGACGCAGTAATTCCAAAATCAAAAAACGAGAACGATTTGGGTAACTTTTGGCTAGCTATGAAGTTGATGGATTTTGGTGTAGGATCGAAGCCAAATACGTTGCAGTTGTGGTTCTTCATACAAGTTTTGTCGAACGAAATATCCTTTCCAATTCCGATGGAATAAACAATTGAAGAAGAAGTCAGCAATTTCGGGTTGATGTAAAAACCTCCGTACTCGTTTCCATACCACTCAGAATGGCAATTCACCGTAGGAACTAAGTGCGCTATTTTTTCTAGGTCGAGTTGACTGGCCAGAACCTTGTTTCTTTGCTTGGCGGCATAATTCAATCGAATCGAATTAATCTTCTCTCTTAGCTGTTGTATCATCAAGTAGGGTGTTCAGTTTTCGCTTAACCGAAAACGTTAAATTTTTTCTTGACCCACGAGGATCCAAAATAGGTTGTACAATAGTAGAGCACCGTTTTGAGTTCAAATTTTGAGCTCAGAAAATAGAACCTTGCTTTTCGCATATCTCCCATCAGGTAATAATACCTTGCTCTTGTTCCATGAATTCTTCTAATTCCAAGCAGCGTTTCTTTCGGATAATCATTCCAGAATTGCTCAACCGACATCAGCGAATAATAAAAGTCTTTTGTGCGATATGATTCGCGCAATGACAGGTTCTCCCCATTAACATGACGGGTGTAAAGAGATTGGCAGACTTCAATCGACTCCTGCTGATGAAATAATCGCAATAACCAATCGGAATCCACCAGTCCAAAATGCTCTTCAAACAACACCTTATTCAATTCCTTTCGGAAGATGATGGTTCCCAAATAGGTGTTCTGTCCTTTCAGACTTCTGCTCAGTTTGTCAAGAAACGTGAGATTCTTACCGTAATATACATGGCCGTTCTCATGCTGGTTAACACGTTCAATCGTTCTGTTCGTTGATTCATCTATTACAGTATATCCAGAAGTCACAATCGAAGCTTTTTCTAAATAGGGTAGAAGCGTAGCGATTTTGTTCTCTGCCCAAACGTCATCATGGTCAACTAGGCAGGTGTAATCTCCTGAAGCTTTGCCAAGTCCGATGTTTCGCCCACAGTTTGGACCTCCTGAATTTTTTTCTGTTTGGAGAAATATCAAATCGTGATTTTTAAGGATTTCACGAGTTCTGTCGGTAGAACAATCGTCAACCACGATTAACTCAATCGTGTAATCTTGATTAATTCCAATCTGATTTTTAATAGACCGAATCGTGTTTTCAATGCTGTCTTCAGCATTGAACGTGGTTACGATTACGGTTACTTTTTTCATTGATGGAAAATTCTCTCAAAAAGGAACACAAGAATAAAGAAATGGATGTGAACCTCAGTTCGAAATGAACGATGATTGAGCGTGTAGAACAAGTAGCCTAATCAGCAGGCAACCACTTTTGCGTTCTGTACAGGAAAGCGATGTAGCCGCGCACCATCAGTTTTCCTTCTTCAACCCAAATCTTGCATTTGTAAACCTTGCCATTTTCGGGGTCAAGAATATCTCCATCCTCGTATTCATTGCCATCCTTTTTCATGTTTCGGATAATTTCCAACCCAACAATTGGCTTCATATGGCGCGCATCTTCCTTGGCGCATTCCTCACAAACTGGATTCGGTTTTGGTGGGTCAAACAACTCCAACACTTTTCCGAAAAGCTTACCGCCTTTTTCATAGATTTCTACCACTGACTTGGTTTTTCCTGTATTGTCATCTACGGTTTTCCATTTGCCTACAGGCGAGGTGCGCTGCGCGAAGGATTGGAAAATGAAAAATGAAAAAAGGACTAAAAGTGAAATGGTTTTTTTCATGGCAGAATTGGCTTGTTTAAATGGTGGTTATCGTACTTCAAAAATCGTCAATCGTTATTCTAAAATCGTCAATCGTACTTCAAAAATTAAAACGCTCTACTGATTCCAACCATCCAACGGAAAGCCCACGGTTCGGGGTCAAGTGCTGGAGTTCGGTTAAGGAACAAAGGCATGTCAAATCTCACAGTTAGTGGTTTTACTTTTTCAAGCGCGCCCCAACGTTTGATGGTGATGGATGCACCTAAACCTGCATCAGCTCGCGGAGTAGCAAACGCCAGTTGTTCGCCTGGTTTATTTGTGTTGATGAATCCCAAATCGGCAAAAATATAGGTGTCAATATCCAACCAATTACGGGTCCATCGAGGTCGGAGACCGAAGATTTCATCAAATTCCAACTCGGCATTAATGGCTGCACCACTGTTTCCTGCATAAGCGAGCACAACGCCATCTTCCACATTTTCTGGGGCCAAATAACCCACGTATCCACGTAAGTTCAATCCTCCACCGTAGTGCAAATGGTTGGTCGATTCTTGAAATGTGGCCCAGCTAGAAGGGAAAATACCTGATGATCGGACAAATTTATTGTCCATCATTTGTTCTGGATTGGCACCGCCCAAATACAATTGCGATTCGGGTGCCCAATTACTGCCAGTTCCAAGTTGAGCGAAAAGCCGTGTTTTTAGTTTCAATCGCCAAAGGTTGGTTTCGTTCTTGGCCTCCAATTTCAATTGGTGATAATCGTAATCGCTTCCGAGCGAACTGCTGCGCAAACCAATGTTCAGTTCGCCATTTCCGTTGTTGTAATTGTAAGTGTGTTTGATTTCGGCATTGAACGAATTGTTCCACATGCCGGCATTCCACGTCTCGCGATTGAGGAGATAAGCGATATCACGCGCTTCATGCCTATAAAGCGACTTGAAATACAATTTGTAAGTAGTGGTTCGCTTGCGGTTTTTCTTTGAGAAACCGAGCTGGTAATTGTAAAGCCCATCAAGAATACGCGCGGCTACATCCACCTCGCTATTTTTCCAATATCGCGCCAACGAAGTCCGATAATCAAAAAGAAAACTCATCGGCATGAAATCTCTGCTAGATGCATTTTGATCCAAATCCCATTGCCCGAAACCAGAATTAGCCCAGAGGTAAAAGTTGAACACGTGATTGGTGTTGAAATGCCCACCATTGATGTGAACACCGAATTTCATTCCATCAAAGCCATTGTACCAAGCGTCTGGCCGAGCTGCAAATTCATATTTGCGCCAATCTGGCCGATGGTAAACCTGATGATCTAGATCAATGGCAGCCGTAATGTGGCGCGTATTGTCAAGCATATACACATCTGCCAATCTGGTGGTCGGGTCAATTTCTATTTGGCCAATCCCTTCGGGAATATTTACAACGATGTCGTGCGTCTTATTCAACTTGCCAAACCCTGTCCATTTTGGCAGAACGGTGGCATCTGTTTCTTTCACAAACCAAGTGTTTGGTAGATGGAAATAATGGATGCTATCGTTCTTATCCGTCACTTTTAAGTCAAGCGGCATTTGCATCTCGCCCTTTCGCATCAGGCGGATGGAATATTGACCATTTCCCAGTTTTTGGACGCGACCAATGGCATAATCAATGCGTTTGTCGGTTTCCAACCATTGATCAAAAAACCAGTTCAAATCCACTTTGGTAAAACGAATAATCGAACTTCTGAATTCATCCAAATACGGGTGACGGAACTTCCATTCGTCAAAATAATTTTTCATCGCTTTGGCAAAAAGCGTGTCGCCCAACACATATTCCAAGTTGTAAAGCATAGTGGCCGTTTTGTAATAAACGTGGCCGTAACCGTGCCGATAATCTTCAAACTGATCGGAATGCGTGTTTAGATATGGATCCAAATATTGAGTGGCGCTGTTCATGAAACCGTAGTAGATTTCATCATCCATCACCAGTCTCTCTTTCTTAAATGACCGCTTGTACCAGTTGTTTTCGCGCTCTTCTATGATCGTGTCTCCATCAATTTTGCGCATGCCATAAGCAGTGAGATATTGCGTAAAACCTTCATCCAACGCGGCACGATAAGTTTCGTTGTTTCCTACTTGCCCAAAGAACCAGTTGTGACCAATTTCATGAACTAGAAGTCCACGGTAATCAGGATCAGCACCGCCATCAAGCGTCAGCATCGGATATTCCATGCCGTCTTCTGCATCGGCCACAATCATCTTGTGGTAATTGTACATGCCAATTCCTTCCGAAAAAACCTGAATGGTTTGTGCGGTGTAATCAGCCGCGTTCTGCCATCCAGAGGCATGACCTTCTTGTGCTAACGAATAGCATTTGATACCGTTCCATTCTGCTTCGCCAATGCGATAGGTTGGGTCGGCTGTAAAGGCAAAATCATGCACGTTTTCTGCATGATAAATCCATGTTTTGTGTTCTGATGAATCGTAAGGAATGATGATGGATGCCTTTTCGCCCCATGGTTTGGTTGCAAAATTCTTCACGTCCAATTTCTTGCGTAGCTCTTGCGGAAGAACCACATCCCTGTTGAGTAGGAATCCCGTTGCCTCCACCACGTAATTGCTTGCGAAGGTGAGTGCCACATCAAACGTTCCGAAATCGCCATAGAATTCACTACCCAAATGTTGGTCGGTGGTCCATCCAAACTTCGGGTCATAAACTGAAATACGTGGATACCAATGCACGCCATCGTAGTGCGTAAACTCATCAGATTGGAACAATTTCATCCTTCTACCCATCGTTCCTTGATCGAAATACGTGTTGAAGTCAATTTTGAATTCCGTTTTCGAATTCGGAAGAATTGGTTCATTGGGAATGATTCTCAAAATGGTGTTGTCCAATTGCTGCTGCACTTCTTTTCCGTTGAGGGTTAAAGACGTGATTTCAGTTCCTTTTCCGTCTTTTTCGTACTTGCCAAAGCGATGGTTGCGTCCTTGTCCTACATCTAATTGGTCATGAAATGAACCAGGCTGAAAGGCATTTTGGTAGAGATGAAAGAATACTTCGTAAAGCGTATCAGGAGAATTGTTCCAGTAACTCAACTCCAAATTGGCGGAGATGATATCGGTTTGCTCATCCACATTGGCTGCAATACGATAATGTACGTCCTGCTGCCAATAATCAGAAGCGTGTTTGCGATTTTGCCAATACAGTGGATTATCGGCCGAACGAAATGTGTTAAGTGGCGATAGCGGATTGTATTGACCAGTTGCCGATAAAACGGAAAAAAGCAGAGCGCTAAAAAGAGTGAGGTTTTTCAAGAGCGGTCTCCTTTTTCAATTTCATCTTCCAAAGAAATTCCTAACGAGCGTTTCCCTAGTTCAATTTCGCGCAGTTTGGCATCTTCGATGCTCGCGTTGAGCTCAAATCCTATCAAAAGTGCCATCGAAATCAAAAGCATCCAAAACATAACAATCACAAGTGTTCCGATAGAGCCGTAGAGTTTATTGTACGTTCCGAAGTTATCTACGAAATAGGCGAAACCAACAGAGGAAATGATGACCAGAAATGTGGCGAGCGATGATCCAGCGGAGAAGAAACGCCACTTGGTTTGTTTTGCTGGGCCAAGAAAATACAGCACCGAAATAGCGAAAAATAGAAGAGCTACAATTATGATGTAGCGGGCAACATTTAGCGCAAACCGACTAAAACCATCATTAATCAACTCTGCTTGACGAAGCCAATCCATTCCAATTTCTCCGAATATGATAAGTCCGCTGGCAAAAACCGTGAAGAAAACTAGAATGAGTGTGATGAGCAGCGCATAACCTCTCTGGATTAAATAAGGCCTGCTTTCTATGGTGTGATATGTTGTGTTGAAGCTGTCAATTAATGCACTCACCCCGTTAGTGGAAAAATACATGGCCGAAATAACAGTGATGGAAAGAAGTCCGCCACGTTGACGCATGACGATGTCTTCAATGGTTTCGCTCACTGAAGCGTAGGCATTGGCAGGCATCAGCACTTCGAGAATGTTCATCAATTGAGCTTGAAAGCCATCAATCGGGATGTAAGCGATAAGCGTGAAAAAGAAAATGATGGCTGGGAAAATGGCAAGCATGAAGTTAAATGCAACTGCGGATGCTCTTAGGTTCAGCCAACCTTCTTGCATTCCTTTGATGAAGAATGCCATTACATCATAAAGTGGCAATCCATCAAATCCAGGAATACGGATTTCTTTCGAAAGTCGAAGTAAATTCCGAATAACTGGCAGTTGTAATATTTTGACGATGTACTTTCTGAGCATGTCAGACCGCTTTGAGGCTAAGGTCGAGACTCTTGATGTTATGAGTCAATGCACCAACAGAAATGTAATCAACACCAGAAAGTGCATGTGCGCGAATCGTGGCTTCGGTAATACCTCCTGAAGCTTCCGTTTCGTAGCGGCCAGCAATCAACTGTACTGCCTTCTTCTCATTGTCAGGATGAAAATTATCGAGCATGATTCGATGGAAACCACCTATAGAAAGTGCTTCATTCAACTCATTAAAATCGCGCACTTCAATCTCAATTTTTAAGTCTTTTCCGATTGATTTTAGGTGTTGATGAACACGGTCAATGGCTTGAGGAATTCCTCCTGCCATGTCGATATGGTTGTCTTTTATCATCACCATATCGTACAATCCAAATCGGTGATTGACGCCACCACCAATTTTCACCGCCCACTTTTCAATCTCGCGAAGCAGTGGAGTGGTCTTGCGCGTATCCAGCAATTTGGCCGAAGTTCCTTCAATAAGTTTGTTGTAGGCTGCCGTTTTCGTTGCAATTCCGCTCATGCGCTGCATGAAATTCAAAACCAAGCGCTCAGTTTTCAAGATGGAACGGGAAGAACCTTCAACGGTTAGAACAATATCACCAACGTTAATTTGGGAGCCATCCTGAATGAAAATTTCGACTTTCAGATTTTCATCAAAACGCGAAAAGATGCGTTGTGCCAGCTCTACGCCAGCAATTATTCCTCCTTCTTTAACAAGCAATTTGGCTTTTCCTTGAGCTGATGCTGGAATACAAGCATCCGAAGTGTGGTCGCCATCGCCAATATCTTCGCGTAGCGCGGCATCAATAATCTCGTCAATCGTCATAAACAGAATTACTCGTTGGCCTCAAAACGAAGTTGCTGAATACGTAAACTTCCGTTTACATCCTTGGTAAGAACGTAGGTTCTGTAAGAGCTTTTTGTCGTGGTTAATGTGCCAATGGCGTATTGCGCACCGTCTGGAGATTTCCCTTGATGAATGACCTGATAGTTGGTGACTTTATCCTTTGCGAAGAAATCTTTGACAATAAGTTCAGCTTGAGCCTTGCTGTAGCTAGCCTCTTTTGTGGCAATGGTCAATTCCACTTTGGTGTCAAAAAGCTTCGAAAGTTCCTTGTAGTTCCCCAATTTAATGGCCGAATTGATGGTTTCGTTTGCATTTTGAGCATAACCCATAGATAGAGCCAAGAACAGTAATACGAATATGGATGTTAATTTCTTCATAGTTGCTAAGGTACCGTTTCGCAAGAACCGAGCCATGCCAAGTTGCAGCACGACAAAATAAATCTATACTTTGACCAACACCAAAGAGAATGCCATGAAGTTGTGCCTTTTTATGGTCGGGGAAACCGATGATGCTGAATTGACTGGGGCGATTGATCGCTACGTTGGGCGACTTAAACACTATTGCACGTTTGAAGTGGAGGTGTTGAAAACGCCCAAGCAGTTTAAAAAACTAGCGCAATCGGAACTCAAAACGGCAGAAGGGAAATTGATTTTGGAGAATCTCAGTAATCAGGATTTTCTTGTTCTGCTGGATGAAAAAGGAACAGAATTTAGTTCTATCGCTTTTTCCGAAAAACTTCAGAAATGGCTGAATGGCGGTCACAGACGAATCGTGTTCTTGGTCGGAGGTGCTTTCGGTTTTTCGGATGAAGTTTACCAACGAGCCGATTTCAAGCTCGGATTATCCAAAATGACACTAACACATCAAATGGTTCGGTTGTTTTTTACTGAGCAATTGTATCGAGGGTTCACGATTCTGAAGAACGAGAAGTATCATCATTAGTAGGGGCGTATGGAAATACGCCCAGTCTCACCGCGCCATATTGGGCGTATTTCGATACGTACCTACAGGGATTGATAAACCGAGTTGTACCGTTTCACACCTTCTTCAAGCGAATAGTATTTCTGGGCGGCTTCTTGAAGCGTTGAAACAGGAATTTTCAGAAGCTCATCAATTTGAAGAACCGCTTTTTCGTAAGCTTCAGTTGTGAATTCTCGTACAAGGATTCCGCTGTTGGTGTCTTCAATTATTCTGTCCACATCGCCAACACCTGAATTTGCTATCACGGGAAGTCCCATTCCAAGCATTTCGCCATGCTTAGTGGGCGAAGAGCCCGATTTTGAGAAAACAGGTTGGATAAAGAAAATGGCAGCTTTAGCTAGACTCAGAAATGTTGGCACTTCTTCTCTTTTTGATGGAGAAATGATAATTCTGTCCAATGGAATTCCTTTCGATGCAGCTTTGGGTAAAATTGTTTCAGGTTTATCGGTTGTGATAAAAAGGAATTTCGAATTTGGACGTTTTTCAACTAGAACCTTGAAAAAATCTAGCATTTCATCCAACATGTACCAGGTTCCTATGGAACCTAAATACGTGACGATAAAATCATCCTGAGTTATTTTGAATGTGGTTTTTAGACGCTGTTGTAATTTCAAATCAACTTTGGAAGGATGAAAATGATTCAGGTCCGCGCAGCAAGGAATCACTTCAATAGGAACAGGTTGGTTCCTCACATTTTTCCAAGAATGGATGATGTCTTTTCCTTTTTCTGTTAAACTTATTGAGTAGTTCGCATTGCTAAGAAATTCAACCTCTTTGCCCTTAAAGTAGTTGTAAACCGTTTTGAAAATCGGATTTTTCAAATTCCAAAGACCACCATCAATGCGTTCGTCTGCATAAAACGCACGCATGTCAAAAACGAATTTGTGTCCATGTTTTTGCTTCATTTTCAATCCGACCAGCGAAGTGATGTAGCTACGGCAATGAATAATATCAAAAGGTGTTTTGAGTTGAAGTTCTTCAACCGTTTTTCTCAGTTGATAGATGTCATAGACCGTAGACAAGATAGGAGGAGAACTCGTGTATTTCAACGGAATCCACTTGATTCCTGCTTCATCAACCAATTTTTGAATGCTGCTGCCATCCCTTTCGAAAGCAGCTTTCTTCTCAAAACTCACAATTGTGAATTTGTATCCGAGATTTCTTAATCCCATTATGTAAGGCAGCACCTGTGAACGGCCGAGTCCATCGGTAAGGCCATCATAACTTAGATAAAGCACATTCATTTGGGCGAATTTAAGCTATCTCCCACCTGCTTCACTAAATTTGACGTCATGCGCTCAAATTCAATTTTCGTTTAGAGATGGAGTACGTCAGTATTTGGGATTTCATAATTGTGCCTATTTTCCTACTGATTGTCCATTATGTGGCAGGACGCACAACACAACGAGAAATTGGTAACAATCCAGAATATAAATATTTTAAGAAGGGGCTTCTGTTTAAGGTTTATGGAGGGTTGATGTTTGCCCTAATTTATGTCTTCTATTATGACGGTGGCGACACTACTGTTTATTGGCGAGATGCTAAAGTGTTGAATACTCTTATTTTGACTGAGCCTGCGTGTTATCTTAAAATTTTGTTCGGAGATACAAGGCCATTGTGGTTCTATTGCTTTGATCTAACTGAGTACGTGCCGTATCATTATTTGAGAGATCCACAATCCTATACGGTAAGTAGACTATCATCTCCAGCTGCTCTGCTTTCTGTTGATAGTTTTTTTGGATGTACCATTCTTGTGGCCTGGATTTGTTTTGGAGGTGTATGGAGATTATATCGAGTTTTTGTTGAAGAGTACCCAAGTCTTTCCAAAGAGTTGGCAATTGCTTTTTTATTCTTTCCATCGGTAGCGTTTTGGGGGTCAGGCATAATGAAAGATTCTTATACGTTCACTGCGGCCTGTTGGATGACCTCGTCAGTTTATGGGCTGTTGCTAAAAAGAAGAGATATCGTTTGGAATGTGATAGCGGTGCTAATTTCTAGCTACATCATGATTACCATTAAGCCATACATTTTTGTGGCGTTAATGCCTGGTACTGTTTTGTGGGTGGTCTTCAACCGAATTCAGAGGATTCAAAGCTCCTTTTTTAGAGTGTTGTCAGCTCCGATAATTATTATGGTTGGAGTTGTTTTGGGTGCTTCAATCTTTTCACAGACTTCATCTAGCATGGAGAGTTACAGTAGTGTGGATTCTATAATGGATAAAGCAATTGCTACTCAGGAAGATTTGAAGCGCGATGCCTATGAGGGTAACTCATTTGATATTGGTACCATCGACCCCTCAATGTCAGGTATGCTTAATATGGCTCCAGTAGCAATTTTTGCTGGGCTCTTTCGGCCAACATTGTTTGATGTTAAAAACTCTGTAATGTTGATTTCTGCTATAGAGAACACTGCTCTGATGTTGTTTCTGATTTATATGATTCTCAAGGTAGGAGTGTTCTCTTTTGTGAGATATGTACTTACAAAACCGATGATAATGTTCTCATTTATTTTTGCCATGTTCTTTGCTTTTTCGGTAGGACTTACCACATCTAATTTTGGGTCGTTGGTTAGGTACAAGATACCCTCTTTACCCTTCTTTTTGGCCAGTTTGTATATGATTCGTTATAGTAAGAATCAGGATTCCGGGATGTATTCTGAAAAGAAACTGGAGGAAGAAACCACGCACTTTCAGTGAGGCTAGTACACAACGCTATGTCTGTAGTACCAGTCGTGAAGTAGAATGAGAACCCAAATTCGATTATATAGATGTTCTTCTCCAGAACGATAACTATTAACGAGTTGCTTCACCAAGTTCCACTTCACAAAACCAGTTTCTTCCACCCGTTTTTGGCTCAACGATTCGTCAATAAGATAAGACAAATCAGTATTTAGCCATTTTGAAAGTGGAATGCTGAAACCCCATTTTGGCCGATTAAATAGCTCTTCGGGAACTTTATCATACAGCACCTGCTTAAGCAGATATTTCTGCGTGCCGTTTTTGATTTTCAGTTTCTCATCCAAATTCAAGGCAAATTCAACCGTTTCATGGTCGAGTAACGGCACTCGGGCTTCCAGCGAATAGCGCATGCTTGCACGATCCACTTTGGTTAGTAAGTCGTCTTTTAGATAGAATTCGAGGTCGAAGAAGGCTTGACTTTCTGCAGGACTCAACGCTCGATTCAACTTTTTCGATTGATTTAAAAGCGGAAATCTAACTTCACTTGTATCCAATAAGAGTTGGTTCAATTCCGAACGAGAAAACAAGTATTGCTCCTGAGAAAAAATATGCGCTGAAAGATTATCAGAGCTGGAATATTGGAACAGATTGGCAGCTCTTTTTTGACGAACATTGCCAAATGACAGTGCCGTTCCAATGGGTTTTCTTAATGCGTTAATCAGTGGTGAGGATAAACGATTGGCCCACGTGTAAGCACCGTATCCCATGAATAATTCGTCTCCGCCATCACCCGAAAGGGTCATGGTTACTTCTTTTCGCGCCATTTTTGAAACCAACATGGTTGGAATGGCAGATGAATCTGCATAAGGCTCGTCATACTGCGTAAGAATATCTTCTACAAGATCAAGCGCATCTTTTTCGGTCACTTTGTACTCGAAATGCTCTGTTCCTAGATGTTCGGCCACTTGCCTCGCATACTTAGATTCGTCATGCTTCGAGTTTTCGAAACCTATCGAGAACGTTTTCAATCGTTCACTACTTTCTTCCTGTGCTAATGCCGTCACTAAACTTGAATCGACCCCACCGCTAAGAAATGTTCCGAACGGAACATCACTCATTAATCGCTTTTTTACTGATGCTTTGAGCAATTTCTCAAGCTGTTTTTTCGCTTCTGTTTCGTCAGAAAAAATGGTAGCCGAAATTTTATCAGCCGGATTCCAGTAGCATTCAATGTTCAACGATTTTCCGTCAAAAACGGCCCAATGACCCGATGGAAATTTTTCAACCTCATTGTAAATAGTAATCGGTTGAGGAATGTAGCCTAGATGCAAGAAATATGGAATAGCTTCTCGGTTAACTGTAAAATCAAGCGTGTCTCTCAGCGAAGTCAAAGCCTTCAATTCTGAGCCAAAAGCCATTATTCCATTCTTTCGATAAATGAATAATGGTTTGATTCCCATCCGATCTCTGAAGAGGTACAATTTCTCTTCGAGTTTGTCGAAAATGGCTATGGCGAACATGCCATTCAAGCGATTCACCATTTTTGGGCCCCAGTGCACGAATGCCTCGAGAATAGCCTCGGTATCGCTATGGGTTTTTAATTGGATTGGAAGATCCTTGGCAATCTCTTTATGATTGTAAACTTCTCCGTTATAGACTATTGCGTATCGATTATCCTGAGAAAAAATGGGCTGATTTGCTGCGGTGCTCAGGTCTATAATACTAAGTCTACGATGCGCTAGACCAAATCTATTTTGAACAAAAAAACCATCTGAATCGGGCCCACGATGCGCAATCTTATCCGACATGCGTTTGAGCACATCCTCAGCGACACCTTTTGGGTCATATATACCAGCAATTCCGCACATATCTTAAGTTGATCAATGATACACAAAGCGAAGGAATTGAGAATAGGCTTTCTGACCATGCTAATAATGCGGTAATTAGCGGTTGAATGTCAGCGAAAAAGAGCCATCTTATTATTGTGTGCAGCAACTTCCCTTTTGGGTATGGCGAACCATTTTTGGAAGTTGAGCTGGAATATCTGGTCAAACGATTTGACCAAATTACCATTTGTCGTACGGACGAAAGCGGCAAAGCTGAATCTTTTAAAACGCCATCAGATGTCAATTTAATCTCGGTATTTTCTAGAATCAGTTTTCTAGAGAAATTGACTTCAATTTGGAGGTTGCTTTTTGATGCTGAAATGAGAGAAGAGATGCGAGTGATTCGTTCTCATTATCATAGCAACTTGACCCTTGGAAAGCTGAAAACGATGGTTTCGTCTAAGATTCGGGCGTTGAAAATTAAGAAGGGATTGGAGCGCTTGATGGTGCAAACAACGGATTACGAAACGTATCTCTACAGTTATTGGTCGGATGATGCTGCCTTAGCCATTTCCTTCATTCGATCGGAAAATCAGAATGTGGTAGCTTTCAGCAGAATTCATGGTTGGGATTTATACTTTGAGCGCAGCTCTTATCATTATCTGCCATTCAGAAAAACGATTTTTAACGGATTGGATGCAGTTTTTGCCATTTCAGAGAACGGAAAAAATTATCTACTAAGTCATTTCGACACCGTTATCAGTAAGGGAAGAATTTTCCAAAGCCGGTTGGGAATCAGAACAGTTAATCAATCGGAAGACTATTCTCGAACTTTTAGACGATTTCGTTTGGTGAGTTGTTCCAATCTGATTGCTATTAAACGAGTTGGGCTCATCGTTCAAGCATTATCTAAAATAGACGACCTTGAGATTGATTGGGTTCATTTTGGTTCTGGTGCCGAAGAATCGTCCATAAAGCAACTTGCCGAAGAACATTTAGGAACGAAAGGCAATATTGAATTCCATTTTCCTGGACGCGTGGCCAACTGGCAAGTTTTGAAGTATTATTCCGAACACATGGTCGATTTGTTTATCAGTCTCAGTCAATATGACGGAATTCCTGTGAGTATTATGGAAGCGATGTCATTTGGTATTCCAGCCATAGCAACCAACGTTGGTGGCGTTTCCGAAATAGTGATTAATGGTAAAACTGGATTTTTGCTAGATCAGGACATTGACCCAAAACACGTGGCTAATGTTATTGAAAATGTAGCCAAAATGAAGCCAGATGAATACGAAGCAATGAGAATGGAAGCCCGAAAAATGTGGGGGACATTCTACTCTGCTGACATCAACTATCCAGCCTTTTGTGATAAGGTTTTATCGCTGAAGCAGTCCTGAATAAACCTGTAATAGTCGGTTCATTTCAGTTGGTCGGTCTCCTTTTATGTTCACGTTCACAAACGCCATTTCCAAATTTTCTTCTGGATATTTGGAAAGCGCTGAAGTTATTAGATCCGACAATTCCGAACTCGAATTTGTTCTCATTCTTAGGCAGTATTCCTCTGAGAAAAGGTCTTCGTCATATTGGAAATTGCCGAGAATGAGCGGGCATTTTGCGGCCATCGCCTCTAAGGCACTATTTGGTGTTCCATCTGTTTTTGGAGTCATAATGGCTAATGAGCTCATTTTGAAAGTTGACCACATTTCGTGCTGGGTCAACGATTCGAAAACTTGAAAAGGAATTCCGCAACTCACCAGTAACTTCTCAATTTTCAGGTAATAATCGGCTGGTACCCGACTTCCCTTTATCAGAATCAAAGCTATACGCGAACGTAGTTCTTGCGGTAAATCTGTAATGGCCTTGAGTTGAAGTTCTGTTCTATAAATTGGTTGAATGTAGCGCGGAAGAAAAATGATCTTCTTTCCGTTGAAAATGGAGGGTAAATTCAGCTTAGGCTCAAGCTCGGCTATCTCCTGAACGTTCACTCCCGTTCGGATGATTTGCGCTGAAATATTTGAATTAAAAATTTCGTTTATTCGATTCAATTGCCCTTGAGAAGTACACGTGATTGCCCCACTTTCTAAGAACGCAGATTTGAATCTCGAAAGCAGAATTTTGCTGTGAATTCCGCGTAATCCGCTTTGGTTTTGAAGAGAAGTAAGCACCACAAGAATATCCGAGCCACGTGTGGTTATAACCGATGGAACGTTTACTACACGCGTCCAAAGGGCAAGAGGAGTGGCGAAAAGCGTGTGGACAATATCGATTTCCCGTTCCAGAATCACTTTTTGAATGGTATCGGTAGATTGTTTATTCTCCCAAAAACGCCAGAGAGAATAGCTTTTTATTGGCCCAACTATCGTGATGTTTAGGTCCGTCAATTGCTTTCTTCGTGTCTCCGATAGAAGTTTTAATTCCGATTCTTGAACAAGAAAATAGGTCTCAAAATCGGGTCTCTGACTGAAAAAGCTGACCCATTTTATGTCATGCACGCTGAGCGGATCGCCTATGTAAAGAATGCGGGTCATCCAATCGAAATTTTATGTTTTTCTAACCAAGCATCTAAAATGCTGAGGTTGATGACCAAGCGCGCCAAGTTGGGATGTATCGATTCCTGTGCCAAATACAGATTCAGCAAGTATTTCCTTCGATTGTCAAGAAAATAGGCGGCAATTCCATCCGTTTTTGCCAGACATTTCGAAAAATGAGATTTCAGTTCAGGTAGATGAATCCAGTCCTCAAAACAAGAATTCAACCCAACCTTTTTTCGGTAGATGAAATCGTGATTCATATATCCGCTCAGAATTTTTTTGAGTGGATATTTTATCGTGTTCTCCAAGGTTTTTTCTGCCCAAGAATAATGTCCTTGATCTTCGAGAATGGAAAGCCACGTGAATGGATAAAGTCCTGAATTTTCGGGTTGAGAATTATCGTAACTCTTGGCTGTATTGTTCTTGCAAGCGTAGTTCACCATTTTGAAAACGCTGTATTTCATCCAGTCATCTTGGTGTTTCGAGTCGGCTTTCAGAAATGAATAGTAGTACTGCCACAAAGAAAGAAGTCGCTCAGAAATTTCCTTAGAATCCTTCAGCCACATATTCCCAAACGGCCCTAAATAAACATCCATAAACTGCATGAATGGGTCGTTCATGTAGCTATCTCGAGGGTGGAATTTTTCAAAACCAGGCAATTTTCGACTCTGCAATTGGGCGGCAATCCACTCATTCAGTTGTTGCTGCCAAACAGGTCTTTCGGGAATATCACCAATCACTTTTCTATTGTAATTGGTCGAGCCGTAGCAGCCATCGGCAAGAGTCCCATCAATTACTTTATGTCCAGTTAAACCTGTTTTTTTGAAGAAATAAGCAGTTGAAATGGTCGAACTTTCTCCAATTGGCTGAATGGAATGTTCGGTCTGATACGCAAAACTCGGAATGGTGTCTTCTGGTTTGAAAACCGCAATTTCTAACTCTGCTTTGCTTGCTTTGGCTGCCTCTTTTGCAAACTTTACCTCAGGGTCATCATCTCCAAATTGAATGTAATAAGCAGGATAAGCGCCATCAATAAACTTGTCGATAAGGCAGTTTGCCAAGGCACTGTCAACTCCTCCTGAAATTGGGACAAGGGGGTTAAGCGTTGAAATGAACGAAAACTGTTCTTCCATCAGCTTTTCCGTTTTGGGAATGTTGCCTCCATCCATCGGAAAATCAAGCTTGAAAAAGAATTGAAAGGCCGAACGAGGAATACTTCCTGCGTTGCACCAATCCGTCAATTCATCCGTTCCGAAAGTCAGTTGTTGTCCAACGGGAACGCAGAAAATATCATCAATAACGGTGATGTATTCAGGAACATCTCCATACTTCAAGATCGAAAATGCTCCATCCTTGTTAAGTTTTCGGTTAGAGTAGGGAAGGAGCTCTCGCAAATCATCCGAACACAGAATTCCGTCTTTTAATAGAATGAAATAAATTCGAGCACGCGTGATTCGCGCAGATGAGAGGCAACATCTCCAACCAAGTTCTTCTATTCGAAATTGAAATCCTGCGAAGTTGTTTTCGGCCATTTTGGAAATATTTTCCAGTAATACCGCGTCATCTTTAAGGATGCGGTAGCTTCCGTTATTCCTTACATAAGGCTGTTCAGATGTGTACAGAAAATTGGTTGGTTCCTTTACCAATTTTCCTCGATTCACGCTTGAGGAGGTTCGTAGGATATAATCTTGTGTTTGAATCTCGAAAGAAGTCCCACTGTTCAGCAGGTCTGATGACGATGAAAGAATTCCAAAAATCATGTAGTGGTCGTTGAACACAAAAGTGCAGATATTTGGCTACTATTGAGCCAATGCCGAGCAACAAGAGTAATAGCGTAACCTTAACTTTTCTTGGCGACATTGCTTTTAGCGATCGATTTCAAGAGTTGTTAGAAGATGGCCAAGACCCTTTCGCAGATGTTAAACCTTTGTTAGCTAAGGCGGATGGAGTGGTGGGGAACTTGGAAGTTGTAGCCTTTGGTTCTGCTCAAAACATGCTCAAAACACCGCGAATTGGTGCTTCCTTGAAGGCGTTGGACGAGTTGAAAAACCTTCATCTCAATTTGGTCTCGTTGGCCACCAATCATTTTTACGATAATCTGGAGGAAGGATTTCTGAATACCATAAACAAGCTTGACGAACTTGGAATTCAGCATGTTGGTTCTGATTTGGACCAGATAAAGTCAAAAGAACCCGCTATTTTGGAGATAAAAGGTTGGAGGTTCGGATTTGTGAATTTCGTTCATGCAGATACACATCCGAGCTTGCCGAAGGATGCCTCCGTTCATACCAATTTCTTTGAATTGGAAGAAGTGGTTTCCCAGGTAAATAATCTAAAACCAAAGGTTGATCGAATAATCGCTCTGCTACATTGGGGAGGAAAAACAGACTACGGTTATTTGCCTCACAAGGAACAATTAGCACAAGCTCAACGAATTATTGAAGCTGGTGCAGATGCCATTGTTGGCTGTCACACGCACACTTTTCAAACGCATGAAATCATCAACGGAAAACCTGTTTACTACAGTTTGGGGAATTTCTGCTTTAGCGACATTCATTGCGATGGCGGTGTTTACACCGTTCGTGATAGCGGAAAAAAGGGCGGTCTTCTGAACCTTACTTTTCATGATGACGGAAAGGTTGATCACCAGGTTAATCCCATCTATAATCAAAATCATAAAATAATTCTGAAGCCCGAATTGGCCAAGGAATTCAAATGGTGGCAGTTCTATTTTAAGTTCGCGAAATTGTTTCCTGGTGGATTTGCGCTGTATTATTGGGGATTGAAACGAATTGAACCAATCTTCTATTATTCGCAGTTGAATACTATTTCTGTTCCCCAAATTGCCATCAACAAATTGAAAAAGTTGCTGAGACTAAAATGAACCGAATCAAAAGCATCGTTCGTCAACTATTGGCAGTGTTTCTGTATCATGGTTATTATCGTTGGTTTCGAGATTGGGACTGTGGCTGGAACGGTGAGCCGCTGAAAGAAGGAATTACAGCCGTTGTAAGTGCTCGGAACGAAGAATACATTTTACCGTTCTGCCTAAAAAGTTTGGTTGGTGTGGTAGATCAGGTTGTACTGATTGACAACGGTTCTGATGATGGCACGCTTCAAATTATGAAGCAGTTTAAGCTTGAAAACGAAGGTAAGTTGAATGTGGATGTGCTTGAAATGCCGGGCGCACTTTTAGGTGATTGCCGAAATGCTGGATTACAACATACGCGTCATAAGTGGCATTTGCGTTGGGATGCTGACATGGTCTGTAGAACTTCTGGCGCTACCAGTATGGTTCAGATTCGCGAGTTGATAAAGAACGATCGGCCGCGCACAATTCAACTTCCGAGAACCAATTTGAGAGGCGATTTCCATCACACACGACATGCTTTGGCCATGGATCCAGGAGAACCAATTCTACTGCGGTTTGGAAAGGATATTAAATATGTAGAACACGGAAAGTTCGATGTAATTCGTGTGCCGTTTTACTATTCAATTGTAAAAGATTCGCGCCATTTCTATTTCCACTGCGAAGGGCTGAAATCAGACGGGAATATGATTTACAGACGGCAATATTTTGAATGGCGCGAATTGTATAATTCGTTCGCAAATGAAAATCGCCCCGAGCACGTGTCCGATTTTTCAAAGTATCAACAGGATTGGTGTTTGCGCGAGTTTGGGACCATGGATTCGAAATCGCTTAAGTGGCGGTTCACACGAATGGATTGTCACAAACTCCGTCCAGTAGACAAAGAATTATTCGGAGAATATCCTGATGTTCTGTTGGAAGAAATGAATAGTTCAGCCCAACATTACCGCATTATCGAAAAAGACGGAAAACCGTACATCCGATTGGATAAAACCGATTCCGAAATGTTGGATTATCAGCCAACTCCTGAAGATTTGATTTGGGAGAAGGAAAACCTAATCTAATCAGATTCGATATTCTTGGCGGAATAGAAGATAGTTCATCATTTTCCAGACAATCTCATAGTTGTCCGCCTGTCCGCTCACATGCTGGCCCAGCATTTTGGAGTAATAAGCCTTTTGTTCCTTGGTCATATGCTCGCTATCAGCAACGGAATATGCCAAATCTTTTAGTTGGTCTTTTTGTCGTAGCCACGCTCCAATGGGAGAGCCAAATCCACGTTTTCTGCGATAGCAAATATGTTTTGGCAGGTATTTTTCTGCCACTTTTCGTAGTAAATATTTGTTGATTCCGTCTTTCAATTTAAGTTCAATTGGAACACGGTTGGCAAATGAGACCACGTTTGGGTCACCCACAAAAGGAACTCGAACTTCCATGCTCGACCACATGCTCATTTTATCCTGACGCAACAGTAATTCTTGCATGTACGAGCGTTGCTCCACTTGCAATATGTGGTTGAACAATTGGTTGAAATCCATCTGTCCTCCCAAGTTTTTCATGAATGCTGGAATTGTAGCTTGGGGAATGAATTCTTGCTCTACAACACTGAAATATTCTGAAAGTAGCTTGGAAGCATCCTTTTTAGAAAGCGCATCTAGGATGGCGCCTTCTCGTTTGTCAAACTTCAAGCCTGAGCCCGCAAGAAATTTCAAAAGCAAATCTGGATATTTCTTCTGGATGTTGCTTAAGTGGAAGAGGTTAGAGGTTCGTCCATAACCTGCAAAAAGCTCATCGGCACCTTCGCCACTTAACAAGACTTTGTAGCCGTTCTCTCGTGCTATTTTGGTGATGAGCTGAACGGAAAGTGAGTTGGGGTGGGTGATTGGCGCTTCGTTCTTACGAATGCCTTCTACAATCAAGGAAGTATATTCCTCATTGCTCACAAAATGAGGGTGCCACGCAATTCCTAAATGGTCGGCAGACTCCTTTGCATCTGCGCTTTCATCGTATTCTTTTTCGGCATAGCAAATGGTGAATGCATCTACCTTATTGCCGTTGATGTCGTTAGCAATGGCCGTCAGTAGCGTAGAATCAATACCTGAACTCAATAAAGTTCCCAACGGTACATCGGCCATCAGTCGTTTGGTTACGGAAGCTCTCAGCCTCGCGTCCAATTCTTCAATAAGTTCAGCTTCGCTGGAAGTGTAAAGCTCTTCTTTTGAGAAAGTGATGGCATCGTGGAAATTGCTCGTAGTAATGGCAAGTGTCTCTGTGTCGATGGTCATTATCTGACCAGGAAACAGGGAGGTGATGCCATTGAAAAACGACTCGTTTCCCAACGCTCCAAACCGATAGTTGAAATAATTATTTACGGCACTCTCATTCAGCGAAACAGATGTTTTCCCAGAAGCTAGAATGGAGTTGATGTCGGAAGAAAAGATAATCGCTTCATCAGAAATACTCACAAAAAGAGGTTTAATTCCGATTCGGTCACGGATCAAATGAAGTTTGTTCTTGGCTTTATCCCAAACGGCCAATCCGAACATTCCTTCCATTCGGTTTAGGAATTCCAACCCAAATTTTTGATAGAGCGGAGCCACCACTTCCATGTCCGTAGAAGTCCGAAATGTATGTCTGTCAGCAACGTCTTTCTGTAGTTCGCGATAATTGTAAATCTCGCCATTGCCAACCATCGCAATGGTTTTGTCTTCGCTAAACAACGGTTGGCTACCGCCAGCCACATCCATAATGCTGAGCCTGCGCATGCCGATGCCCACATTTCCGTCAACATGAACACCTTCTTCATCTGGCCCGCGATGAAGCATGGAATCGGTCATTTTCTGAAGGAGTTCTTTCGGAACAACTTCTCCTTTTTTTAATACGATTCCGGTGATGCCGCACATGGGTATTACTTGTTCTTTTGAAGAAGTTTGAAGTAAAGCGTTTCAATCTGACCAACGTACTTATCAATGGAAAATTTACTCACAGCGTTCTGTCCGGCTTTTCCTAGTTGTGTTGTCAGTTCAGGGTTGTTTTTTAATTCCAATATACGTTGGGCAAAATCCTCAACATTATTTACGTCCGTTAGATAACCAGTTTTACCGTGTTCCACTATTTCTGGAATTCCGCCCGAACGAAAAGCAATTATCGGAAGTTGGCTGCTCATTGCTTCCAACAGGATTAGTCCGAAAGGTTCGTCAATAGCACTATGAACGAGGACATCAGCCTTATTCATATACAATTCTGGATTGTCAACATATCCGAGGAACTGGACATGATTCGAAAGATTGTTTTCCTGAACGAACTTCTCCAAATTCTTTCTTTCTGAGCCATCACCAAGAAGTTGAAGCTGAATGTCAGTGATTCCTTTTACAACCAAATGCTGTAACACCTTGAGAAGGAATTTCTGGTTCTTGTATGCATGAAAAGAACCAACTGAAACGAGTGTAAATGAATCTTTTGAGCGTTGAGGTGCTCTAGCGTGAAAGCTATTAATGTCACACCCATTCAGGATTACATACGTGTTTTCTGTCTTTGGACCTAAAGCGCGTTCAACATACCCTTTGATGAATTCAGAAATACAGAGAAATTGGTTGTCGCCTTTGGCGTATTGCCGTTTTAGCTTCCTTATGGAATTGATGTTCCACCACGTGTCTTTTTTGAAATAGTCTTTAAACGACCGAGGATTGGTAGGAGGGTGGCAGCCATGCCAATGGGTAAGATAAACGGCAGTCTTCAGATGATTATGCCTCGTTACAAATTCCGTTTCAAGCAGGTGGGTGTGTACTATATCTGGGTTGAATTTGGCTACAAATGAATCGAATGCTTCGGTATTGATTATGTCTTTTCTCAATAATGAATAGGAAACCTGTGAAGGTATTACATGTACTTTAAGATTGGTGTCTAGTTCAGGATAGTCGTTCTGATCTCGGAAAACAACGATTTCAACTTGATGACCGAGTTTGATTAGCTCGGAAGAAATATTTAAGCAGAGCCGTTCTGCGCCTCCTCTTCCAAGGCTTGGAATGACCTGCAGGACTCTAAGCGACCGGCTCATGAGTTTTCTTTCTGGCAATGAAGAAAGCACTAGAAGACCAGTTTTTCATCACTTTCAGTTCAAATAGAGAAATAAAATCTGGATAACTATAGAGTGCGGGTTGAATAAGTTGGTTAAAATGAAGATGTTTTTCTAGCCTTGCTTTCCATCTGATAACCGTATAATCCCAAAGGTCATAGAATATCGTTCTATCTGGTTGTCCGTGAGAGGGAGGGATTAGGAACATACTTATTGGATGTGTATTTCTCCATTCCTTTGGTCTAAACATCCACCGTGCTAGTTCAATGATGTTGCGATGCGTATTAAATAGCGCTACCGATACAAGACGAATGGTGGCCATTGTTGCCGTTGGAACGCCCATTATTACAATGCCATCTGGTTTGACCACTCTATTCATTTCAGAAAGTGCCTTGTCATAATTTGATGTGTGCTCAAGCATATGAGAACTATACACAACATCAAATGAATTGTCATTGAAAGGAAGGTTTTCTGCCCAACCTTCAACGATGGAGAATTTATGCTCCACTCCCTGAAGTTCTGGGGCCACTCCAGCAAAGTTTGGAAAGGGGTCGAGCCCTGTGCAAACACAGTTTTTTTGGCTGATTGCCAATGACATAGAGTGTCCCTTGCCACACCCAATGTCAAGAAATGAACTGTCTGCTGGTATGAAGTGAATGATGGCTTCCCATTCTTTTAGCCGAATCAACTTCTGTCGAGCAAGAAATTCGGACTCAGAACTAAGGCCGAATTCATAGAATTTTCTGAACAGTTCCTTCATAATCTTTAGTTCTGGCCAAATAAGTTTCTTGTATTCAGAAGCATTGCCATTTTTTCTCGAAAGTATTTTTTAGGCGTAATGACAATAGATTTCAGGAGGTAATAATAAAATTTTGCTGTTCGACCTTGGACTAAATAGCTTTGAGCTAACCGAAAATAGGCAGCACTTAGCACAAATCTTTTCCACGCTGGTCTAATTCTGCCGTTTGAATCGTTTTGGATAATCTGTCTTGTCAATCGGAGGTTGTCAATATACGTCTTAGTCTTCGATGAGTCTATAGTTCTGTCTCCGAAGTCTCTGATAACCAGCGTAAAATGTTCTGACCAAACAAGCGGATATTCGGCCGTGATTCTGAACCAAAGTTCTTGGTCTTCGCCAATTCTTAGACTTTCATCAAACTTATATTTTGCCAAAATGGACCAATGTATCGCGATTACCACTGCTCCGAACGGAGCTTTGATGATGACTTCAAGAGGGTCTTTCGTAACTGGAATAAATGGTTCGTTTAGGGTCAGAACTCCATTGTGGTCTGTAATCGATCTAGCCACAAACATGGCGACTGGAAATTCGTTTGCGGTAATTGTTTTATGGAATTGCGACAAATGGTCGGGTAAGTAAATATCATCGCTATCTAAAAAACAGATGTAGGTGCCGAGGGCCAATTTGATGCCATGATTTCTAGCAGCTGACCGCTCTGTGTTATTCTGATAGACATATCTGAAACGGTTGTCCTTTTCAAGGATTGGCCTTAGGATATTCTGTGTTTCATCAGTTGAGCCGTCATCAATCACTAAGAGCTCAAAATTGCCGAAGTCTTGCGACAGAACGCTGTTTACTGATTCCAGAATAGAGTGCGCCCTATTGTAAGTTGGAATGATAACGGAGAAAAAAGGAGCGGTTTCCTGCAAGCTCATCTAAGATAGGATTTGACCCGAAATTTGACCTTTTGTGCAGTGCTCAGGTCAGAATTGGCTATAAAACTGGCATGGTGATAAGTAGTCCAACTATTTGAATTTGTAGCAGAATTGCAATAGTGAAACCATAGCGTTGATAGCTGATTTCGGAAAAACTCATGGTTGAACATAGCGATTTCGCCATTGGAGTTAAACATCCTGTTCAGCAAGAGTAGCACTTCTTTTTGCCTATCTGCTAATTGGTGGTAATTCTGATGCTGGAGTTCTTGGTACATGGCGATTTCCGCATCGGTAATATCGGTAAGCCCTAAACGTTTAAAAATTCGTCTTTTCACTCCCAACGAGTTGTCTTTTTGCACGTGACCGAATGTTTTGGAAACATTGCTATCGTGTAGTCTAACTACATACAACACCTGCTTAATATTTGCCAATTCGGAAACCATACCAATTCGATCGAAGATGTCGTAATCCTCAGCATGATTAAAAAAAGAGCTGTAATAGATGGAATTTTCCTTTAACACCGAGTTTCGGATAATTGCAGTGCCGTGCGATACGTGAATTTGATAAAGGTGTTTGAGCCGAATTTCCTCGTCAGAAGATAAATACCTGACTCCATCTGATTTTTTTTCAGCATCATCCTTCGTGTCAAACCAGCTGCCGCAAACGCCTACGTTTTTATGCTGCTGCATGAAGTTTACCTGTGTTTCAATTCGGTTTGGCAGCGAAATATCGTCTGCATCAGTTCTTACAATGTACTCAGAATGTATTTCGTTCAGTCCGATATTGAGTGCTTTTACCAGTCCAACATTTTGTTCGAGATTCAATACACGAATCCGTTCATCCTTGTAGGATTGGATTACCGCAAATGAATTGTCTGTAGAACCATCATTGATGATGAGAAACTCAAAGTCTTGGAATGTTTGGTTGAGAATGCTTTCAATAGCTTCGCCAACATACTTTTCTGCATTGTAGACCGGCATTAGAACGGTAACAAGCGGATGATGGTGTTTTGTGGTCATACCGCTGTGAATTGTGGTTTGAGGGCTATCAATTTGTTAATTCTGTCAAAAACAGCATTATAGTTCCATTTCAGTTTCCAAAGTTCGCTCAGCTCGCCCTGCATCGCTTCTACCGCAAGAGCGTTTGCTAAAGTTTGATTTTTTTCGAACTGTTTTTTTAGTTCGCCCAATGCCTTGCGTAGGTGCAAATACCGATCTATCCATAAAGGCAGGCGTAAGCCCGTTTGCGGATGTGGATTTCCTTTCATGCAATGAAGATAGGCATGAGTATAGAGTCTGGCTCGGCCGTACCCCTCATAACTTTTGGAAATAAAATTTTCGCTCAATCGCTCAGGGTCTATATCATGAGTAAAGAGAAGCTCTCTTTCATAGAAGCAGTCGAAACCAAACATTCTCAGAATCAGCCCATACTCTGTATCTTCTCCTGCAAGTATTTTTTTACCACGAAACGTAGAAAGAAAAAAATCGTAGTTCTGTAACATGAGCCAGTTCCATAAATCCTTTCGGTATAAGCAACCAGCTCCCCATAGGGTTGTTCTTACTTCGGCAATCTTGCCACTTTCGTGATGTTGGGGGCCAACCGCGTAGATGGATTGGTATTGTGTGAGATGAGACGGAATTGTTACTCCATTTGGTAAAACTCCGTACCCACCAATTGACCCAACGTTATGATGCTTTTTAAGGAGATTAAGCATTATTAGCAAATAGTCTGAAGCCAGCCAATTATCATCATCACAGAGAAGAAAATAGGAGTATTGTGCCATTTTTAGGCCAGCTATCATAGCGTTATGCTTGCCTGGTTTGTCTTCCTTTATTAGATGAAATAAAAATAGCTTCTCAATTTTTGGACTTAGTTGCGTAATAAGATTATATGTGCCATCGGTTGATCCATTGTCAACCACAATGAGTTCAACGTTCGCGTCATCAGGAATACTAAGATTGAGCAGATGGTCAATCGTCTGTGTAATTTTCTTCTCACCATTATAGGTACATATCAAAATCGAAATCCCCTGCTTCATGATTTATACAGCTTTAGGAGGTTGTTCCATTTTAACGGAAAATATTCAATTAAAATCCATCTTTTTAGCGAGTGAGTTTTGAGTGTCTTATAGCCAAATAGCTTTTTATACAAGTTCATATAAGTAATAGGAAATGTATAATTTACCGATAGCATATTTTTATAAAGGGTAATTATCTGCGCATCAATGATGGATGCGTATTTGCCGTTGGTCTGTTGGTCAAAGCCAGTCAATATGTTGATCAGAGAGAGATGGAATGTGTTCTCTTTTCCGAGCCATTGGATTTGCGAAATACCATTATCATGAATCCTGTACATACCGCTTAGGTTTGAAATCAGCTTTATTTTTCCTTTATCGGCAAGAAAAAGCTGAATGGTCTTATCAATGGCCTTTTGCTTAAACACCCAAGGTTCAAATTTTGGGAGGTGTGTAGTACGAAACATCATGCTGGCTGTTCCAATAAACCAACTTTTGGTGATGACATCCTTTAAGTCAAAAACTTCTTTTTCAAATTGTTGGTCAAGGTACTGTTCGTCTCTAGTAGCGTCTTCGTGAAAAGTGGTGAGTGGATGAAAGCACAAACTGAAATCGGTATTTTTCTCTAAAAACTCAGCTTGCAATTGAAGTTTATTGGCAGATACCCAAAAATCATCTCCTTCTAGAACGGCAATATATTTTCCAGTGCAGGCTTGTAATGACCGAACCCAATTCTGAATCATGCCCAAACGATTTGAGGTATTTAGGATGTGGATGTTCTTGTTCTCTTTTGCGTACTGATTGACAGTTTCTAAAGTAGTGTCTGAACAAAGGTCGACTCCAACAATAATTTCAACTTCGAATGACGTTTCTTGCTTTAATACACTCTCAATAGCTTCTGAAATATACTTTTGGTGATTGTATGTGATAATACATACGCTAACTAAAGGTGATGGTTTATGCTTAATCATGCTATGCGCGAAGCTAATCGTTTGTTGACCATTTGGCATCGGAAGACACTTAAAAATCAAGATTTCTGTGTTGTTTCAAATGATTGTTGGGGAGCAGAGGTTTACCATTATTTCGACAGAGGATATAACACGCCATTTATAGGACTTTTTCTAATGGCCCCTTGTTACGTGGAGCTTTTAGAAAACTTCCATTTGATTCATTCAGAGCTCCATTTTGTTTCTAGTTCTAAATACACTCAACGCAACGAGCAACGACACGCAAAAAATAACTTCTACCCTATCGGGATTTTAGGAAAGGATATTGAGATTCATTTTCTCCATTATTCGTCAGAAGAGGAAGCTCGGTCAAAATGGGAGCGGAGGCTGGAAAGAATGAATTTTGAAAACCTGTTTTTCAAGTTTGATGGTGCAAAAGATGAAGCAACAGATGAACTGATAAATCGATTCTGTAATCTGAAGTATGAGGGTAAACTATGCTTGGTAAAGGTTGCGAATGTAAGCCAGCCAGAAGTGGTTGTTTGCAAAGATTGGGAAGTGGATGGGGCGAAGATGTTTAGGAAATCGATTCGTAAATTTTCAATTACTAAATGGTTAAATGATAGGCGATTAGCGCAGCCTAGCTGGATTGGTCGCTTTCTGCCGTAAAGGTGTTTTGTGCTTGTCGGATGAATGAATTTTTATCCGAAATTACAATCGAGTATAATGCACCAGCTTTTGTTTGCAGAAGTAAGTAGCAATGATGCAGACTCCAACAATTATCTCAATCGCTTGAAGAATCAACGGTTAACGTCATGGATACAAACACTTTTTTGCCCGTTTTTGGGTCGATAAAAAAGGCGTTTTGATAGGGGGCATGCGTTAGCGCCCGTAGCCGATCAATGGCATCTGAAAAGGTGAGGTTTTCTGATAGGTCAATTTCGCAAAGCGCATTGTAATCCTTCTTCAAATTCACGTTGCCTTCTTGGCTGGCTGGTTGCGAAACATACGTGTTATCAATAATGCTACGTAGGTGCTGTTGCAATAGTCTTATTTCGGCATCTAATACGCGGTGGTAAACGGTTTTGCTGGTATCCCAAGCCAACAGTTCTACTTGTTCTTGAGCAATGATGTTGCCGTGGTCAAGTAGTTCATCTATTTCATGAATGGTGGCGCCAAGGGGTAAGCCATTTATAATGCTAAATACCTGCGGAAACCATCCTCTGTTGAATGGATTTAATCCAGGATGTACATTGATACAGCGTACGTTCTGAACCATTTTCACGGGAAAAAGCTGCTTGCAATGCAGCGATATTACCAAATCAAAATTTTGGCAAATTTCAATGTGTTCTAGTTTAATAATAACTGGATTTGTGGCCTTGCCAACTGCTTTTGACATGACCGTCTCTGAGTTGCTGGAACATCGGAATTCAAAATAATCGTCACGATACGTGTCTGTGCTTGTCAGAGTAACAAATGCAGTTGCCAGTTGTGGATTATCGGATACGATAAGGATTTTGGCCATGCTTATTTTTCCAAGCAATTTTTGATGATGCCGCAGATTTGGTCAACTTCTTCATCGGTAAGTTGGGTAAATAATGGAAGGCACAACATGCGCGGTGCAATGCTTTCCGAAATGGGCATGCTGCAAGATTTGAGGTAAGGTAAGGTGTGAAGCGCTGGATAAAAATAGCGTCTCGGAAAAATTTTCTCCTTGGCAAGTTCTTCGCGTAGCTCCATCAACAGTTCTTCAGATTCGAGTAGAAATGGGTAATAAGAATAATTGTAGCCTGCTTGTGCAGCTGCATCGTATCTGTATGCTTTAGAAAGGGTTGACAAATGCCCATCATATCGGTCTGAAACGCGCTTTCGTTCTGAAAGAATGCCATCCATCCTTGGTAAAATACAAAGCCCCATGGCTGCATGAAATTCGGACACTTTACCATTAATACCTATACCATGAAACGCTTCTGCCCCGTTGTGCCCAAAGTTGCGCATGTATGCAATGCGATGCGCTAGTTCGTCATCGTTTGTTACAAGGGCACCGCCCTCTCCTGTATGAAAAATTTTGGTTGCATGAAAACTAAGGGTTGATATATCGCCATGGTTTAGAACCGAAGTTCCGTTTAAGGTTACTCCAAATGCGTGCGCGGCATCGTAAATAACCTTCAGGTCATGTTTGTGTGCAATGCGCTCTATTTCAACCACATTGCACGAATGTCCATACACGTGCGTGGCCAAAATGGCCGTTGTTTTATTGGTAATAGCCGCTTCGATTTTAGCAACGTCTATACAGAAATCCGTTTCATTGATGTCTACAAAAACTGGGGTACAGCCTTCCCATACAAGCGAAGAAACGGTTGCGACATACGAGAATGGCGTGGTAATAACCTCACCAGAAAGGTCCAGTGCCTTGATGGCAATTTGAATGGCAATGGTGCCATTGTTTACTAGAAAAAGGTGTTTTACACCCAAATGGGTCTTTAAATCACTTTCCAGTTTCAGAACATTCGGTCCATTGTTTGTTAAGTGGCCCGATTCCCAAACTTCTTTCAACCGAGCCGCATACTCATCGAAAGGAGGTAGGAAAGATTGGGTTACGTTAATTTGACGTTTGGACATGGAGGTTATGGTTTCAGACTACCTGTCTGACAAAGGATGGTTTGATGGTACTTTATTTTGAAGACAAACAACACGGCAGAACTGAGCAAGTACTAGGTAAGAGGTGAAGCAAGGCATATCAATGAGTTGAAATTTGTGTAATGTCAAAGTCAAGTTTGGGCCGTACAGAACCCATCCACTCTCCAAACCATTTGTCGCCATCTCTATTGTCGTGCACCTCAAACTGTAAAATATCCTGTTGTAAATGCAGCGACTTGGAAAGATCTTGTATCAAATGAACTGAAATTGTATAAATTCCAGCGTTTAACAAGTTGCCCGGCACATGGCAGACGCCTCTGGCAATTCCTTTTCCCAAAACCTTGCATTCAGAAACAACATTGAAGACGCACTCTCCAGTGGTATTCATAAGTAGGATAGATAGGTTTAGAGGCACTCCTCCCTTTAGGCTATAAAATTCAATTGCGAAACTGAAATCGGTTGTAACATCAATGAGCGAAACATCCCTTTGATTGCATTCTAGGTGCACAGATTTTAGTCTTGCGGTGTCGTCTCCAGGAGCAGATTCCTTATCATCCCAAGCAACGGAATACCTGTTGTCACCACTTGACGAGAGGTAGCGATTAACAACTTCTTCTGAAGTGCCCGAATAAGTTACCGTTCCGTTTTCTAGTAATATGGCGTTGTGGCATAAAGCTTTTACGGCTGCCATGTTGTGACTAACGAAAAGAATGGTTCTGCCTGTTTTAGATACTTCTCCCATTTTTCCTAAGCACTTCTTCTGAAACTCAGCATCTCCAACAGCAAGCACCTCATCCACAATAAGAACTTCTGGTTCCAAATGAGCGGCAACAGAAAATGCTAGCCTCACATACATTCCAGAAGAATAACGCTTGACAGGCGTATTCACGTATCGCTGAACTCCTGCAAACTCAATGATTTCATCAAGTTTTCGAGTTATTTCAGCCCGCCTCATGCCCATAATGGCACCATTTAAGTAAATGTTTTCTTTGCCAGTAAGCTCCGGATGAAATCCAGTACCTACTTCTAGCAGACTGGCTATTCGGCCTTTGGCCTTGATAATACCAGTCGTAGGAGCGGTAACGCTTGATAGAAGTTTAAGCAAGGTGCTTTTTCCAGCACCGTTTTTTCCAACAATACCCAGTACTTCTCCTTGGCAAACATCGAAATTCACATCTCTAAGTGCCCAAACGTAATCGCTATCTCCAACCGATGTACGGTCATTGGTTTCTCCAATAGATAAATAGGGGTCTTCCTTTCCTCTAAGCTGATTCCACCACCCAGATAAGTCTTCTCGTAACGTTCCAGCGCCCACCATACCTAAGCGGTATTGTTTCGAAATGTTTTGAACCGATATGACGACATTCTCACTCATTACACAGTATCCATAAAAGTGCGTTCTACACGGTGAAAAAGAATAATTCCTATGACCAGCAAAACGAAAATTAGCGAGCCGCTATAAACTAAGTCTATCCCATTTACGGTTCCAGAGCCGGTAAATCCCATACGGAAAGTTTCGATAATCGGAGTAATAGGATTGTATTTGACAAACCATGCATAGGATTCGGGCACAGAAGAAACAGGATAAATTACAGGGCTAACGTACATTAATAGGGTAACACCAAAACCAATGAAATTCTGAAGGTCTCGGTACTTGGTAGTGAGGGCAGAAAGTATTATTCCAACCCCAAGAGCCAGTCCACCCATCATAAGCACGAGAACCGGGAATAGTAAAACCCAAGAGGTAAGGTAGATGTTAGAATCCGTGAAGTTCATGTAGTAGACCAACAATGCTATGAACATCAGCATTTGAACACCAAACTTAAATAGCGTAGAAAGTACTGTAGAAATTGGTGCGACCAATCGTGGAAAATAAACTTTCCCGAAAATGGCTGCATTATTCGTGAATGTGGAAGAAGTGGCTGTAAAACAGCTTTGAAAATAATTCCAAAGAGTGGTGCCAGCCAAATAGAAAATCGGGCCGGGAATCCCATCGGTAGACATGCCAGCAATTGAACCGAAGACAAACGTATAGGCCACAACCGTGAAGATGGGAGCTAAAAAGAACCACAGAGGACCGAGTACGGTTTGCTTGTAAACGGACACAATGTCGCGCTGGACGAAAATGAGAATCAAATCACGATACGCCCAAACCTCACCGAGACGTAAATTCCACCATTTGTCTCGTGGTTCAATAATGAGGGACCAATTTTCCTGTTTAGATGTCATCTAAGTATGGTTACGGACAAAAATAGAATTCAAAGTTTCATTTGAAGCATCTTATCCAAATACAAAACGAAGACGAGGATGTTACTTAGTTCTTAAGCACAAATTACATTTTTCAGTAGAGTCTATCATGTTCCTTTTATAAGGAATTGGGTGGCTTTGATAAGAAGTTGAAACCGAATGCCATCACTACGTTCGGATAATATTTAGACAGTTTTGGTCAGATTTAAAGGGTCAAAAAGATGCGTTTTTCAAGCTAGTCGGCCTGCCATCCGACCTTTTCTGACCATCCAAGAATAAAGTAGATGCAGAAAATCGCGCAATTGTTTCAGGCTTTTAACATGTAGAAAACTACGATATGCGTGAGTAGAAAAAGAGCCATCTTTCGCATTTAATGATCTCTGTGCCTTACGCAGATTTAGTTCGAAGGCTGATGATAAAAACTGATTAAGAATGTTGGTTTCTATATTTTTTGTCGTGGTCTTATCCCAATGCCTAGTATGAAATTCGGAACGGAGTTCGCCAAGCACTTCAGGCAAGAAGAGACTCAACTCATTCTCATGATTTTTGCTGGTTTGATGCTGATGTTGCCGATAATCGTAAAGTTTAAAGTTCAAGTGCTTGCCCAATCCATTCTTAGAAAGCTCCCAAAGCCAGAAATAATCTTCGCCACCAATATTTTTGAAGAAATCGCGGTATCCTCCAACTTTAAGCAATAGACTTCTCCTCAAAAAAATTGTTGCGCAGCAAATGGTCGGACTGTAATTCGGGTCTTTCGTATAGCGTTCATAATCAACCTCAACGGAATTTATAGAGATGATTGAATCGGATTCGGAAATTCGGTGATGGTCAGTTGTGAGAAAATCCAGCTCAGGGTTGGATTCAAATTCCTGCAGACAAAGGCTTAGTCTGTTTTTGGGACACATATCGTCCGCATCCAAAAACGTGATAAAATCACCTTTTGCTTGTTCAAACAACTCATTGCAGGAAAGAAGGTAGCCTCGGTTTTCTAAGTGTTGAAAAACTTTAATGCGTGAATCACTAAAGCCTCCAATTATTTCAGTGGTTCTATCCGTGCTCGCGTCATTCAAGATAAGTAATTCCCAATTAGAATAATCCTGATGTAGTATGGAACTAATAGCTGCCGCAATGAATTTTTCTGCGTTGTACGCAGGCATCAAAACACTTACCAATGGAATAGAATTCATCTTCCTAGAAGTTTAGCTGATGCGAATCGAGCGTTCCATTTTAAAGTTTCGCTTGCAGAAAGTCGATTTCCGTTTTTAACGATGTCGTAAAATGCTTTGCATTTTTCAATCTCTCCCTTTTCATAGGTTTCAATCATCAAATGCCAACAGAAATTGGCAAGTAAAATATCCCTATTAAGATTACCGTGGTATGATTTTGAGTTCACATCAGGAATTGAAAATGCGAATAGGAATTCTTGAAGAACATCAGGTTGCTGAATTTGAGAGAGCAGCGCTTTATAGATTCCGTATTTCTCCCTACGCATTTCATTCTTGAAATCCACTGATTTTGAATTGGGATGAACCAAAAACTGACTTAAAACGGATGCCGTTTGGGAGATTTTTTCTTGGCCGAATTTCACAAGAAAACGGAACCAGATATCCATGTCCATGCAGTAGTGCAGGCTAGTATTCAGCCCGCCTAATTCTTTCACAACCGAAGTTTTGTAAAAGTGTGAAGGCTGCCCCATGCCGTAATTGCCGAGCGTGGCTTCTACCGAATCCCAAATTCGAGAAGAACCAACGGCAATGGAACTACCTTTTTCATCAATATGCTCGCATTTTCCAATGACTACTTGTGTTTCTTCTTCAGCAATATCAAGGATGGCTTTTATTGCATTTGGTGTCAATCGGTCATCTGCATTCAGCCAGTTGAAAAACGTTCCATTGGCAAGGTTCAAGCCTTTATTGATTGCCTCGCTTTGTCCGCTGTCTGGTTCGCTTTTCCAATATGAAATTCGCTTTTCGTACTTGCGGATAATGTCAATCGTTCCGTCTGTGCTTCCTCCATCGATAATAATATACTGCACATTGCAATCCTGCTCAAGCACAGAAAGAATGCAGGTTTCGATATGCGAAACCTGATTTAGAACAGGTGTTATGATGGAAAAATCAGTCATTAACCATTTGGAGAGAATGACCAAGATACGTGTCTACAACAGATTCGAATGATGCGTGAACAGCTATTCTTTCGTCTTTTTCTGAATTTATTGCTGCCACCAATTTATCTGCAAGATCTGTTGCGTTTTGTGGTTCGTGTAGCCAGCAAAGTTCCGTTTCATCCAAAAGCTCAGGTATTCCACCGTCTAACGATGCAACCACTTTTTTGCCTGCCAAATGTGCTTCCAAAACGGCCAATGGCGCGTTATCCTGTTTGCTGATCTGAACCACCAATAGCGATTTTTCCATGAATGCTCGGACTTCTTCTGGCGTTTTTTTCTCCAATACGAAAAGTGTTCGTTCACCGTGCTTCTCTTCCGATGGTTTTCCTCCTAAGCAAATCAAATCAACGCCATCCGTGCCTAATTTTTTATTCGCCTTAATCCAACCTTTTTTCAAAGTCTCGAAATCCTTATACGGATTGGTTTTTGGCCTGTTTGCTACAAAAAGGATAAACCGCTCAGAAGGAGATTCAATCTGAGTTGGCGCCACCAATTCTACTGCATTTGGAACGTAAAACGGAACGGTTTGATGCGCATCGAAGAACCGTTCACGCATCCACTGACTTGGTGCTGTAAATCGGAAGTTTCCTTTTAAAATTGCAGCTTTCCTCGATTCGAATTCACGCTTCCATTTCCGGAGTTCAATCAGGTTTAATTGCGTTGGATATGGTTGAAATGCATGGTCCTTGCTTCCTGATATAAGCCACGTATCATGTAATGTCCACAGCACCGGAATCTGATTGGAAATTTCGGCAAGCTCCGTTAATTCGATTGAACTGTCGTGAAGATTGTGAACATGGATCACGTCAGGATTGAAATCAAGAATCTGTGTTTTCCAATCCTTAGTTGTTGCAAAAACGGATTTCAGATTCGTTTTTTTCGTTTTCACCAGAAAACGTACATCATGCCCAAGGGCTAGAAGTTTGGAATGTAGCATCAGAGCCAATTTCTCTGCCCCACCACCCATGTCCGTTGAGTTGATGATTAGGATTTTCAGCATCCTTTTTCCATCTCTCCCTTTTTCTTTTCCCCTTTTTTCCTTTTCCCATTTACTCTTAAACCAGAATGACGATGGATTTGCAGGTGCATTTGCTCTTCTCGCAAGTTCCAACGTCATTTGATATTCGCGATCAATTTCGAAGTAATCCCCTGTCTCGTTCCTCGACACCCCCTTTTCAAAGGGGGAATCGCTATCTGCCGAACTCGGAGAAAATGGATAGTCGGGCTCGGTCTGTGTTTTTCCTGTAAAAGCTTCCTTATGTATCCAATTTGGCTTTTTGGTCAGGTTTGTGCCTGAGTTGTCAAATCCAATATTCTCAACCAGATTTTCTGATGGAACTATGGCTAATCCGTTCTGAATTAGAATGTGCGCCATCCACTGATAATCCCACGTGTCAATTTTGCCTTGAACGGACTGGAGTGTTAACTGCTTTCGAGTTTCAGCCAAATGAGTCGGGCCAAAAGCGCGTTCAAATCCATTATTAAGAATGAACTTTTGAAGTTCTGGTAATTCAGAATTGAACTGTATCCAACGGTCTTTCCATGTTGCCCAGCCCCAAATGTGACCAATTCGTGAGAAGAAATGATTGCCTTCTGAATCCCAGCTTCCAAGTGGATTGTTTCCGCTAATCATTTGCACTTTTTTCTCTTCGCGATAGCGATTAAGAAGTTCATTGATGAAGGGAAAAAAGTGCTCACTCGGCAAGCAATCATCCTCTAAAATGATTCCTTCTTCCACCTGTTCGAAAAACCAATTGATTCCATCAATTACGGAGTTTTTGCAACCTCGATTTCTCTCTGAAAATCGCGAAGCAGAAATCATAGAAGAGAATCGGTTTACGCATGCTTTTACTTCATCAGTCTTTCTTTTGTCCTGAGAATTTTTTGGGCCATCGCCAGAAACAAAAACCGTAGTCGCGCCACAATCTTTCAGTCGTTGCAAAACTTGAAGTGTGTGTTCAGGACGGTTGTAAACCAATAAAAGAACAGGCGTGTCCATCACGAAGCGGTGATGTTGAAATCCGTGATGATGGCACTTTGGATGGCTTCTGGGTTGTGGAAGCCGTAAGGATTGTAAGGCGGGACAACCAGTTCAGCCACGTTTTCAAGCCAAGCTAACTCTTCATGATTCTGTCCTAAATAGATGGAAACAGAATAGTTCCCTGGTTTCAAGGAATGATTGAAATCGAGTTTTAAGTTCAGCTTTCCATTTTCTGGAAGCAGCGTTTGGCCAATAAAGCGATTACTGAAATGATAGAGTTGATTACCGTTGGAATCAGAAATGTTGATGCCAAGGTCGACTTCAATATTCGATTCCAACTGCTCCAGTTTCAGATTAATGTTTGCAGATTCTTCTGAGCAATGAGTTGTCATGTCTTTCAAAAATTGACTGGATAATCCTGATGTTTTCTGATTCTGTAAATAGAATTGAATCGCCTGATCTGTCGCATCATCAAACACAATTTCTCCGCTTTCGATGACCAAGGTGCGTTCGCAAAGTTTCTTTACTGCACTCAGATTGTGCGATACAAAAAGAATGGTTCGGCCTTGCTTTTTGAAATCGAAAATGCGCTCCATGCACTTGATTTGAAACATGGAATCGCCCACGGCAAGCACTTCATCCAACGCGATAATGTCTGTTTTGAGATGTGCCAGAACCGAGAATGCCAATCGCAATTTCATGCCGCTGGAGTAGGTGCGAAGTGGCTCATCAATGAATTTTCCTACACCAGAAAATGTAATGATGCTTTCTAATTCTTCTTTCACTTCCTTTTTAGAAATTCCTATGATGGAGGCATTGAGGAAAATGTTGTCGCGTCCGCTCAAATCTGGATGAAAACCTGTTCCTACTTCAAGCAAACTGGAGAATGAACCTGCAATTTTTGCTTCGCCAGAAGTAGGGAAAGTGACATCAGAAAGTAGTTTCAAAAGTGTGCTCTTTCCAGCGCCATTGCGGCCAATTATTCCGACTGATTCTCCTTCGGCAATGGAAAAGGAAACGTTTTTCAATGCGTCAAAACGTACGCGATTATTTCCCTTCAATTGATAGGACTTAGAAAGCGATATGACTTCAATGGCCGTCATAGTTCGTCTGCTAAGGTTTGTTCCATCCTCCTAAAAAAGAACGTTCCGATAATAAGAACAACGATGGAGGAAATGCTCCACAAAAGCATTGGGTTCAAGTTCCAAATAAATGGATTGAATCCGTTTCGTAGCACTTCCATCGCGCCAGCAATTGGGTTGAAATGGTAGAAGAAACGAAGCCATTGGTTCTCAATTTTATCCATCGAATAGAAAATGGGTAACACAAAGATGGTAGCGTAAAGCAAGATGGGAATGGCATGTCGGAAGTGGCGGTTCCACACAATCAGCGTAGCCGAAATGCATGCAAATCCAAAGGAAACGGGGAGAATGAGTAGAACCGAAAGCAGCAGATGAACGGGAAAGAGTAGAGGGATTTGAACCTTCATTGAAATGGCTGCAACGAGTACGATTACTAGGACAATGGCAAGGTCGAACAGGCTTTTGATGAGCGGAGAAAGAATGAGATACAATCTCGGAAATGAAGCTTTAGTGACTAGGCCTGCGTTCGATTGCATGCTACTCATTCCACCTAAAATAACGGACGTGGTGAAGTTCCAAATGGCCAATCCGCAAAGCAGATAAAGCTCGAATGGCATTTGTGTTTCTGTGGTGGTTCTTCCTGAAAAACGGATAACGCTGAGGATGACGGCAAAGTAGATTAGCGGCTGAAAAACCGACCAAAGCAATCCGAAAATGGGCTGTTGATACTGCACTTTCAGGTCTTTCCAGACAAAGAACCAAAGCGTTTCGCGCCTTTGCCAAAGCCGTTTCAGCCAATCTGAAAATGGCTGTTTTGCTCGAATAACGCGAATTGGTTTTTGGGAAGGCATCGAATCAAAAGTACGCAGGCGAATTTATTGTCTGAGCGTAAAGCAAGTGTAATCCTCTGTAATGACTTCGTCAGAGACGGAACTTGGAATTTCAAACTCGGAAGGAGCAATCAGCTTCAACGTGGTTCCAACTGGAATCGAGCCAACGACACTCGAAAAATCTTTGGATTCGTAGAGTGATTCCGAAATCTTCAATCGGCTCATCAAACTTGGTAAAGCTGGTCCGTAAACGAGATTCTCATCCACATAAACAGCCTTTTGTGCATTTATTCTAAAGGAAGTCCAATCTGAAGGAATGATGTAAATCGTGTTGGGTTCGCTGGTTTTGTTGATGGCAGAAATCACCTTGAATTCGTCTTTGTTCGACTTTGAAATGCCGTCAACATAAAAATCAACAGCACCAACCGATATGAGAGCCAAAACGACCAGCGGAGCAAGAAGTTTGTTCAGGAATTCGTTCTTGAATATGAATCCTGCGGCAGCAACCGTGAGTACGAAAGCTCCAATTTGAATCATTTTCCATGTGTTGATGAACTCAGACCCATTTCCGAACAAGCGATAAATAATCAACGCTGCGGCAATAATTCCAATGAGGCTAAAAACATGCGGTCGAACGGTTATCAAAATACCATTGCACACGATTTTTGAGAGAATGGCAGCAGTTGCAATTGGCATAATGAGGATGGAAACGCGCCACGGATTGAGACTAATAAGTGTGGTGTTGTCCATCCCGTACGCAAGCGCGGTCAATATCAATCCAATTGTGGTAATTCCAAGGATGAAAAATCGGAGTTGCGTATTCCAGAGAATGGCGATTCCTAGAATCATTATTGGAATCTGTAAGTAGAATTTTGGGTTGAGCCAATTGCTTGGATTGATATGGAGGTTGGTGTCAAACCCAGCCAGTACAGCATCGTTGATGGCTGTTTTCAATCCTTCTTCAATATGCATGAAGTGACTGAAAATGTGGTAGGAGTAGGGCAGGACGAGTAGCAGCAAAATTCCTGAGGCCAGGAGATTCTTCTTTCCGAAATTGGCTTTAAGTAGGATGAGAATCGTAAGTATTCCTCCAATAAAAAGGTAGCTGGCGTGCATGGCCGCTGCTGGAGCAATGCAAAGAATGGCCAAGGCGTAATTCTTCTTCATTGCTTGATACAAACTGAGCAAGAGAAAAACACCAAACATGCTTGGCTGTAAATAACCTCGCAAAACGCCCTGCTCGGCAATGCCGCTATCCCACATCCAACGTAAATCTATGTCGAAAAGGAGCTGGAAATACGTCCCCCAAATGGGTGAAGAGTGAAGAAAAAGGAAAAAAGTTAAAAAGGAAAAAAGTTGGGTTCTGTTGTTGTAAAGTGGAGTGATTCTATCGGCTATTCCGAAAAGGGAAAAGGTGTAAATAGCGTTAAGAAAAACGTAGAGGATGGTTGCCCAACTACCGAGGAATTGAACAGGAAATATGCTGATGAGCCAACTGAATAACGGATACGGATTGGGAGAAAGGAGCAGTGGATCGGCTGCAAAAGCATTGGGCAGCAAATCGGCCATTCCCCACAGGAAATAGATGTTCTGGTTTCCAGAGAAAAGTTCCTGCATGGGATAAACCAGTGTAAGCAAAACACCCATCATTAGGTGAAACGCTAAACGGTTATTTCGCAGGAATTCCATGGTGCTAAGTAACGAAGAGGATTAAGGAAAAAAGGGGAAAATGAAAAAGGGATGCCGTTTAAAGACATTGATCAAGAGTTTAGATGCAGAATACTTTTTTCTTTTTCCACCTTTTTCCTTTTTCTTTTTTCATCACACTACTTTCACCGCATGGAAATCGTTTTTGCAAGCAATAATGCGCACAAGTTGGAGGAGGTTCGTTCCAAACTCCCGAAGGAATTTACGGTGCTTTCGTTGAAAGATGTATTTGGAGATGTTGATATTCCAGAAACGGGAACTACGCTGGATGCGAATGCAAGCATCAAATCTCGCTATGTGTTTGAGAGAACAGGAAAGAACTGTTTTTCGGATGATACAGGTTTGGAGATTGAAGCCTTGAACGGTGAACCTGGCGTGTATTCAGCGCGCTATGCGGGTGAGGATTGCTCGTTTCAGGATAACATGGATAAGGTGCTGAAGAATTTGGAAGGAGTGGAGAATAGAAAAGCCTGCTTCCGAACGGTTATCAGCCTTATTCTAAATGGCGAGGAACACTTTTTTGAAGGCCGCGTGGATGGCGAGCTGCTGACAGAAGAAAGCGGAACGGCTGGGTTTGGTTATGACCCAATTTTCCGTCCAAATGGTTTCAAAGAAACATTTGCAGAAATGAGCATGGAACAGAAAAACCAAATCAGCCACCGTGGGTTGGCTGTGCAGAAATTGGTTGAATTTCTAAAGACCAGTTAGGTCTCGATTTGAAGAAGAATTAGACCCTTCCTTCGTCAGGGTGACAAGCGGAGGGAGACGGAAAGTGTTTTTTTTTTGCCGAAGAATCTTTTATCTCGTCTGTCCGCCTCAGGTGGACGAAGGAAGGAACTCACATATCTATGCTCCTTCAATCAATTGCCCGAAGAAATCTTGTAGCGTGATTCCTGAATAAACCACTTGTTGAGGTAGAAGGCTGGCTTCCGAAAGTCCGGGAATTGTATTCACTTCTATCAGATATGGCACGTCATCTTGAACGATGTAGTCGATGCGCGACATGCCTTTGAGCTTCAATCTGGTAAAAACTCTACGAGTAGTTTCTTGAATGAGGTCACGAACGGAGTCAGGAATCCGCGCAGGCGTGATTTCTTCGCTGGCACCTTCATACTTTGCTTGGTAATCGAAGTATTCGTTCTTAGAAACGATCTCGGTAAGCGGAAGTGCAATCACTGTTGTGTTGTGCTGATACACGCCACTTGCTATCTCGTCTCCTTTTATGAATTGCTCAATCACGGCTTCGGTGTCGTTTTCGAGTGCTGTGGCCAGCGCTTCATCAAACTTAGAGGCGTCTTTTAATTTGGTAATGCCGAAGCTAGAGCCGAGGTTGTTCGGCTTTACGAAACACGGAAGGCCAACTTTATCCAGAATGGCTTTTGCATCTACTTTGTCTCCTTTTCTGACCATTACCGAAGCAGCAATATTTACATCGCCAAACTGACGGAGGAAACCGTTGCAGTAGCTTTTGCTGAACGTCAGCGAAGATGCCAAAACCCCAGGCGATGTGTATGGAATATTGAGCATATCCCAGTATCCCTGTAACTTTCCATCTTCCCCAGGTGTGCCATGAATGGCGTTGAAAACTACATCAAACGTCCTTGCACTTCCTTTCTCCATAAATGAGAAATCGTTTCTGTTGATTGGGCTTTTAGAGCCATCAGAAAGGATAACGTCCCAGCTTTCCTTGGAGATTTTTACCAAGTAGGAATCGTACTTAGATTTATCAAGATGCTTGAACACAACACTGGCACTCAATTCAGAAATAATCCATTCTGAAGAGTATCCACCAAAAACGATTGCAACTGTCTTTTTCATGAGGAGATGTAACGCCACCAATGTACTTGAAATTATGAAAGTTCCCTTACACACTTCAATTGAGGTTTTCAGAGTCAACAAGTTCAGATCATTTAAAAACCTCATTGTTTTGGGACGAGAGGACGGGGACGAGGGGCGAAAAACGTCCCTAGACCCTCGTCCTTTATCCCTTAATTCAATTATATTGACATTCTCTTTACTACGCTCGGAGACTTTTTTGCTTCTTGACGGTTCTCAATAATTGGTAAACAGGCGAGGGTGCATAATTTATATCTTTGGCGCCCGTTGCATAAGCACGTATTCCATTCAAACCCATGGGTTTTATCAAGTTCATTTTTAGTAAACTGTTCCTTATCAATTTGGGTATTGCAGTTGGTTTGTCCATTCCAGTTACAGTTGGATTGTACTTCTGGCTTGACTTTCAAACTGAGCATGGTATTACGGTTGAGACTCCGAACTTGACTGGTTTAAAGTTGAAGGACTTGGAAGCAATGGCAGATACATTGGAGGTTGAATTGGTAGTGGTTGATTCTCTTTACTCAGATGATTTTCCGCGAGGAACAGTGGCCGATCAAGACCCAAAGCCAGGTTTATCTGTTAAACGAGGAAGGAAGATTTACCTCACCGTTAACGCCATGCTGCCCAAACAGGTGGTAGTGCCAGATGTCAAAAATCTGTCGCTGCGCCAGGCCAAGGCGGTACTTGAAAGCGTTGGGTTAAAACTTGGCGGGCTGGAGTATCAACCAGACATTGCTAAGAATGCCGTGCTGCAACAGAAGATCAGAGGAAAAGTGGTTAAGAAAGGAACGTTGGCTTTTAGCGGAACCGTGGTTGATTTGGTGCTGGGCGATGGTTTGAGCAATACCCGCGTGCTTATTCCTTATCTCATTCATTACACATTGCAAGAGGCGATGGACCGCCTGAATCTTTCTTCGCTCAACTTGGCAACATTCAAGATAGACGACCCGTTTACCGATTCGACCAAAGTGAGGGTTTACAAGCAAGTGCCCGCTTTTAGCGAAAATAATTTAGTGCCAATGGGAACTTCGGTTATCATTTATCTGACAGAAGACACGCTCTCCATTCAATACGATTCTACGCTTTACGCCCTTCCGGTTCTGTTGGGCGATTCAATTTTAAATGAAGAAACCATCAATGAAGAAGATTTTTAAGAAGGAGTTCAAGACTATTCTTGCGCTGCTTCTGAGCCTTTTTTCAACGAATTTAATGGCGCAGGAAATGCTGTTTGACCTAAACGGCAACCCAGCACTCGGCCAATATGAAAACTACCTGAGAAGTCAGCAGTACAGTTCGAGGGCTGTGGGCGACACGCTTGAGCTTCCATTCTTCGATGATTTCTCCGAGCCTTTCTCGCGCCTGCAAACTGCCGCAGATCTTTATCCGAACTCGGATAGATGGTTAGACAATAAGGCCTACATCAATAACCACATGGCCATCAATCCCATATCGCAGGGCGTTGCCACGTTTGATGGCTTGGATGAACGCGGCAGGGCTTATGGTTTTGGTTTTGCTTTAGCTTCACTTTCAGATAGCCTTACTTCAAAACCCATCAATCTTTTTGGTGCAATGGATACAGTTTACCTGAGCTTTTATTATCAGGCTCAAGGAATGGGAAATGCTCCCGAAACTGCTGATATCCTTCTCATGGAATTTAAGGACACGGCAGATGTTTGGAATCGGGTTTGGGAAGTAGAAGGCTACAATTTGGTGGATTTCAAGTTCAATCGGGTCATGCTTCCAGTTCTTGGAGAGGAATACTTGCACGCTGGTTTTCAGTTCCGTTTCATCAATTATGCCTCACGTGCCGGAAATGTGGATCATTGGCATGTTGATTATATTGAGTTGGATGAAGGGAGAAGCATAATTGACATTGAGGTTGATGATGTGGCGCAGTTATCTCAGACCTCTTATGTGGATACGATTTCGGAATTTCAGAACGCGACATATTCTTTATTGAATGAATATGCAGCCATGCCCTGGACTCATTACAAAGTAGATTCCATTGGTTCTATGGGAGATACCGCATACTTCA
>JAIOYP010000066.1 GCA_021741155.1 Flavobacteriales bacterium | reverse complement strand
CTCTTAGATATCTACAAACGAAGTGGAAATAAACTAGAATACTCTTTAGCCAAAATTGACGAAGAAGTAAGTTTTCTAAGTCTCCATGTAACTGTGAAGTCGGAAACTGACTGACACTTAAAAATCAACAATAAAAAAAGGGCATCCCGAATCTTCGGGATGCCCTTTTTATTTTTCTGTGAAGGATTATTTGAACGTGTTCAAGCTACCTGTTTTACCAAAAAGCTCAATTGACTTTTTGTTGTAAGCTTTTGCAGCTTCTTCAGCAGTATCAAAGAATCCAAGGTTATGTGCTTGGCGCTCATGATAAATAACTGCTCTAAAACGATTTTTCTCTTTCGTAACACCTCTGTAACCAGACTTGCTTTTGAAGTTTTTCATCTCTCGTCTGAGTGTGTTCATCGTTACCCACTCTAGATTATCAAGAGTTACGTTAAGAACATCACCATCGATGAACCTTACAAACAACTTTCTGTCGCTTTTTGGTTGCTTGATGAATTTTTCGGCCACGTATTTATGAAGATAAATCGTTTCATAAACTGGTCCTTTTTTCGTTGTAATACAACGTTGAAAAACGCCATAACCATTCGAGTGTGCACGAAGGTTTGCGAGGAATTTAACGGATGTGAGGTACTCATTTGCCTCAATCTCATCAAACACTTTTTGATCAAGTACAACGTACTTGTCTTCTCTGTTTTTTAGTTTAACTTTTACTGACATGATGTGGAATTTTACTGGGTTTGATACTATTTTTTCTTGCTAATAATGTGTTTTGCAGTAACGCTGCAATCGTCATTCTTCCAACACCGCCTGGCACGGGTGTAATATACGAAGCTTTTTTATTCACTTCACCAAAGGCTACGTCACCTTTCAACACGTAACCACGTTGATTTGTTTGATCTTCAACTCTGGTGATGCCGACATCAACAACCACTGCACCATCTTTGACCATATCGGCTGTCACAAATTCGGCTTTGCCAAGCGCTGCAATTAATATGTCTGCAGATTTAGTAAACTCAGAAAGATTTTTTGTTCGACTGTGACATAAAGTTACGGTGCAGTTGCCTGGGTTACTATTTCGGCTCAGAAGATTTGCCATGGGCGTACCAACAATGTTGCTTCTTCCCAAAACCACACAATGCTTGCCACTAGTTTCAATATTGTAACGCTTGAGTAATTCCATAATCCCCATTGGGGTGGCAGAAACAAATGTTGGAAGTCCTAGAACTAATTTACCCACATTTACTGGGTGAAATCCATCTACATCCTTTTTTGGAAGAACGCTTTCGGTCACTTTTTGTTCGTCAATATGCTTGGGAAGAGGAAGCTGAACGATTAATCCATCAATCTCCTCATTACTATTGATTGCTTTGATTTCAGCTAAAAGTCGCTCTTCCGAAACATTGGAAGGCAATCGAACTAACGTAGAACCAAAGCCTATTTGCTCACAGGACTTAACCTTACTTGCTACGTAGGTTTCACTTGCACCGTCATGTCCAACGAGAATCGCTGCTAAATGTGGAGGTCGATATCCATCAGCAACCAAAAGCCTAACCTCTTCGGCTATCTCTTGTTTGATTTCGTCTGATATTTTCTTTCCGTCAAGTAACATGAATGGCTATCACTATACAAATGTATAACATGCAATCAGCAAATTACGTGTATCACGCAATAATTTTCAACTACGTAAGGAATACGACACTTTTTGCTCTAACAAAAATAATCGTTCTGAAACACAATGTGAAATTTTATCGTCTTGCCCCAGGCATATTTCTCATCATATTTTTCATTGCTCCTTTATCGGAGAACATGCGCATCATTTTTCGGCTTTCCTCAAATTGCTTGAGTAGTCGATTTACATCTTGAATTGTTGAACCGCTACCATCAGCAATTCGCTTTCTGCGGGTACCGTTAATCAATTGTGGATTTCCTCTTTCTAAAGGAGTCATGGACCCAATAATGGCCTCAACTTGCTTAAAAGCATCATCGCCAATCTCCACATCTTTCAAGGCTTTTCCCATCCCCGGAATCATTCCCATCAAATCTTTGACGTTACCCATTTTCTTGATTTGATTGATTTGATCAAGGAAATCGTTGAAATCGAAAGTGTTCTTGGCAATTTTCTTCTGAAGTTGACGGGCTTTTTCCTCATCGAACTGCTCTTGAGCACGTTCAACAAGCGAAACCACATCACCCATACCGAGAATACGGTCGGCCATACGATCTGGATGGAAAATATCGAGCGCTTCTAACTTCTCACCAATACCTACAAACTTGATTGGTTTGTTAACTACTGAACGAATAGAAAGAGCGGCACCACCACGTGTGTCACCGTCCAACTTCGTGAGGACAACTCCATCAAAATTCAGTCGGTCGTTGAAGGCTTTGGCTGTATTGACAGCATCCTGTCCTGTCATGGAATCGACTAAGAAAAGCGTTTCCTGAGGCTTGATGCTTTTATGAACGCGATCAATCTCGTTCATCATTTCTTCATCCACCGCCAAACGACCAGCGGTATCCACAATGACCACATTGTGGTTATTTGCTTTGGCATATTTGATGGCGTTTTCAGCAATCGAAACAGGATTCTTGTTTCCTTCTTCGGTGTAAACCGCTACTCCAACTTGTGCTCCAAGAACTTTCAACTGATCGATAGCCGCTGGACGATAAACGTCACATGCCACCAACAATGGATTCTTCTGGCGCTTGCTCTTTAGAAACAAAGCCAGCTTTCCTGAGAAAGTAGTTTTACCAGATCCCTGCAAACCAGCAATAAGAATAACCGCAGGTTTTCCATCGAGGTTCACCTCAACAGACGTGCCGCCCATTAAATTGGCCAATTCATCTTTGGTGATTTTCACCATCAACTGACCTGGCTTAACGGCCGTCAAAACATCCTGACCAAGCGCTTTTTGCTTAACAGTATCAGTAAAATCTTTAGCAATTTTGAAGTTAACATCCGCATCAAGCAAGGCGCGCCTTACTTCCTTCATGGTTTCGGCCACGTTAATCTCTGTGATCTGACCTTCTCCTTTCAGCGTTTTGAACGCCCTGTCAAACTTCTCCGTTAAATTCTCGAACATCTATTCTGATTTTGAAGCCACTAAAGTAATTTCCTTAGGGCATTTATGCCAATTTACATTCTATCTGGAACCGAAACGCCCAATAACCGCATAGCAGATGATATGACCTGCGAAGTCAATCCTGAAATGGCCAATCGAAGTGCCTTTACATTCTCATCTTCTTCGATGAGAATTGGACATTCGTGATAGAAGGTGTTGTACTCCTTGGCCAATTCATAGGTGTAGTTTGCGATTACCGCTGGACTGTACTCATCTCCAGCCAATTTTATCGTTTCTGGGTATTGATTGAGCAAGCGGATAAGAGATCGTTCGTTCTCATTTATTGCAGTCAAGCTTGGAACAGTTACAACTTCGACCTCCGATTTTCTTAAAACCGACTTGATACGAGCGTGCGTGTATTGAATGAACGGCCCCGTGTTACCTTGCATATCAATACTCTCCGCAGGATTGAACAGCATTCGTTTTTTCGGATCGACCTTAAGCATGAAGTATTTGAGTGCTCCCATTCCTAGCATTTCAAAAAGTGCATCCGCTTCTTCCGAAGCCATTCCTTCCAGTTTTCCTCTTTCTTCCGATTGCGCTTTTGCGGTTGAGACCATTTCGTCCATCAAATCATCCGCATCAACAACGGTTCCTTCGCGGGATTTCATCTTACCTGAAGGAAGATCAACCATACCATAAGAAAGGTGATAGCAGTTCTGAGCCCACTCAAATCCGAGTTTTCCGAGAAGGAGAAACAAAACTTTGAAGTGGTAATCCTGCTCGTTTCCTACAGTATAAATAAGTTGATTGAGCGCTGGCCAATCGGTGTAGCGCAGTTTGGCCGTACCGAGATCTTGCGTCATATATACAGCAGTTCCATCCGAACGAAGCAAAAGTTTCTGATCCATTCCATCGGCAGTAAGGTCGCACCAAATGGAGCCATCTTCCCGCTTTTCGAACACGCCATCCTCTACTCCACTTTCTACCAACTCTTTACCTATTAAATAGGTGTTGCTTTCGTAATAGAGTTTATCGAAGTCTACTCCCAACCGCTTGTAGGTCTCGTCAAAACCTTCGTAAACCCAACCGTTCATGGTTTCCCAAAGCTGGCGAACCTCCACATCATCTGCTTCCCATTTTAAGAGCATTTCGCGTGCTTCTACGATAATAGATGCTTGTGCTTCGGCTTCTTCTTTGGTTTTTCCTGCTTCAATCAGTTCAGCAATTTGAACCTTGTATCGCTTATCAAACTCCACATAATATTTCCCAACCAGCTTATCGCCTTTGAGGCCAGATGATTGTGGCGTTTCGCCTTTACCGAACTTTTGCCAAGCCAACATGCTTTTGCAGATGTGAATGCCTCGGTCGTTAATCACCTGCACTTTCTGAACGGTATGTCCGTTTGCTTTGAGGATTTCGGCAACCGAAAAACCGAGTAGGTTATTTCGGATATGTCCTAAGTGAAGCGGCTTATTCGTGTTTGGAGAGGAATATTCGACCATTACGTTTCGACTGTGCGCGCCTTTTGACTGAAAACCGTAGTTCTCTGTGGCTTGCATTTCACCCAACTTTTCTACCCAATAACTGGCCGCGAACGAAAGATTGAGAAAGCCTTTAACCACATTGAAGCTTTCGACATAATCAACTGCTGCTACCAACGCCTCACCAATTTGCTGGCCCGTTTGTTCGGGAGAAACTTTGGATACGCGCAACAATGGAAACACAACCAAGGTCACATCGCCTTCAAATTCCTTTCTAGTTTTTTGAAGTTGAAGTTGTTCTTCGGGAAGATCTACACCATATAGACTGGATATGGCGTTCTGAATGTGCTGGATTAACGAAATACTCACTTGCTCAATTTTCTGCAAAACTAGGAATAGGGAATTAGCAAATTAGCGAATGAGGAAATTAGCAGATGAGCGGATGGGAAAATTAGCAAGTGAGAGGGATGAAGAGATTGTGGTACTCCATGTTTTTAATGAGGTGCCGAGGTTGGCGTGCGTTAGGGGTTGAAGCGGCATCCTTTTTTGAGGAACGAAAAAAAGATACAGCGGAAAACCCGACCCCGATTTTTCCTCGGGGGAACGCCCAAATAAAATTCAAAGTTTAAGGTTCAACATGGACAACTTTGAACCTTTCACGTTGAACCTTGAACTCCTATCAAGTGCTACCTTCGCAGCCTAAATCTCAGAGTTATGAGCAAGAATATTCGAGTTTCTTCGGAAGTGGGAACGCTTCAACGGTTAATCATTCATAGTCCGGATGCTGGAATCGGGAAAATTGCACCCCGAATGATGGAGGATTTGCTCTATGACGATATCGTGTATCTCGACAACATGCGCAAGGAATACAACCAGTATTTGAGCGTATTACTGTGGTTTTTGGATCCTGAAGTGATGCGAAATCGGGATAAGAATGATCCTGATTTTTTCAAACCAACTAAACCAGGTTACCTCAAATCGGATAAGGTTTTGGATGCCGAATATTTGTTGATGCAGGTGTTGAAGAACGACTTAGCGAAGCAGCTTTTGGTATCGGCTGTTTGTGCGATGGAAAAGTGCGATTTTGAGACGCAAATGTTGCTGATGAAGATGGATGCGGAAACGCTGACTCGGACGCTGATTTCTGGCGTTTGGATTTATGAAGGCGAGGAAGATTACCTATTTGCACCGCTTCCGAATTTCATTTTTACCCGCGACATTGGCATTGTAATTAACGACCACCTTCTACTCATTAAGGCTGCCGAAAAAGGCCGAACACGTGAAGCGCTGCTCATTAAATACATCGCGTATTTCTTCCTTTTTGGAGATGAGGCGAATTGGGAGAAATATCAATTTTCTGACCGCGTAATTGAGTTGGAAGACAACGAATATTATTTCCTCACCGATTCGCTCGACAAGGAACGTCAAGAAGTGAGCATTGAAGGTGGTGACGTGATGATGGTGAGTCCGCGGCATTTGCTGGTTGGATTGAGTGCTCGTACCACTCAGAACGCCATCCATCAATTGACAACCCAGTTGTTCAAGCGAAATCTGGTTGACAAGGTTTCGGTGGTGAATATTCCTGCCGAACGTGCTTACATGCACATCGACACGATTTTCACCATGATAAAGCGTGATGCATGGGTGGTTTACGCTCCGTTTACGCGAGATGCGATTACGCTTTCTACAGAAGAAATCGATTTTAGGCGAATGTTGGATGATGAAATGGAGACGCCCGAAGAGCAAGTATATGTGACGCAATTCATCCGCAAGAAGAAGGCCGATGGATTCAAAGTGGAGAAGAAGGAATTCGATTATCTCGATGACCTTTTGACCCAAGTAAGCAAGGAAGATTTCGGATGCAAGAAGGTGAACATCATTCCGAATGCTAACGGGAAATTTCCTTTTACTGAGCGCGAACAGTGGACCGACAGTTGTAACTTTTTGGCTATTCGCGAAGGGGTGATTATTGGCTACGACAGAAACGTTTACACCAATGCCAATCTCGAAAAAAGAGGTTTTAAGATTATCAAAGCAGAAGATTTCAATGCGCAGATGGATGCTGGTGCTAAACTGGATGACATCATTAAAGGTGATACGCTGATTACGCTTCCTTCTGCTGAATTATCAAGAGCACGTGGAGGAACGCATTGTATGAGTATGCCATTGGAACGGGAGGATATTTAAACATGCCAGCACAAAACACAAACAACCTTCTTATGATTCGGCCAGTGGCGTTTGCCTTGAATGCCGAAACAGCTACGGATAACCACTATCAACAACAAGTTGAAGGTCTTTCGGAAGCATCCGCACAATCGCAGGCGGTGAAAGAATTTGATGCGTTTGTGGAGAAGCTTCGCGATGCCGGTGTACACGTAACAGTAGTTAGCGATACGGTAGAACCTCACACGCCTGACAGCATTTTCCCGAACAATTGGGTTTCGTTTCATGAAACAGGAATGGTGGTGCTTTATCCGATGTGTGCCGAAAGCCGCAGGTTAGAAAGACGGGATGATATTCTTGAAACACTCAAATCTGAAGGATTCAAAATCAAGGAAACGCTTGATTATTCGGGAAGCGAAGACGATGGTTTCTTCTTAGAAGGAACTGGCAGCTTGGTACTAGATCGTGAGAACTTGATTGCATACGCGTGTCTTTCTCAGCGGACCAGTGATCTTCTATTACAAGATTGGGGGAAACAACTTGGTTATGAAGTTGTCAGTTTCCGTTCGTTCCAAGATGTGGATGGCAAACTTTTACCCATTTATCATACGAATGTGATGATGAGTGTGGGACAAGAAATTGCTATTCTGTGTGCTGAATCTATTGTAGACGATACGGAACGCATTGCCGTTATAGCAGCTCTGCAGCGAACGGAAAAGGAAATCGTTTACATAACCGCAGAACAGAAATCGAGCTTTGCAGGAAACATGCTTCAGGTGCTTAACGATTTGGGCGAACTTATTATGGTGATGTCAACCCAAGCATACGAAAGCCTTACACCCGAACAAATTGCAACCATCGAAAAAACGAATTTCATCCTTCACAGCCCTCTCACCACCATCGAAACTCTTGGTGGTGGAAGTGCTAGATGTATGATGGCTGAGGTGTTTCTGCCAAAGGATTGAGCACTCCGATAGTTGAACAATCGGATTCGACTTTTGACAAGTTGGATTCAACTTCTGACAAATCGGATTCGAAGCAACAACATTCGAATTCAACTAGTGAACTTTTCATGTCAACTATTAGACTGGCGAGCTCGCATGTTGAATAGTTGGCCGACATGTTGAACAGTTGAAGTGAACTGTAGAAACATCGACCTCAACTATTGAACTATTGACTTCGCAGCTTGAACTGTTGACCTCACCTGTTCAATTATTGAAGTCGCAGGGACGCAAGTTGATTCCAATTAGTGAACTATTGAAGTCGTTACTGCTAAAGTCGGACCCGAATGTTCAACATCTGACCCCGTATTTCCTTCAACTTAGATTCCCATCTGAATGATAGGGTGTTGCGGTTATGAAATTGAATGGGTATTATTGGTTTGATAAACGGAACGACTAATGGTGCATATGAATAGTTCTATTGACGGAACTATTGGCATCCAGTATTGCACGACATGGTAAAACGCTATCGAAATGATGAATTCAACAATAAATTTACTCTGTGTTTGGTTTTCCTTATGGATGCTAGATGCCCGCGGGCAGCAGGCTACCCTTGTGGCAGATATTTGGCCAGGCATTGAAAGCTCTAGTCCTACAAGCTTAAACGTACTAAACGATAAACTCTTCTTTTGGGCAACCAACGGGACTTCTGG
>JAIOYP010000023.1 GCA_021741155.1 Flavobacteriales bacterium | reverse complement strand
GCGTATTGCTATTAACTATGGGTTCTTCTATATTTGCACGCTCCAAAAACGGAGGTAAAATTTTACACATTATATAATGCAGAACAAAGGCGCTATAAGGGTTTTCGCCATTTTACTCGGTCTGGTATGTCTTTACCAGCTTTCTTTTACGGTTGCTACGCGGGTGGCAGAATCGACTTACGAGGAGATGAAACTGACCAACCAAGAGGAGGCAGATAAGTACTTGGAGGACTTTACTTACAACCTGTTTGTGAAGGAGTATTCTTACATGGAATGCAAGGAGCGTGAGCTGAACTTGGGTCTTGACTTGAAGGGCGGTATGAACGTTACGTTGGAGATTTCGCTTCAGGAAATGGTGAAGTCGCTTTCTAACAACAGCCCTGATTCTACTTTTAATAAGGCTATTGCAAATGCTTCGGCAAAATTGGCAGGTTCGAACTTGGATTTCGTGACGCTTTTCGGTCAGGAGTTTGAGGCATTGGACCCAAATGCACGTTTGGCATCGCCAGCGATTTTTGGCTATACGCTTAAGGATAAGATTACTGGAGAGGCTACGAATGCTGAGGTTCTTGATGTGATTCGTGCTGAGAAAGAAGCTGCAATTGATCAGGCTTTTGAGGTTCTACGAACTCGTATTGATAAGTTTGGGGTAACGCAACCAAACATTCAACGATTGGAAGGTAGCGATCGAATTTTGGTTGAATTGCCAGGTGTGAAAGAACCAGATCGTGTAAGAAAACTTTTGCAAGGAACGGCTCAATTAGAGTTCTGGGAGACGTACGAGAACCAAGAGGTTTACGGTTATTTGGCTGAAGCCAACAAGATTATCCGTGATATTGAAGCTGGTGTTAGTGCTTCTGACTCAACAGCGGTTGCAGATACTACGGTGGTTGCTGCTGAAGAAGTTGTAGCAGATAAAGACACTACAAAATCATTGACTGATCTTTTTGGTGGTGCTGATTCTACTGCTGCTGCTGAAGGAGGTGATGAGTCTATTGATGATTTACAGAAGAACAATCCTTTGTTTTCGGTTTTATCTCCAGCGGCATCTCAAGAAGGACTTTACAGAGGACCAGTTGTTGGATATGCTTCTATTAAGGATACTGCTAAAGTGAACATGTACTTGGCAATGGATCGCGTGAAGTCAATTTTCCCACGTGACCTTAAATTCTATTGGACCGTTAAGGCACTTGATCCGAAAGACCCTGCTCAAGTTCACCAATTGGTTGCCATTAGAGTTACAAGTAGAGATGGTGAGCCGCCATTGGATGGCTCGGCAATTTCTGATGCCAACAAGGATTTTGGTCAGTTTGGAGCATCTCCAGAGGTATCGATGATGATGACTCCTGATGGAGCAAACGCTTGGAAACGATTGACAGGTGAGAACATCGGTAAATCAATTGCGATTGTACTTGATGATTATGTGTATTCGTTCCCAACTGTTCAGGGCGAGATTGGTGGAGGGCGTTCTTCTATCACTGGAAACTTCACCATTAACGAAGCGGAAGATTTAGCAACTGTATTGAAAGCGGGTAAACTTCCTGCTCCAGCTCACATTGTAGAAGAAGCGATTGTTGGTCCTACTTTAGGTCAAGAGTCTATTACAAGTGGTGGATTGGCCTTTGTTGGGTCGATTGCCGCTGTGCTCATCTTCATGCTTTTCTATTACGGAACGGCAGGTGTTGCAGCAAACATTGCAATGATTGCAAACGTGTTTTTCGTATTCGGAGTTCTTGCTTCTCTTGGAGCGGTACTTACACTTCCTGGTATTGCGGGTATCGTACTCACCATTGGTATTTCTATTGACTCGAACGTTTTGATTTTTGAGAGAATTCGTGAAGAACTGGCAAAAGGAACTGGAATCAGACTTGCTGTAAGTCAGGGTTACAACGCTGCATATTCCGCCATTATTGACTCCAACGTAACGTCATTGCTTACAGCTATCATATTATATGTATTCGGTAGCGGCCCAATCCAAGGTTTTGCAACCACGTTAATCATCGGTATCTTCTGCTCACTTTTCGCATCCATCTTCATTACACGATTGATTTTTGAAGGAAGATTGGACGCTAAGAAGGCTATTTCACTGGGAACTGCCTTTACTAAGGATGTTTTTAGTAATGTGAATTTTGACTTTGCAGGAAAGCGTAAAATTTCTTACCTGATTTCAGGTGTAGTAATTGTGGCTGGTATCGTTTCGATGGGAGTGAGAGGTTTCAACTACGGAGTTGATTTCTTGGGAGGTCGTTCTTACATGGTAGAGTTTCAAGATGCGGTTAATACCGAAGATCTTAGTAAAGCATTGCAAGGTGCATTTGAGGGAAATGCTCCAACTGTAAAAACGTTCGGTGCTGATAACCGTGTGAAAGTGATTACGGCCTACAGAATCAATGATGAAGGTGAAACGGTTGATGATGAAGTTCAGGCGGCATTGCTTGCTGGACTTTCTGAATTGTCGAATAATCCGAGTGAGATTATGAGTTCTCAGAAAGTTGGTCCAACCATTGCAACGGATATTAAGCGTTCGGCTTTGCTGTCAATCGTATTCTCGTTGATTGCCATTTTCCTTTACATCTTGCTTCGATTCAAGAAATGGCAATACAGTTTGGGTGCAGTTATCGCCTTGGCACATGACGTGTTAGTGGTACTTGCACTCTTTTCAATTGGCTACGGTTTCATGCCATTTAGCATGGAAATCGACATGGCATTCATTGCAGCCATTCTGACGGTAGTCGGTTATTCTATCAACGATACCGTGGTTGTGTTTGACCGTATTCGTGAGTTTCAGGCTGAGCATCAGGCGAAAAAATATTCCTTGGGCGTTATTGTAAATAATGCACTGAACACCACTTTGAGCCGTACTATAATTACCGCGCTTACAACCTTTATTGTGTTGTTGGTATTGTTCCTTGCAGGTGGAGAAACCATCAAAGGATTCTCATTTGCGCTCCTGATGGGAGTTGTGGTGGGAACTTATTCATCTATCTTCATTGCAACTCCTATAATGTTGGAGTTCACGAAGGAAGAGCCCGAGGCAGAAAAGAAAAAGAAATAAACAAAAGGCTCCGACATTCGGAGCCTTTTTACTTTTACACCATGAATTCTACACTGCTGTTTTTAAATTTAGGGGGAGGCGAGATTATTGTCGTCCTTCTAGTTGTGTTGTTGTTTTTTGGATCCAATAAGATTCCTGAGTTAGCGCGTGGACTCGGAAGAGGTATGCGTGAGTTTAAGGACGCAACGAGCGGAGTGCAACGTGAAATTGAGGAAAGCATGAAGGAGGCTCCGAAGAAGACAATTCCGAAGATTACTCCAAATGCGGACGCAAAACCGAGAGAAGACCAAGAAACTCTTTGATTTTTTAGAAGAAAGCCCCGAAAGGGGCTTTTTTGTGCACCATAGGCTTGTTGGTTGATTTATTTTTGTTCACACCCTTTATCAGTGAGGGGTGTGTGAAGAAAAAGTTCATAATTATATTTTGAAGGCTCTATTAGACGAGTACCTTTGCGGTGCAAATTCACAAAACCCACTATTTCGTACTAATTATGAAGATAAAACTGGAATACATTTGGTTGGATGGCTACAAGCCAACCCAAAACATGAGGTCAAAAACCAAAGTTGAGGAGCATGAAGATTTTAAAGGAACCCTAGAAGAAATCGGAAACTGGTCTTTTGACGGCTCTTCTACTCAGCAAGCAACTGGAGGAAACTCCGATTGTTTAATGGTTCCGGTTGCTATCTATCCAGATCCTGCAAGAGAGAATGGTTGGTTGGTGATGTGTGAAGTTTATAATGCAGATGGAACTCCTCATGAATCAAACGGTAGATGTACCATTGATGATGGCGATGAAGATTTTTGGTTCGGTTTCGAACAGGAGTATTTTATCATGGATACGGCAACTGAATTGCCACTTGGCTTCCCACGTGGAGGTTTCCCTGGTCCGCAAGGGATGTATTATTGCTCAGTAGGAGGAAGACATACATTCGGCAGAGAACTTGTTGAAGAGCATGCTGATTTGTGTATTGCGGCAGGACTGAATTTCGAAGGAATTAACCAAGAAGTAGCTTCAGGACAGTGGGAATTCCAACTCTTTGCTAAAGGCGCAAAAAAAGCTGGCGATGAAATCTGGATTGCCAGATACTTGCTAGATAGACTAACAGAAAGCTATGGCTGGTACATCGAATATCATCCAAAACCAATCAAAGGTGACTGGAATGGATCTGGTATGCATGCTAATTTCTCAAATACTACCTTAAGAACATGTGGCTCTAGAGAGGTTTTCGAAACCATTTGTGAGGCATTTAGACCTGTTACTACGGAGCACATTGCCGTATATGGTGCATATAATGATCAACGATTGACTGGTAAGCACGAAACAGCTTCAATCAGCGACTTCTCGTATGGTATTTCAGACAGAGGGTGTTCCATCCGAATTCCGTTGATGGCGGTTCAAAAAGGATGGAAAGGTTACTTGGAAGATAGAAGACCAGCTTCAAATGCCGATCCATATAGAGTTGCAGGTCGAATCATCAAAACGGTTAAAGCAGCAGAAAAACTAGCTGTAACAGTTTAGTCAATCATTCAATATTCATAAAGGCTCGGTTCGTCCGAGCCTTTTTTGGCTCAAATAAAAAATGGCAATACAACGATTTCAAGCGCTTCAACAAATTGAGAATAGGAAACCGCAGACGGTAAACGCACCAAGTTCAAAGGTGTCAGATTATTTTGCTTCTCAGGTATTCAGTTGGAAAGTGATGCGGGAATATCTTCCATCCGAAGCGTATTCTACGCTTCGAACAAGTGTTGAAAAAGGCACTCAGATTGATCGAGGAACAGCAGAGCAAGTGGCTTCAGCTATGAAAGCGTGGGCGATTCAACTAGGAGCAACGCATTACACGCATTGGTTTCAACCACTTACTGGTTCAACTGCCGAAAAGCATGATGCCTTTTTTGAACCGTTGGCCGATGGCTTTTCTATGGAAGCTTTTGGTGGAGATAAACTTGTTCAACAAGAACCGGATGCTTCTAGTTTTCCGAATGGAGGAATTAGAAATACGTTTGAAGCAAGAGGCTATACAGCTTGGGATCCTTCTTCTCCAGCTTTCGTTATTGGAAAAACGCTTTGTATTCCAACCGTTTTTGTGGCTTACACTGGAGAATCGTTGGATCATAAAGCACCGCTGCTTCGTTCCGTTCATTTTTTGGATAAAGCTGCTACAACAGTGGTTCAGGAATATTTTGACAGAAACGTTTCTCGAGTCATTTGCACTCTCGGTATCGAGCAGGAATATTTCCTTGTTGATCGCTCCTTATATAATGCACGACCAGATCTTGCCTTAACTGGCAGAACGCTTTTTGGTCACTCTTCTGCAAAAGATCAACAGTTGGATGATCATTATTTCGGTTCAATCAATGATCGCGTGACTGCCTACATGCGTGATTTTGAGACGGAAGCTTTGAAATTGGGCATTCCTGTCAAGACAAGACATAATGAAGTTGGTCCGGGTCAATTTGAGTGCGCTCCTGTATTTGAAGAAGTGAGTTTGGCGGTTGATCACAACCAATTGTTAATGGACATTATGGAGAAAGTGGCTTTGCGTCACGATTTCCGAGTTCTTTTTCATGAGAAGCCTTTTGCAGGAATTAACGGTTCGGGCAAACACAACAATTGGGCACTTGCAACTGATACAGGAAAGAATCTTTTAAGTCCTGGAAAGACGCCTAAGAAGAATATCCAGTTTTTGACATTCTTCATTACTACTATAAAGGCAGTCTTTGAACATGCTGATTTGCTTCGCGCCAGCATTGCAAGTGCGAGTAACGATCATCGTTTAGGAGCAAACGAAGCTCCGCCAGCCATCATGTCTGTGTTTATCGGTTCATTCCTTTCTCAAGTTCTGAATGATATTGAAGAATGGATACGACAAGGAGAGAAAATGTCGCCAGATGAAAAGACGGAGTTGAAGCTGAGCATCATCAAGATTCCTGAGATTCTTTTGGACAATACAGATAGGAATAGAACATCGCCATTTGCCTTTACTGGAAATAAATTTGAGTTCCGTGCGGTAGGTTCTTCGGCTAACTGCTCCTCTGCTATGATGGTATTGAACACCATCGTTGCGGATCAATTGGAGAAATTTCATGCCGAAGTCCAGGCGTTGGTTTCTAAAGACATGAAGAAGGATGAAGCCATCTTTCAAGTGCTTCGCAAGTACATCATCGAATCGAAGGCCATTCGATTTGAAGGAAATGGCTACGGAGAAGAGTGGGTGAAGGAAGCCAAGAAGCGTGGTCTATCTAATGTGAAGACAACACCTGATGCATTGGATTTTATTCTAGCACCCAAAGCCCGAAAGCTGTTTGAGAAGAACGAGATTCTAAATGAACGAGAATTGGATGCACGCTACGAAATTGACTTGGAGCGTTACACGAAGAAGATTCAGATTGAGTCGCGCGTGATGGGTGATTTGGCCACCAATCATGTTATTCCAACCGCTGTTGAGTATCAAAATGTGCTCATTACAAATGTTACTGGCTTAAAGCAGGTGTTGACAGCGCAAGAGTTTGAGACCTTGGCAAGTGAGCAAATGCGCATCATTCGTGAGATATCTGAACGCATGACGTTGATTAATAAATTGGTTGAGGAAATGACCGAAGCGCGCAAATCGGCCAACAAGCATGAAAGTGCTCGAAAACAGGCTGACGATTACTGCCATAAAGTGTTCCCATACTTCGAGAAGATTAGAAGAGAAGTGGATAAATTGGAGTTGGTGGTCTCAGATGAGTATTGGCCATTGCCTAAATATCGCGAATTACTATTCAATCGTTAATGTGCTAACTAATACGTAATCAACTAATTAAGCCGCTAGATCAAGGTGGGCGTCACACATTCTAACAGCGTTGCGGCTCAATTTGTCTAATCAAATATTTCTTTATTTTAGCGCCTCTGTTAAAACGAGCAAAAAGACCATGAGAATAACCAAGTTCTTCCTAGTAGCGATTATCGCAGGATTGTTTTCAATCAATGTGAACGCACAAACCGACCACCTAGCGGTTGCCAATCAGGCTTTCGATTCGCAGGAGTATTACAAGGCAATCACCCTTCTGAAAAAAGCCTATTCGAAAGAAAAGGATAAGGCGAATAAGGCTGACATCATCTTCAAAACAGCAGAGTGCTACCGCTTTGTGAATGACACGAAGCAATCGGAAACCTGGTACAGAAAAGTACTGAAGCTGAAGTATCCTGAGAATAAGGTACAGCTTTACTATGCAGATGCTTTGAAAGCGAACGGTAAGTTCGAAGATGCAATTCCTGAGTACGAGAAGTATTCTGAGCTTTCTCCTGATGATCCGAGAGGAAAAAATGGAGCTGAAGCATGCGCTCTTGCTCAAAAATGGATTGATAATCCTTCTCGCTACGTAGTTGAGAACGAGGTTCAGTTGAACGGAAAGCAGATGGATTTTTCTCCATCATATGCAGCTGCAAATCACAAGGAGATTTACTACACATCATCTAGAGATAACGCTTCGGGAAATGAAGTTGACGGATGGACAGGTCAAGGATTTACAGATATTTTCTCAGCTACTATCGATAATAAAGGAAAATGGAGTAAGCCTAAGCCACTTCCAGCTACCATCAATAGCGTGTTCAATGAAGGTGCTGCGGTGATGAATGCTGATTTCACCCAAATGATTTTTACTCGTTGTGGTGTTCAGAAGAAAGTGAAAATGGGCTGCGAACTTTATCATTCTAAGAAATCAGGTGATAGCTGGTCAGAGCCAGAGTTGCTTCCGTTTTTCGCTAAAGCTGAGGGAGATGATTCTACGGTTGTTACTGTAGGGCATCCGGCTCTTTCTGCTGATGGCAAGACGTTGGTTTTTGCTTCTGATGCTGCGGGTGGAAAAGGTGGAAGAGACCTTTGGAAGTCAAAGTATGATGAAGAGAAAAAGAGATGGGGAAAGCCAGTGGGTGTTGATGGAGTAAACACTCCTGGGGATGAGATGTATCCTTTCATTCATAATGATGGAACACTCTATTTCGCTTCAAACGGTCACATTGGAATGGGTGGATTGGATATATTCATGGCAGAAACTCAAGGAGATTCTTGGGGAAATGTAACGAACATGCGTTCTCCTATCAACTCTTCAGGAGATGATTTCGCCATTATTTTTGAGAAAGAACAAGAAAGAGGATACTTCACTTCTAACCGTGAAGACGGAAAAGGAAGCGATGACATCTATTCATTCCTACTTCCAGCTCTTAAATTCACACTTGGAGGAACAGTTATCGATTTCAAAACAAAGAAGCCAGTTGCAAGTTGTACGGTGTCAATTGTTGGAACAGATGGTTCTTCACTTGAAACCACTACTGATGCTAGCGGTAAGTATTCATTTGATCTTGCGCCAGCAACTTCTTACGTAATCACCGCTGGGAAGAAAGATTACTACTTGAATAAGACTGGTAAGACAACTACTGTTGGATTCGAAGAAGATAAAGACCTAGTTCATGATTTCGAATTGGATCCAATCAACCGTGCAATCGACCTTCCGAACATTTTCTACGATTTGGGAAAATGGGATCTTCGTCCAGAGTCTAAAGTTGCTTTGGATGGTTTGATTGAGACATTGAATGACAACCCAACGATTATCATTGAGCTTGGATCTCACACGGATACACGTGGTAGCGATGAAGCCAACTTGGCTCTTTCGCAAAAACGTGCTCAGTCGGTAGTTGATTACTTGATTGAAAATGACATTGAAGGAGAGAGATTGGTAGCTAAAGGTTACGGTGAAACAACTCCAAAAGTGTTGGATAATCAGGTTGGGGATTTCGCTAAAGGAAGCGTAATCAACGATGCGTTTATTGGCAAACTTGCTTCAGAACAAATCAAAGAAGAGGCTCACCAGTTGAATCGTAGAACAGAATTCAAAGTATTGAGAAACGACTTCGTTCCTAAAGGAAACTAGTTAACCTTCATAGATATTTCAGAAAAGCATTCCGCACAGCGGGATGCTTTTTTGTTAAAAGCAATTGATGAGCGCAGGAGAAAGATATAAGCAACGTGGCGTTTCTGCCGATAAGGAAGACGTTCACAAGGCGATAAAGAATGTTAATAAGGGATTGTTCCCAAAAGCGTTCTGCAAAATTGTTCCGGATACGCTTTCCGATTCTGATGAGCACTGCGTGATTATGCATGCGGATGGTGCAGGAACCAAGAGTTCATTGGCCTACATGTATTGGAAGGAGACAGGTGATCTTTCTGTTTGGAAGGGAATTGCTCAGGATGCAATTATCATGAATACCGATGACTTGCTGTGTGTGGGTGCGGTCGATAATATTCTGCTTTCCTCAACTATTGGGAGAAACAAGTTTCTGATACCGAGTGAGGTGCTATCAGCACTTATTTCTGGAACAGAGGAAGTGCTACAAATGCTCCGAGATAATGGAATGGACATCCATTCGACCGGTGGCGAAACGGCTGATGTCGGGGATTTGGTTCGAACACTAATTGTTGATTCCACGGTTACATGTAGAATGAAACGTTCGGATGTGGTTGATAATGGGAACATTCGACCTGGAGATTTCATAGTTGGTTTGGCTTCCTATGGACAAGCTACCTATGAAACGGAGTACAACGGAGGAATGGGAAGCAATGGCTTGACTGCTGCCCGGCATGATGTGTTCAATGAATCATTGAAATTCAAATATCCTGAAAGTTTTGATGGTGCGATGGACGATAGTTTGATTTATTCTGGGAAGTATAATCTGACGGATAAGCTTGATGGTGTTCCGTTGGATATGGGTAAACTCGTATTGTCGCCAACGAGAACCTATGCTCCAATTGTGAAGAAGATTTTAGATAAGTATCGGTCACAAGTTCACGGAATGGTTCATTGTTCTGGTGGAGCGCAAACCAAGGTGCTTCATTTTATCAGTTCAGGACATGTGATTAAGGATAATTTTCTTCCTGTTCCGTCTCTATTCAGGATTATACAAGAAGAGTCGAAGACGCCTTGGGATGAGATGTATAAGGTGTTCAATATGGGACATCGGATGGAGCTTTACGTTCCTCAGGAAATTGCGGATGAAATCATTGCTATTTCCAAAAGTTTCAACGTGGATGCGCAAGTAATCGGTAGGGTTGTGGCTGGAGATAAGAAACTCACGATTCGTTCCGAATTTGGAGAGTTCGTTTACAATTAGAACATGAATCTTTTAGATAAACTTCGTGATATACAGAGGCGCTTTACCGACCTCGAAGGACAGCTGGGAGACCCTTCTGTAGTTGCCGATATGAAGCGATTCGTGAAAATCAATCGCGATTATCGCGGCCTTGAACCTGTTGTGAAAGCCGCAAGGGAATACGAAAATGTGGTTGCAAATATCATTAGCAGTAAGGAATTGCTTGACTCTGAGAAAGACCCTGACTTTGTGCAGATGGCTAGAATGGAGTTGGATGAGCTTGATACCCGCAAAACCGAGTTGGAAGAGGATTTACGTGTGCTCATGTTGCCCGCAGATCCTGAAGATGAGAAAAATGTAGTTCTGGAGATTCGTGCGGGAACTGGTGGAGACGAGGCGAGCATTTTTGCGGGTGACTTGTATCGTATGTACATGAAATACATTGAAGGTCGTGGTTGGAAAGCATCACTTTTGGTTGATAACGAAGGCACAGCTGGTGGTTATAAGGAAGTGAACGTGAAGGTTGAGGGTGAGGGAGTTTATGGGATTATGAAATATGAATCAGGAGTGCATCGCGTGCAGCGCGTGCCACAAACCGAATCTCAAGGACGCGTTCACACATCGGCAGCAACCGTGGCGGTAATGCCCGAGGCAGAAGAGGTGGATGTGGTTCTTAATCCTGCTGATATTGATTTCCATACTTCACGCTCAGGTGGAGCAGGAGGTCAGAACGTAAATAAGGTAGAGACCAAGGTTCAATTGACGCACAAACCATCAGGCATTGTGGTGGTTTGTCAGGTAGAGCGTTCGCAGTTAAAGAACCGCGAATTGGCTATGCAAATGCTTCGAACTAGGCTTTATGAGGTTGAATTGAACAAGCATTTGGACGAAATTTCTAGCCGAAGAAAGACCATGGTTTCTTCGGGTGACCGCTCGGCTAAAATCAGAACTTACAACTATCCTCAGGGGAGAATTACCGATCACCGAATAGGATTGACGCTTTATTCGCTAACGAATTTCATGAACGGTGATATTCAAGAGATGCTGGATGCTCTAGCAATGGCAGAGAATGCCGAGAAGATGCGTGTTGGAGAAACGATTTAAGATGGAATTATCGCCAAAAGGAAAGAAGTTCAAGGACAGGATTGATAACTGGTTTCTCTTCAACGTATTTCTGATTATTAAGCTGCCGCTTGCTTGGGTTGCAGGTTGCAGAGTCAAGCGAATTGACACAGATGGTTGTCAGATTTCTATGCCATATGGTTGGAGAAATCAAAATCCCTTTCAGTCTATCTATTTTGCCGCACAGAGTATGTCGGCAGAAATGAGCACAGGAATGTTGTGCCTGTTGGCAATCGAACATTCGGGCGAAAGTGTGGCTATGCTTGTTTCTCACAATAAAGCCCAATTCACAAAAAAGGCGAATGCAAACGTGACATTCACCTGCAACGATGGACAGAAAATGTTTGATGCTGTGGCGGAAACCTGCCGAACAGGCGAACCCGTTCTCGTTGAAATGAAAACTGTTGGTGTTATGGATAACGGGTTGGAGGTTTCCAACTTTTCTTTTACGTGGACCGTGAAGAGACGTTGATCAAATCACGTCTTACCCGTGCGTTAATTCCTATATTCGACCATGGCTACGAAAGTGAATAATTCGGAAGGTTGGTTGTACGACCCAATTCTGCCAGACCCTGAAACGTGGCCTATCGTGAAACTAACCCACGAGCGGGAAGAGTTTCTAAAGGAGCTCGTGGAGCTTTCCATTCAAAACATTAAGGAATCGCTTGGTAATAATCCTTCAAACCTGAAGGATGAACTGGCGCGAACGCTTTATACGGAGAAGATTCGATTGAATCAAACGCCTTGGAAAGCCGATAAACCGGACGAAAAGGATTTCTGGTCCAAGGTAAAAAAAGACATGGTGCGCATCAATTCAGGGCATGAAAATCCGAATTCTTTCGGGCACGAAGATTTGGTTCAACGAATTGTGAGTCGTTATGCCGAGGAGATTGCTGGCGTGTTTGATGTGCAGGCATACGACTTTGCCAAAGGCTTCACAACATTCTTGTTCGCCAGATTGCTCAATGCATCTCAGAACAAAGGTCTTTCACGATTTTGGGGCAGTAGAAACAATTTACATGATAAGATTCACCTTGTAGGTGAGATTGACCACATCCGAGAACTGGCCAAGCAGGGAACCGTAATTGTTGTGCCCACGCACTCAAGTAACCTTGATTCGATGCTAATTGGCTGGGCTATTCAGAGCATAGGTTTGCCACCAGTTCTTTATGGAGCAGGATTGAACTTGTTCGGTATCAAAATTATGGCGTGGTTCATGAACCGCCTCGGAGCCTACAAAGTTGACAGACGGAAGAAGAATCTGCTTTATCTCGAAACGCTCAAAATGTATTCGGAGCTTTCGCTGAGAAAAGGCTGCAACGGATTGTTCTTCCCCGGTGGAACGCGATCGCGAAGCGGAATGCTGGAAAAGCGCGTAAAACTTGGCCTTTTGGGTACTGCCTTGCAAGCACAACGCCTGAATTTTGTGCACGATGGAGAAGAGGCGAAAAAGATTTTCGTTGTTCCAGTGACAATCAACTATAACTTCGTTTTAGAGGCACAAAGTCTGATTGATCAGCATTTGAAGATTAGCGGACAGGAGCAATATTATGTGGAGAATGATGACTTCTCTACTTCGAATAAGATGCTTCGTTTTATCTACAAATTTTTTACCGCCTCTTCTGAAATTGCGGTTCGTTTTGGAACTCCGATGGATCTTTTTGGCAATCGCGTAGATGAGTTGGGAGCTAGTTTTGATCCCCACGGAAACGAAGTAGATATCAAAAAGTACTTCTACTCGAACGGAGATATTAGTAAGGATATGCAGCGCGATGCCGAATACACGCGCATGCTCGGTGAGCAGATCGTAAAAAGCTACCATCGCGAAGCTGTTATTTTTAGCAGTCAGATTGTGGCCTTTGCCGCGTTCAGGATTTTTAAGAAACGCCACAGCAAGATGGACCTTTACGGTCTGATGCGATTGCCATCCGAAGACCTCATCATCAAGCCCAAGAAGCTGATGGATAGCGTTGACAAGATGGTTGTTCGCTTGCGCGAAATGCATGCGAACGGAGAAGTGCAGCTAGAGCAAGAAGTGATTGACGGAAGCTTGGCCACCATCGTCAAGAAGGGAATTGCCAATCTTGGAATTTATCACGCCAAATTGCCGCTGATGTATAATCCTCAGGGCGATTTTGAATCACAAGACATCACCATTTTATATTTCTACCACAACAGATTAGAAGGATATGAGCTCCACAAAGTCATCTGATTATAAAGCGCCCGTTGGTGTGCTTGGAGGTGGCAGCTTTGGGTCGGCCATTGCCAACCTGTTGGCCGAAAACCAGCACGTTTACCTGCTCACGCGAAGACAGGAAGTGGCAGATTCCATCAATTCCACGCGTAATAATCGTGGACGGACGATGCACGAAAACATCACCGCTACCACAAATATTAAACTTGTGGCTGAAAATTGCAGTCTTATTTATCCGATTATTCCTTCGGCTGGGTTTCGAGAAACGATTCAATCGTTGGCGCCTTATCTGACTCCCGAACACATTCTCATTCACGGTACAAAAGGTGTTGACGTTCAACTGCCGCCAGGCGCCATGCTGACTTCTGATTACAAACTCAATCCGAAGAAAGTGAACACAATGACGGAGGTTATCCTTCAAGAAACCATTGTGCGAAGAGTGGGCTGTTTGGCTGGACCAAATTTGGCAAGTGAGATAATAGACGGTCAGCCTGCGGCTACGGTTATTGCCAGTCATTTTGATGAGGTGATAAAGCTTGGGCAGCGAACGCTAAGAACACCACGTTTTCAGGTGTATAGCAGTAAAGATTTGACAGGAGTTGAGATTGCAGGCATTCTCAAAAATGTGATTGCGATTGCAGCTGGAGCGCTTAATGGCTTGGGTTATGGCGAAAATGCCAAAGCACTGCTCATCAGTCGTGGGTTGGTAGAAATGATTCACATTGGCAAACACTTGGGTGGAGATGTGGTGGCTTTTCTTGGCTTGGCCGGAATAGGCGATTTGATTGCCACATCATCAAGTCCGCGAAGTAGGAACTACACCGTTGGCTATCGTTTGGCGAAAGGCGAAACGTTGGAAGAAATTTTGGCCGATATGGAAGAGGTGGCTGAGGGTATCAATACGCTCAAAATCTCGAAGGCTATGGCCAATTATCTCGGTATTCGCGCACCCTTGACAGAAACCATTTACGAAGTACTCTTTGGCGGAAAAACAGTGGAGGAAGGGCTTGATTACCTCATGAAATTTCCGTTTTACGTTGACATCGAACGGTCTATGTTCGGAACGGATTAGTTGTTTGCAGATGGCCGAGCTCGTCCATTGTATCTTTTTTGTGAAAAACAAAAAAGGATGCTGCTCGCATCCTTAACGCGGTTGTATCTTCCTATTTTTACACCATGTTCAAGCGTCTCATAATTTTCTTGCTTGTTATCGGTTTTGAGCAAAGCGTTTCTGCACAGAAAACCCACCTCAGCTGGAAAACGTATTCGGACACCATCAACAAACCACGTGCTTGGGGTCTTGGAGGTGGAACCGCTGCCCTTGCGGCAGGTACCGTTGCTGGATTGAATGAACTATGGTACGCGCACGAACCACGCTCTAAATTCCAAACTTTTGACGATAGCCGCGAGTGGATGCAAATGGACAAGGCTGGTCATTTCTTTACGTGTTACGCAGTTGGCTACTACTATATTGACCTTATGCGGTGGGCAGGTTTCAACCGCGAAACCAGTATCTGGGCTGGTGGTTTTATGGGAAGTTTTTACATGGCGGGAATTGAAGTTTTAGATGGTTTTTCTGCCGCTTACGGTTTCTCGCTCAGCGATTTCACGGTCAATACTGCAGGTTCGTTTGCTGTTATTCTACAAGAATTGGCTTGGAATGAGCAACGGATTACGCCAAAAATGTCGTTTCATCCATCGCGTTATGCGCAGTACAGACCAAATCTGTTGGGTGATGGATTTGCATCACAAATGTTGAAAGATTACAACGGACACACTTTTTGGTTATCCGCCAACATTCATTCATTCTTAAAAGAAGAAAGCAAGTTTCCGCGCTGGATAAACGTGGCGATTGGTTTTGGTGGCGATGGAATGATTGGCGGAACTGAGAATCCAGCTTTTGATGACGATGGAAACGAACTCCCAAATTTCATTCGCCATCGGCAGTTTTACCTTTCGCTTGATGTGGATTTGACGAAAATCAGAACGAATAAAAAATGGCTACGAACCATTTTCAAAGCTGTGAATCTTATCAAATTGCCCTTTCCTACTATTGAATTCAACTCTATTCAGAAAGTCAAAGTTCATCCTGTCTATTTTTGATGAATGTTTGAAATTGGAGAAAAGGTGAGGTTTCTAGATGAGGTTGGTCAAGCCATCATCATCGAATTTATTGATTCCAAAACGGCTCGGGTAGAAGATGAATGGGGTCTGAAATATTCCTACCCTATCAGTAAACTTGTTCCTGCCAATCGTGACCATGTGGTTGAAAAACCAAAGGTTATTGCACCGCAGGTCGTTCAACCAAAACCGGTTGCTAAGCCGATTGTAAAGGGGCCTAAGGTTGAACAGTTGCCTGAGTTGGCGTTAGCATTTGTCTCAACTAAAAACGAAAAACCCGAAACGGGAGATCTCGATTTGGTATTTGTGAATAATTCTAACTACCATCTTCTGATAAACGTGGCAGCTAAGGAAAACGAGGAGTGGTTTAGTCTTTTTCATGGTGAGATTCTTCCTAATTCCGATGAGCTTGTTCAATCGTTAAGAAGACAGGACGTTGGTTCGGTTGGTAATTTGAATGTGGATGTGGTTTTCTTTGGAACCACTGGATATGAGAATCGAAAACCAGTCTCTTGTGCGTTGAAAATTAAGGCTACTCGTTTTGTGAAAACTGGAAACTACCTGCTTTACGAAGGCATTGAAAATCCGGCTATTTCTGTTGTGATTGAGAATGAGAAGGTTACTGTTGCTCCAGCTTCTCGACCTTCGAGAACATTTAAAGAGTTTCAGAAACCAATGCTACCAACGCTTGAGGAGGAAGTGGATTTACACTTGGAAACAATTCTTGGAATGGACCCTTCGGACATGCCCGACCATGAGAAGTTCTTGACGCAAATGCATCACTTTGAGCAACGACTAAACCACGCGCTGACGCACAAATACATTCAAATTACGTTTATTCATGGAGTTGGAACGGGCCGTTTGAAAGAGGCGATTCGTAAAGAATTGACGGAATACAATCTTTCGTTTGAAGATGGTGCATTCCATAAATATGGGGTTGGGGCTACGGTTGTGAATCTTATTGGCTGACACACATTTTCGGATTCTAGAACGTTTGCCCGAAGGCTTGCGTGAGGGGTGGAAGCGGCATCCTTTTTTGTTTTTCACAAAAAAGATATAGCGGACGACCCGACCCCTTGCGTAGCTTGGGGACACGCCCAATAAATTAACTTTGCAGCGCAAATCGGCCTACCGCTCTTTCGGGGGAGGAAAGTCCAGACAGCGCAGAGCACCGTACCGTTCGTAAGCGCGGGTGTTAGGGGAGGAATTCCTTGGCAACAGCAAGTGTCACAGAAAATAACCGCCACGCTTCGGTGTGGTCAGGGTGAAAATGTGAGGTAAGAGCTCACGCGTTTTGGTGGTAACATCGGAATGGGACAAACCTTGCGGGCTGCAAGACCAAATAGGTCAGGATTTAAGGGTGGCTCGCTCTTTCCTGATGGGTAGGTTGCATAGATAAATGGTAGGCTAAAACAGGATCTGGCTTACGGGTTTGCAAAAAACGGCCTCTGACGGGAAACCATCAGAGGCCGTCCATTTTAAGATAGGGGACGAAAGGCGAGGGACAAGGGCTGAAGCGGTGCGACTTTCCTAAAGATCGCAGATTTACAAATTGCGGTGAGTGCCATCACAATACGGTTTCCCACTCGTTTGCTTGCATCCGCACCAAGCTACTTTTTTAGCTTCGGTCAGCTTCTCAATTACTGGAGAGAATTCGCTTCCCTTGTGTGAACCATCGCAATAGGGTTGTTTGCTGCTTTTTCCGCAGGCGCACCAAGCGTAAACGCCTGGTTCAAGATTTTCGATATATGGTGCTTTTTGGGCGATTTCGGGCTTGCTCATTTTAGGGTAGTTTTGTTTAATGTTCAAACACCAAAGTAGTCATTTCATGGTGAGAAGTGTGTTTATGGAAAGAAACAATTGAAAATCGAGCCTAACGCATACTTTTATCCCGCTAAAACCATATTAATGAAATCACTTTTTACCTTTTTACTTTTGTTTGTTTCGTTTGCTGTAGTAGCACAGAATGAAGCTGAGATAACGGATAATTCGCGGAACGCTTTGGACCCTGCGTTGGAACCATTCTACCATGGAGTTGCTTCTGGTGATCCGCTTCCTGATGCAATTATTATTTGGACGCGCATTACGCTAAACAGCACTGATGCTGTGGATGTGAACTGGAGAATGGCTACGGATACGCTTTTTGCCAATGTGGTGGCTAGCGGAACTGCAAGTGCAGATTCAACCGCTGATTGGACGATTAAGGTTGATGTAACTGGTCTTTCTTCTGATAGCTGGTACTATTACGATTTTGAATATGACGGAACACATTCGTTGATTGGGAGAACGCACACTGCGCCAGTTGGAGGAGTTGACCATCTGCGTTTTGGAGTAGTTTCTTGCCAAAGCTACGAGCATGGGTTTTATTATGCCTATAGGGATATGGCCACCCGAAATGACATGGATTGTATTTTGCATTTGGGAGATTATATCTACGAGTATGAAACAGGCGGCTATTCTTCTAACATCTCTGGAAGGACGAATGAACCAACTAATGAGATTATTGATTTGAGTGATTATCGGATGCGTTATTCACATTACAAGCTCGACCCTGATTTGCGTGCGGCTCATCAGCAATATCCTTTCATTATTATTTGGGACGACCACGAGACTGCAAATAATTCCTATTCTGGTGGAGCGGGGAATCATACCGAAGGTGCAGAGGGCTTGTGGGTTGACCGAAAAGCTTACGGAATTCAGGCCAATACAGAATGGCTTCCTATTCGCGTGCCAGATGAGAACAATCCGACTAGACGATACCGCGAATTCAGTTTTGGCGATTTGGCCGATTTAGAAATGCTTGATACGCGACTCTATGACCGCGATGAACAGGCTTCTGGAACTGATAACGAAAGGAGTCTTTTGGGTTATGAGCAACGACATTGGTTGTATGACAACTTGAGTAACTCGTCTGCAAAATGGAAAGTAATTGGCCAGCAGGTAATGGTTGCACCGTTGAGAGCGTTCGGAATTCCTGTAAACAACGATCAATGGGATGGTTATCCAGCAGAGCGTGACAGCCTTTTTGACCATTTGACAACAAACAATATTGACAATGCGGTTGTGCTGACGGGTGATATTCATACCTCGTGGGCAAACGATTTACCTAGCGATAATTATGTGGCCAGTACTGGTGCTGGTTCGGTTGGCGTGGAATACGTAGTAACGAGCGTGACCTCGGCAAGCTTTCCGATTCCCGTTGGGCAGAACCTGATAATGTCTCTTAATCAACACATCAAATATGCCGACCTAACTCAGAAAGGCTATCTCATACTTGATTTAACTGAACAGGCGGCACAATCGGATTGGTTTTATGTTTCCAATGTGACGAACGCATCTTATACTGGAACCACATGGGGAACAGGTTGGCTAACAAACGATGGAGATAATCATTTGACGGCTGCAACTGCGGCAGCTCAGGCTGGTATTTACCCTCCGTTGGCACCAACTTCCAATCCTGATTCGAGCGTTGGAATTAGTGACATTGTAAACGAGCCAATCATTATTAGCGCATACCCTAATCCGTTTGTCGAGAAGTTTGTAGTCCAATTCAACCTGTTTGATAAAGGAAATGTACAGATACGTTTGACCGATGTTTCGGGAAAAATCGTGCTCATGCAAGACTTTGGACAGATGCCAAACGGCCTCCATTACTTAGAGGTTAATGTTCCAAGCCAACTTGCTTCTGGACTTTACATTTTCACCTTGCATTCTGGCGAAAATGTAATAAACCGAAGGATGAGTAAGTTAGAGTAGTCGAATGCTTTGGTCTGTTAAGCTAAATTTTACTACCCAAACCAAGCAAAATAAGTAGATTCGGAATTCGTTTAAGGAATGTCGTTAGGAATTGATAAATATGCTCTGATTGGTAAAGCAGCCATCCTTTATGAATTTGAAGGAACGGTTGACAAGCAGGTACTATTGGACACACTTCCAGTGATTGAAGATATTCTGGACGCGCTGGGTGTTGACCGTCAGAGAAAACGGAAGATTGTCAACATTGCCATCGAAACATTACAAAACCTTCAACTGCATTCGTATCCGCTAAACGGAAATGATTACGGGTTTCATCCACTTTTCATTGTTGGAAAGGACGAAGAAAACATCACGATCAACATTGGAAATTTGGTTGCCAATGATGAACGGGCCCTGTTGGAAGACAAGATTAGGAAGATAAACAGCCTGAATGATGAGGAGATTAAATTCCTCTACGGAGTGATTATGAAGCAGACGGTGGTGAAATTCTCCACCAAAGGCGGTGCCGGTCTGGGATTGATTGATATGAAGAAGAAATCAGGAAATCAGCTTCAATTCTCCTTTCAAAAAGTCGATGACGCGGTTAGCTATTTCAGCTTAAAGATTACTGTTCCCTGCTGAGTTTTATTACGACTCGACCTTTTTGAGGTCATTTACTTTCCATCCCATATATCCGAATAAAATGGTCATCAATGGACTGATGATATTGAAGAACGCGAACGGAAGATACGTTCCTGTTGCCACGCCCAAAACACCCGCGTGATACGCTCCGCAGGTATTCCAAGGAACTAAAGCCGAGGTAACGGTTCCGCTGTCTTCCAACGTTCGGCTCAGGTTTTCAGGTGCAAGTCCGCGTTTCTCGTACTCCTTGGCAAACATTCTTCCTGGAACAACAATGGCCAGATATTGATCGGATGCGGTAACGTTGAAAACCAAACAGGTTCCAGCTGTAGCAGCGATAAGCGAACCTGTGGTTTTTGCCAAATGGAGAATGGATTGTGCAATGCGCTCCAACATGCCGCTTGCTTCCATAATTCCGCCAAAGGTCATGGCGCAGATAATGAGCCAAATAGTGCCGAGCATTCCGTTCATTCCGCCTGAGGTGAGCAAGTCATCTGCCACAACGTTTCCAGATTTTATTGAAACATCAGTTGTCATTGCATCAACAACCGCCATGTAAGCGGCCTTGGAGAAACTTGAGCCTTCCGCTGCCAGACCCAAGATGACATCAGGTTGAAAAATGATGGCGAAAAGCCCTCCCATGATTGAACCTACCAGCAACGCTGGAACAGCAGGCACTTTCTTTACAATTAATCCGATAACTGCAATTGGAACGAGAAACAACCACAAACTGATGTTGAATTTTGATGCAATGGCCAATTGAAGAGACTCTACGCCTTCTAGGTTTGCCCCCGAACCAGAAGTAAAACCTAGCACCAGAAATATCAAAGCTGTAATGGTAATAGACGGACCGGTGGTCCAAGTCATGTGTTTGATGTGCGTGATTAAATCTGTTCCGGCCATGGCAGGTGCAAGGTTGGTTGTATCTGAAAGTGGCGACATCTTATCTCCAAAATAAGCTCCAGATATGATGGCTCCCGCAATCATTCCATCGCTAAAACCGAGAATCCGGCCTATTCCCATCAAAGCCACACCAACAGTTGCTACAGTTGTCCAAGAACTTCCTGTTGCCATTGACACGATAGAACACACAATACATGTGGCAAATAGAAATATGGTAGGGTTCAACACATCTAAGCCGTAATAAATCATGGCTGGAACAACGCCACTTATCAGCCACGTTCCTGCCAAGGCTCCAATCATCAAAAGAATAATCAGCGCTGGTAGTGCGCTGCTAATGCTAGAAACTGCACCATCAAATAACTTGTCCCATTTATCGCCATTAAACATGGCCACAAGCGCGGCCACGCCTGCCGAAAGAAGCAACGCCATTTGGTTAGCTCCACCTAGGGAGCTATCGCCATAAAACGCCACGTTGGCACTCAAAAGAGCAACAAGGAAAATGAGCGGAATAAATGATTGGAGAAGCGAAGGCTGTTTGGTGGCTGTCATAGTTAATTGGATATGGCGCAAGATAATGAAGTTGGGTTGCGCTTGTCACTCCGAGGAACGAGGAGTCTCGTTTGTTTAATCAGCCTGCCCAGACCTCCGAGGTTTTTAAAACCTCGCAGGTCTTAGAAGTTCGGAGAATCCTACTTTTGCAACTGAAAATCAAAAACACAAAACATGAAATACCTGATTCCAATTGTATCCCTTTTCCTATTGGCCGCTTGTGGCGGACAGAGCACCGATGCCACAACTGACGCCACCGACTCCACTGCCACCAACATTGGTTGGTTTGGCGAAGAGTTTGAACTTACTGAAGCCATTAGCCCAGCACAAGTTGCAGGGTTGATGAATGACAGCTCAACCAACGAGTTTGTTGTAGAAGGAACAATCCAAGAATGCTGTCAGAAAAAAGGTTGCTGGATGAAAGTGGATATGGGCAATGGCGAAAGCATGCGTGTATCGTTTAAGGATTATGAATTCTTCGTTCCGTTAGATGCTGCAGGAAGAACAATGACCATGAAAGGCGTGGCGATGTACGATACCATTGATGTTGATTTCCTCAAGCACTTGGCCGAAGATGCCAACGCAACACAAGCAGAAATTGATGCCATCACGGAGCCAGAATTGGCCATTACGTTCGAGGCTACGGGGGTTCTTATCAAATAATCAAACCTACCAGGTTTTAAACACAAAGGGCGCGGTGTAACCACCGCACCCTTTCCTATTCAGAACCAAATGGACAGAGCCGTCCACTTTTCGAATCGTTAATGCCCTCCATGAAACTCATGGGCTCTTTTTTGAATCGTTAATGCCCTCCATGAAACCCATGGAGTACCTTGAGGATTCAGTGAAGCTTACATGAAACTTCAACAGACCTTCTCAAAGCTTGAGAAGCACAGAGGAAACTTCAACAGCCCTTCTCAAGGCTTGAGAAGCATAGGGGAAACTTCAACAGACCTTCTCAAGGCTTGAGAAGCATAGGGGAAACTTCAACAGACCTTCTCAAAGCTTGAGAAGCACAGGGGAAACTTCAACAGACCTTCTCAAGGCTTGAGAAGCACAGGGGAAACTTCAACAGACCTTCTCAAGGCTTGAGAAGCACAGGGGAAACTTCAACAGACCTTCTCAAGGCTTGAGAAGCACAGGGGAAACTTCAACAGCCCTTCTCAAGGCTTGAGAAGCACAGAGGAAACTTCAACAGCCCTTCTCAAGGCTTGAGAAGCACAGGGGAAACTTCAACAGCCCTCCTCAAGACTTGAGAAGCACAGGGGAAACTTCAACAGCCATCCTCAAGGCTTGAGAAGCAACTATGAAACTTCGTATGACCTCCATATAACATACTAAGCCCAATGTGCCGCAAAGCGTGGCACCGCATATAAAAGAGAAGCCGACCACTTTAGTTGAGTGCTTTTGCCAAATTACATGTAGCGGCAGGGGATTGTTGCTTGCTGCAATTGGGTACCTTGCAGGGAATTGAGGAAATAGACGGCAAAGGTGGATATAGATAGTAGTATCGGTATCCCATAGTTGTGGTTAATACTACGGAGCATGAAACATACATTGACACTACTTTACATCATTTGCCCACTTTTTCTGTGCGCTCAGACGGTGAACCACTTTGAAAATTCGACATCAAAATGGTTTGTTGCGGACACGTACCCAAATGGCAATCAACAGAACCCAAGTTTCGTTCAAACGACAACCACGGTTTACGGATTTGCAGGAGACACGACCATCCAAGGTGAACTATGGTTTAAAACCTACTCCTCATCTGACACGTCTTTTACGACAGGCCTTGAGTTTCAAGGATTGTTAAAAGCGGATGACGGCTATGTTGTCTTTCAAGACCCAACCAATGCAATAGACACACTTTACAACTTTAACTTAGAACTTGGAGATAGTGTGCTTTATAATTTTTGGGGACAGAATGAAGAGTACATCTATGTAGTGGACATAGACAGCATACCTATCAACGGAGAGATGTACAAAAGGCTATCGTTTGACGAACCCATTTTCGGGTTCTTCCTGATGGACGAAAGGTGGATTGAAGGTATTGGAAGTATACATGGGCCGCTTTTCCCACTTCATCCAGAAGCATTCAGTACAGAAGCTCCATCAAGTTTAGACTTAGTGTGTTCGCACGTTGGCCAAATACTGTATTGGGACAATCAATTTTACAACACTTGTGCGGTAAACATCATTCTTGACGTGGAAAACGCTGAAGCATCAAACTTTGACATCTATCCAAATCCTTCAACCGACCAAATCTTCATTCGCCAGCAACAGACCACTTCTGGACAGTTTTTCGTTCGCGACATTCTTGGAAAGGAAGTCCTTTCAGGCTCGTTGCTTTCTGACAATCAATCGGTGGACATTAGCAAATTGAAAGATGGGGTTTATGTCGTTACGGTTTTGCTTGATGACACGACATTGACGAAGAAAATATTGAAGTACTAACCACACCTCCACCAACACAAACTAAGGCGAACCACGTTAGTGCGTGGCATAGCTGTGCGTCAGCAAGTTCATCACGTTCTGCAAGCAAGACCTACTAGGTTTCAAAAAAACCTAGTAGGTCTAGGCAACGAAAGCCTCCAATGGCGCACCACTTGAAGCAGGCGCGAGACATTCCACAAAAAAAGGCGAGGTAATTACACCTCGCCTTTCCTTTTTAATACAATCGCCTTTCTACTTACTTGGTGCTCGTTGAGCCTCCTTTAGAACCTGGCTTTGCAATCGAGCTTCTCATTTCTGTATCCGCCTTGATGTTCTCAAACTTGTAATAGTCCATGATGCCAAGGTTTCCACTTCGGAAAGCTTCTGCCATCGCTTGAGGAATCTGAACCTCAGCCTCAATAACCTTTGCACGGGCTTCTTGCGCTTTGGCTTTCATTTCCTGCTCAACGGCAACTGCCATTGCTCTTCTTTCCTCGGCTTTTGCTTGCGCGATATTCTTATCCGCTTCTGCCTGATCCATCTGCAATTCGGCACCAATGTTCTTGCCTATGTCCACATCCGCGATGTCAATCGAAAGGATTTCGAACGCAGTACCTGAATCCAGTCCTCTTGCCAAAACAACCTTTGAGATGGAATCTGGATTTTCCAATACAGCTTTATGTGATGCAGCAGAACCGATGGACGAAACCACACCTTCACCAACACGCGCAAGAATGGTGTCTTCTCCAGCACCACCAACCAACTGAGAGATATTGGCTCGCACTGTAATTCTGGCTTTCGCAATAAGCTGAATACCATCTTTTGCCACTGCCGTTACAGGCGGTGTATCAATCACTTTTGGGTTTACAGACATCTGCACCGCTTGCAATACATCTCGTCCTGCAAGGTCGATGGCAGTTGCCATTTTAAAATCCAATGGAATATTTGCTTTATCAGCAGAAATGAGCGCGAACGTTACGTTCTGCACGCTTCCTCCTGCCAAGTAATGAGCTTCAAGCGCATCACGGTTTACCGTTAGTCCAGCCTTGGTGGCGCTAATCATGGCGTTGACAATTATCGTTGGCGGCACCTTACGCAGGCGCATGCCAATGAGAGCAGTTATGCTAATAGGCACGTTAGAGAAAATGGCCGTAATCCACAATCCGAGCGGCACATAATAGAAGAACAACCAAAGGATGACTACTGAGAAAACAACTAATGCAATTAAAATGGGTAATGCCATAATGGTCTTATTTAAACGGTTTTTACTTTGATTTTATTCTGCTCCACCTTCACAACTTCGATGGTTTCATCTTCGCCAACAAAACCGCCAGTGGTCGAGACTTCAATTATCTTCTCACCAAACAGGGCTTTGCCAATTGGGTTCAATCTACTAATAGTTTTCCCTCTATCACCAACTGCAACCAAGTTTTCTACTTGCTCAACGCCTTTCCCGTCAACAGTGGTATCAAGTGCCATTCGCTGCCAAGTCTTTCCTTTCAACAGAACAATTAGCGAAAGAAAAATAACGGCAATACTAGAAGCCAATGACATATGCCCAGCAGTTGAACCTAGCTGGTCATAGGCCAAATAGATTCCGATGGCTAGTAGAATAACTCCTCCAACGCCTACGATAGTTGTTCCAGGAACAAATAGAATTTCGAGAAGCAGAAGCAGAATACCAAGCAGAAGAAGCGCAATGACTACTCCTGTTATCATTTGGTAATCTTAGGAATGTCTTCTATGGTTGCGGTAAGTCCGAGGTTGAGTATGCGTGCCCAAACTGGTTGCAATTTGCTGAACACATCCGTCTTTACAGCACATTTTCCACTGTAATGAATAATGAAGGTGCATTGCTCTGCCTGCAACGGCTCGTGACCGCAGTATTCGATTAGCGTTTCAATTACAAAATCGAACGAATTGTAATCGTCATTATGAATGACCAATGCTTTTGGTGATTGCACCAACTCATCAAGTTCCTGTTGGAACTCAACATCTAGGTCTAGGTTTGCAAGTGGGTCGAATCTCATTTTTTGTCTTAAACTGTGGTTGAAGATATACTTTTCAGGTACGAAACAAGAATTTTAATCGACAAACGGAACTTCTGAAACGTCAGACAACGTTACTTGTTCATTATTAAGGAATGGAATAATTCGAAGTGAATCAAAACCACGTCTTTGATATTCCTTGAGGTCGAAAGTGGCATCGGCCAATGTTTGATAAAATCCATCCTGCAAATCAAACTCAGGCATTGCAAAGGAAATGGCTTGTTCTGGAGTCATGGATTCTGACACCGTTTGCGAAACGCCTGTAGTGGTTATTCTAAACTCAAGTTTATAATAAACACCCTGACGTTTTCTAAGATTGTTCTTGTCAAACGGTGGTCTGATGTATTCCTCACGTGAAGGAGCTGCAGCCACCGATTCCAATACATCTTGATTGCGGATATTACCTTTTATCTCTTTCAAGGCTTTGTCGCTTTTTCCAGCATCAACCCATTCGTTCTTCATGTTCTTGAGAACGGCCATTCGACCTACGTCCTCTGCTCGCATACGCTGAACCATTCTTCTCATCGAGACATCCTCAATTTTTTCAAAAGATGGCTTGGTGGTCGTGTAACTTCTTTTTGCAGCTGTCAAGAAGGGGATTGTTCCTACAGTTCCTGTCGAAGCTTGTTTAGGTTTATCCAAACCATGTTTTACTTCTTCCACTTGAATTTCGACAACCTCAGCATCAACTTCCGCCTCCTTCAATGCTAGAATCTCTCCAACCGCTTTTACTTCAACTACTTCTTTCTTCTCTTTTGGTTGAGGGTTTTCTTTAACAACCTCTTTAACAACAGTTGGTTCTGATGGAGTTGGCTTCGGAGCCTCAACAACAGCAATTGCCGCCTTTTCTTCTTGAGGTTTGGATTCAGAATTTTCTGCAACAACCTCGGTCTTTTCTGAACCAGCAAGAATTCTATCAAACTCGGCAAGAGCATCGGCCACTTCTTGGTCGGCTTCCTTCTTCTTAGAATCGTCTACTGCCGATTCTTTCTGGGCTGCAACTTCAGTGTTTGTAGTAGGCTCAACCAATTTCTCGATTTCTTTAACAGGCACAGACTTAGGCTCTGGCTCAACTGTTTTCTCCGCTTCAGCAATTAACTCTTCCTTGATTGGAGTCGGACGTTCATCAAGCTGTTGAACAATTTCTTTCTCAATTACCGCCAATTCTTTTTCGGCTACTTGATCAGTTGATTCGACTACAACCTTATCTCGCTGCATCTGCTCTTTCAGTGCTTTTTCTTTCTCTACTGCAATTTTCTGATGTTCAGCCAATGCTTGACGGTCAGACTCAATTTTTGCTTGCAGCACAGGATCAGCATTTGGGCTAACACCTGGTTTAGATGGTAACTCCTTCAACTCGTACGACTTATTGGTGTTTGCGGCAGCTTCCTTCGCAATTTTCTTTTCTATCTCCGCCAAGGCGGCCAAATATTCCTGCGGATTGGCATCGCTCTTCAGAGCAACAGACATCGTTTCAATATCTGAAGTGTCGCTAACAACTAGCTCGGTTTTAGTGTTGGCCGATAAATCAACAGTTCCATCAGCTTGCATCTTTACTGAACTTGTATCCGCAGCCTTTCTGGCCTCAGCCTGAGCCAATTTTCTTTCCTCCTGCGCTTTTTTCTTCTCAGAATTTTCAGTCACAACAAGTTGTTCTTGATCTCTTTTCTGAGCTTCTAATTTGGCAATGGTCTGAAGAAAAAGTTCTGATTCAGTCAGAACCTCAGTTTCTGCCAATTCCGCCACAGGTTTTAGAATTGGAGTATCGACTGCCAATTTTACTTCTGGTGTTGATTGAACTGCTGCTAATTCAGCTTTAGCATTCTTAGACTCAGCAACTTCGAGTTGGGCAGGTTTAGCAACTTCTTTCTTTACAACTGGACTAACCTCTGCTTTGGGCGTTGGTGGCAATTCAGGTTTGGCCTCAACTACATCTGAAATTGGTGTTTCTGATTGTGGTTGAAGATTCGCTTTTTCCTCTTCCGTCTTCAAAATGGCAAGTTTCGCTTTTACCTCAGCAGCCTTAATCTGAGTTAGCAGATCTTGACGTTCTTTTAAACCTTCCAATTGGGCAAGTCGTTCTTGCTCAGCAACTAACTCGGCAGAGGCAATACTGTCTCGCTTGGACTGTTCTTCCACCTCTTTCCATTTTGCCAATTCGATGGCTTTGTTCACCGAATCGCGCTTGGCTCTAGCCTCCAAATGCGATGCATGAAGCTTTTCAAACTCCTCAACCTGACGGATGCTATCCTTCTTAAAATCCTCTTTGGCTTGATCGACAAAATCCACCTCTTTGGCTTGTTCAGCTTTCGCTAATTCTGCCTTTTTTGCTGCTTCTTCATTGGCTAGCTTTTCTTTCAAAGCCAATTCTTCCGCTTGCTTTACCGCTTCTAGTTCAGCTTTCGCTGCTGCTTCTTTTTCAGCTTGAGCCAAAGCCTTTTGTTCTGCTACACGAATGGAATCCAATCGTACTTGTTCGGCTTTCGCCAATTGAGCTTGTTTAATAGCTTCACTAGCAGATGCCTTTTCCTTTGATGCCAATTCTTCGGCCTTTTTAGCGGACTCAACCTCTGCCTTAGCTGCTTGTTCTGCCTTTGCAGATGCTTCCTTTTCAGCCATTGCCAATGCTTGTTTTTCCGCTTCGCGAATGGCATCTAATCGGCTTTGTTCAGCTTTTGCCAATTCCGCTTGTTTTTCTGCTTCTTCGGTAGCTTGTTTCTGCTTCAAAGCCAATTCTTCGGCTTGTTTGGCTTTTGCTAATTCCGCTTGTTTGGCGGACTCAAGTTCTGCTTTAGCAGCTTGCTCTGCCTTGTTCGAAGCTTCCTTTTCTGCCAATGCTTGTTTTTCCGCTTCACGAAGAGAGTCCAATCTAGCCTGCTCAACTTTGGCTAATTCCGCTTGTTTTTCTGCTTCTTCGGTAGCTTGTTTCTGCTTCAAAGCCAATTCCTCAGCTTGCTTGGCAGCGTCCTGTTTAGCTTTTTCGGCTGCAGCTGCTGCCAAGGTCTTCTGTTCTGCTTCTTTCTTTTTGGCATCTGCCTGAGACTTGGCGGCTAGCAATTCGCTAGGATCTGGCATAGCAACCATTCGTTCCTCAACGTCCTTTAGCGAACGGTTTTCCTCAAACTTCAATGTATCTGGATTTCCAGTTGCGTCAAAGTAGTTGGTAACCGTTACTGTACCGTTGGAACCAGAAGCATCATAAACGATCTCTTGCTGCAACGGGCTAACTGTTTCTTGCTTTGGCACATCCAAATCGAACTTGAAACCATTGGCTTCGCGAGGCCCGACATCCATGGTGTAATCATTCTGCGGAGGAAGAATGAGTAGGTATTTCCCTGTTACCTTGTGGCTGCGGTACTTTCCTATAACTTCATTAGTAATTGGGTCAATCACTGTTAATGCAGCGTAATTGTAAACCGAGTCGGTTTTATCTATAAACGTTCCTTCTAAAACAGAGACCTCAACCTGTTGCGGGTCATGAAGAAGTGTTTTCATCACACGTAATTTGCCAGCTTCCACGGTTCTATTAGTAGTGAAAAATGCCACTTGTCCTTCGGGATCGCTCACATATAGAAAATCGTCATAAGGCGAATTGATAGGATACTGCAAGTTCAACGGGGTTGACCACGTACTGTTGTTTGCGTTATATTTTGAACTGAACACATCGTATCCGCCCATGGAATTATGCCCTTTTGAAGCAAAGAAAAGCATCTGCGATTCCTCGTCATAAAAGGCGTAATCCTCGTCATACTTTGTATTAATCGTGCTTGGCAAACGTAGCGGCAGCGCCAATTCACCATTAGGCAAACGGTTTACTCGATACAGATCTTTGGCATTGGTACCATCCTCGCCATAACTGGCATATATCAGCGTTTGGCTGTTGGTTGGCGTATAAATGACCGTTCCTGTTAGATTCTTTTCATCGTATTTCGTTTTGAAATCAGGTGGCATTGGAATCACCTTCCCTTTTAACTTCCTAAAATCATAAGGACGATAGAATTCGCTGGCAATCACATCCTTGTCCATTGCTGGTTGAAAATCGATTGCTGGATTGTAAAGAATCTTGCCATTTCTGCATTCTTCAATGCAGCGGTCTAAATCAATACCATTCTTCGTAAATCCTTGGCTTTTTCCTTTTTCGTAAGATTTGATGGCATCGTCAAACCGATAATTGAGTTGAAATGCCTTTCCAAGAAAGTAGTGCGCTTCCACATTAACTCCTTTGGTACTTGCGCCACCTTCGATGTAAGGAAGAGGCTTGAGAGGATCTGCCTCAGTAAAAAGAATACAAACTCCAAAACGGTAATTGTAATCGGGATTAAGCGCGTCCTTGCTTAATAATTGCGAGAAAAGCGGCTTCGCTTTGGCGTAATCAGTTGCATCAAAGAAACTGTTAGCGGCTTTTTCAAGTTCTTCCTGACTTTCAAAGCTTACTTGCGCAACTCCCTGAAAGGCAATAAAAAATAATAAGACTGAGAAAAGAATTCGTGCTTTCAACACCATGGATTTACCCGTTTTTCGGGTTATTTTCGGCAATTCATACAAGCTTCCAAAAATATCGGTTTTTAAGGAATGATTAACGGAAAGAGAGACGAGTTTACATCTGTTTACAAACATGAAAATGTGATTTGTTTTCGTCAAACGGTGAGGCGCCATTTTCTGGTGTTTTCCATGATTGTTTTTCAGATTACTTCTGTTTGTGCGCAGGATATTGCTGTGGGATTAATGACGAGAACTAGCGTTTCAACGGTTCTTTTCTCGCCAACCGATGGCAAATACGTTTTGCTGAACGAGAAAGAGGACACGATTTATGTTTTCAAATCTGATGATGCTATTTCCGTATCGATTACGGGCGAGCGCCTTTTGGTTAAATCGGCTTACGGTCTTAACGACACGGTTTCTTCAGTAAAGATGGTAGGAGAAGGCAATTCCCCAAATTTTCATGTGCGCTTTAATGACGATAAGCGCGATTATTCCTATTTCGATAGACTAACCATCTCCCCTTCGGATGGTGCTTTGAAGTTGGTCAATCACGTGAGTATTGAAAGATATGTGGCGCGTGTGGTACAATCGGAAGTTGGCTACGGAGCAGAGGAAGAATACTACAAGATTCAAAGCATCATTTGCAGAACTTACGCTACCAGAAACTTGGTCAGACATATTGTAGACGGTTATGATTTATGCGACCACGAGCATTGCCAAGTTTATTCTGGATTGAAACCAGCAACGAACGAAGTAATGAAGGCCACATCGGCCACAAGCGGTTTGGTGATGGTGGATCAAAAAAACCACCTTATTCTGAGTGCATTTCATGCTAATTGCGGTGGTCAAACTGCCAATTCGGAAGATGTTTGGAAGGAAGCGCGTTCGTATCTGACTTCGGTTGAAGACACGTTCTGCATCCACAGTCGAAGCGCAGTTTGGGACAAATCAATGCCAATAAATGAATTCATTACGCAGCTTGGATTTGGCTCTAATTCAGCTGAAGTTGGAGATTGGAACTTCAACCAACCAGATCGCAAAAAGTATTTTACGCTGAATACTGATTCGGTTGAAATAGTACAAATGAGGCGAATGCTACAGCTGCGCTCTACTTACTTCGATCTGCAAGTGAAGGACGGAAATGTGGAATTTTCGGGTCGTGGTTATGGTCATGGCGTGGGGCTATGCCAGCAAGGCGCCATGAAAATGGCAGAGACTGGATACACTTATAGCCAGATTTTAGGCTATTACTATAAAGGAGTAAGTCTGATTCCGACCACCTCACTTCAGCCAGAGAAATAGTCGCTCGACATTTTCTGTGCATCTGAAATAAACTCACGGAATTCGGCCAAGAACTCAGCTTCCGATTCTTTGTAAACATCCAAGGCCAAATGCATCTTCGTTTGGTTGGTTGAACGCCTATCTAACCCTTCGAGCGCTTTCAGAATTCCCCATTCAAATTGGTAATTAAAAAGCCAATTCTGGGCCTTCATGTAAGGGAAATAATGTTTGACCTGAGCTGGAAAATGCGCGTTTTGAGCTTCCAATCGTTGATAAACGTATTGTATCAACACATTCAACTCTTCTGGATGGAATTCGTTCCAATTGCTTGCGAGTATGTGATCATAGATTACATCAATTACAACTGGAGCATATCGACCTTGTGTTTTGCGAAAACGCTCAACTCCTTGCTTCACCAACTGGTGATTGTCGGTGAATTCATCAATTGCCCGATGAAAACGAATGCCATCAACAATCTTTCCTGAATAGAATTTCTCAGGATTTCCTTTTACAGAATCAGCAACGAAATTCCCTAAGAGGATTTCATCATCGTTAGGAGAAAGGAAAATGTGGCCGAGGAAGTTCATTTATTGACATTGACAAGAAAGACATTCTATCGCCACAGATGCACTGATTTTCACAAAAAAACACAGATTCAGATTCTTTCTTGATTCAAAGGAATCAGAGAAAATCAGTGCATCTGTGGCTAGAAATATGTCTAAAAGGAAAGGGAGCTAAGTGTTTGATCGTGTGATCTCGCGCCTAACTCCCTCGGGAAAAAGTGGAATGTCTGCATTAAAGACGTGAGCGTTTCTGCGCGGTTGTCTGCGGTTGCTATTTTTGCTGAAATAATTCTCCATTAATATGAAAAATAGCTTCATTCTCCTTTTCATCCTGATGATTCCATTTGCAATTCAGGCGCAAAAAATCACACTTTCTCCGCAGGAAACATTGCAGGTTAAGGAATCAAATGTTTTCTGGAAAGCAGAATTGGATTCGACTTCTGAACACACGGTTATAAATGCATCCAGCATTGCGGTGATGAATGCATCATTCCCGAAAGAGAAAAACATAACCAAACAGATTAGCTTCAAGCTAAAAAATGGAGAAGGAGAGGGCCGCACCGTTAACTCAAAGGTTACTGGCGTAGTGAATTGGAACGGGCAACAACTTTACACTGCCGAGCTTGAAATTGGAATTAACCTTATTACCAAATGGGAGTACCGAAAGGTGAATTGTGTGCTTGCCGACCTTACCGAAAAAGAGCACAAACTGCTGATTGGGAAGAATTGGCTGGGTGATGATATTGAGGTGAAATAAGGGTTTGAAGCATCAAACTCTACCAGCATCAAGGTTAGGGCTTGATGCATCAGGGTTAGGGTTTGATGCATCAAACCCCTACTGTGCGGCTAACTTCTGTAAGATTTCCAAGAGGCGCGGATCGCTTGGACGTGGTGCGTTTCCATCAACCACTTTTCCCTGCTTATTAAAAATGAGGTAACGGGGAATGCTGTTTACACCAAATTTGGATGTCGCTTCGGAGCCCCAGCCTCCCTTGGAAAGCCCATGAACGCCTTCAATTCCCAACTCTTCAATTGCTAGTTTCCAAACTGTTTCTGTGTTGTCGATGGAGATGTAGAGAAACTCAATATTCTTCGAATCCTTCTTTGATAAGTTTCCTTTCAACGCTTTTGATGCAGGGAACTCTTTACGGCACGGGCCGCACCAACTTGCCCAAATATCCAAGTAAACCACCTTGCCTTTAAGCTCCGAAAGCTTGAACATTTTTCCGTCTAACCCTTGTAGCTCCACATCAATCTCATCCTTTGCTGGCTGAGCATCGGTCAAAGCAACTTGCACAGCATCGTCTTTTGCTTGAAGTCTATCTCCCAAACTATCTGTCACCATCTTCACGAAGACTTCGGAGGATTCGGTTCCAGCAAGAAAATCGCGCATTTGTCGCAATAACGAAGGCTGCACGTTTGCCGAATTGGCAAGAATGGTTTTGGCGAGGAAATACTGAAGAGATTCACCTTTCAGGTTTTCTCGTGCAAGGTTGAATGCTTCTTGAACAACGGCTTGTCTATCGGCAAACTTCATGAAATCGTATCCCTCCAAAGCTTTGTAGTTGACAAACTGAATGAGCAATTCGCGGAAGAACTTGCTGTCTAGTTCTGAGCTTTTATTCATCCGCTCCCAATCCAATCCTACAATCAGAACTTTCGGAATTTCTGTTGCTTTTGGGATATTACTCTTGGTGGTTTTTACTTCCGAAAACTTGAATAGCGACAAGTAATAATAGTAGGTGATGTGATTCTTATAGGCTTTAACAAAATCGGCAGGCAAGTCTGATTCTGCTTTCTCCAAAGCATGGATGACATCATTCCGCAAAGCGAAAATCTCCATCTCCATTCCATCAATATTGCTGGCATCGGTAGCCTGTCCGTTCAACCATTCTACTAATAGCTTGGAGCCGAACTTCTCATTAACCTGCGTGACAAACTCATGAATAGCGGCATCATCACCACCGAATTTCACTCCTGCATTATCATCCAAAAAGTCTGCATCAAAATCGATAGTAAGAGCAGTGGCATTCTTCCAAACAAATATGCTGCGATCTTTTCCGTGATAATTCAGCTTCATCCAGCCTGAAGCTGGAATGGCAACATCTTTGGAAAATGATGACTTGGAAACTGGAATTTCTTCCTTCCACGTATTGCCTAAATAATCTTCGGGAAACGTAACGAGTAGGTTCTCATCAGCCATTCCGCTGATGGTGCCACTAAAATGAAATTGCTGCGCCCAAGCGGTGTTTACCAGCACGAGCGCAGCAATCGTAAGAATTTTGTTCATGTATTATTCAACCTTTATGAGGCGCTCCACCACTGGACGTTTACCCGAAGCAACACGTATCATGTATGAGCCTTTGGCAAGTGCAAGCTCTAATGCGTTGATTACAAATTTCTTAGTTCCTGAACTCATTTTACCGTTGAAAAAAGTATGAATCTTACGACCGGTAAGATCTAGCAACTCAACACCAGCAACAATCTCAGTTGAAACATCGAATGTGCAGGTGGTTTCGTTTGTAAATGGGTTTGGAAACACTTTCATGTCGGATATTGATTCGTTGCTGCTCACCTCATCAATCCCGTTCGGATATGCTTTCTTGATTATGGTCCAATCGTCAAGAATTTCTCCATCCTTGGATAGGTAGTAGCCAGAAAGCGTGTCGCCAAAGGCTTGAATCATTGTTGATCCAACGCATGTATCACAGCCATGACCATAATACATGGCAGGATGTGCTAGAGTAGGCGCAGTCTCGCTGCTGCCAGAGTTACCTTGAACGATATACAAGGTGCCTTCATTGGGGGTTGGCCCATCGAAATACTTGACATAAGGAGTTCCTTCGGAAAGCTTACCGCTTGAACCGTCAACCACATGTTGAGCGGGCACAAAATCGGCTGGAAGCCCGTAAAAGTCGTGTAGCAAGTACGAGCGTTCGTAAACATGGCTGTGACCAGCTAGCAATACATCAACCCCATATGATTCAAGTATCGGTAAGATATTCTCTCGCACTGCTTGCATGTAAACCTCGTAAAATGCGCCAGATTCGTGGCTACCATCTGTGAATGGAGGTTGATGAATGTAGGCAACCACCCAAGGTTTGTCGTTGGCTTGCAAGTCGGCATTAATCCAATCTATGAAAGGAGAGCCATTGAAAGGAAAGATAGGATTGGTACCAGTCCAATCCCAAGAAGGCTGTAACGGAGTTACCGAACCAATCTCAGAATTGAGTGACATAAAATGGACGTTTCCGTAGTCGAACGAGTAGTATAGTTCGTAATCTGAAGGTACACCACCCATTTCGCCATTGGTAGGCACATCAACGATGTCATAATACGGGCCATCGTGGTCTGGTGGATTTGCCCCTGTAAGTAAATCAAGAACAGAACCGTAATCATGGTTTCCAGGACAAGCCATGAATGGAATTCGGGTAAACAACTCCTGATAACCGTAAACATCTCCGAAAACCTTTTCGCTGTATTCCTGATCTGTTCCATCTTGATAGACGTTATCACCCAACCAGCACCACATATCGGGAAAATCGCCATCGATATGCTCAAGAAAGGAGTTCTTCACATCCATTTGCTTGTCATTGCCTTTGCCAAAATCGCCAATGAACCAAGCCGAAATAGGTTGCACCGTCCCAATCTCTGGAGAGGTTCTGAACTTGTGATTATCATCGGCTCCTGCCAAAACCGTACTGCCATCGCTGACTGCGAAATAGTATTCTGTGAAGGTTTCGAGACCAGTAATATTCACTGTGTGATTGATGACAGCCATCGCATCCTCTATCTGATTGTCCATAACCGTTGCTAAGGTTGGGCCATAATAAACACGGCTCGGTGTTGCAGAATCGGTACGCCACATTACCTTCATGCTGCTTGATGTTGGGAACTGGAGGTAAGGGCCTCGTGTCACGGTTTGTGCATCAGCCACTAAGATTGCAAGGGTTGAAACGCAGAGAGTGAAAAATATTTTCTTCATAGTTTTAATTGAATAGGGAATTCAAATTTAGTGTTTCATGTTTGATTGCAATGACAAAAAGCTGACCTTAACCAAATGGTGATATTCCTACTTTCACGCCTCCGAATGAAAAAAGTCCTCATTGCATTTATGGGAATTGCCTTTTCTGCCTGTTCCACAGATGGACTTATTCCGTGCGATAAAGAAGGAACGATTGGGAAATTGTGTAGAGAATATCGGTATCTCAACGATTTACCGGAAGGTTATGTTGAGTTTGACCAACAGGGAGATTCACTGCTAATCTCAGACTATTACAACCAGAATTTGAGGCTAATTAAAACAATCAGGCATCAATCTGAGAACGGACAGACCATCGTTATTTCGGAGCAATACCCGAATGAGGATTCACGTATTCAAACGTGGCATTACAACGAAATAGATAGTTTGGAACAGATCGTATTTGGAGCGAATGATAGCGTGGTGCAAATAGATTATGAGCAAGGAAAACGCTACCGAGAAGCGTACCTCCGCGGAGCGGAACTTAACAGGTATTTCGAATATCGGTACTATCAGGATGATGGGAAATTGTATCGAATCTATGCGTACACCTCAACGGATTCGTTGCTTTCCTACAGCCAATTTGATTATTTCAGTACGGGACAGAATCGGGTGTCTTATTTCACATCTGACCATAAACTAAGAGGAAGACGCGTGTACAATTCGCAGAATGGGTTAATCTCCTCAATTCAATTTATGGACACAACAGGAACGGTAACGGAGCGGGCCGACTACATTTATGACGCAGCCTTCAACCTCACCGAAAAAACAGAACGCAAAGGCGAACTGACCTATAAAAGCGTATTCCTTTATTATTGAAACATGAGCAAAGAACATTCTCTGAAAGACAAGATTGAAGCCGTTTACGAATTCCATCGCGTATTCGGAATTGGGAATAATGATGCGCCAGAGCACAACATTGGCGAAGAAGGTTATTTACTCCGCCATCGGTTAATGCATGAAGAGAATGAGGAATACTTGGAAGCGGCCAAGAATGGTGACATCGTAGAAATTGCCGATGCATTGGGCGATATGATGTACATATTATATGGTACCATCTGCAAACATGGGTTGCAGGACAGAATTGCCGACATTTTTGATGAGATACACCGCAGCAACATGAGTAAGTTGGATGCTGAGGGCAACCCCATTTACCGCGAAGACGGCAAGGTGATGAAGGGCGAGAATTACTTCAGGCCAAACATTGCCAAATACTTAGAGTCAGATTCAGTCTGAAAGACTATAAATCAATAGCCCACTCAGCAATTTTGGCACAACATAGGTGCTTTTGGGCGGCATGGTTTTCCCTTGGTCGGAGATGGCGTAGAACTCCTGACCTGTGACGGGGAAAAGCGAAAATGCCACATTGTACTTTCCAGTATTCACTAAACGCTCCAACTCTTGCGGGCCTTTGGAACCAGGTACGAAGTTGATGCGGTCGTCATTTCGTAAGTCGCGAATACCAAGTAGGGGTGCAAGAATCTTATCAGAAAGAATGCTGACATCGAGTGCGGCCACAGCCTCTGAACTTCTTCGGTGACGGTACACCAGTTTGTACCAAAATCCACCCAAGCACATTCCAAAATGTCCTTGTTGTTCGGGTTTAATGGGAATCTGCTCCTTAAAGTGAACTTCAAAATCATCAGATAAATCTTCCAAGAATTGGGAAACACCCTTGTCTCCAAGATTCTTTACAATTCTATTGAACTCATAAATCTTGAGTTGATCGTCTGGAAAGAAGATTCCGAGGAAGTAATTCCAAGGCTCCTTGCCCGTAATTCTTCCACCTTCTGCCCACTTTTCGTGTGCCAACAAAACCGATGATGCAGAACGATGATGACCGTCTGCTATATATATATGGTCAAGCAGTCCTAGTTTTTCAGAGAACTTGGCAGTCCATTCGGGTTGATCTACCCGCCAAAGCTGATGTCTTTTTCCATCTCCTTCCTCAAATTCTAAAAGAGGTGGGTTCTGCTTGATAATTTCCGTGAGCAATTCCAAGCTTCCGCTGCGCGGATAAGTAAAGCAGACTGGCTCAGCATTAATGTCGCAAACCGCTAGGTACTCTTTCAGAAGCTTCTCGCGGCTAGCAATGGTTTGTTCGTGAATACGAATTACGCCACTATCGTAATCTTCCACAGAAGCGCAACCCATAATTCCCGTAAATGAGGCTCGGCCAATGTGCTGTGTGTAAACGTAAAAACTCGGCTTATCGTCCTGCTGAAATACACCCTTATTATATAGGTGTTCGTAAACCCACTTGCTTTGTGCAAAAAGTTTAGGGGAATTCGATGGATATTTCTCACCTGTCAGAACCTCAGGCCGAATAACATTCATGAAGGAATCTTCGTTTGTGCGAAGGATTTCCTTTATCTCCTTGTTGGAATACGAATCATAAGGCCGACTTACCGCTCTTGCAGCAATATCAGGTCGAGGATGAATTCCTCGGAATGGAATGACACGTGCCATGCGGTAAATATGATGAAATCAGCCGATTGTGGCTATTACCTTTTCGGCCAACTCAATTCCGATACGGGTTTGGGCTTCATTGGTTGAAGCGCCAATGTGAGGTGTAACTGAAACGCGTGGATGATTGAGCAATTCCGCTTTTGGAGTAGGTTCGTTCTCAAACACATCAAGACCTGCGGCCGCTACTTTTCCAGAATCTAAAGCTGCCAGCAGGTCATCTTCATTAATAACACCTCCACGAGAAGCGTTGATGAGAATCACACCATCTTTCATCTTTGCAAACTCAGAAGTGGTAATCATCGAACCATCCTTCGGTTTTGGAACGTGAAATGAAATGACATCCGATTGAGCTAGTAACTCATCCAAAGAAATAGTGGTAAGCGAAACCTTTACCTGACCATATATATGTACATCAAACGAAAGTTCAACCTCTTGGATGAACGGGTCGTGTGCAACCACCTTCATTCCTAGTCCGAGCGCCATTTTAGCCAGCGCTTGACCGATACGGCCAATGCCGACAATTCCCAAGGTTTTCCCTTGCAATTCCGACCCATTGGAATAGCTTTTTTTTAGTTTATCGAAATCAGTCGTTCCCGAAACGGGCATTTCTCTGTTCGATAATTGAAGGAAACGCGACACCGTGAAGAGATGAGCCAGAACTAGTTCCGCTACTGACTGAGAAGATGCCGCAGGCGTATTCACTACGCTAACTCCATTTATTTCAGCAGCTTTCAGGTCGATATTATCAAGACCGACACCTGCTCTTCCAATCACTTTCAAACTTGACGAAGCAGTAAGTTCCATCGCAGTAATCTGTGTGGCGCTCCTCACCAAAACTCCGACAACCGATTTCTCCTTAATAAAGGATGCCAAATCATCTTGCGCTACTTTATCCGTCTGTACCTGAAAACCTGCTGCTTCCAGCAAGGCTTTGCCTTCGGAATCAACCCCATCATTTGCTAAAATCAATCCCATATTATCCTTGGGTTCGTTCAAATTCATTCATCACGTCAACCAGCACCTGCACGCTTTCCAATGGAAGTGCGTTGTACATACTTGCTCTGAAACCACCAACAGATCGGTGACCTTTCAGTCCGCTGATATTGGCTTGGTCAAGCATTGCACTAAATGTATTGTCCAAAGCGTCATTTGCGAGAACAAACGTGGCATTCATACGTGATCTATCTTCCTTTTCGGCAGTTCCAACAAACATCGGATTGCGATCAATCTCACCATAAAGCAAATCTGCCTTGGCTTGATTACGCTTGTCCATCCAAGCTATTCCGCCATTCTTTTTCAACCACTCCAATGTCAACATTGATACATATATAGAGTAGACGGGTGGTGTATTGTACATACTTTCACCCTCAACATGGATTTTATAATCAAGCATTGCAGGAATATCGCGACCTGTTTTGCCGAGCAATTCATCCTTTACAATAGCTAGTGTTACGCCCGCAGGGCCTAAGTTTTTCTGTGCTCCAGCGTAAATCAATCCGTAATCGGCCACGTTAATAGGACGGCTGAAAATATCTGACGACATATCCGAAATCAGAACAGAATCGGTTTTGGGAGTATGAAAGAACTCCGTTCCGTAGATTGTATTATTAGTTGTGTAATGCAAAAAATCTAAATCAGATGGAACGGCATATCCTTTCGGGATGTAATTGTAATTTTTGTCTTTCGATGATGCCAACACTTCAATGTTGCCCAATCGTTTGGCTTCTTTTATTGCCTTGTTAGACCAAACACCTGTATCGAGGTAACCACCTTTTCCATTAATAGGAAGGAAATTAAGGGCACTCATATAGAACTGAAGACTGGCTCCTCCTTGTAAAAAGAGGACCGAATAACCACTTGGAACTCCGAGTATCTCCTTTACCAAAGCGACTGCATTTTCGGCCATCGCAACCATCTCTTTGCTCCTATGAGACATCTCCAAAATGGATAATCCCGTGGTTTTATACTCTAAAACAGCTTGACTGGCCTGTTGAAAAACCTCATTTGGGAGAATACATGGACCTGCGCTGTAGTTATGAACCTTGGTTGTGTTGAGTGTTTCTGACATATCTTTTAGTTTGATACCGCGAAAGTCTTAAATTATTGGTTATTAGCTACTAAGAAGAAAATTATCTCACTATTTAGCTTTAAAACGACTCTAAAAAACAGTCCCAAACTAGGTGCTACAATGTTCCGTGTTCAGTTGTTCTCAGGCAATCGTTAATAACTTCTAGAGATAAATATTTGTTTTGTTCGGTAGTTCGTGTTCATTTGTTCTTACATTTATTCAATTATTAACCAAAAAACTATTTAAAATGGCTGAAGCTTATTGTGTAAAATGTAAAGCAAAAAGAGAAATGAAAGGTGCTGCAGAGGTTACTATGAAAAACTCTCGTAAAGCATTGAAAGGAACTTGCCCAACTTGTGGCACAGGGATGTTCAAAATCTTGGGTAAAGCTTAATTGCTAAACCTCTCTTGTTTGAACTTAGAGTTCAAACGCTTTGCTGTTTGAGTTGAAACACTCAGACTTCAAAAAATAAAGCCCCGTTCCGAGCATTCGGAACGGGGCTTTTCATTTACCGACAACTGGTTTAATATCCGTTGATATACTCATTCAATTCATCAATACTTGATTCGAATTGAAACGCATCGTTCAGCTTGTAATAATTATTCATGTCAAAAGTTTTACCGTAGGCAAACTTGGCATATTCCAATTTGGAATCTTCAAAATCGAATGCACCCATCATCCGTTTTACTTGGTCAGCGGTTAGGCAGTTTGCGCCAGTAATTTGTTTAGCGATGGTCAATTTAGAATCCTCAAAATCTTTTGAAGAAACAGAACGTTGCGCATCTGCAAACTGTCCTTCTTCCATTGGCCATGGACAACCAATTGTACCAGAATAACCTGACATCACGTAATGACCTTGTCCGCCACCGGTGGTTGTGGTTGTGGTTGTGGTTGTAGTGTGTGTTTCGGTGTAGGTCTCACGAACATTCACATTCATATCCACTCCCATTCCGCCCATGTTCACGTTGATATCAACGTCTGTGTCTTGTGCGAATACTGCAACCGAGCCGAATACGGCCATTAGTGTAAGTGCTTTTTTCATTTAATTAAGATTTTGATGATGCTGCGAGTTGGCAATTTCGATGCCAAAGATAATTCTGAAACGTGCTTCTGAGACCTTCAAGGTTTTCAAAACCTTGAAGGTCTGGTTAATCCTTAAAATCGCCAGGACGCGCATTGTCTGGGAGATTGTTTAATCCGCGGTTTTTGGCGAAAACGTCTCGCTCAAAAATCCATTCGCCTTTTTCAAACTTGAGGGCATCGTAGCTAAAATTTGGTGCGTAGAATTGAAATTGTCCTTCAAACCGTGAATCTTCTGGCGAGAGATGATCCATGATGATGAGCTTTTCCTTTTCGTCATAGTTGAGTGCCATAGAAACATCGTTGGCGTATTCGTAAATGAGGCGATGGAGTGGCAATCCTTTTTCGCTCTTGAACATGGAAGAACCAAGTGTTACTGATTTTCCTTGGATGTTGATGACATCCACCATCTTGCGGTTGGTGATGTTGTCTTTTCCATCCCAACCAAGAATGGTGTAGTAGGTTTTTCCGCGATAACGGTTGGCGAGTATCTTATAGTAGAGCGCGCCATACCAATCGTTGGAACGGATGGGTTTGCGGTCGATGCGCTCCCAATCGGAGTTGTCTTGAAAAACGGTGACAGCCACGGTTTCTTTGGTTGGTTTGTGGCGCATAATGCAATGGTATTGGTAGTTGCCGTTTTCGAGAACGAGGTTCCAGCAGAGCATACGGATTACGCCATCCCACGATGAAAGCTGACCTAAAAAGGGAACGGAATCAAGTTCTTTTTCAAAGCGTGTTGGGTCGGAATAGTAATCTGACAACAGCGCTTCGAGGATGGCTGAGGCTACCATTTTCTCGGAATCTTGGCCTGTTCGCATGGTTTCGAACTTTTGGAGAATGGAGTTGCGAAGTGTGGTATCGGCCTGGGAGAAGGAGGAAAAAGGAAAAAGAAGAAAAAGGAAAAATGTGAGTTTGATGAACGTAGGAATTTGGAAGACTGCGTGCGTTAAGAATGGGAGCGGCATCCTTTTTTGCTTTTGGGCAAAAAAGATATATCCGCCTGAGGAGGACTGACCCCGATTTTTCATCGGTGGAACGCCCAAAATATCATCTATCTGATTTTTTCCTTCCATCTTTTGTTGATACGTTATGCTCTGAACAAAATTGCCCAAATTCTGAGACCTAACAGGTTTTTGAAACCTGTTAGGTATTTGGAATAAAAAAGGCGAGAACTATGTCTCGCCTTTCAAATTTCTTGCCTCAATTTTAGAGGTGAAGTGCTGCCTTCTTTTGAAGGTTTTCTTCTTCTGTATGAACATTATCTTCATCATCAACGCAGCAATCTACTGGGCAAACCGCAGCACATTGAGGTTCATCATGGAATCCTTTACACTCGGTGCATTTATCTGTAACGATGTAGTACACATCCATTTCTTTTGGCTCTTGAGCTGAATCTGCATCGGCTGTAAAACCGCTGAATCCTTTGAACTGGCCTTTTACTGAAGTTCCATCGGAAAAGCGCCATTCGGCACCGCCTTCATAAATGGCGTTGTTTGGGCATTCTGGCTCGCAGGCCCCACAGTTTATACACTCGTCTGTTATCTTGATAGCCATCTTGTCTTGCTTTTAAAGTAAGGTTAGTTTTGCGCGCTCAAATATAGTAGACGCGCATGAACCATCAAGAGCGAAAGGCGGCATTTATTCGATTGGGCGAGGTTTTGGGAGCAATTTCTAAAAATCCGCAGGAAAGCGATTGGGCCGCGGCTTTTAATCAGGCGGAGGCGCAGAACAGGTGGTTTACGCAGGAGAACATGGCGTTGGCCTTGCGCGGAATCGCTTTTATGCTGCAAGCGGATAAGCTTGATAAGTGGCTTTCGGCCTATTCGGATATTCCTGAAAAGGGAGATAAACGTGTGGGTTTGATTATGGCGGGAAATATTCCGCTGGTGGGATTTCACGATTTGCTTTGTGTGCTTATTTCGGGAAATACGGCTGTGGTTAAGCTTTCTTCTCAGGATGAAATTCTACCAAAGAAGTTGGTGGAGGCGCTTGTGGATATTAGTCCTGAGTTGGCTTCGCAGATTGAGTTGAGTGATGGAAAACTGACAGGTTTTACGCACGTAATTGCCACGGGAAGCGACAATAGCGCACGCTATTTCGAGTATTATTTTGGAAAGTATCCGAACATTATTCGCAAAAACAGGAATGCAATTGCCATTATTAATGGTGATGAATCGTTGGATGAATTGCGTGCATTGGGCAAAGACATTTTTCGCTATTTCGGATTGGGTTGCCGCAATGTTTCTAAGGTTTATCTGTCTGATAAAATGGAGCCGAAAACGTTTTTGGCTACGTTGGAGGATTGGAAACCGATTGGCAACCACAACAAGTATTTCAACAATTACGAATACCACAAGGCAATTTTTCTGGTTGAGAAAATGGCGCATTTGGACAATGGTTTCTTGCTGCTTAGAGAAGATGCGAGTTTGGGTTGTCCTGTTGGCGTGTTGCACTATCAGACTTTTGGCACTTTAGACCAAATGAAGGCTGAAGTGAAGATTCATGCAGACAAAATTCAATGCGTGGTTGCTTCTGATAAGCTGGGTTTTGAGCATTCTGTTCCTTTCGGAAAGGCGCAATCTCCTGAGTTGTGGGACTACGCGGATGGGGTGGATACGATGGCGTTTTTGTTGGGGTAAAACTCCAGTCTTGGCTTTTTTTGTTGTTGATTTGGTTGGTTGAAGAGACTCAAATCTGACGTTTTTCGGCAAAAGCTAAATTACCGAAATGTGATTCTGAAAGAAGCTTGTAATGGCGATTAAAAGCACAACATAGTTTAGTGTTGCCTATTTTGTCGAAGAACAATCTTAAAAAAAATCATAAAGCATTTAGCATAGTGCACATGACAATGGGGTTAAAATAGCCATTTCTAGTCATTGACAATGCAAAATATCCCATTTTACTTTGGTAGGATAATTTATTAATAAACCCTTAAAAATTTAAAAAAAATGCCTTTTCAAGACTTAAACAACAACCACATCCCTCAGGCCGTTAAGGACCAGATTATAGTACTGGGAGACCAGATGGAGGCACTTATTAAACCCTATCTGCGCAACCTTAGCTCCGAAGAGAATGGCAAGGTGGGTAAGATTAGTGAAACGAATAAACTGTTTGTAAACAAAGACAGGGACTATCATGTGAGTCAGCCTGCACTAGACAGCCCCGATGTTAACTGGGTAGAATTTGAGGCAGATTATGAAAGCCGTCAGTTCTATGAGTTGGGTGCTATGCGCTTTGAATCACTGGCCAAAGCCATGACAGAAACGCGCAGATTGCACGACTATGATAACTATCAGAACGCGCTACTCGATTACAAGTATGCACAGTATAAAGACAGCACCCAAGCTGGGCTGGGCTACGACAGTAAGGTGGAAGAGTTGGGTCAGTTTTTTACTGGAGGAGGTCCTTCTGAGCCAACACTAGAAAACCCATAGTAAAACCGTGGTCTTTTCATGGAAAGGCTGTGTTTACACAGCCTTTCCTTCTGTTTACTAAGGTTTAGACTTAGACTAGTTAGTCTTAACCTGAGTAAACCCAGTCAAAACTTTAAAAGACCCAGTATTAACATGGGTTGTCTCAGTAAATACCTGAGTAAACCCAATAAAAACCTGATATGTCGAACTTGAACAGAATAAAAGACCTAGACGTAGGCAAACTAATTCGCAGAATGATGTTTGAGAAAGGACTGAATAAAGCGAGATTGGCCCGGAAACTGGATAGGTCTGATCAGACCATCAAGGAAACGATATACCGCAGTTCCATCCAAACTTACATAGTATGGGAGCTAAGCGTGGCTCTTGGGCACAACTTCTTTACCGACCTCGCGCAGCAGCTTGATGCTGCCACCGAAGGCAAGCTAGAAGCGCAAACCACCGAATTGGATACCCTCAAACTAGAATACGCCCGCCTTAAAGAAGAGCGCGACTACCTGCGCAAGGCGGTGGATTTGTTAGGGAAGTAAGTTCTGACATCGCAATTCCGTGTTTTGGTTGGATGGAGGATAATTCTACAACCACCACAATTTCTACACTAATCGCATAACGCGGCTTTTACACTTGTCTTTTCAGCTGGTCTTTGTATCTGCCTTTGCCCAACGCAACCAAACCATTAGAACCATTAGAGGTAGGGTGGTTAATGCCGAAGCAAAACAACCAAAGACAAGGTGGTTGAGCCTAAAACCAGTCGGAATGGTTTGGTGCAGCCCACAAAATAATTCTGCATTCTTCTACGTTCCAACCCTGGGTCAGAAAGCACTTGGATTGGATTATGAACCTTAATATCTTCACGTAAACAATTATAATCCACCCCCTCATGTTCCATCAATTTCATCGATTCCAAAAACCAGACGTAATCGCCCGCGAAACAGCCCGCCTCAAAGGCCCTGTCATTAAAGTAATGACCATCACCTATAAACCCAAACTCAAGGCTGGACTGATAGAGGAAGGTTCCGTTATCGAAGACCTGCGGGCAAATGAAGACCTAAACCACATCCTCACCTTCAGACCCGATGGACAGTTGGCACACGAACTCATGTATGGCTCGCCCGGAGAATGGAAAGAACGTACCTACGAAGGCGACAACAGGCCATTAGTGACTAGCGAGTATAAAAAAGGCAACCAAGTGAGTTGCAACACATACATCTACAATGACCGTGGTCTGCAAATCAAGGTCATTGGCACCAACAAGGGCGAACCCTTCTACGAAACAACCACCGAATATAACGATGCAGGCCAGGTGCTCCATCACACACATATCACTTGTAACCATCCAGCCCATTCCACAATAAGATCACACACCTATGATGAGCAAGGACGGTTGCTTGGCTTTGAAACACGGCTCAAAAGCGATGGAAAACTGCAATCACGTATCACCAACACCTACAACGAAAAAGGCCAGCGGATCGAACATACAAGTGAACACCTCGACAATGAAAGCGATGCGCTCAATTACCGCGAAGTCTATTTCTTCAACGAATATGGCGATACGGTAGGCTCCGACAAATACAATCTCAAGGGCGATCTGGTACAGACCCTACGCTATGGTCATGAGTTCAAATATGATGCTGAGGGCAAACGTATCATTACTGAGCGTGAAATAGAGGAGCAGTTCACCTTTCAGGACAAGGAGGACAAACATGGCAATTGGATATGGCGGATGGTGCTGGAGGCCGATGTTCCCCGTTTTGTAATGGTGCGCCAGATACAGTATGAAAATGACCCTCCAATGGAAATGACACATCCGCTGAGCATTGTGAAGGAAAGTACCGAAGCAGATAACGCTTTCCGAAAACCAAAACCCAAAAAGATGGAACCACTTACTGACGAAGATATCCGATTCATTTACAGCCAAGAAAATCTGACGCCCGATCAGTTTCCGCTGCACCGCTACTATGTGGCCATGTTCAAATATCCCCCTTCGCTACTGCATTTCTATGGACACATAGAGGCAAGCGCTGTTTTCAGTACGTGTGAGGAGGATTATGGGGCCAAGAAGATCTTTAGCTACGCGAATGAGAAGGAAGGTTGGGAAGCCCCTGTGCGTTATGTCCTCAGTTTTCCGATGTATCCGGGCTACCTGCTCTATGCCACGCAGCTGCACGAAGTGAACGAAGACCAATTCGTTGTACCTCTAAGCGTCACGAAAAAGCACAACGGTGTATATACCAGTGCATTCAACTTTGCGCGTCCACCTGAGGATAGTCCGCTGTATGATGAGTATTTTGAAATGGAAATCAGTGAGATGATGAATGAGTTCACCATGCAGAAAAAACCGGGCAAGCCAAAAATCAACCTGATTGAGGTACACAACAACAATTTTACCTTGGTGGAACGGTTGGTTCAGGACAACTTCACCATCCGCGATCTCGACATTAACTATGGTCATGGTTTTGAGCAGTTTCATAACGACCTCATGAGCCGTTTCAACACCAGTTCTAAAGGATTGGTACTCTTCCACGGCCTACCGGGAACAGGCAAAACCTACTACATCCGTCATCTGCTTAGGCAAATAGCCGTTGCCCGCAAATCGGTTATTTACATGCCACCAAACATGGTCGACCATCTTACCGACCCTGCTTTCATGACCTTTCTCACCAACTCCGTTCAGAACCTTTCGCGAGATGGGCAGTTCTGTGTGCTGCTGATAGAAGATGCCGAACCATTGCTTGCCAAACGGCAGGAAGGCGTACGTATTCAAGGTGTAACAAACCTGCTAAACATGACCGATGGATTGCTAAACGATATGCTCAACCTGCAAATAATCTGCACCTTCAACGTAGACCTCCGCAGACTAGATAGTGCGCTGCTGCGCCCGGGCCGTTTGCTAGCGCGAAAGGAGTTTAAACCGCTGTCTGAACTCGATGCCAACCTGCTTGCTCAGCGTTTGGGCATTAAGCATCATTTCCGCAAACCGGCCAGTTTGGGAGATATCTACGCCATGCTTCAGAACCAGCACACCCTCATTCATGATGTGGAACCAAATAAGGACGCATCAACGCAGATAGATGATTTGATGTGATAACGACACTTTCTACAGTTATCCAGCACTGACCCCTATTCACTTTCACTACATTGCCCGCATGAAGCGGCTTCTACTCTTTTCTTTTCTGCTGATCTCCGTATCGGCCTTCGCCCAGCGCAACCAAACCATTCGCGGAACAGTGGTTGATGCCGAAACAAAACAACCGCTCATAGGGGCTGCGGTTTATGTTCAATTGGCGGAGATGATTGGCGCATCTACCGATTTGGATGGCAAATTCACGTTAGAGAATGTGCCTGTTGGCCGAGTAGAAGTGAAATGCACCTACATCGGCTACGGCCCGTGGAGCAGCGGGCTCATTACCCTCAGCTCAGGCAAAGAGATGACCATCGATATTGCGCTACAAGAAAGCGTAAACATGACCGAAGAAGTGAAGGTGGTGGCTACGCAAGACGGCCAAACCCGCAACGAGATGATGACCGTGAGTTCGCGCTCTTTTAGCATCAAAGAAACGCAGCGTTTTGCAGGAAGCATCAACGACCCCGGCCGTGTGGCGCTCAATGTTCCGGGTGTAACTGCTGCGCAGGATAACGACAACGATGTAATTGTGCGTGGCAATTCTGCCGCAGGTATTTTATGGCGATTAGAAGGCATTGATGTACCGAATCTGAACCACTTTTCGCGCCCTGGTTCTTCGGGTGGCGGCATCACAGCCCTTTCTCCTCACGTAATGGGAAACACCGATTTCAGCACGGGCGCATTCCCTGCCGAATACGGAAATGCTTTTTCGGGCGTGTTTGATGTAAACTTCCGCAACGGAAACCCCGATAGGCACGAGTTTATGGTCAATGTGGGTTTGTTGGGACTTAATGCCGGAGCCGAAGGTCCGCTATCTAAGAAAGATGATGGCTCAAGCTACCTGTTCAATTACCGCTATTCTACCTTGGGTATTTTGGGCGCCATGGGCATTTATGTGGTCAGCGAAACTACCAGCAACACCTATCAAGACCTTTCCTTCAAAGTTCAATTACCGAACATGAAAAAGGCGCGCATCAGCATTTTCGGTATTGGCGGAATGAGCACCGAAGAAGGTTTGGTAAAGAAAGATTCTGCCCAATGGCTAGAATATGCCAACCGCGCCAAGACGACACTCAAAACCAACCTAGCGGTAATGGGTGTTTCGTGGACGCAGCTTATCAACGAGAAATCGTACCTAAAAACAGTAATCGCAGGCACCTACAACGATGTAACGGATGGAGACGATACGCTCGATTTCAATTACGTGCTACACCCAACTCGCGATACGCATTTCAATAACACACGGGTGGCGCTGCACTCATTCTACAATCATAAATTCAGTAGCCGCATTAGCCTCCGAGCGGGACTTCATGCCGATGAGAATTTCTACTCATTCCATGAATCGAAGTATGTTGATTCGCTAAATCAGACCAACGTGCTGATTGATGGTTCTGGCGCCACCACAACCCTCCAGCCCTACTTGCAGGCAAAGTATCGACCAACGGCCACAACTACAATAGTTGGCGGTTTACATGCCACGTATCTCATACTAAATAACACGTACTCCATCGAGCCACGTTTGAGCATCACGCAGAAAGTGGGCGAGAGTTCGCAGTTCAGCTTCGGTTATGGCTTGCACGGACAGTATTTGCCGCTAGGTTCGTACTTCACTCAGTACACAAGAAGTGATGGCTCCATCTATTACCCCAATAAAGACTTGAAGATGGTGCAGAGTCATCATTTCGTATTGAGTTATGAGCTAAGCTTCTTGCGTAATTACAAATTCAAGATTGAACCGTATTTCCAATACCTCTACAATTTACCTGTGAGCGCCAATCCAAACAGCACCTACATGGTACTCAACGAGCGGTCTGGCTACGCCAAAGATTCACTGGTGAATAAAGGAACGGGGATGAATTACGGACTGGATATTTCCATCCAACGGTATTACGCCAAACATTGGTTCTTTGTGGTTAATGGTTCTGTGTTTCGGTCCACGTATACGCCTTTGAATGGAAAAACGTACTCAGGTGCATACGATAGCCGATTTACTACTTCGTTTATGGGTGGATACGAAGTTCAATTTAAGAACAGCGCGTTGGAATTCGGGTTGAGAATTGGCTATGCGGGCGGTTTCCGCTACACTCCAATCGACCTTGCCGCTTCAAGCGCTGCAAGAGAGGCAGTAACAATTGATTCGCTTGCTTTTACCCAGACCTATCCGAGTTATTTCCGACCAGACCTCCGCATTGCTTATCGGCAGAACAAACCAAAATTCTCTTGGATGATATCTTTCGACTTAGGAAACTTTGTCGATTTTAAGAATATCCTTAGGCAACAATACGACAAGCAGCACAACGAATTGGTGTATAGATATCAAGTGGGGCTTCTCCCCGTGATAGCCTTCCAAGTTGATTTCTACGCCAGCAAGGGCGGAATCATTAAGAAGGATAAACGGAATTGATTAGCCCTTATACACCATCCAACTAAGCGCAGCCAAGAAAGCCGCAGCAATAGTCACTCTCAGTACTTTTAAAACCAACTCTTCTTCTGGTCTCATCGTTAATTAATTGTTAACCACAAAACTAGAGAATGTTGATGTACCAGAAATAGCCATAAATGGCTATTTTAACGAAACCAACGAAATTTCAGTGTTTCACGTAGTTAATAACTCAGCAACTAACGTAGTTTTCCTGCTAAATACTGAATACTAAGCGCTTACAGTAGCCTTAGAATTGCCCAATCGCCACAGATGTTTGGTGTGTTCCCACACCACAATCATGAAATTTGGGTAAACATTATAGGGAATACCGTACTCTTTGGCTGTTGCCTGAACAATCTTAGAAAGCTTGCGGTAATGCACGTGGCTAATGTTCGGAAACAAGTGATGCTCAATCTGGTAGTTCAATCCGCCCACATACCAAGAAAAGATTCTGCTCTTTGGAGAAAAGTTGCAAGTCGTGCGTAGTTGATGCACAAACCAACTCACCTCCACTTTGCCATCTTCTGGTGCCATTGGACACTCTGCATCTGGCACTACGTGAGCCGATTGAAATACAATCGCACTAAACACGCCTGCAATAAAATGCATGGTAAGAAAGAACAGCAAGGTTACCCACCACGCTGCTGGATTCAGCCACAATGGCAAGGCCAATACAACTCCCCAATAAAGCAGTTTGGCAATGGTCATGCGCGTAACCTGCAAACTAAATTCACCTCTTCCTTTTACGGTCAAGCCGCGCTTTCTGAAATCAAAAATTTGAAGAAAATCCTTGAATGTTGCCCAATTAATCGTCATCATGCCGTAGAGAAACCAAGCGTAAAATGCTTGCAGACGATGAATCCAAAGTTGTTTGGTGTTTGGTGAAAGTCTAAGGATTCCGCCCGTGTCAATGTCACCATCATGTCCATCAATATTGGTGAAGGAATGGTGTAGCACATTATGCTGAATCTTCCAAACAATGGCGCTTCCACCTACGATATTAATGAGATAGCCCAATGCTTTATTCACCTTCGGATTATTCGAATAAGAGCCATGGTTGGCATCGTGCATAATTGACATGCCAATGCCAATCATTCCAACTGCCATCATTACCCATAGAATGAAAAGCAAAAGCGGATGCGACACAAACCCAGAAATAACAAATCCGAGCGGCACGAGATACAACAGCAGAATGGATACGGTTTTAACCACCATTCCAGCATTTCCATGCTTGGTTATTTGTTTCTCTGCAAAATATTCCGCCACACGGGCTTTGAGGGTTTTTACAAATTCAACATCCGCTGTGCGGGAAAATTTCAATCGTTGTATTGGGGTCATATTCCAGTTAAATGAAGGCTTCAAGGTAGAGTACTTCTGCCGAACCGCACTTGACAAAATTCGGAAACAAAAAAGCCGACCTGAAAGTTCAGGTCGGCTTCACGTTTAAGTATTGTTTTCTTAATAATAATGTAGTCTTCTAACCTTGCTCACGTACTTGGATAAACGAAGCACTTGGCGTGTATAGCCGTATTCGTTGTCGTACCAAGCATAGATAACGATATTCATTCCGTCAGGTGCTACAATCGTTGCTTTACTGTCATAAATAGAAGCGCAACTATCACCAACCACATCTGAAGAAACCAATTCGTGAGAAGTAGAATAGCGAATCTGCTCAACCAAGTCTCCATTGAGCGCAGCATCTTTCATGGCGGCATCAATATCTTCCAAAGAAACTTTCGTTTTCAAAGTCAGATTCAAAATAGCCAACGAGCCATCTGGCACAGGAACACGAACCGCATTCGAAGTCAATTTGCCTCCCAATGTTGGAATCACCTTCGCAACAGCACTTCCTGCGCCTGTTTCGGTAATAACCATGTTTGTGGCAGCAGAACGACCTCTTCTGTATTTCTTGTGATAATTGTCTAGTAGATTCTGGTCATTCGTATAAGCGTGAATCGTCTCAATGTGACCTTTCTCCACTCCAAACTTTGCTTCAATAACCGCCAAAACAGGCGAAATGGCATTGGTTGTACAAGAAGCAGCTGACCAAATCTTGTGGTCGTCTGGATTGAAACTGAGATGATTCACTCCATGAACGATATTCGGAATATCACCCTTTCCTGGAGCGGTCAACATCACTTTGCTCACGCCCTTAGACTTCAAGTGCATGCTTAATCCAGCAGCATCTCTCCAAACCCCAGTGTTGTCAATTACTAACGCATCGTTGATTCCGTAAGAGGTGTAATCAACTTCATCCGGGTTATTTGCTGCAATCAAAAGAACCGTGTGACCATTGATGATCAACGCTTTCTTCTCAATGCTAGCTTCAATTGTTCCAGGAAATGGTCCATGGATAGAATCCGTACGAAGCAAGTCAGCTCGCTTGTAGATATCCATATCCGAATTTGAACGCGTTACAATTGCTCTCAAACGCAACTGGTCGCCCTTTGCTGATTGAGAAATCAACTCACGAGCCGCCAATCGACCAATTCGACCAAAGCCATAAAGCACAACATCTTGAGGTGCAGATGCTTCTCTTCCTTCCATTTTGAAGGTTCCGATGGTCGTGTTCAAAAACGCATCAACCGTTTGGCCAGCGGCTTTAGCCTCCAACCATTCGTGGGTCAATTTCCCTAAGTCCAACTTGGCTGGAGCCAGTTCCATTCTGACCAATCCTTCAGCAATTTCCAAACTATCGAAAATCGTGATGGGCTTGTTCACCATCTTGCGTGCATACTCATGGTAGGCAAGAATCTCACCCACATTGCAATCGTGCAGTTGATTGCGAAATATGATAAGTTCAATTGCTCGGTCGTATCGGAGATTTCCGATAATAGACATCAACTTAATGGCGGCCTTCTCTCGGTCGATCCAATTGTTCAAGTCTGCCTCATAAGTTCCGTTGGACTTTGAAGCAATCGTGTCAATACTCATGAAAATGTATTTAGGGTTTGGTTTATCCTAGGTAAGCTTTCAGCAGTTTGCTACGTGACGTATGGCGTAGTCTTCTGATAGCCTTCTCTTTGATTTGACGAACACGCTCTCTTGTAAGGTCGAATTTCGCTCCAATCTCTTCTAAGGTTAGCCCGTGGTTCATGCCAATTCCGAAGAAAAGTTTTACCACATCTCTTTCGCGCTCTGTAAGCGTAGAAAGTGAACGCTCAATTTCTTTTTGAAGCGATTCGTTCATCAATTGGCTGTCCGCGCGTGGTGAATCGTGATTCACCAAAACGTCCAAAAGACTGTTGTCTTCTCCTTGAACGAAAGGCGCATCCATAGATACGTGACGTCCAGAAACACGCATTGTATCTGCAATTTTCTCTTCTGGAATTTCCAATACTTCAGAAAGCTCCTCTGCAGATGGCTCACGCTCAAATTTCTGCTCAAGGGCAGAAAAAGCCTTATTAATCTTATTCAACGAACCAACTTGGTTCAAAGGCAAACGCACAATACGAGATTGCTCAGCCAAAGCCTGAAGAATGGACTGACGGATCCACCAAACAGCATACGAAATGAACTTGAAACCTCGTGTTTCGTCAAATCGCTGTGCAGCCTTAATCAAACCAAGATTTCCTTCATTGATAAGGTCAGGAAGGCTCAATCCCTGATTCTGATATTGCTTGGCAACAGACACCACGAAACGAAGATTCGCTTTGGTCAATTTCTCCAAGGCAGCTTGATCACCAGCTTTGATCTTCTGCGCCAGGATTACCTCCATGTCTGCAGTGATCAGGTCTTCCTTGCCAATTTCCTGTAGGTATTTGTCAAGCGAAGCACTCTCACGATTAGTTATCGATTTGGTAATCTTAAGTTGTCTCATGTTGTCTGTTTCTGTTAAATGATATCGCAGTCAAAATACAGCGCCCCAAAAAGGGCTGCAAAAATAGTCAGAATGCCTGTTTTATACAATATAAAAGCGATGCGGAATTTAGCACCACAGATTCATAACGGTTTGAAGAGCGATTTGTTTCTTTTTCCTTTCCAGTTTTTCCAATAAAAAGGGGCGAAAAAGAAAAAACGAAAAAGGCAAAAATGTGGATTGGCTTAGATTATCTAGGAAGTTCAATCGCGTTCCTTGGTCAAACTCCTGTATAATTTGACAGTCTCACCTGCATTAGAATAAACCAACTCGTAGTATTCTGCCAGATTTCGGTTCAGTTCATTTTCGCACGCCAAATGCTTAGAAAGCCCAGGTTCAATAACCATACAGACGTAATCTATCTGAACCGCATCTCCAACATGTTTTCCTCCAATCCATGAAATGCATTTTGATGGCTTCATGGTGCCGAGCTTCTGTTCCGCAATCTTATCATAACTCCATTGCAGTGGGAAGTAGGTGAGGGCTGCTTCGTAGTTGTAAAGTAGAATGATCGGCTTGTCCACTCCCAAATAATTGGAGACATGAACAAAGGGCTTAGTCTGACGAATGGTGATGGGAAGCACCGTTGCATTCGGCTCTATCAAGGCGGAAACTTCCACCAATTCTGCTGCAACACTACTGGCCTTAGAAATCGCCTTGGCGTTATGGTTTACAGTCCATGCCGTCATGCCATTCGCCATAAGAAACACTGCTAGTGATACCCATTTTGGAATTCTTTGGAATGACAACCAAATAACCAGAAAGACGAAGAAAAACCACATCAACCTGGCGGAAATGAAGCCTGCTGTTCCCATGTAGTCTGGAGCTACAAACAACAGCAAAAGGGTAGCAAGGCTCATCATCAACCATTCGGGATGGATAAGTTTGAAGTCTCCTGTTTGAATTCGGCTTCCTAGGCCAACCACGAGCAGCAGTCCGCTAAAGGTGTAGAGCAAAACTCGGCTCAGTAGATTATAAGCTTCAGGTTCAATTCCCTTGATGGGCATGATGTACTTGAGCGACACGATGATGTCTTTCCACAAAATGAACCTCGTGGACGTTTGCAATGTATCTTCCGTAATGACGAACCAAGCTGTTACTGCCAGACCCATACTGAGGGAGGCAAACTGAAACGATAGGTTTTTGAACAGCGCAATTCTGGTTTCGCGATTAGTTACTGCACTTATCAGATTAGGCAGATTCATCACGAAAATGGTAAGCAAAAAGAGAACAAAGACAAACGGATGCGAAAGGCTTATGAGCGTTGAAATGACGGCAAGTTTGACGTAGTTCGAAATGGAAGGGATACTTTCACTCTTCATCCAAAGTCCCACTCCGAAGAAGAACAAAACGAGACCCACATTGAAGTTATAGAAGCCGTAATAGAACAGATAGGAATAGGTGAATGGGAAGATGAGGTAAATGAGCAAAGAGCTTTTAACTCCTGAAGCCCGTAGCAAATACCTAATGCCCAATGGGAATCCAATCAGATAAAAGAGAAGGATGGCTTTTTCGACCCAAAAAGCAGAGAAAAACAGGAGAAGACCAGAAAGCAACAAGTGCCCTGACCAGTTGGAAGTGGCGGTCTGATTGAATTCCAAGTATTGGCTGATTGGACTTTGACCATCGCGCGACAGTTCCGAAATCAGCTTGGAATTATACAGATGAGCTGGCCCGTCAACCGTTGGAAAATAATCAACCGATAGAACTGGGATGAGGTTGACCACAATCACCAAAAGGAAGAAGTACGGCTCAACCTTGCCGAGCCAATCAAAGAAATTTCGCTTAGTTGGTTGCATCGAAGAATTTCGAAAGTAACCTCAATTCGCCAAACTTAGAGAGAATTCAATCCCGCATAAACCTTTCTTAGCGGCAATCCCATCACGTTGAAGTAGCAGCCATCAATTCGGTCGATGCCGATGTAGCCAATCCATTCTTGGATGCCGTAGGCTCCAGCTTTGTCGAGTGGTTTGTATTTCTGCACATAGAAATCGATTTCATCCTCGGTCAATTTGCGGAAGTGTACTTCTGTTCTATCAAAATCGGAGATTGTCTTTTCCGATGTTCTGATAGTAATGGCCGTGTAAACCTCATGCGTTGCGCCAGAAAGCTGGCGAATCATGCGTTTCGCATCTTCCAAATCGACAGGTTTTTGCAGTTCACGGTCGTTGAGCCAAACGATGGTGTCTGCGGTGAGAATAATCTTCCCTTCTAATTCTTCCTTAGAAAAGGCGTTTGCTTTTAACTTGGAGAGAAACAACGGAATCTCTTCCCGTTTCAAATTATCGGGATAAATTTCCTCCACGTTTTTTGGCTGAATGGTGAACTCCAAACCCAACTCTTCCATCAGCCATTTTCTCCTTGGAGAAGCCGAAGCAAGAACGAGTTCTTTTCCAATCAAATCAATCACAGAATTGCGATTCTAAACACAACCATGGAAAGAATTCCACCTAACATCAACACTTTAGTGAGCGTGCTTGCCAAATGAAAATCCTTAGGGGTTTTCCCTCGCATAACTAAAAAAATGGTGGATGCCGCTGGCAGTTGAACAACAATCAGGAAGTAACTGAACATCAACCAATCTTTATCATGAATCCATGCTGTTTGTAGTGAGACGATGGCGCTCATCAGAACCATCAATAGCAAGATTACTATCGCCTTTGCGCCTTTTACACCAAGAACAATTGGAATGGTTGTGCATTTCAACAACTGATCTCCCTTTAGGTCTTCCATGTCTTTTATCATCTCACGAATAAGCGTGGTGAGGAACGAGAAAAATCCCAATGCTACTAAAACTGGAGCCCACGGCAATTCCATCCACATGTTTGGAGTACACATCATTTGGAAGTAAAGCGGCAGGAATGGAACGAGCCCAGCCAAGAATGCAACCACCAGATTCCCGATAAGGAATTGGCGCTTGTATGAATACGAATAGAAGTACAATCCGCCTGCCGACAGCATGAAAATCAAGGAATTGGAAAGGTTACCCAAACCCCAGCAAAGGAACATTCCAAGTCCAAGCCCAACGGAACCTAAACCGTAATAATAGTTCCAGGCGTTAGCTTCAGAAATGGTGTTACCGACAATAATTTTATCAGGCTTATTATGAAAATCGATGTTTTGATCGAAGATGTCGTTGACCACATTCCCTGATGCAGCAATAAGCATGGTTGCCAATGCCAACAACAGCCAATGCAAATTAGATATGCAGGAAATAACTCCTGAGAGCTCCGAAACGGGGTCAATCAGTTGGGTCTTAGCAAGCAGGAATATCAACACAATCATCAAGAGATTGGACCATCTCGCCAAACGCAGATAAGCCATCAATTATTTCTTTTT